>DATKPM010000039.1:0-3071 GCA_035524135.1 Candidatus Acidiferrum sp. | reverse complement strand
TTGGTAGGGGCGGTGGGGATCGAACCCACGACCTTCGGCTTAAAAGGCCGCTGCTCTACCACTGAGCTACGCCCCTGGCGGCAAAACTGTTTCGGCGCACAAAAACCCGTTGTGGTCTTGGCAATCCGGCAGGTCTAGGTGCTTATCAATTCTAGCGTGCCCGACGGAGCGCGAGCAACCCATCAATTGCCCGCGCACACGTGCGGGCTTTTACGTGAGAGGGAAGTTTCGTTGAAAGCTGGGTAGAGCGCCTGCGGCCGTCGTTCAACCTTCCGACGGCACGTCGCTCAATCGCGGCGCAGCCCTGCCGCGTTTTCGCTTCCAGAGGTAATCCTTGCGCACTTTCTGCTGGTGTTTTTTCACCTGGCGTTCGAGTTCGGCGAACGCCGCCTTCGTTCCACTGCGCACATCCGCGCCGACCGCGCTGGCATACAGAGCGCCTGTCGGCAGCGTCAGGTTCAACGCCACCTCGAATTGCGAAGTCCGCGGCTGTTTCTCGAGCGAGGCGTGGAGTTGCACCGCGTCCTGCCCGTAGTGTTTCAGGATGCGGTTGAGTTTCTCGATATGATGATTCGCTTCCTTTTCCACTGTTTCCCGGTAATCGCCATGCATGTTGCTGTAGGAGGTTTTCATTCGTGCACCTTGGTTTGCGCTGGCCTGCCAAGCGGAGGGGCACTGGCTTTGCGGCAATTTCAGGGTAACTCCGCGCTGCGCTCCTTGCAACCACTGATGCGAATTGCCAGCGGCCCCGATGTTTGGAGCGGTATCGTCTGTCCCGCGCACCGTCGAGACGCAAGCGCACACACGTCCGCGACATTCCCGGACTTTCCTTCTTGGCTTTCGGAGAAAAAGCTACTTCTTGAAGAGGTCCTCAAACGCCTTGCGCGCATCGTGCGGGCGGGAAGGGCTAGTTGTCTCTGCCGCCGGAGCTTTGCTCGCGTAGGTGACTGGCGAGGTGTCCTTTTCCACCGTCATGCGGAATTCAAAGAATTTGCAGTCGTTCTTCGCGTCCTTCTTCGCAATCCGCTCCGGAATCGGCTGCGTGCACTCGAACTGCTTGCCTGTATCGAAATGCACGCACTGCTTGCAGCTGTGAAGCTCCGCGTGACACCGCGGGCACTGGCCGCTCTGGTCGAAGCCCGGCGCCAGAACGGCTCCGCAGCTCGAACACCGCGCCCGCATCACTGTTCCCACCATGCGGGGCGTCCGCGGCCCCAACAGATCCTGCCGCTTCGGCTTGGGCTCGGCGTTAGGCCGCTCGCTCCGCTCGCGCTTCTTCTCGCGGGCTTCGCGGTCTTCGTAGCCCCTCTGCCTATACTTCCGCTCCATACGTACCTCCAAGGGGATGGTCCATCATACGCCTAAACACATCCCGCTACTCGTCATTCCCTTCTTTCTTAATGGCCGATCGTACGTCACCAGGTCCATACGGATCGTTCGCGCGCGCGTTCTTTGCCGCCTTATCGGCCCAAATCCTGCAAAGGCCCTCAAACGGCAAGTCCGGCCGCAGAAATTTGTCGCTTCGCCCTGCTGCCGCCGAGAGAGCTTCGGCCGCCAGATAGCCGCTGCGCACAGCTCCTTCCATCGTTGCGGGCCAACCTGTGCTGGTCCAATCGCCTGCCACAAAAAAGTTCGGCAGTCCGATATTTTGCTTTGGGCGCCAGCGGTCGGCACCGGGAACGGGAGAAAACGTGGCGTTCACTTCCTTGATCACGGTTGCTTTCACAACCACCGCGTTCTTTGTCGCGGGCAAGACTTCCGCCAGTTCCCTTCTGCACATGTCGATGATCTCTTGCCGCGAGCGCTCGACCAGATCGTATGACGCGCTGATCACCAACTGAAGGTATTGCCCGCGCCCCCCGGCTTCTTTTCCGGGGCCGTTTCCGTTGCGTTGATTCGGGCCATTCATCAACACCGTCTTGTTGAATATCCACTGCGTGGTGTGGTCGAGCAGCGTCAGGAACGGTTCGGTCATCACAGGGCGATCAAACCAGAAGTGCGCGCTGGTGATGGGTGAGTTTTCAAGATGCGACGCTCCTTCGAGAGGCTCGCCCGCTTCCCCCATTTCCTTGGGCAAAAGGTTCAGCAACGCCTCCTGCGGCACTGCCACGATGCACGCATCGGCCTGCAGCATCGCTCCTCCGTCCAGAACAACCCCAGCAAAACGATCTCCCTCGATACGAATTTCCCGCACGCTGCACCGCAACTTCACTTCTCCGCCCTGATTCTCCACTGCCTGGCGGCCGCCCTCATAGAGATCGGCCAGCGGGACCGTCGGAATCCCTACTCGATAGCCGCAGTGGTTTCCAAGAAACGCCTTCCAAAAGACCTCGATTCCATAGCGGGCGTCCATCCGCGCGAGCTCTTCATCGAGCGCGCTGACCAACACGACTCGCCAATAACGCTCGATTGCTCCGGGCGTCTGCTTCATCCGGTGCAGCCAGTCAAGCATGGAAACGCCGTCGATGTTCGCAGGCTTTCCACCCGACCGCGCGATGGCCAGCAGCGCCGAGGCAATGGCTCGCTTGTCCGCCAGGCGGAGCGCACCGAACTTCACAAATGAGGGCGCCATGTGCAATGGCGGCGGCAGCCAGGACGCTTCGATCGTCGACCTCTTGCCTTGCTTGTCGACGAAATACAACCGGTCGTAAAACCGGATTTTCTCGGCCGCGCCGACGCGCCGGTAAAAATCCGCCAGATTCGTGCAACACCCAAGCGTCACGTGCTGGCAATTGTCGACTTCGCTTCCGTCCGGCAGCGTGTAGGAAGTCGCGCGCCCGCCCAGATGCGGACGCTTTTCGAGCAATTGGACGCGGAAGCCCGCCTCAGCCAGCGCGACGGCGGAGCTCATTCCCGCCAGCCCGCCACCGATCACCAGTACGCTTTGCAAGGGCATCCCTTTTCCACCGTCCGCTCATTCCCGCAATGACCAGGTACTGAATTTTTTCGGCGTTCGATAGCGAAACGCGTTCCGAAAAAACGTCGAATCCCCGCTCCTCGATTCGCGCCAGCAGCGAACTGTAGGTCCGCACCAGCGCCCACAAAGTCGCCCGGCTGTCCGCGTTCACCAG
>DATKPM010000038.1:0-38506 GCA_035524135.1 Candidatus Acidiferrum sp. | reverse complement strand
GTCGCGCTCAACCTCAGCGTGCAGATCGCGCAGGCGTCCAGGAAACGCGTGGCCCTTCTCGACTACGCGCGGCCCTTCGGCCAGATTTCGCTGATGCTGTCTTTCGATCCGCGCTTCACGATTCTCGATGCTCTCGGACGCATCGACCGCCTCGACGAAGAGCTCCTCGCAAGCATGATGACGAAACACAAATCTGCAATCTCTGTCCTGGCCGGAGCGTTGCACGCTCCGCTCCGCGTCGAGCAAAGGTTGGCCGTCACGATTGAAGGTCTTGCAAGGCTTATCGAAATTGCGGGAAGCGCTTTTGATTGCGTTGTGGTCGACATGGGTTTCGTGAACGGTGCGGAGTGGGCCAAGGTATTGCAGTTGGCTGCGTCGATTGTGCTCGTGGCGGAGCCCAGCGAATTGGCGATGGGCATGTTGGGAAGATACATCGACGCGGCGGAAGCGGCCGGCTTGGATCGCGAGAAATTCGAGATTGTCATCAACCGCTGGCGGCAGAACGATCAGGACGCGTGGAGGGACATCGAAAGGGAACTGAAGCGGCCGGTCGTTAGCCGCCTGCCGAACGATTACCGCCAATTGACCGAAGCGGTGAAGATGGGAATGCCGCTGATGAGCAGCTCGAGCAACGCGCTGGTGGCGCGGTATCGCGATCTGGCGGCTTACTTGATGGCAAAGATGGAAGAAAAGGGAAGGAGCAAGGCGCTTGAGAGCGCGCCCGTTCGGTGAAATGAGGAAATTTACTGCGCGTCTTCGAATGTCCGCGAGCCCGGCCTTACGGTTGGATCACCGGATAATCGAGGTACAAGGCGTGAAGCTCCTGAACGGTCATGGGGCCGACGCGAATATTCGAAGCAACCAGCTCGCCGGAAGAATCCGTGCTGGCGATGGCCCAAATCGTATCTCCTGCGCGAAAGTCGGAAATGTGAACGGGCTTGTGCTGCTCGTCGAACATTTTCGTCGTGGGCGTCACTTTCATTTCGATCGTCACTTCCGTAGGACGCTTCAGCAGAAGCTGCGAATCCTTCAAGTCTACCGACGAAATGATGAAGAATTCTTCTCCGGCCGCGTTTTTCTTTCCTTGCCCGCGGGCCGTCGAGGCCAACGAAAGCATGGCGAGAAGCGTGAACGATGCAGCGGCGATGCGAGCCAGTTTATTCATAGCGAAGAGCCTCGATGGGATCGAGCCGCGCCGCTTTTTGCGCGGGATAGTAGCCGAAGAAAATGCCGACGCCGGCGGAGAAAAGCGCGGCGATCAGAATCGAGCTGGTGGAAACCAGCGTGTTCCACCCAAGCCATTTAGAGACTGCGATTGAGCCGACGACGCCGACGGCGATTCCGATCAACCCGCCGAGCGAGCTCAGCACCACCGCCTCGCTCAGGAATTGCTTCTGCACGTCTTGCTCCGTGGCCCCCACGGCCATGCGCACGCCGATTTCGCGCGTCCGCTCCGTGACGGAGACGAGCATGATGTTCATGATGCCGATGCCCCCGACGAGAAGCGAGACCGAGGCGATGCTGGCGAGCAGCAGCGTCAAGATTCGGGAAGTTCCTGCGGCCGCGTCGGCCAGTTCCGTGGGGCTGCGGATGATGAAGTCGTCAGCCTCGTCGGCGCGGAGATGGTGGCGCTGGCGAAGCAACGCGGAGGTCTGCGACATCGCCGCGGGAATATCGCCCTGCGATGTGGCCGAAGCCATGATGTATTGCAGCCAGTCGATGCCCGCGATCTTCTTCATCATTGTGGTGTACGGCATGATGATCGTGTCGTCCTGATCCTGGCCAAATGTCGATTGGCCCTTGGCGGCGAGCAATCCGAGCACGCGGAACGGGAGATTCTGAATGCGGATTGTTTGGCCGATGGGATCCTGATCGCCGAAGATTTGCGTGGCGACGGTTTGGCCCAGTTCACAGACATTCGCGGCAACGTCGACATCGCGCTGGGAAAAACTGCTGCCTTCTGCAATCGGCCACTTTCTGATTTGAAAATAGGACGCGCCCGCGCCTTGCGCCCGCGTGGACCAATTCAGATTGCCGTTGACCACCTGAACGCTGGATCCGAGGCCGGGAGAAACGAGCGCCAGCGTTGGAATGTGCGTCTGCATCGCTTCGGCGTCCTCCACGGTAAGAGTTTTGGTAGCCTGGCTGCCCAAACGAACGCCGCCGGAATTCACGCTTCCCGCAAACACCATAATCATGTTGTCGCCCAGGCTTTGAATCTGTGCCTGGACTTGCTCGCTGGCTCCCTCGCCGATCGCGACCGTGCAAATCACCGCGCCGACGCCGATGATGATGCCGAGCATGGTCAGGATCGTGCGCATCTTGTTGCGCGCCAGCGCCCGCAATGCGATGCGAATCACTTCGGAGAGGTTCATCGCCGCATCACCTCCTGACTCCTCCCACAGGTCCGCCCATGCCTGGCGCCCTGCCGGAAGAAGCTGCGCCCGAGGAATTGGTCTGCGCGGTGATCAGTTGATCGCCCTCCTTCACGTCGCCGTCAAGAAGTTGGGTGTTGTTGAAATCTGTGATGCCGCAACGGACGGCCACGGGATATGGCTCATTCTTCGCTCCGAGTTTCCACACGATCTGCCATCCGCCGAGATGCGTCGTCGAGGCTTCGCGCGAAATCTTGTATTGCTTGAAGAGGGCAAGGATGGTCTGGCGAGGAAGGTCGGGAGTGAAGCTGAGCGCGGCGTTGGGAATTTCGACGGTATTTTTCGCGTCGCCCGTGGGAATTGTGACGTAGGCCGTTTCGCCGGGCAGAAGCTTTTCCTGCGGGTTGTCGAAGTCGATGACGGTGTTGTAAGTGACCACATTTTGGACGGTAGTGGCGTTCAAGCGCAGAGTGGTGACGCGGCCTGTAAACTGCTCGGTAGGAAACGCATCGACCTGGAACGTAACTGGCGTGCCGATCTTGATGTTGCCCGTATCGGACTCATCTGTGCTGGCGTAGACTTGCATGCGCTTCAAATCCTGCGCAACGGTGAAGACGTTCGGCGCCTGCAACGTTGCGGCGACGGACTGGCCGACGTCGATATTGCGGGCAATCACGGTGCCTGTGATCGGCGAGAGAATTGTCGTGTAGCGGAGATTAGTTTCCGCTTGATCCAGGGCGCCCTGCATCGCTGTGATTTGTGTTTTTGCCTGAGCATAAGTAGCTTTCGCCTGATCGAGGGCGGCCTGCTCGGACTGCTGGTCGGCGTTTGCCTGTTCCATGGTGGATTGTGTCAATTGGTTCGCATCAGCAGAGACGATGCCCGACTGAAAAAGGTCCTGCGAGCGTTTGGCCGTGGCCGACTGATAATCCACGTTGGCTTTCGACTTGGCGAGGTTCGCTTCGGCAACGCCGACGTTGGCTTCGAGCGTGGCCAAGTTGGCCTTCGCGTTGGCAAGATTGCCGCGCGCGGTGACGACCTGCGCTTCATAGATGGCGGGGTCGAGCTGGGCGAGCACCTGCCCGTTGTGAACCCGTGTGTTGAAATCAGCGAAGATGTATTGAACGGTACCCGAAACGTAGGAACCGACAGGAACAGTGGTGAGGGGATTGATGGTGCCAGTGGCCTGCACGGTGGCATGAATGTCACCCCGCTTCACGGTGACAAGGGTGTAGTTCACGGCTTTCGGCTTCAAGGCATGAATCAAGAAGACGGCCAAGATTACAACCGCCGCCAGGGCCAGCCAGTATTTCAACTTGTTTTGTTGATAGGATTCTCGAAAGGACATGCCACCTGTCCATGGAACTTGATATAGATGTCAGCAGCCCGGCGGAAGAGCGGTGGCCGTGGGGCTCTAATTTTCAGACGCTCTGCGCCGCCGCGTGGTTTCCCGTTAGGAAAGCGGCGCTATCGTATCATTGGTTGGGCAAAGCAAAGACGCAAGGTTCTGCGGGCTTGGCGGCCATGGTAGAGTTTGACGGCTTTTCAGCGTAAATCGTGTGGGAGGGGAAGTGGCGTACCGTGATTTGCGGGATTTTCTAAAGAAGCTCGAAAAGAGCGGGGAACTACAGCGCGTCTCCGCAGAAATCGATCCGGTTCTTGAAATCACGGAATTGACGGATCGCGGAGTCAAGGCCGGCGGCCCCGCGCTTCTCTTTGATCGGCCCGAGGGTTACGCGATGCCCGTGGTGACGAATCTGGTGGCCTCGAAGAGAAGGATGAACTTGGCGCTGGAAGTGGATTCTCTTGAAGAAGTAGCGGACCGCGTTCGGTCTTTCATTGATGTGCAATCGCCTCAAGGGATCCTTGAGAAGTTGAAGCTCTTGCCGAAGCTGGCGGAAGTCGGCGCGTTCTTTCCGAAATCCGTCCGCAGCGGAGACTGCCAGGAAGTGGTCAAGACGGAGGGTTTTTCCCTGTTCGACTTTCCCATCCTGCAGTGCTGGCCGCAGGACGGCGGGAGATACATCACCTGGCCGATGGTGATCACCAAGAATCCGGAGAACGGAAAAAGGAACGTCGGGACCTATCGCATGCAGGTGTTCGACGCGCGCACGACGGGAATGCATTGGCAAACGCAGAAGCACGGAGCGGATCATTACCGCAGCGCGCGGGAGAAAAATCCCGGAGGAAAATTGGAGGTTGCAGTAGCAATCGGTGCAGACCCGGCGACAGCCATGGCGGGAATATTGCCTGTGCCGCCTGACATGGACGAGTTTCTCTTTGCCGGCTTCCTGAGACGCGAGCCTGTCGAGCTGGTGGCGTGCAAGACCGTGGATCTGGAAGTTCCAGCCAACGCCGAAATCGTGCTGGAAGGATATGTGGAGATTGGAGAAATGAGGACCGAGGGTCCATTTGGCGACCACACCGGCTTTTATTCGTTAGAAGGGCAGTTCCCCGTCTTTCATGTCACCTGCGTTACGCACCGCAAGGAGCCGGTCTATCTGACGACAATCGTCGGGCCTCCGCCTCAGGAAGACTTCTATATCGGTCATGCAATCGAAAGGATTTTTCTGCCGGTGATGAAGATGCAATTCCCGGAAATTGTCGATGTTTCGATGCCCGCTGAGGGGATTTTTCAGAATCTAATGATCGTTGCGATCAAGAAGAGCTATCCGGGGCAGGCGCGGAAAGTGATGAACGCGATTTGGTCGCTCGGGCAAGCCATGTTTACGAAAGTTGTGGTTGTGGTGGATCACGACGTGAACGTCCAAGACCCCGCAGAGGTCGTCTGGAAAACTCTCTGTGCGATTGACCCGGAGCGGGACATACAATTTGTTCTTGGTCCGGTCGATACGCTGGACCACGCCGCCCGGCTCCAGGACTTCGGGTCAAAGATGGGCATCGATGCGACGCGCAAATGGAAAGAAGAGGGCTACGCAGGTCGCTGGCCGGATGAAATCAAGATGGACTCGTCAACGAAAAAACGAGTCGAGGACATCTGGCAGAAACTTCAAATTACCCACCCGAAGAAAAAGTAAACAGAAAGCGAACTAGTTCCGGCGCTTACCTCGCCCAAAGCCTCCTTCCGCTCAACCACTTCCCGGACCCTTTACCTGTCCTTCGACCTGTACTTTTCGCCTACCTGTACCAAAGGACTGGGGTTTTACCAAAAGCACACCAGAGGCAGAGGTCGCTTGACACTCTGAGTCGCGGATGTAATAAACGGTGAAAGCAGAGCGTACCGGCAGGCTTAGTACTCATGGCCATAGGCCGTGATTTTTGGCTTCTGGGTTTCGGGGTGGCGGCAACGGGCAGGGCAAGGGGCATTCAGCAAGAAACAAAGCCAGTGAGATTCGTTTGCAGGCGGGCCGTCCTGCTTGAGGTGAAAGAGCGGGGCGACGTGAGGAACGAGGGGCCGCGCGATGTTCAATCTGGGTAAAACGAAGTCGTTGATTGGCCTGGACATTGGGTCGAGCTCCGTCAAGGCAGTGGAGCTAAGGAAGACAAAGACGGGCTACGAGCTGGTGAGTTACGGGCTGGAAGCGCTGGCGCAAGACACCGTGGTTGACGGCGCGATCATGGATGCTCCTTCGGTCGCGGAAAAAATCATCTCGATCTTTGACACACAAAAGATCAAGTCCAAGGAAGTGGCAACTTCCGTATCCGGCCATTCGGTGATTGTCAAGCGGGTGAGCATGCCCCTGATGACTGAAGAAGAGCTGTACGACCGAGTGCAGGCAGAGGCCAGCCAGCACATCCCCTTCGATATCGCGGATGTGAACGTCAGCTATCAACTGCTGGAAGCGACCGAAAACCAGATGGACGTCCTGCTGGTGGCTGTGAAGAAAGACAAGATTCTGAACCACACGAACGTGTTGGCGCAGGCGGGGAAGACGCCGGTGGTGGTCGATATCGACGCTCTGGCGATGCAGAACTGCTTCGAAGTGAATTACGACCCGGATCCTTCGCAGGTTGTGGCGCTGCTGAATATCGGCGCGAGCGTGATGAACATCAACATTGTTCGCGGATGGACGCCGTTGTTCCCGCGCGACGTCTCCGTCGGCGGAAACCAATATACCGATGCGCTGCAGAAGGAACTCGACCTCAGCTTTGAGGACGCCGAGCAACTGAAGATGGGCGGGACGCTTGCCGGCGTGAGCGAAGAGCAGCGGGCGGGAATTCTTCGTTCCGTCTCGGACATTTTGATCCTGGAAATTCAGAAGACATTCGATTTCTTCCGCGCGACGGCCAGCGGAGAGAATATTCGCCGGATTTACGTGGCGGGCGGAACGGCGCGCGTCCCCGGTCTTCTGGACTTGCTCAAAGAAGAATTTGCCATGCCGGTGGAAGAGTTGTACCCCTTCCGGAAAATCGAAATCAATCCTGGGCGTCACGATGAAAACCAGATACGCGAGCTGGCGCCGCGCCTGGTGATCGCAGTGGGCCTGGCGCTGAGGAGCTTTGACACGCCATGATCCGGATCAACTTACTCGGGCAGGCAAGGCCGAAAGCGGCGAAAAAGGCGGTTCCGCTGGAGGCGACGGTTCAGGTGATCTTCTTCCTTGTGGCGGTGGGCATCGCCCTGGTTGTCCTCGGGTCCTTTTACTTCTCAGAAAAACGGGACCTGGACGCGACGAACGCGAAGATCGCCTCACTCAAAGCCGAGAGGCAGAGTTTGCAGCAGGTGAAGGCGGACGTGACGCAATTCGAGCAGCAGAAGCAGACGCTGCAGACGCGGATCGACGTCATCGAGCAACTGCAGAAGAACCGCACGGGCGCACAAGAGTTGCTGCAACAGGTGGCCAACACCGTCGTGCGAGTGGATGAGCTGTGGCTGACGTCGCTCACGCAGACGGACAATGCCATTGAAATCCAGGGAGACGCCGGATCGATCAACGCCGTCGCCAACTTCCTGACGCAACTGCAGCGCTCGGGGTACTTCAACCAGATCGAAATCAAAGAAGCGAAGGAAAACGACGTGGCGAAAGGCGTCGAGACGTTCGCCTTTTCGATTAGCGCCGCCATCGCTCAGGCAACACCGCCGCCCGGACAGGCGCAAGAGAAGCCTGCGAGCGGCGCGAGCAAGCCTGCAAATGCCAGGGGGAGGAGCTAGCCATGCCTACCGCGTTTCGTGACTGGCCCTGGCCCCTGCAAGCGGTTTTCTACTTTGCCTTGGCCGTTGTCCTGGTTCTGGTGGGGATTTATGTCCCGGGCTCACCTGTAGCGACAGTAAGGTCGCAGCTCGAAGCGGCCCAGGCGGAATATAAGCCTCTGGAAACAGAAGTTCAGAATCTGCGCGTATACAAGCAACGCCGGGCGGAACTGCAATCGGATATGGAAGCTCTGCAGAAGCAACTTGCAACGCTGCAGACGATCGTCCCCGAGGACAAGCAGACCGACCAATTCATTTTGATGGTGCAGGGGGCGGCTGTCAGCTCCGGAGTCACGCTTCGGCGCTTGACGGCAAAGGGTGTGAACCAGAAGCAGTACTACTTTGAGTTGCCGTTCGAGGTTGAGGCAGACGGGCCGTATTACTCGGTGCTCGACTTCTTCTCGCGCCTGGGCCGTTTGTCGCGCATCATCAACGTGAGCAATCTGAAGCTGAATGGAGTCTCCGGCAATAGCGCTCCCAAGTTTCACATGACTCCGGGAACGTCCGTCACGGGGACATTTTTGGTGACGACATTCTTCACAAAATCGGCCGATCAAACGGCCACAACCACTCCTACGGCCGCGCCGAGAAAGCGTCGGTAGGGCGATGAATATGAACCTGGCCAAGTCGATCTTGACGGCGTGCGGAGCGGTGGCAATTGCCGCATGTATCCTGCCGGGAGTCTCCGCGCAGGCCGCTCATGCCAAATCCCGGACGCATCACAAGGCCGCTGCCGCAAAGCCTGCTCCGGCCCCAGTCGCAGATGCGAGCGCACCGGCTGCTGCGCCAGCGGATGCATCCGATGCCAATGTGGTCCGGCGCGATCCCTTCGTTCCGCTCGTGAACGAGAAGAAAGCGATGGGCGCACATCTGCCGCCTGGGAAAGCGGGTCTGGTAGTTGCGACGGTTCGAGTGGATGGAACGGTCAAGTCGCCTAACGGAATGTTGGCGGTTGTTTCGAATCCCGAACAGCGCGTGTATTTCCTCCGCGAGGGGGACCGTCTATACGACGGGACGGTAGAAAAGATCGGCCTGGATGGAGTCACATTCCAGGAGTTCTCGAAGGACGCTTTCGGCAGACCCGTGGAGCGGGAAGTCACGAAGCGAATCTACGCCAGTGCAGGAGAGCAGCAATGAGGATCATTCGCAGGGGATGGGGCTTAGCCGCCGGGTTGGCGCTGGGCCTGATGCTGACAGGCGGAGCGGCGATGGCCGCGGATTCGCCCGTGGTGCACGTCAAGGCCACGGTGAAGGATGGTGGCGTCGTGCTGGTGGCGCAGGCCAATGGCCCATTCGACTACACCACCTACCGGCCAAGCGAATCACTTTTTGTCGTGGACCTGACGGGTGTCTCTTCGGGCGACACGGCTGGCGCGCGGATCGTTGACAGCGATCTGGTGAAGGGCTATCGCTTGCTTACTTATGAAGAAGGGCAGAAGCCGGTGGTACGGGTCGAAGTGCTCTTGGCGAGCGGGGTGCAGCCCCGCGTCGACCGCACGGACAATGCGGAATTGACTCTGCTTGTCGGAAAGCCGCTGGCCACGCCAGTGGAAAAAACGCCCGTGAGCCCTGCGAGCCCGTCGGGAGCGCAACCGACCACTGCTGCGGAGATGAAGACGGTTTCGGCAAGGCCAGAGGGTACCCGTGCGGAGGGAATCGGGGCAATTGAGAGCGTAAGTTTGAAGGATGATAGCGGAACGACCGAAGTCAGCGTTATGGGCAACGGGCCTCTCGCTTATCATGCGCTGCGCCTGCACAATCCCGACCGGCTGGTTCTGGACTTTTCCGGAACACACCTGAGGGCTTCAACCCGGCAGATCGCCAGCAATCTTGATCCTGTGCGGGAAGTGCGGCTTGCGCAGTTCACGCCGGAAGTGTCGCGGGTCGTGATCGATCTCCGGCAGCCATCTGCCTATACGATTAATGCAAACGGCAGCCAAGTGACGGTTGGATTCGCGCCCAGCGCTGCGGCAAGCGGACCCGCGAAGGCTGCTCCCACAGAGGCGGTTCCTGCCGAGCAGACTACGAAATTTGTCGCTCCAACGCCGGCGCCATCCGCCACACCGTCCGTTCAGACGGCTTCCTATAAGCCTGCGTCGAGCAGCCCGCAAGTGGCGGCGCCAGCGACGATGCTTCCCGCGAATCTTACGCAATCTTCCGCGGCGCTTGCTTCACCGGCTACGGCCACCGCTGGAACGGCTGTGCAGGAAATGTCTCCGGCAACTGCTCGCCAAGTGACCGCGGGAGTTGCGAGCTCTCTTGGCTCGGCGTCCAGCTCGAGCACGGGCGCGGCAGGAGCAACTACATTCGCCTCCGGCGCGGGCACATCTGGTTTTTCGGTTGCCGGCGGCGCTGAGGCTCCGACGCATTACACGGGCGAGCCGATTTCCGTGAATCTGAAGGACGTAGACCTGCGCGACTTCTTCCGCCTGATTCATGAGATCAGCGGTCTGAACGTCGTGGTGGATCCCAACGTGAAGGGCTCCCTGACGATCGTTCTTGATGACGTGCCGTGGGATCAGGCCCTTGACATCGTGCTGCGGAATAACGACCTGGAAAAGCAACTCGACGGCAACGTCCTGCGCATCGCGACGAAAGATACCGTCAAGAAAGAAGCGGAACAGGATCGCGATCTGGCGAAGGCTCAAGCGGAAGCGGCCGATGTCGTCACCACAACGCGCGTGCTGAGCTACGCCAAGTCGGACGATATGATTAATATCGTGAAGAAATTCCTCTCGTCGCGCGGTGACGTGATCTCCGACAGCCGCGACAATACGCTCATCATTCGCGATATTCCGAGCGTGCTGCCGGTGATCGACAACCTTCTGCGCCAACTGGACAAGAAGTCGCAGCAGGTGGAAATCGAAGCACGCGTCGTGGCGGCGAACCGGAACTTCTCACGCGAGGTTGGAACCGAGCTCGGCCTTTCTCTAGGATATTCAACGACGCACAACTTCAACGGGATTTCCGGAGACCCGACCACAGGCGCGAGCCCAACGACATTCACGCCTGCACCGCCGATCATCATCGGTTCGGGAGGTTCAACTACAAGTGGCGCCCAGATCCCGCTGTTGACGAATCTCGGCACGAGCGTTCCGACCAGCGGGTTCCAGTATCTCTTCGCGTCGCCGAACGCGGCCGTGGACTTCGTCATCAACGCGGCGGAAGACCGGGGCGTGGGCAAGTTGCTCTCGAAGCCGAAGGTAATCACGCAGAACAACCAGAAAGCCACCGTGAAGCAAGGTACGCGAATACCGGTGCAGACGATCATCAACAACACGATTTCCGTTCAGTACGTGGATGCGGTGCTCGAACTCGACGTGACCCCGCAGATTACGGCGGAAGGAACGATCTTCATGGATGTGGACGTGAAGAACGACCAAATCGACCAGTCGATTCCGCGTGTGCAAGGCATCCCGGCTATCGACACGCAGGAAGCCAACACGAAGGTGCTGATCAACGACGGCGGAACGGTGGTCATCGGCGGCATCATCGTGTCGCAGCAGCGGACCGACATCCAGCAAGTGCCGCTGTTTGGCAGCCTGCCGGTGATTGGCAACCTGTTCAAGCACACGACCGTCAACTCGCAATCGCAGGAGCTTCTCTTCTTCCTGACGCCCCGCATTCTGCCGAGCTGATTGCGGCAGCACGAGGGCCGGCCATTTGACGTGACGGAAAAGACGGGCAAGGAACATTCCGGCCGGAGACGCATTGAGCGTCTCCGGCCGCTTCTTTCTCAAAAACAAGCAGATACGCTGCTAATTACGGCTCTTCCCAACGTCCGGTACCTGACCGGTTTCACGGGGAGCGCGGGGATACTTCTCCTCACACCCGCCAAGGAAGCGCTGATCACAGACAGCCGCTATACGATTCAGGCTCAGGAGGAACTGTCAGGCTCTGGAGTGGCGCTGGAAATTGCTCGGAAGGGGCTTCTGGCATCTACTGCGGAGTATCTGCGCCGCCAACGGGGAAGGATAAGGCTCGGATACAGCGGTTCGCAGCTCACGGTGGGCCACAAGCGCATTTTGGACGGCGCCTTGCGCGGCCGGATTCGATGGGTCGAGGCGAGTGGCCTGGTTGAGAAGCTGCGCGCGATTAAAGAACCCGGCGAATTGGCCACAATGAAGGCCGCCTCTCGGCTCATCAGTGAAGTTTTTGCATCCGTGCTGCAAAAGGTCAGAATCGGCGCGCAGGAGATCCAGGTATCGGCAGAGATCGAGTATGAGATCAAGATGCGGGGGGCGAGTGGGCCGTCCTTCGAAACAATCGTCGCTTCTGGGACGCGCTCGGCACTTCCTCATGCGCGTCCGGCCTCCAAACTGCTCAGCAAAAACGAATTGGTAGTCCTCGACCAGGGTGCTATACTCTGCGGTTATTGCAGTGACATGACGCGAACCGTCTTCCTGGGTCGCGCTCCGGTTCGCGTGCGGCGGATGTATCAGGCCGTGCGGGAAGCCCAGGAGGCGGCAAAGGCGGCTGTCAGGCCCGGTGTCACGGCAGGAGATGTAGACAAGGCAGCGCGGCAAGTCCTGACGCGCCGCGGCTTCGGGCAGTTCTTCACGCACAGTACGGGGCACGGCCTGGGAATAGAAGTGCATGAAATGCCGCGCTTGGGGGCGGGCGATCCTACTCCCCTGGAACAAGGCATGGTTGTCACGATTGAGCCCGGCGCGTATATCGAGGGTTTGGGTGGGATTCGGATTGAAGACGATGTCGTGGTAACCTCCCGCGGGTCGGTGGACCTGACCACAGCGACAAGGGACTTCCTGGAACTATAGATGGCAAAACCCAAAAGCCAGAAAGCGTCTGCGGCAAAGACGGCTTCCGGAGGCGTGAACCTGCCGGAAATCGAGCGACTGCTTGAATTCATGGATAAGCACGGGCTCGAAGAGTTCGAGTACGAGCACGGCGGCCTGCGGATCCGGCTGAAGAAGCCTTCTATAGGAGCCGGCGGTTACCGCGCACTGCCCGTGCCAGAAATCGTCGTGGCGGCTCCTGCAATCGCCACTACACCAAGCCATGCCGCCGGGGGAACAGGCTCGGCGCCTGCGCCTTCGCACGAAGTTTCGGGCGAGTCGGGCCGGTCGGACGATGTTCATCTGGTGAAATCGCCCATCGTCGGCACTTACTACGGCGCACCGAGCCCCGGAGCCGAAGCGTTCGTCACGGTTGGGTCGAAGGTAGAAGCGGGGCAGGTTCTGTGCATCATCGAAGCCATGAAACTGATGAACGAAATCGAAGCGGATGTCGCGGGAGAAGTGGTACGGATTTTTGCGGAGAACGGCAATCCCGTCGAATACGGCGAGCCGTTGTTCGGCATCCGGCCGCTCCGAAAGAAGTAACTTCAGGCAAATGTTCCGGAAGATCCTGATAGCCAATCGCGGTGAAATCGCCCTCCGCATTCTCTGCGCGTGCAAGGAACTTGGTATCCAGACCGTCGCTGTCTACTCGGAAGCCGACCGCAACTCGCTCCACGTGCGATTTGCGGACGAGGCCATCTGCATCGGCCCGCCGCGCAGCAGTGAAAGCTATCTGAATATCCCGCAGGTAATCAGCGCTGCGGAAATCGCCAATGTGGACGCGATTCATCCCGGCTACGGATTTCTCTCTGAAAACGCCAATTTTGCGGAAGTGTGCGAAGCCTCGCACATCACCTTCATAGGTCCGTCTCCGGAAGTCATCCGGCTGATGGGAGAAAAGGACCGGGCGCGCCAAGCCATGGGCGAGGCAGGCTTACCCATCATTCCCGGTAGCGCCGGAGTGGTCCCCGACGAGGAAGCCGCGCGAAAGGCGGCCAAGGAAATCGGTCTGCCGTTGATGATCAAAGCTGCAGAGGGAGGCGGCGGGCGCGGCATGCGCATCGTGCGGACGGAGCGCGAATTGATTCCCTCGTTCCAGACGGCGCGTGCCGAGGCCGAGCAGGCGTTTGGGTGCGGAAACGTCTACATGGAGAAGTTGATCGAGCGGCCGCGCCATATTGAGTTTCAGGTGATGGGCGACCGGCACGGCAACGTCATCCACTTCGGCGAGCGGGAATGTTCGATTCAACGCCGGCATCAGAAGGTGCTCGAAGAATCCCCCTCGATGGGCGTGGACAGTGCGACGCGCAACCGCATCGGCAAGCACGTCGTTGAGGCGCTCAAGAAAATTGGCTATGTTGGCGCCGGCACGGTGGAATTTTTGCGGGACGAGTCCGGAAAGCTCTACTTCATTGAAATGAACGCGCGCATCCAGGTAGAGCACCCGGTGACGGAAATGGTTACAGGCGTCGATCTGGTGAAGACGCAAATTAAGGTGGCCGCCGGAGCGAAGCTCGAAGAGATCGTCGGCCCGGTGAAATTCTCAGGCCACTCGATTGAGTGCCGCATCAATGCGGAAGACCCTGAGACGTTCACGCCATCGGCTGGGCGCATCACGGCATTCCGCGTTCCCGGCGGTCCCGGCGTGCGCGTCGATACCGCCTCCTATTCCGATGCCGTCGTGCCTCCGTACTACGATTCGCTGATCGCCAAACTGATCGTGCACGGGCACGACCGGACCGAAGCCATCGCGCGAATGCGGCGAGCGCTGGACGAGTTTGTCGTTGAAGGCGTCAAGACGACAATTCCTCTGCACAAGCGAATTTTGGAAGACCCGGACTTCGCTGGCGGGAATTTCGACACGCATTTCCTGGAAAAGCTTCTGGTGGTGGCTGGCAAGTGAGCCGGAGCCGCTGAGTGTTTCCGCCCCTTTACGCCATTCTCGACTCGACTCCCGAAGCGCCGGATGTGCTGCCTTTGGCCAGAGCGTTAGCTGGCGCTGGAGTTGATTTGCTCCAATTGAGGGCCAAGAAAACGCCGGCGCGCGCGGTCTTCGAGGCAGCCCGGCAATTGAAATCCGCGTTTGGCGAGACTTCCGTCAGGCTCATCGTCAACGACCGCCTGGACATCGCGCTGATTGCCGGCGCCGCGGGAGTTCACGTCGGGCAGGAGGACCTCCCGGCCGAAGATGCGCGGAGAGTTTGCGGACAAGGGATGTGGGTGGGAGTTTCGACACACAACCTCGAGCAACTCTACGCAGCAGCCTCCACTTCGGCGGACTATATAGCTGTGGGGCCTGTTTTCCCGACCGGCACAAAAGAAAATCCGGATCCTGTTGTGGGGCTGGAATTCGTCCGCCGGGCACGCGCGGCAACGAAGAAACCGCTTGTGGCCATCGGCGGTATCACAGTAGATTCCGCCGGACAAGTTTACCGCGCCGGTGCGGATTCCGTAGCCGTGATCCGGGATTTGCGGGATGCGCCAGACCCGGGCAAACGCGCGCGAGAATACATGCAAATTGCCGTGGAAGCATTGGCTTCGAGGAGCTGAAGGCTAAACCGAATGGCAGAGCACGCCGTCGCCAACCAGATGACCGCAAGCCCGGAACCGGGAGGCCTGGTAAAGGGCCTCGGTCTCTTCGATTCGACGATGATCGTCGTCGGGTCGATGATCGGTTCGGCTATCTTCATCGTCTCTTCCGATATCGCCCACCAGGTGCAGAGTCCGGGGCTGCTGATTGCCGTCTGGATCGCATCCGGCGTAATGACGCTTATCGGAGGCTTGAGTTACGGCGAGCTGGCAGCGGCGATGCCTCATGCAGGCGGGCAATACGTCTACCTGCGGGAATCGCTCGGCCCGCTCTGGGGCTTTCTCTACGGCTGGACGATGCTGCTGGTGATTCAGACGGCGACAATCGCGGCCGTCGGCATTGCATTCGCGAAGTTCACTGCGGTCCTCCTCCCATGGTTTGCCTCAGGGCACTGGATCTGGAAAATCGGGACGTTCGGGCCCTGGAATCTGTGGTTCGGCACACTCGGTCCCTACGACGTCGGCCTCAATCGCCAGAATTTATTCGCCATCGCGTCCGTCCTGATCCTAACGTGGATCAATACACGTGGGCTGACGCTCGGCAAAATCATTCAGAATATACTCACCGTCATAAAGGTAGCGTCGCTCGCCGGTCTGGCCCTGCTCGGAGTTTTTTTCTCCACAGCGGCCGCGCGGGCGGCGAATTTCCATGATTTTTGGCGCAATTCCGGGCTGAGCACGCTCCACCTATATCCCCCCGACTCGCCGAAGTGGTGGATCGGAACAGTGACGCTGGTCGGCGTGGCCATGGTGGGCTCGCTCTTCGCGATGGACGCCTGGAACAACGTCACATTCACCGCCGCCGAGGTCCGCAATCCGAAGCGGAATCTGCCGCTCTCGCTGGCGCTCGGCACCAGCATCGTCGTGTTTCTCTACATCCTGACTAACATTTCATACCTGCGCGTGTTGCCGATATCGGGAAACCCCGCCGGTGCGGCGGTTCTCTCGCGAGGGATAGAGTTCGCCGCCGATGGGCGCGTGGCCACGGCTGTTTGCGCGGCAGTTTTCGGCTCGGCAGGCGCATGGATCATGGCCATCGCGATCATGATCTCTTCCTTCGGATGCAATAACGGCCTGATTCTTTCCGGGGCGCGCATCTATTACGCGATGGCGAAAGATCGCCTGTTCTTTGAGTCCGTCGGCAAGGTGAACCGCTTTCATGCTCCCAGCGTCGCTTTGGTGATTCAAGGCGTGTGGGCTTCGATCCTCTGCCTCTCAGGAACCTACAACCAATTGCTGGATTTCCTGATTTTCGCCGTCTTGATTTTTTACATTCTTACCTTGAGCGGCCTTTTCGTTCTGCGCGCAAAAAAACCGGATTTGGAGCGGCCCTACAAAGCCATCGGCTATCCCGTCTTGCCAGCACTGTATTTGCTGATGGCTGTTTTTCTTGAGATACAACTCTTGCGCTACAAACCGCAGTACACTTGGCCCGGCTTAATCATCGTAGTGCTCGGCATACCCGTTTACGCCCTTTGGCGATGGGCAGGGAAAAAGGCGGAAGCATGAAATTGCTCGTCAATGAAATGCCGGTCCTTCAGGAGGAACGCTAGAAATGCCGAATCCGCTGCTGGCGAAAAAGCCGATGGACTGGCTGTTGAACGAGGCGAACGCCACCGGCGAGCGGACGCTCAAACGGACGCTCGGCCCTGTTTCGCTGACGGCGCTCGGCATCGGCGCGATCATCGGCGCAGGAATCTTCGTCATGACCGGCCTGGGTTCTCTCTATGCCGGGCCGGGGCTGATGCTCTCTTTCGTCCTCTCCGGGCTGGGCTGCGCGTTTGCGGGGCTTTGCTACGCGGAATTTGCCGCGATGATTCCGTTGGCCGGCAGTGCATATACCTATGCGTATGCAGCCCTGGGAGAGTTATTCGCCTGGATTATCGGCTGGGACCTGACACTGGAATACGCCATGGGAGCCAGCACGGTTTCTTCCGGCTGGTCGAATCACTTCATCGAGTTTCTGAGGATATTCAATCTGAAGATGCCGCTGTGGCTGGCCTACGACCATTGGACCGCGCAGCGGACGGCTGAAACCATCGTTGCGCGTGAAATGGCTCATGCAGCGAATCCAACTGTCGCGGAGAGCAGCCAGCAATTCCTGGCAAGGGTGGCCGATATCATCAGCGCGCAATCACCGGAGTTAGTGCGGCGAGCGCATGATCTGGTAGGGGCGCCGCATCTATTCGGCATCGAGATCGGCTTCAATCTTCCGGCCTTCATCATCGCTTTGATCATCACGGCTGTGCTGGTGATTGGGATCAAGGAGAGTGCCACATTCAACGCGACGATCGTGGCCATCAAAGTCTCCGTCGTATTGTTCATTATCGTGCTCGGCGCCAAGTACGTTCATCCGGGGAATTGGGGACACGATTGGTCCACGTTCGCGCCGATGGGATTCTCGGGAATCGGGAGAGCGGCGGCCTACATATTCTTCGCTTACATCGGTTTCGACGCCGTGTCGACGACGGCTCAGGAGGCCAAGAATCCGCAGCGCGATCTTCCGATCGGCATCATCGCTTCGCTGATTGTCTGCACGGTACTTTATATTCTCGTTTCGGCCGTTCTGACGGGGATGGTGCCCTGGAAAGAAGTAAACATCGAAGCGCCACTCGTGGTGGCTTTTCTGGATGTGGGGCTCACGAAGGCTTCGTATCTGATCACGCTGGGGGCTCTGATGGGCCTAACGTCGGTCATGTTGGTGATGCTGCTCGGCCAGACGCGCGTCCTTTACTCAATGGCCAACGATGGATTGCTGCCTCGAAAATTCTTTGCGGACATCCACCCGAAGTTCCGGACGCCGTATAAAACAACTATCTTGGTCGGGCTGGTGGCCGCAGCGGTGGGCAGCGTCATCCCAATCAACGTCATCGGCGAAATGGTGAACATCGGGACTCTGCTGGCGTTCTTGATTGTATGCGTCGCCGTGATGGTTCTCCGTCGGACGAATCCGGGCCAGGAACGGCCCTTCCGCACTCCTTGGGTTCCCGTGGTTCCGATACTCGGTGTCTTGTCAAACGGGTATCTGATGTACAAGCTCGGATGGGTCAATTGGGCGCGCCTGATCATTTGGCTTATCATCGGGTTGTTCGTCTATTTCTTCTATAGCCGCCGCCACAGCCGGGTGCGGCTCGCCAACAACACGACGAAATAAACTCTTTCGCGGAAAACATCCCCGGTCAAATCACCCGCGCCGCATGATAGATTGTGGTGTTTGGTGCCGGACGCGCGCTCCGGTCTGAAGCAACTCCCGGAAAGAGAGCCTTCTTGACGTCATTTTCCCTTCGCCGGTCGTGGGTGTTTCTTCGGCGGGTGACGCTTGCCGACCGCCTGGCTTTTCTCGTCATCCTTCTTGAATTCATTCACGAGATTCTCCAAGCCATGGGGATTCTAGTTCCCTTTGGCGGGTTTTTGTCCTTCCTCACTTTTATTGCGTTGGTCTATTTTGCAATCCGGGTGATTCCGTGGATTCGCCATCACCTGATGTGGCGTCTGCGCAACCGCCTCATCGTGGCATACGTTTTCATCGCCGTGGTTCCGGTGGTGCTGCTGCTAACCATGGCTGGGCTCGCGTCCTATCTGCTGTACCTCCAGCTTGGCGCGCATCTTCTGGAAGACGATTTGCACGACCGGATTGCACTGGTTTCGTCCTCGGCCGAGTCGCTGGCCAACGTCATCGAAAGAGAAGCGACGCCTGTCGCGCCCCCCAATTCGACGGCTGTTCTCTCCCTGCCTAATGTGGCGGCCCTTGTCGCCGCAACGAAAGCGGAATTTCCGGAATGCCGCATCGGGCTGAACCGGGGAAAAGAACTGCTCTCACCAGGCGCGCGGAAGTTTGCGGGCCTGGCGCAGGAGGGGGGCAATCTGTATGTCGCTGCGGTAGAGAACGCTTCTGGCTCTCGAGGAACCGTGCAAATCCTCCTTCAGGTGCCGGTCACTTCGGCAGTTCTCGATGGTCTCAATTCCGAGCTCGGTCCCATCCAGTTGATTCTTCTGCGTCCCACGGCTCATCGTCCCCAGGAAGGGCTTTCGATCGATATCGACAACCAGGTGTACGTTGGCTGGCAGGAAATTGCCAGCCGCAAGCGCTTCGTCCATCCCCCTACGAATTTCCTGGATGCGCGGATCAACGGCGTATCCACCTTCGAAGCCGCCAGCATGGATCGCGATTCCGCCGGAAGGGAATTCCCCGTTCTTGCTTCCTTCGCTCTGCGCGCCTCGGCGGTCAACCAACGGCTCTTTCGTTCGGTGGGAGCCTTGGGGCCATTGCTGATTCGGATCTTGGAGATTGCCGGATTCATCTTCCTGGCCATGGAGATTGCCGCTCTCGTGACCGGCATCATCGTGACGCGCACGATTACGCGCGCCGTCGGCGACCTCTACGAAGCGACACTGCATGTCCGGCGCGGCGACTTCAGCCATCGCATTCGCGTCCACCAGCGGGATCAGCTCGGGGCGCTCGGCGAATCCTTCAACGAAATGACGTCTTCCATTTCCGACTTAATCGAAGATCAGCGGAAAAAACAGAAACTCGAAAACGAAATTTCCATCGCCCGGGAAGTTCAAGAGCTGTTGTTTCCGAAGGAGATTCCATCGCTGCCTTCGCTGGAACTTTCGGCGATTTGCCGTGCCGCACGAAGCGTCAGCGGCGACTATTACGATTTCATTCGTCTTGGGCCTGCACAAGTTGGAATCGCGCTGGCGGATATCAGCGGCAAAGGCATCTTTGCGGCCTTGCTAATGGCGAGCTTGCAGGCCTCCCTGCGAACGATTGCTACGCAAGATGGCGGCATGGGACCGGCGGAGCTCGTCTGCCGGGTCAACCGGCATCTCTTCATGAACACTTCTGACGATCGCTACGCCACGTTCTTCTACGGGGTCTATGACTGCGATGCCAAGACGCTCACATACACGAACGCCGGACATCTTGCTCCGTTCCTGATTCAGAATGGCGCCTGTGACGAATTGAGCGAGGGGGGAACGGTGGTCGGATTATTCGAAGAATATCCTTTTACGCAACGCACCATCGCCGTCAAGGCGGGGGCCGTTCTTGTGGCATTCAGTGACGGCCTGACCGAGCCGGAAAACGTCTATGGTGAGGAGTTCGGCAACGCCCGCCTGAAGGAAGAAGCGATGCGTCAGCGGAATCTTCCCGCCAGAAGTCTCGCCGAGGCGCTGCTGTCGTCCGCGGAGCAGTGGGCCGGAACAGCTGAACAGGCGGACGATATGACCGTCATCGTCGCCCGCGTGGGCTAGCGGGCTCGCTGCAAGAATTGCGTAGCACGCTATGTGAGCGCCGGTTTCTACCAGCCTCCGCCGCCTCCACCAGCGCCTCCGCCGCCAGATCCGCCACCTCCGCCCCCGCTGGACCCAGGCGCTTGCGCTGACGAAGAAATCGCCGAAGAAAAAGACCCGCCGAGCGAACTCGTAAAATCAGCGATTCCTCTGCTCGTGCACGGTGAACCGGAATACCACGCGGGGGAATACACGCCGGTGCTGCTGCCGGGAGCGCGCCCAGCAGCACTGAGGATGCCCGAGAATTTTTCCGCCCACGCCTGCTCGACATCCAGCGCTAGCGCGTAGGGCAGGCATTTCTCGAAAAGTTGCGGCGTCTTGTCCGGAGGCGCCATGCGGTCCAGCCGGTCTCCCTCGACGGCGCTCAGGAATCTCTTGAACCCCTCGATTTTGTCCAAAGCCTTGCGCCCGGCCTGCGTCGGCGACTTCATCAGGAAGTGGAACGCGAGATGAACCAGGGCGGTGCCGATCAGCAGGACCGCTACAAGAGTCGAGGCAATCTTCGCGAGGAAGAAGAGCCCCATTACCTCACCGCCCAGGAAGGGAATCATGAACAGCCCGGTGAACGTCGCTTGCCCGGCCGCCGCCATACGGTGATGCGTGTCCGTAAACGCCTTCCTGCAAAGGGAAGCCTCGGCGATTACCATCCCCGACACCGCGATGGTCCAGATCGTGAGCCAAAGGCAGATAAATGCCACTGCAGGAATGTTTTGGGGGCCGTCCGCGCAGGACGCAACGATTAGCAGCACAATCGAAAGAAGCACGGCGGGAAGTGTGACCCACGCATTCGTGTTGAACAGCGTCTTTTCTTCTTTCTTTTTCAGCGCTCCTTTCAGCAGGTTGATGGCGGCGGAAATGTCGGTGTGATTCGTATTGTGGAGCACCATCACGTTGTTGTTGGCAAAAAGCGCTGCGCCCGCCAGTTGCTCTTCGGGTGCCAGATTCTCGCCGCCCGAACCGGTGGCGCAGAGCGTGTAAGTCCCGAAGTCCTCCTTGATCGTCAGGTATCCTTTGACGGCCATGTTCAACACGGCGGCGGTGAACGCCTTTTTGTCGAAACCCATGCGAACCAGTTCGCGCACGGCTGCGGGAGAAAAATCGGCGGGAGGCTCGTACTGCACCACAATCACGCCGGGCGTGGGATCGCGCCCCACGAGGTACCACATGATGACGTAGTAGCAAATCACCAGCAGCAGCGCTGCGGTCAGAATCAGCGCGCTCTGATTGTCGGCCAGCACCCAGGCGATTTTTTGTTGTGGGGTTGGCTCAGCGAAGTATCCCTTTGGCCATTGCACCAGGATCGTCAGCCCCTCGGCGGGACCGAGGCCCGCATTCGATATGAAATCGAACGAGCCGTTCTCGTCTGTTCTCCAGGTCAGATTTTGCGCCATCGAACCTTGTGGCCCAGTGTAGCCGGAGAGCTTCACTTGTGCCGCCGGAATACGTTCCGGCAGGTGTACGGCTGCTGAGGAATGGTCGATGGGAAAGATCCAGCCGTTGCCGGTCACGTTCCAAAAGAGTTCGTCGTGGTCCGGGAAGAATCCCATCTGGCGGTTCGTGGTGTAAGTGATTTCATAGGCGTGAAGCCCGGGAGGCACTAAGTGGTTCGGATCGCCGAGGTAGATCCGCTTTCCGTTGGCGTGATTTTCGATGCGGTAGGTTTCCGTCGCGCCATCGCGCAAGGCTCCCAATACGGCGAATCCCACCACGTAGAGATTTCCCATCCGGTCGCGATAATGCGTTGGAAAGTCGCGGTAAATGCCGTGCCGGATGCGGTATCCGTGGCTCTCCACCTCAATCGTTTCGTGGACAATTAGAGATCCATCGTCCTGTACGTCGATGTCGCTTTGATAATCGCGAATCCGCTCTGTCTGCGCGCGCAATGGGGGCGCACACACACCGATCAGGGCCGCGAAGGTCAAGGCAAGCGCAAGCAGTTTGTGTCTGCGCATCATTTTGTCCGTGAAGTTCGAGGTGTTATCCGCAGAATAGCAAGAATGGCGACGGCCGCGGAGAATCGCTCAGGCCGGCGCAGCCAGCTGGTAACGGGGGCTGTATCGGTCCGGAATCACCGGTACTGGTGCCGTTTGATTTTCACAGCCATAGCAATCCGTCCCGTGCTGTGAAACACTATGCGTATGCCAAACCCCGAAAGAGTCCCGAGCGTAGGCGACATTGTAGGAATCGCGGGTGAGCGCGGAACGTGGGTTATCTCCGGCGTTAGCCATCAAAAGAAAACGGTCAATCTTGGGAAAATTGGCAGCCAGCAGGACGCGCAGCGAATAGGGGTGTCGTGGGAGTCGCTCGCGTACCGTGACCAAGAGGACAGCAGCCAAGCTGCGTTCCGCATTGTCCGCGAAGCAACCGAAGGCAAATAAGCTACTCATCCTGTGGCATCCGTGCTTGCATCGCTAGAAATTGTTCATACTTGAGCAACACTGCTAGCGGCTTATCGTTATCCTGAATCACCAGCGTTTTATCGAGTTCCCGAAGCTGCGTCACATTCAGCGCCCGTAGGCGGCTGATGCCAACATGCTGCACACTCGGGTCTAGGTACGGAATCTCTACATGGTTCGCTTTCGCCATAAATCCCCTTAATTGGCGCGTGCCAGCGCCTTGAGTACCAGTTCCTTGTCTACCTTCACATTAGGTTTTCTCTGAGGCAGCAAAGTGCACAATTCTTCCAACGTCCAAACGTGGTCGGTCAATCCCGCTTGCATGGCGGGAGTCACACGTAAGGAAGAATGCACGCGACAAAAATTGTAGTGAAAGAAGTACAAGGCGACCTGATGGCCGTGATTCTCAACTTTCTTGCTATGTCCGTTCGTCAACCGCGTGAAACGGCGCATCCCCATTCGCATTGAAAGGTTTTGCCGCTCTACATAGCTGGTGCTGATGTACTTCGGGTCTGGTTTCCCGCTCAATACTCCAGTCCGGCATCCGATACAGGTTGCGGGACTGTAACGTGATTCGGGATTGTCGTTCGATGCGCCATAAATCTTCACCAGCATCGCGTAATGGACTTCCGAGCCGAAGGCGCTTTCGACTGCCTCGGCGTAGACGCGATGGCCGTCAGTCGTTAGCTGAATGCGGGTTGCGATGCGCGAGGCAACATCCTTTATGAAGGCTTGCGCCGTTCCCGCTCCGCGATCCCCGAGCATGTAAGAAACGATCAACTTTGAATCGGCATCAATGGCCGTCCATGTCCACACACTGCCGAAACCAGCTTCTACTTGTTCTTGCGTGAGATTCTTGTCTTTGCCAAGCACGAACGCCCAGATTTCGTCGCACTGGACGCGCTTTACCTCAAGACCGCGAACCATAGTGCCGTGGTAGGCAGCGCAGGCGCATCCGGCATCTTCCAAAAGCCGCAACACGGTATGTTTCCCCACTCCGAGCATTCGGCACGTAGCGTTGATCGAATTGCCCTCAACTAAGGCCGCTATGATCTGGCACCGCTTTGCTGTGTTTAGCTGATTCATCGCCGTTCAACCTTGCCTAATACTAGGCAATATAACGGCAATAGTCAAGCAAAATATGGTCTGTTTAATATATTTTTGTGTTCTTTTTATGGCCTCGTTGTATACTTCTCTCGCGAATCCTTATCACAATATGGATAGCAATGAGCAATGGGATTATCAACGCGCAATCCTCTTCCGTGAGGCCACCGATGGACAAAGACTCGCTCGAAGGACTCATCTCGCTGTTAGACAATTGGGCGGTGTTCTTTACATTGCTTGTAGTAATCGGCGTTGGCGGCGAACTGGTAATACACATTATGTCGTCCCGCGCAAACAAGAAGCTAATTACGTTGCAGAAGAGCGAGTCTCTTGCGCAAGAAGCAGAAATTGCCCGCATGAAGAAAGACTCTGCATCTTTCGAACTGGACATTGCAAAGGCGAATAAGGGGGCGGCTGAAGCACTTGAGCGAGCAGCAAAGGCAGAGGAGAATCTAGCCAGTGCTAAGAAATCTGCCGCAGAAGCCAACGAAAAAGCAGGTGCATTCCAACTGCAAATTGCGCAGGCCAATGAACGCACGGCTAAGGCCGAACTTGAACTAGCCAAGATAAAGGCTCCCCGCGTACTGACCGAAGCACAACAGCGCGAATTGGTAGATGTGCTTAAACCGTTCCCAAACACGGTTATATCGATCGAGTTTGCATATGCCGACGGCGAAGCTAAGGCATTTGCCATGCAGTTGTTTGGTGTCTTGAGGAAAGCCGGGTGGAAGGCTGACCCTAAGCCTAGTTTGCCGGGAGGACTAGCGGGAGATTCAATGGATGCCGCTAACACCCTTGGGGTTGTAGTGAGCACATTCGGACAACTGACAAGAGGCGGCGTTCCTATCGCCCTTCCCCGTTTTGCGGAGGCAGGAACAGTTCTCTCGAAGACCCTAGACAAAATGGGATTTCTTAGTAAATATCCGGGGATTAAAAAAGTATCCGACAATCCTGACGAGGCCCTCATTATGGTAGTTGGCAGGAAACCACTAGAGTGACCGCAGGTATATAGCGCGACAATTGCTGTGAGCGTGAAACGGCACCAGTACCGAATCACCGCTGGACTCGACACTTGCGCCGTCTTCGCTATACTGGCAGATTGAATCCAGGCAGGTGCGAATTGTCTTTGCGACAGCGCGTGGTGCTCATCACCGGCGGAAGCCGCGGCATCGGGAAGGGAATTGCGACAAATTTGGCGCACGAAGGCGCGCGCATAGCGATTTCCTACCGTTCGAACAAGACTGCTGCGCAGAATACGCTCCGCCAAGTGCAGGCGGCCGGTGCGGAATGCTTTGCGATCGAAGCCGATGCTACGGATCCGAAGCGCGTCGAGATTCTGGTTGGAAAAGTCCTGGAAAAATTTGGGCGCCTTGATGTTCTGGTGAACAACGTCGGCGAATTCAATTGGAAGCCCGTTGCGGAAAGCACTGCTCACGAATGGGAAGCCATCGTTGCCTCGAACCTCTTCAGTGTGTTTTACGCGTGCAAATATGCAATTCCGGCGATGCGCCGCCAGCGATGGGGGCGCATCATCAACCTCGGCGCTGTCGGCGCCGAGCGCGCCTTCGGCCAGGCCACGATTTCGGCGTATGCTGCAGCGAAGGCCGCGGTAGTTTCGCTCTCCCGCTCGCTTGCGGTCGAGGAAGCCAAGAACGGCATCACGGTCAACGTGATCAACCCTTCCAATATCGACGAGAAAGAGTTGACGGCGGAAGAAGCCCGGCGCATTCGCGACGCGCGTTCGCCCATCGGCCGCCCGCCATCGGCCGAAGATGTCGCTGCGGCCGTGAAGTTCTTCGCTTCGGAGTCGGCCGATTACATTACGGGACAGGTTCTCAACGTCAGTGGTGGTTGGATGCTCTAATTCTTAAACCTGAGCGATTCTTTCGCTCTCCACGAGCCCTCCTTCATGAAAATTCTCACTGCAGCTGAAATGAGAGAGGTTGACCGCCTTTCCACCGAGCGCGCCGCCATCGCCAGCCTCACGCTGATGGAAAACGCGGGAAAAAGCGTCGCGGAATTCATCGCCTCTCGCTGCCCGCAGTTTGCCGATGTTCCCATCCTTGTGCTTTGTGGAAAAGGGAACAATGGAGGAGATGGTTTCGTCGTTGCGCGCCATTTGCAGAAAATGGGAGCGTCGGTGAAGGTGTTTCTCTTTGCGGACTCGGCAGACTTGAAGGGCGACGCGGCAAAAAATTTCAAGCGCCTGAAAAGCGTCGAAGTCACATCTGTCTCAACCCCAGATGAATTGCCGAAGCTCTGGGACGAATCATCCGGTGCAACACCCATCGTTGTCGACGCTCTGCTCGGCACGGGAATCCGTGGTCCGGTCACTGGCCTTCTGCGCGCGGCGATGGATGAAATCAATCGCCGTCCACCGCTTGCCAGCATTTTTGCGGTCGATATTCCCTCTGGTCTCGATTCCGACAACGGTGAAGTTCATGGTGCGGCCGTTTGTGCCGATTTTACGGTCACCTTCACCGCGCCGAAGACGGGCATGTTCCAAGGCGAAGCATCCGACTACATCGGAACCCTCGTCGTCGGCGACATCGGCTCGCCGCCAGAGATCGTTGAGGAAGTCGGCAAGGGTTCGCTGCGTTGGTCAGAGCCGCGCGAGTTTACGCGCTATGCGATGCGCCGCCGCGCCGAAGGACATAAAGGCGACTACGGCCACGTGCTTGTTGTCGCCGGAGCGGTGGGAAAGAGCGGCGCGGCTGTTTTGTCTTCTTGGGCGGCACTGCGTTGTGGCGCGGGGCTCGTCACGGCCGCCATTCCTGCACCCATCTTGCCGATTGTTGCGGCGCACGCTCCGGAGATCATGACCGAGCCGCTTGCCGCCACCGCCGCCGGATGCATTTCCTTGCATGACCTCGAAAGTGGCCGCTTCGATTCGATTCGCTCCGGCAAAAAGGCTCTCTCCATCGGCCCTGGGCTTGGCACGGAGGAAGAAACCCAGCAGTTTATCCGCAAGGTGGCCGGCAGCCGCAAAGTCCCCGTAATTCTCGACGCGGATGGGCTCAACGCCTTCGACGGTTTTGCCAAGGATCTTGCACGCGACGAGGGACGCCTTGCGATCACGCCGCATCCCGGTGAAATGGCCCGTCTGCTGGACGCCACCGTAAAGGATGTCCAGGCCCGCCGCATCGACATCGCCACGGCCGCCGCGGCGGAATGGAACTGCATCGTGATTCTGAAGGGCCATCACACCATCATTGCCGCTCCGGACGGAGGAGCGTGGCTCAATTCCACAGGCAATCCGGGCATGGCGACGGGCGGCAGCGGCGACGTGCTGACGGGAATCCTCGGCAGCCTGACCGCGCAGTATGGCGTCGAGGATTGGTGGCGGACGCTTGCTTTCGGCGTTTGGCTGCACGGTCTGGCGGGTGACGTGGCGGCTGCCGAGTACGGTGAAGCTCCGCTCATCGCTTCCGATCTCATCCAGGCGCTTCCTCGAGCGCTCCACAAATTCCACTCCGGGCTCGATCGTGTCTAAACGCGAGATCGTCACGCAGTCCATGGAAGAGACTGTTGCGGAGGGAAGGCGAATCGGCGCGGGGCTGAAGCCACCGCTATTGATCTTGCTTTCCGGTGATTTGGGTGCGGGAAAAACAACGCTTACAAAGGGAATCGTTAGCGGCATCGGAGCTGCCGCCGAGGAAGACGTTACCAGCCCAACGTTTACTCTCGTTCACAAGTTCGAACGAGGCACGCGCGTCTATCACATCGATCTCTATCGCATTGGCGACTTGCACGATCTCGAGACGCTCGGCCTTGAAGACGTATTCTCCGAAAAAGCTATCGTGATTGTCGAATGGCCCGACCGGCTGAAGCTCCGCACGGATTGGCCCATGCTTCGCATCTCGCTCGAACACGTTTCCGAAGATTCCCGCCGGATCGTGATCGACGATTCCACAGCTATCCCAGCGCCATAATCTGGAATCCGGCGTCGACATAGATCACGTTGCCCGTCACGCCCCTCCCGAGATCGCTTCCCAGGAAAACAGCGGTGTCGGCGACTTCCGCAGGATCCGTGTTCCTGCGCAATGGAGCGTGCTGAGCCACAAAATCGAGCACCTTCGAAAAATCCTTGATGCCTCGCGCGGAAATCGTCTTGATGGGGCCGGCGGAGATCGCGTTCACGCGGATTTTCTGCGGCCCGAGTTCGCTTGCCAAATACCGCACGGAGGCTTCGAGCGCGGCCTTCGCGACGCCCATCACGTTGTAGTTCGTCACCACGCGTGTCGAACCGAGATACGTCAGCGTCATGATCGAGCCGCCATCGGTCATCAGAGGCGCCAGCGCGTGCGTCACGGCCACCAGCGAATAGGCACTCACGTCCAGAGCCAGTTGAAATCCGTCGCGCGATGTATTGACGAATGGCTGCCCCAAATCCTCTCGTTTTGAAAACGCCAGGCTGTGCACCACGGCGTCAAGCTTCCTTCCCTCGCTTTTCAGCGATGCGGCAAGCCCGTCGATGTCCGATTGCACCTGCACGTCGCAGGGGTAGTAGCCCGCTGCTCCGAGCTGTTTGCCGAGGTCTTCTACGGTCGGCTTCGCGCGGTCGTTCTGATAGGTCAGCAGCAGCGTTGCACCCTCGCGCGCAAACGCCGCCGCGATCGCGTACGCAATGCTCCACTGATTCCACACTCCCAAGACAATTGCCGTCTTTCCTTCCATCAGTTTTGGCATAGGGCGGCATTGTAACCGGAAAGCCAGTTTCCGGTCACGGCTTCCGCTCCTTTCGCTCGATGAGAAATGGGATTAGTGCGGATGCATCCAGCGAGACAGTTCATGGAACAGTTCGGAAAGGAGTGGCCAAAGCACACCGATGATTCCGATGATGGCCCCCAGAATGCGTTTTCGCTTTGCGGGAGACGCCGGTTCCTTGGCTGCTCCAGGCTGATGCGCAGCGCAGAATCCATTTGCAAGCGCGGGCCTGCTGCACCGCTCGCCTCTCGGGCCGAAATAGAGGCAAGTTCTCGTCGAGCCTGCGACGGACGAACGCAGCGCTGGCGCAAAGGGTGTGTCTTCAGATACTTCCGGGAACACTTCATCCTGATCGCCCCAGCCGATGTCGCCGGTCGGATGAGGGTCGAATCCGCCGCCTGCTGAGCGCCTGTTTTCGACTGTTCCATTAACGGATACGACTCGTTCCATTGCGTCCAGCGCTTCCTTCTGGCTAGATTGAAATTTCGGCCGATTCCACATTCATGTCTGATACGCACATCGCGCCGTCGCCGAGTCATCCGGCTCGCATGAAGCTCGAGCCTTACACGGCCGAACTGCGCCTGACAAAAATCTCCGTCGGCGTCGACAACATCCATTATGACGTTTTTCTGAGCCCCAAGTTCGTCGAATTCTCGCGTAAGTACCTGCTCGACCTGGTGCGGCAGAGCGTCAATATTCCGTTGGCCTACGGAAAGGATAAAGACCGCAAAGGTGCCGGCGCGCCTGAGCATGGCGCCTTCCGCCGTCTGCTCACGGACGTTCTGCAAGCGTCCCTTACGAACGCAAAATTTCAAGGCTCGATTGAAACCGACCTCCTGCACCGCCTGGCTCTCCTGAAATTCATCACGGCCGAAATCATCAACCAGTTTTCGAGCCTTCTGGTGGAGTGCAAGGATTGGATCCGCTCGCGTGGCGAACTCTTCGAACACAGCGAGCAGGCCCACGTGATGCGCTCGAAGATTTCCGAGGTGCAGGCCGGTCGCAAGGGCGTTTTCCGCCAGGTGGGGGAGACGGTTCACCGGATCTGGTCTGAAATCGAAGAAGGAACGATTGCCAAGTCGCGGCAGGCGCTTTTTGGCGACGGCTTTCGCGACACCTACGAGATCCTTCAGAACCGCCTGCTGTTTGTCGAAGGCGGCAACGACGATCACTTGTTCCTCGAACACTATGTGCTGCTGGGCAATTTCGTCAACGACCCGGACCGCTTCGAAGTTTTCGATTTGCTGCTCCTCGATTTCGTCCGCGACCTGATTCTTACCGGCGACAACACCGACGAACTCAACAAGGCCCGCAAGGCCCACGAACGCCTGGTGGAGCAGGCGCGATTGCTGCGTTCCGAGCTCCAGCGTCTCGAAGAAGAAATCGAAGAAGCCGCTTCGCGCGCCGGAGCCGGCGACGACACGTTTACGCGCCTATTCAAGCGCAAATCCGCCGCGCAATCTTCTCTCGCCGAAAGCGAGATCGCAGAAACTCGCCGCCGCTATTCCACCGTTGAGCGCAACCTGGAAGAGCTGGCCCCGCAAATCGAAAATGCAAATCAGCGGATGAATTTCCTTGCCGAGGAATACCAGAACCGCTTGGGCGACTATTTGAATCAGCCGGACAATGCGCGCCGTTTGTTCAGCCCTGCGAACGCGGGCGGAGAATCCGAAGCGGCCGTCGCCACGCGCGCGCATCTTCTCGAAGAATGGGTGCATCGCCTCGAAGAACACGACCTGCTCTTCCACATGCTCGCCGGCTATGAACTGCGCCGGATTCATACCGAATACTGCCCGCCGATCCACTTGCAACAGTTGAAGAAGGCTCTCGTGAATCGCGACGAGGCCCGCCGCGTCGAGCACATTCTCGAACAGTTTCCCGCGCGGAAGATTTCCACCAAGAAACTCGACGATGCAACGCGGGCCATCCGCCGCCGCACGCATGAAGAGACGGTGGTGATCGCGCAACAGTTTTCCGAAGACCTGATGCGCCTGCGCCGAGACCGCCGGAACTATCATCAAGCCGTTGCGGCGATGGACCGCATCAATCTGGTCCGCGAAGAACGCGCCCGCGAACTCTCGCGCGCCAACAAGTGCCTCTACGAGTTTCTCCATCCCGACGAAGGGCGTCCCGCCGAAGACCCGATCATCAACCACGTGGTCATCAAGGCCGATGTGCGCGGCTCGACAAGCATCACGAAGGACCTGCTGGCGCGCGGCATGAATCCCGCGTCGCATTTCAGCATGGCGCTGCACGAGCCGGTGAAGCGGATGCTCGAACGCTACGGAGCGGCGAAAGTGTTCATCGAAGGCGATGCGATCATTCTGGCGATTTACGAAACCGAAGCGACGCGCGCCACGCAACGCGCCGTTGCCCGCGCCTGTGTGCTCGCGCGCGAAATTCTTGCCGTCACGCAGGCCTATAACTCCCGTGCCAAATCTTCGGATCTGCCGCCGCTCGAGCTTGGCGTCGGCGTCGCATTTCAGGATTCCGCGCCGTCGCTCTGGATGGATGCCGATTCCCGCATCATGATTTCGCGCGCGCTGAATCTTTCCGACCGCCTGTCGAGCTGCTCGAAAATGGCCAAGCGCCTGTTTCGCGAAAATCCGTCGCCTTTCAACGTTTTCTTGCTGCAATCGTTGATGGAAGACGCCGTCGAGGACGAAGGCGAAGAATTGCTCGTGCGCTTCAATCTCGACGGAATCGAGCTGAACGAAGAGGGCTATCAGAAACTCGCCAAAGAAATTTCTCTCGCGCCGATGACGGGAAGCTTCACCTTTCCCTGGGGCAAAGACCGCGCGCAGCTTTCGTTCGGCCTCGTTCCGATCGGCGATTCCGTAGAGCCGATTGTGGTTCGCAAGGGATTCGTGCGACAGCTCCTGCCGGGCGGTAAGATTGGACAACAAGGCGGGCGCGCCTATTACGAAGTCTGCACGGACCCCAAGTTGCTCGAAATCGCGCGCAGGAAATTCGCCGAAGCCGCCGCCAAGAGTTGAACCAGCCTCGTCTGCGCCTCTATAATTCCCACTTGCCTTTCGTGTTCTGTTAAAAGAGATATCGACTGCAACGGAGGCGAAAGGGGTCCGGTGATCCTCGTGGCCTTCAAAGCCATGGATCCTGTCCTTCGCGGCCAGGATGGTGGGTTCGACTCCCACACGCTTCCGCCAAACTCTTATTGGTTCAATTGCATTTGCAGTAGCGAGAGCCGAATCCTGGCCTTATAGACCCGGGGGCTTGCTCCCATTCTGTTTCCAACGCTTCGCAGGATACGTGGCAAAATTGAAGGCGCCGAGCCGCTTTTCTCCATGAAGCTGCGTCGCAACCGACCGAATGAGGACGCGAGCAGGCTGTATATTGGCCCGGCGGGTTGGGCTTACCCGGACTGGAAAGGCGTCGTTTATCCAAAGCGCAAGCCGGGAACCTTCCGCGAAACGGCCTATCTTGCCGAATATGTCGACACGATCGAAATCAATACATCGTTTTATCAGCCGCTTCACCCGGAACACTGCCAGCAATGGATTGAGCAAGTTGCGGCCAATCATCGGTTTCTGTTCACAGCAAAGCTCTGGCAGAAGTTTACGCACGAAGCGAGAGCAACCTCTGAAGATGAGCGTCTCGTCCGGGCGGGGCTTGACGTGCTGCGCGCAGCCGGGAAACTCGGAGCCGTGCTCGCGCAATTTCCGTTTTCCTTCCACCGCACGGCGGAGAGCCTCGCTTACCTCAAAAAGCTGCTAAAGCAATTTGCCGATTATCCACTCGTGGTGGAAGTACGGCACGCATCGTGGAACGACAAGGGCTTCTACGAAATGCTGGACGAACTAGGCGTCGGTTTCTGCAACATAGATCAGCCGGTCATTGGGCGCGCCATGCAGCCCGGCCAACAGATCACCTCACCCGTGGGATACATTCGCCTTCATGGACGGCGTTACGATACCTGGTTCAGCAATGATCCGAACATGCCGCCTTCGGAGCGTTATAACTATCTGTACAGCGAAAAAGAACTTGAGCCGTGGGCGAAGCGCATTCGGTCCGTGGAGAGTGAGGCAGAAACCACATTCGTCATTACCAATAACCATTATCAGGGGAAGGGTGTGGTGAACGCGCTGCAGCTCATCGCTTTGTTCAGTGGCGGCAAGACGAGAATTCCCGAGCGGCTGCGCCAGCATTACCCTGAACTGGAAAAGATCGCCAGCGATCCGCCGCAGGAGCCAACCCTGTTTTAGCCTCTCCGCCACGATTCCGCCTGAATTTGACTTTCGCTTTATATTCGCCTATCATTTTTATCTTCAGGATTCTTCCCGATGGAGACGGCAACGTGGTCTCACTCGCCCTTGAAGCTGGCCGAGAGCATTTGCCTCTAAAGCCCTGGATGCTGCCTGTGCAGGGATTGGCTGTCTACTACGGTTGTCCGCAGGTTCACAAACTCTCCCACTACTTTCTTCCGGGAGTGCTTCTCGAAGGCAGGCGGGTGCTTTACCTCGATGGGGCCAATCGCTTCGATCCGCTCCTGCTTGTGCGCTTGGCTAGGCAACGCGGCAAGGATGCGCGGGGATTCAATCGGAATATTCGCGTCGCACGCGCGTTCACCTGCTTTCAGCTTACAGAACTGCTTTGCCGTGCGCCCCGGCTGCTCGAAGGTTTCCCGGCTGACGTTGTCATGGTCACGGCATTGCCGGAACTCTATTTCGACGAAGACGTGCATGAGGCGGATGCTATCGCATCCTTCCATCGAGGATTGCGAGCCTTGCAGCAACTCGATATTCGTTTGCCGGTCGCGGTATTTTCCGACCCGGTTTCTTTCCCCACAACGCGGCGCAGACTCTTCAGCCAATTGAAGGCATGCGCCGGGCAGGTGTGGAAGTTCACTGTGAAAGAAGATAGCGCGCCCGCCATCGGCGAGGAAAAAGGGGTCTTACCCGCGCTGTTTTCGGCGAGAGGATAACGATGGGCCGTACTGTTCCTACGTTTCGGCAACAGATTGAAACAACGATCGAGCGATGGGCAAAATTCCGCCGAGCTTTGCGGCGAGAAGATCAGGAGCACTTCGACCGGCTGTTCTTGCGTGTTCGTTCGTACACGCAAGCGGCCACTTACCAGTGCAACGACAATCCGATGGAAGCAATCCTGCTTTCCATCGTGCTCGATCAAGAAAAGCGCCTTTCCACTCTCGAAAAGCTGTTGTGTAGTGAGGGAATCTTCGATGCGACTCGAAGGCTGGATTTTCGACCTTTATCCCTGCCCGCAGGGAATGACGCTGTGGCTGCTGACACGAAACCAGAGCACACACAAACTGACTGACGCGTCCTTTCGACCTTCGTTCTACATTCATGGTTCGGAGCCGTCTCTGGAAAGAGCGGCGCATCTGCTCGCAGGAAAATTCCGCGTGAAGTGCCGTCCCGTAGAGCGTGTGGATATTTGGCAAGCCAAGCCGATTCAAACGCTCGAAGTGTCTGTGTGCGACCCGACACTTTTTCGTTTGGTGACTCGTTTCGTTCAGCGAGTCGATGCGGAAATACGCCTCTACAACTCCGATCTGATGCTTGCGTCTTTGTATTGCTGGGAACGGAACCTGTTCCCGCTGGCGCGCGTGGAAGCCGATGTGGATGCCGAGGGACAAGTTCTCCACCTCGCTTGTGCGGACGATCCGTGGGCGCTCGATTACGAGCTGCCGCCATTCCGCATCATGGAGATTCGAATCGCCGGCCTTTCGCATGTGAACCCGGCGCACGGACGCCGCGGCGCGCTCGAGGTCGAGATAGACAGTGAAACCTATTCACTCGATGATTCCGATACTCCTGCCGCCGAGAATCTTGCGCGGCTCTTGAAACGATACGACCCGGATTTGCTGCTCACCAACTGGGGCGATTCGACCGTGTTGCCTCATCTACTCCGGCAGGCGCAACGCTATCGCATCCGGCTTCCATTGAATCGGGATTCCCTGCCGATCCAACAAAGTCGCGGGCGCAGCTATATGAGCTATGGGCGAATTTTGTTCAAGGAATCCGCCACCACGCTGTTTGGCCGCTTGCATGTGGACTCCTCAAATTCATTCATGGCCGGCAAGTGTGAACTGGCAGGATTATGGGAATTCGCGCGCGTAACGAAGCTCCCCGTACAATACGCCACGAGAACAACCGCAGGGACAGGCATCTCCTACATGCAAATGGAGCTTGCCTGGCGCGACAACGTTCTCATTCCTTCACAAAAGGCAGAGCCTGAAGATTTGAAATCACCCGATGAGTTGCTGGTCGCGGATCGCGGCGGGCTTGTCTTTACGCCCAAGCTGGGCTTTTTCGAAAATGTCGCCGAACTCGATTTCGTCAGCGAATACCCGTCCATCATGGCTCGATTCAATATCTCGCCGGAGACGGTAAATTGTCCGTGCTGTCCCGATGCGCCGCGCGTTCCCGAACTCGGCTACCGCGTCTGCCAGAAACGGCAGGGGATTACCGGCCGCGTCGTGGCGCGTCTTATTGCAAAGCGCGCCGCGTGGAAGGAACTTCAACGCACCTCGGCGCCGGATGCCGCTCAGCGATACAAATTGCGAAGGGATGCGCTCAAATGGCTGTTGGTTTGTTGTTTCGGCTACACAGGCTACAAAAATGCGCGATTTGGAAAGATCGAAGCGCATGAAGCCATCAATGCTGTTGCGCGGGAGACGCTGCTTGTCGCGAAAGAAATCGCCGAGACGCATGGTTTTTCGCTGCTACATGCGCTCGTGGATTCACTCTACGTCCATAAAAATCAGGCGACGCGGGAAGACTACGAGCTCTTGGCTCAGGAAATCGAGGAGAAGACAAAACTACCCATAGCCATCGAAGCAATCTATAGATACCTCGTTTTTTTTCCTTCACGGCAATTCGAGACCGTGCCCGTGCCCAACCGGTTTTTCTGCGTGAACGAGGACGGGACGCTCAAGGTGCGCGGATTGGAACTGCGCCGCCACGACACGCCACCCATTGTGGCGGAGATGCAGAATGAAGTCCTCGCCATTCTCTCCGAGGCGCAGGACTTCGAAAGTTATGAGAGCAAACTCACTGTTGCACGGAAAATCTTCACGGACTATTTGAGGCGTGTGAAGGAAGGGAGCTTGGCAATTGAGGATCTCGTCATCAGCAAGCGGCTCACGCGCTCGCCGCGCGAGTACCAAAAAGCCAACTTCACGGCCATTGCCGCGCAGCAACTTTTCGGGCGCAACGTGGAGCTCCGGCCCGGCCAGACGATCGAATATGTCATCACGGATGCCAACGCTGCCGTGCCCAACGACCGTGTGCGCGCTTACGCTCTTTGGGAAGGCTGGCGCGGCTACGACCGAAAGAAATACGCCGAAATGCTCCAGGAAGCGTTCGCCCTGTTTTTGCAACCATGCCCATGAGGCAGACACAAAATTCCGGTGGACGCAGCGCGGCGGAATCACTGAAAGCGACAAACGAGCATGTGATCCAGAGGCTTTCTGACATGCATAGAGCTCTTCAGCGGACGGCCCGGAGTTGCAAATGATGACGAGGAGGACGATTCTCACTTTCCCTTCTTTGCGTCTTGGGCGATACTCCCTGTTCTTATTCAAATGATCGGATTGGTCTCCATCATCGCGCTGGGCTTTTTTCTCGGGATGCGGCACGCCACGGATCCCGATCACGTGATTGCCGTGACGACGATTGTCGCGCGACACCGAAAGATCGGCCACGCAGCGCTGATCGGCGCGTTCTGGGGCGTGGGGCACACGCTGACGATTCTGCTCGTTGGCAGCGGAATCATTCTGTTCGGCTGGGTAATTCCCACGCGCGTTGGGCTGTCGATGGAGTTTTCCGTCGGGCTGATGCTGATCCTGCTGGGCGTGCTGAATCTTTCCGGAATGCTCGACTGGATTACGCGCAACGTTACGCCTGGGCACACGCATTCCGGCGTTGTGCATTCGCACGCTCATGCCCATGGCGATTTCGTCCATTCGCACCCGCACGGGCACGACCCGGAGTCGCATCCGCATGAAGCAGGCGAGAATCCCGTCGCGTGGCTGGACCGGCATTTCAACCAAATCGGCTTCTATCAAGCGCTGCGGCCGCTGGCGGTGGGGTTGGTTCACGGGCTGGCAGGTTCGGCGGCTGTGGCGCTGCTGGTGCTGACGACGATCCGCAATCCGAAGTGGGCGATTGCCTACCTGCTGGTGTTCGGCGTGGGAACGATTGCGGGAATGATGCTGATCACCGGCGCGATGGTGCTGCCGTTTGCGTATTCGGACCGGAAATTTGCGAGGCTGAATCGCAGCTTGCGGGTTGCCTCGGGATTGATCAGCGTGGCGTTCGGATTGTTCATCGTCTACGAAATCGGCATCGTGAACGGGCTTTTCACGACGCATCCGCACTGGATACCGAGCTAGATTTTACGCTTCTCGATTTCTCCTTTGTGTCTCCCTAATTCTCTCCTTCTCTGGTTTTGCATTTCTCAGGTCTCCCGCACGGATTTCCACTGCGCGCGAAGGGCGGCGCCGGTTGCGACGGCGCATAGCAGCATGACCACGGGATCAATGGGCAGGCGATAGCGGAGGAGCGCCTGCGAAAGATAAAACGCAAAAGGAAAGACGCCGGGAAACGAAGAGACAGGAATCGCAAAAGGGTTGCGGCGAACAAAGAGGATCACGATTCCGGCGAGCGCGCCGAGGGCGGCAAGGATATTCGAGACCAAGACGTAACGGATCAGAGGCGAATCCGGGGCACGAAAATACTTCCAGGGAGATGTCGTGCCAGCCCAAATCGCGACAAACCGCTGGATGGAAAGCTGCGCCTCGCGGCGCGGATGAGAAACGATCCAACCGAGCGCTAATTCGAGCTTTTCGTGCATGTAGGCGACTTCGCCCAACTCGACATAGCGCGCGCGTTCGGCGGAATTGTCGAGCGGATGAAGTTGGCCGGGGAAATGGTCTTTGTATGCGTCGTTGTTGCCGAGCCAAAGCTGCAATCCGAGGACGGAGCGGAACGGGATGAAGCTGTGAAAGACGGCGTAGTTGCGGACCGACCAGGGTACGCAGCAGGCGGAGATCACGACGACGGAAAGAGCGAGACGGCGAATAAGAGCTTGTGACGGTTCGCGATGCTGCCGAAAGGCGCCATAGGCGAACCAAATGAGGAGGACGAGCAAGACGGAGAGCAGCGTCGGATTCGTCATGAGAGCGAAGCCCCATAGAAGACCGTAGCCGATCCAATCGCGCCACCGGCGAGAGTTGTGGATCGCTACAGTGGCCCAGAGAATCGTGGCGACGAGAAGAGCGGAAAGGCACGTGTCCCAAATCCAGTCGGTGGGAATGACGAACGCGTTGGGAAAAATTGCCCAAAGCCATGCGGCGAGAAGCCCGGCACCGCGTCCAGAGACAATCGTGCCTGTGTAATAGAGAGGAACGCAGACGAGGACGGAGCAGAGAATATTGAACGAGACGGCGGCGATGTACGCGGCGAACGTGTATGTGCCGAAGAGGCGGAAGATGAAGGAGAGAAGCAGAGGGTAAATGGGAGCTTCCCAAGCTGTAGGTCCGGTGGGAGCACGGAAGGGCGAGCTAAATCCGGAACCGGTGGCGAGCGAATACGCGATGTTACCTGGCTCGTAGAGGAACGAAACGGAAGCGAGGGCGAAATGCGGAGTGATGGATTGGCGATGCCACAAGTATGCAACGCGGATGGCGAGAGCGACGAGCAAGATCAGAACAAGAGACGATGCAGCTCTTCGCAAGGCGCTCGAAATTGTCACGGAGAGACCGCCTGGAACGAGCCGGAGGTCTGCAGATGCTTCGACAGAAAGTTTGCGCCCGCGGAATAGGCCTTGAGCCAGGAGCGGTGCAGGAGAAACGCGTGGATTTCGTCGGGGAAAATCAGCTCTTGAAATTCGACTCCCTGTTTTCGGAGCGCGCCGGCAAGCTCGACGGTCTCGGCAAAGGGGACGTTGCGGTCGTCATCACCATGCACAAGAAGAACGGGCGAGCGCCAAGAGGAGATATAGGCAATCGGAGAGGAGTCGTGAGCGATGCGGGCGAAATCGGGATGCGCCGCGGGATTGTAGGACGGCACCCAGTTGGGAATTTCGAGATTCCAATCGTGGACG
>DATKPM010000037.1:0-76351 GCA_035524135.1 Candidatus Acidiferrum sp. | reverse complement strand
ATAAATTCGAGCCCTTGGCGCAGAAAGACCCGGCGCTCACGGCGGCCCTCGAGAGGATGGTCCAACATGCCGGTGAAAATATTCCTCCGGAGCGGATGTACTGGATGGGAGCGAGCGAAAAACTAAACGCGCTGAACGCCTACGTCACAGGCCTGGGAGCGTCGAAGCGCATCGTCGTGTGGGACACGACGATCGCGAAAATGACCACGCCCGAAATCGTCTTCGTGGTCGGCCACGAAATGGGCCACTACGTTCTGAATCACGTCATCAAGGGGCTGATCTTTTTCGCGGCGCTGCTTCTCTTCCTCTTCTATCTCGGATATCGCATGATCGGTTGGATTCTCGCACGCTGGGGCGGCGCGTGGGGAATTCGCGGCGTGGACGATTGGGCATCGTTTCCCGCGCTCCTCCTATTGATCACGCTTTTGCTGTTCATCGTTTCGCCCGTTACCAACGCCTTCAGCCGCTATTTGGAGCACCAAGCCGATCAATATGCGCTCGAAGTCACTCACGGCCTCACGCCCGATTCATCGCAGGTCGGCGCTCAGGCGTTTCAAGTCCTCGGGGAAGTGGACCTTGGCGATCCGGATCCGAGCCCTGTCGACGTCTTCCTTTTCTACGATCATCCGACGGACTCCGAGCGCGTTCGTTTCGCCGTCACCTACGATCCGTGGGCGAACGGAGGACACGGCGAGTTTGTGAAGTAGAGAGATTTCTAGGTGCGCGGCGAATTAACGCGCGTGAACCGTCATGGGAATGCCGTCGCGAGGCCGCAGCGTGACGAGCGGCTCCGGCACGACTTTCGTCCCCGGGACGAGCCGGAAACGGAAACGCTGCGCGATTTCCGCGAGCACGAGGGAACTTTCCAGGAGCGCAAAACCCTGGCCGATGCAGCGGCGCGGACCATCGCCGAACGGGAAATATGCTCCCGGCGGCAAGCGCCCTTCGAGGCCGTCGAGCCAGCGCTCCGGGAGGAATTTTTCTGGGGCCTCGAAGAAGCGCGGGTCGCGATGCGTCACCCATTGCGACGCCAGCACAGTGGAACCAGCGGCGAAATCGTAACCCCCGAGCGAGAAGGGCGAGACGGAAGTGCGCGCCATGATGTAGGCGGGAGGATAGACGCGCAAGGACTCCTGCACCACGGCGTGCAGATAGGGCAGCCGTTCGAGGTCCTCCGCTTCCGGCGAACGGCCCCCCAGAACGGCGCTCAGCTCCTCGTGCAGTTTTCTTTCCGCGTCCGGATTTTCACTCAACAAATACCACGTCCAGGCGAGCGTCAGCGCCGTGGTTTCGTGGCCGGCGACGAACAGCGTCATCGTCTCGTCGCGCAACTGCTGCGCCGACATCTGGCTCCCGTCTTCGTCCATTGCCGCCATCAGCAGCGAGAGCAGGTCGCCGTTGCGACGCGCGCCGTTTTGCCCCTGACGCTCGGAAATGATGCGGTAGACCATCGAATCCATGAACTCGAATTCGCGATTGGCACGGAGATTTTTCGGAGTGGGCCATTTTCGCGGGATATTCCAGGGAGACCGCGCGCGGCGGAGCGAATAGCGCATCAGGAACGTCATGGCGCGGCCGACGCCTTCGGCTTCTCCCGGCAGTGTAGTTCCGAAGAGCGTGCGCACGGCCGCTTCGAGCGTCAATTCCATCATCCCTTCGGCGATATTGCGCGTCTCGCCGTCGCGCCAGCGGGCCATCTGATGCTGAGCGCACTCGAGCATCGCCGGCGCGTAGGCGTTGGTCCGCGAGCGGTGAAAGGCGGGTTGCGCCAGTCGGCGCTGCCGCCGCCAGAAATCTCCCTCACTGATCAGCAGCCCCTGTCCTAGCAGGGGCCCGACAGCCATCTTCGTCAGCTCGCTCTTGTGGAATTTGGCGTGTTGCAGGAGCAGGACCTGCTGGATGTATTCAGGTCGCGAGACAAGGATTCGGCTCTGCCCCATGACGGGAATGCAGACGATCTCGCCATATTCGCGAGCCAAACGCAAAAGCATCGTCAGGGGATCGCGGCGAATTTTAAGGGCCATGCCCAGGATGGGCAGGCCGCGGGGCCCGGGCGGCAACTGAGCGGAGGAAGAAGTCATGTATCACCGGGGGAAAAAATGCTATCCCCCCACTTTCTATACGCTCCCTTCTGTCATTTTACTTCATCCAATGGCGTATCTAAGAAACAAGCGCTCCAGAGGTTTTTGGAGGATGTGTTGCAATTGAGTAAGATAACTGAGGAAATGAGTGCGCCGGGGGGCCACTTGGAAATTGAACGGCCGGAATGGCTTTTGCAGATGGAAAGCGTCCTCGAAACGCTGAATGAGGGTGTATTCATCATCAACGACTGCCAGCAGGTGCTTTTCGTCAACTCAGCGTTCGAGAGGATGACGCAGTTTACCGCGGAGGAGCTTGTAGGAACCTCTCCCATGCGGTTTTATACGCCGGAAGAAGCGGAATACGTCAATAAGCAGCGGGAGCGCAGCTATCGTGACGGTCACAACCGGTTCGAATTCGTCCTGCCCCGTAAGAGCGGTGGGCGGATGCCGGTGATCATCAGCTCGCGGACGCTGGAAGATCCCGACGGGCGGATGTTCGGCGTGATCACCTTTACGGACATTTCCGAGCAGAAACAAGCGGAAGACAGGGTGCGCCAGGCCAATGTGCAACTGGAGCAGCGGCACCGCGAAATCGAAGAGGATCTGGCGCTGGCGGCGCGCGTGCAGCAGAGCCTTGCGCCGAAGTCGCTGCTGTGGGGCGGATTGCGCGTCGAGGCGTTTTTTCATCCGGTGCGTTCGATCGGAGGGGATTTCGGCCTGATCTCGCCGGTGGATGACGACCATCTGAACCTGATGGTGTGCGATGTTTCCGGGCACGGCATCGGCTCCGCGCTGGTGGCCAACCGGATTTATACGGAGACGATGACGCAGCTTTCGAGTTCGTTGCCGCTGCGCGATGTTCTCTACAACCTGAATTCGTTTGTGATGCGCAGCATCGGCAGCTCGGTTTTCTTCTTCACGGTGGCCGCAGCGCGGCTGGACCGCGCCGGGCGCCGCATGGTGTTTGCGGGCGCAGGGCATCCGCCAGCGATGATCGTTCAGCCTGGCGAAGAGCCGCGGCTGCTGGAATCGCGCAGCATGGTGTTGGGCGCGCTGCCGGACGCTGTGGACGTGGAAGCGACGCTCGATGTAGACCTGCAAAAGGGCGATCGCCTGATGCTTTATACCGACGGCATCACGGACGTGTTCAATGCGCGCGGCGAAATGCTGGGCGTCGAGGGCGTGCAGAAGTTCGTGCGCGAGACCTCGCTACTGCCCTTCGGTGAGATGAAACAGGGAATTCTCGACCGCGTCGCCGCTTGGCGCGAAGGCCCGCCCGCCGACGATATTTCCATCGTCCTCGTCGAAGTCGCCTGAGGCGAAAAACTAGCCCGGGCTTTATTCAACCACCACGCGGACGAATTTTTTCTTTCCCGCTCGCAGCAGAAATTCGCCCGGTTGCGACAAATCGATCTCGCGCTTCACATCGTCGGCGCGCGCGCCATCAATTTCCACGCCTCCTTGCTTCATCAGTCGCTCAGCCTCGCTCCGCGAATGCGCAAGCTTCAAATCCACCAGCAACGCGGAAAGTCGCTTCGGCGCGCCGCGAGTAATCTTCTGCCGCGGCGATTCTTGCGGCGCTTGACGTTCGCGAAAGACGCGCTGAAATTCGTCGCGCGCTTTTCGCGCCGCTTCTTCGCCGTGAAAGCCCGCGATGATCGTGTGCGCGAGCTGCATTTTCGCTTCCATCGGATGCAGCACGCCGGTGCGCACCTCTTCGCGCAAGCGCACGATATCGCGCGAGGAAAAATCCGTCAGCAACTCATAGTAAGACCACATCAGGTCGTCGGAAATCGACATGAGCTTGCCGAACATCTCCTGTGGCGGTTCGGTGATGCCGACGTAATTTCCGAGGCTCTTCGACATTTTGCGCTCGCCGTCGAGACCGACGAGAATCGGCATGGTCAGGACGACTTGTCCCTGCAAACCGTATTCGCGCTGGATTTCGCGATGGACGAGGAGGTTGAATTTCTGCTCGGTCGCGCCCAACTCGACGTCCGATTTCAGCGACACCGCGTCGTAAGCTGTGAGCAGCGGGTAGAGCAGCTCGTGCACAGAAATCGGTTGGTTGTTTTCGAGTCGCGAGCGAAAATCCTCGCGCTCGAGCATCCGCGCCAGCCGGTATTTCGCGCAGAGCTGCACCACTTCGTGGCTGCTCAATTTTCCGAGCCATTCATCGTTGTAGCGAACTTCGGTCTCGTTCTTATCGAGAATCTTGTAGACCTGCTGGAGATAGGTTTCCGCGTTTCGTCTTACCTGCTCGCGCGAAAGCGGCGGGCGCGTTTCCGACTGGCCCGTGGGATCGCCGATCATCGCGGAAAAATCGCCGATCAGGAAAATCGCGGTGTGACCCATGTCCTGAAACTGCTTCAGCTTTCTCAACACGACCGTGTGGCCCAAATGAAGATCGGGTGCCGTCGGATCGACGCCCAAATAGACGCGCATCGGCTTGCCTTTTTTTACCGATTCCGCGAGCTTCGCCTTGAGTTCTTCCTCGCGAATGATTTCCGCTACGCCTTTCTTCAGGTAGGCGAGCTGCCCTTCGACCGGTTTGAAGTTCACGAAGCCCTCGTGGGAGTATTGGTTTGGGTCAAGACGCGACGGCCTTCGATGCGGTAGCGTCCTTCGAGCACGATGCGCACCGCTTCGGTGTAAATCCGGTGCTCTTCGCGCAGAATCTTTTCGGAAAGCGTATCCGGCGTGTCGTTGTCCTCGATGGGGACGACGGCCTGCAGCACGATCGGCCCCGCATCCAGATTTTCGTCTACGAAATGCACGGTGCAGCCGGAAAATTTCGCGCCGTGCTCGAGCGCTTGCTTCTGCGCTTCCAGCCCGGGAAACGCGGGCAGCAGAGACGGGTGAATATTCAGGACGCGTCCGCGAAATGCTGAGACAAACACGGGCGAAAGAAGCCGCATATATCCTGCCAGGCACACCAGATCGATTTTCTTCTCCTGGAGCGCAGCCACAACGAGTCGGTCGTAAGGCTCTCGCTCGAGGCCTTTCGACGGAATCACGCGCGCGTCCAGCCCGCGCGCACGGGCACGCTCGATGCCAGGAGCCGCTTCGCGATTGCTAATCACCACGGCGATTTCCGCATCCGGAATTCGCCCGGCGGCAACGGAATCCGCCAGCGCCTCGAAATTCGAGCCGCGCCCGGACAACAGAACGCCAATTCGCTTCAAAGGCATATCGCGAAAGTAGCATAGTTCCACGCTTCCCGAAAATCCCCGCAGACCGTTCTCGCCGGCATGTTCCTTGACAAGCCGGCGTCGCCAAGGCATCGTGGCCCCATCTCAATTTTGGAGGAGCCCAATGGATTTCTTTTTCAAGGTCCGGCCAGTTCTCTTCACTGCTCTCGCGCTCCTTTTCGCCTCTTCCTGCGCGCAACCGCCGCAAAAACCCGCCGCGCCGCCCGACACGCGCGCCGCCGATGAAGCGGCCATCCGCGCGCTCGATGCCGATTGGCAGAAGGCGGTCACCGCGAAGGATGCTGCCCAAGCAGCGTCGTATTATGCAGAGAACGCTTCGCTGTTCGTGCCAGAAAGCGCTCTCGTTACAGGGAAAGACGCCATTCAAAAAACGTGGACGGATTTGGTGAAGACCCCCGGCTTTTCCCTGACGTTCACGCCGTCATCGGTTACAGTTTCAAAGAGCGGCGATCTCGCCTACGAAATAGGCGACTACCAAATGACGATGAATGATAAAAGGGGAAAGCCAAGAACCGACAACGGAAAGTACGTTGTCGTGTGGGGCAGGCAAGCCGATGGAAGTTGGAAGGTTCTTGCAGACGTTCCAACGACAGTGCAATAGCAACCCCGCGGAAAGAACTCTTCAAATCGGGAGCTGGCCGGAGTAGAGCACACGAGCGCGACCGCGCATGGCGGGCTCGATGCGGCCAATCAGATAGAATTTCTCGCGCCGGCGGCGCAGCTCGGCCTCGACGCCGGCCACGTGCTTCGCCGGAACCACCAGTATCATTCCCGCGCCCAAATTGAACGTGCGGAGCAATTCTTCCGGCTCGATTTTTCCGAGGTGCGCGAGATAGCGAAAAATCGGAAGAACGGGCCAGGAGCCCAGCTCGACGACCGCCTGGACGTTTTTCGGCAGCGCGCGCGGAAGATTTTCCGTGATGCCGCCGCCTGTGATGTGGGCCATCGAAGAGACCCATCCACGCGCCACGACGTTCTTGAGCAGCGGCCAATAGGCGCGGTGCGGTTTCAGAAGTTCCGCGCCGATCTTGTTGCCGACTTCGGCGGCGTATGTGTCGGGATCGAGCTTAGCGACTCCGAAGACGAGCTTGCGCGCCAGCGAGTAACCGTTGGTGTGGAGGCCGCTTGAAGGCAACGCGATCAGCGCGTCGCCGGGACGGACGTTGCGCGGGTCGAGCTGCTTTTTTCTTTCGACGGCGCCAACGATGAAGCCCGCAAGGTCGTATTCACCCTTCGAGTAAAAATCGGGCATCTCCGCCGTCTCGCCTCCGATCAGCGAGCAGCCTGCCTTTTTGGCCGCAAGGCTCATCCCTTCGATCACCTGCTCGACTACGCCTGCGTCGAGATTTCCCATCGCGAGGTAATCGAGGAAGAAAAGAGGTTCGGCGCCCTGCGTGAGAATGTCGTTGACGCAGTGGTTCAGGATATCCGCGCCGACCGTGGAATGTATTCCCGTGGCGAACGCGATTTTCAATTTCGTGCCCACGCCGTCGGCGCTCGCAACGAGCACCGGATCGCGCCATCGCTTGCGGTCCAGTTGAAATAGCGCGCCGAATCCGCCAATGGGCGCGAGCACGCCGCGGCGGAACGTTTTGCCAGCCATGGCGGCAATGCGTCGCTTGGCTTCCTGCGCAGCTGAGATGTTCACACCCGCGTCGGAGTAGAGCATGAATGATCCGTTTCCGGAGGGGGGACCGGAGAAGATTCAAACCTCAGAATACGTGAAAAAGCCGCTTCCAGCGAACCTCGCCTGGATGAACGATGGCGCTCAGATAGGTGGCAAAACGCTCGCCCACATGCCCCGGATCCCAGACGCCGCCTGGCCCGTTGATCGACATATAAATGATAACTGGCGTGCCGATAATATTGGCACGCGGCACGAAACCCCAATAGCGGCTGTCGTAAGAATTGTCGCGATTGTCGCCCATCATGAAATACTCGCCGGGAGGAACGACGAGCTCTCCGTTGACGATGTATTTCGAAATGTCCTGCGCCCACTCCGGCCGCGGCGGCACCATCCATCCATCGCCGTTCACGGGAGGATAGTTTTCCGCGCGATTGTCGAAATTGTCCCCGTGATAGACGTAGGGTTCGACGAGCGGCTTGTCGTTGACGAACACGCGTCCGGCAACGATCTTGATGTGATCGCCGGGAATCCCTATCACGCGCTTGATGAAATCCGGGTTTCCCTCTTCCGGAAGCGGGGCGCGAAACACGATGATCTGCTGCCGTTTGGGATTCCGCCACAGCGGGATATGGTAGTTCGTGAAGGGTATTCCCGCGTCGTAGCCGATGCGGCTGACGATCAGGTGGTCTCCGATCAGGACCGTGTTCTCCATCGATCCGCTCGGAATCACCCGCGCCTGCACCAGCGTTCCCTCAATGAAGAGAAACGCCAGAATTACCCAAAACCACGAGACGACTTCGCTCCAGACTTTATCCTTGGTCGTCGCTGGAGCGGCGGGCTTGCTGGGAATCTTCGCCGCCTTCTCGCCTGCCACGGATTCCACTACATCAGCCTTCACGATGGGCCTCCACCTCGAGCTGCACCAGCTCCGTCGGGTAACTGCCTGTGTAGCACGAGGTGCAGAAATTGCCTTGCTCGTCGCCCACGGCCTCGCGCAGCGACGCAAGCGAAATGTAGCCGAGCGAATCGGCGCCGAGGAATTTGCGAATCTCCTCGACGGAGTTTTCCGCGGCGATTAATTCTTCGCGGCGTGGCGTGTCGACGCCGTAATAGCAGGGAGAAATCGTCGGCGGGCAACTGATGCGCACATGCACCTCGGCAGCGCCCGCCTCGCGCACTAAGCGGACGATTTTCCGGCTGGTGGTGCCGCGGACGATCGAATCGTCCACCAGCACGACGCGCTTCCCCTCCAGCATGCGCCGCACGGGATTCAGCTTCAGCTTCACGCCAAAGTCGCGGATGGACTGCTTCGGCTCGATGAACGTGCGGCCGACGTAGTGGTTGCGGATCAACCCCATGCGAAATGGGATGTTCGACTCCGCGGCGTAGCCAATAGCCGCCGGCACGCCCGAATCCGGCACGGGCACGACGAGATCCGCTTCCACAGGGTGCTCGCGCGCCAGCAGACGGCCCAGGCGTTCGCGGGAAAGATTCACGGGCCGCCCAAAAATCACGCTGTCGGGCCGCGAAAAATAGACGTGCTCGAAAATGCAAAACTGGTGCTGCTTTTCCGGTGCGAAACGGATGGATTCTACACCCGAGCGCGAGATGCGCACCATCTCGCCCGGTTCGACTTCCCGGACGTATTCGGCGTCGATCAGATCGAACGCGCACGTTTCCGAAGCCGCCACCCATGCGCCGTCAATTCGTCCCAGCACGAGCGGGCGGAAGCCGCGCGGATCGCGAATCGCATAAAGTTCGTCGCGCGTGAGGACCACGAGCGAATATGCGCCCTCGACTTGATTGAGAGCTTCAGCCAGCGCGCCCGGCAGATTCCGCGCAGCGCTGCGGGCGACGAGGTGCACGATCACCTCCGTGTCGCTGGTTGTCTGAAAGATCGAGCCGCGATGTTCGAGCTTGCGGCGCAATTCGAGCGCGTTCGTCAGATTGCCGTTGTGCGCCAGAGCCAATTTTCCCTTGTTGCAATCAATCACCACGGGCTGCGCATTCAGCAGCACCGTGTCACCAGCGGTGGAATATCGCGTATGGCCGATCGCCGCCGCGCCGGACAAGTTTGCAATCACATCCGGCGTGAAGATTTCCTGCACGTGGCCCATCGACTTGTGGACGTAAATTGTCTCGCCGTCGCTCGACGCGATCCCCGCGGACTCTTGCCCGCGATGCTGCAAAGCGTACAGGCCCAGATACGTCAGCTTCGCGGATTCGGCGTTGCCGAAAATCCCAAACACGCCGCAATGATCGTGAAAATGATCGTCGTCCAACATGTGCAAAGCAGGTTTCATGCGGTCTCGACAGCCTTCCCGAGAGATTCGGCCCAGATCTTCTGCAAGGATGCGAGGTCTCCCTGAATGGCGGTTGTGCCACCTAATTGGATGCGAAAATTCCCGCGCACGACGGTGCCGATTTGCAATTCCTTGACGTTCCATTTTGCCGCAATTTCGCGCAAGCGGGCAAGGTGCGAAGGCGAAAGAGAAACCACGGCGCGCGCCCCGCATTCACCGAACAAAGCGGCCTCTGTGGGTTCTTGCGACACAATTTGCACGTCCGCTGATAATCCGTTGCTCGCAAAGCACGACTCCGCCAGCGTGACGGCGATGCCGCCGTCGCTCACGTCGTGCGCGGAAAGAAGGATTTTTTCCGCGGCCAGCGCAATCAGGCATTCAATCAGATTTTTTTCAGCGGCGAGATCGATTGCCGGCGGCTGCCCCGCAACGATTCCGTGCCTCGCCTTCGCGTATTCGGAAGAAGAAAATTCGGTCGAGATGGCCGCGCCGGTAGCAGCAGCGTTTCCCGCGTCGAGCAGCGCGATCAAGTCGCCCTCGTTGCGGAATCCGCTTCCGAGCGCATTTTCCGCGTCTTCCAGAATACCGAGCACACCGAGAATCGGCGTGGGATAAATCGGTTTGCCGAGCGTTTCGTTGTAGAAGCTCACGTTGCCGCCGGTGATGGGTGCATCGAGCGCACGGCAGGCTTCTGCAATTCCGTCGATAGTGTCGGTGAACTGCCGCATGACTTGGGGTTTTTCCGGATTGCCGAAATTCAGGCAGTTGGTGGCCGCCACGGGACGCGCCCCGCTGCAAGCCACGTTGCGAGCGGCTTCCGCGACGGAGTGCATCGCGCCCAGTCGCGGATTCAGGAATCCCCAGCGGCCATTGCCGTCGGTGGAAAGCGCGAGAGCGCGTTTCGAATCTTTCAACCGCAGCACGGCGGCATCCCCAGCGCCGGGGCCGACGCGCGTGTTCGTGCGCACCATCGAATCGTATTGCTCGGTGATCCAGTGCTTCGAAGCGATGGTCGGCGAGGCGAGTAGCCGGCGGAAATTTTCTGTCAAGTCCGTGCCGGGTGAGGCAAACAGAAATTCCGGCGCGGCCTTTGCCGGCAGCGATGTTATCGGCGCCGGCGCAGCAATCGGCCGGTTGTAACGAGGCGCTTCTTCGGCAATCGCGTGTGCGGGAATTTCCGCGGCCACGCGGCCATGATGCAGCAACCGCAGCATCCCATCAGAAGTCACGCGCCCTACTTCGACGGCGTCTAACCCCCATTTGCAAAATACGTCGAAGACTTCCCGCTCGCGCCCGCGCTCGGCCACCAGCAACATCCGCTCCTGCGATTCGCTGAGCATCATTTCATACGGCGTCATCGCCGCTTCGCGCTGCGGCACCCGGTCGAGGTCCATCTCGATCCCCACCCCGCCCCGCGACGCCATTTCCGAGCTAGAACTGGCGAGCCCCGCCGCACCCATATCCTGAATCGCCACCACTGCGCCCGTGCGCATCGCCTCGAGGCACGCTTCGAGTAGCAGTTTTTCGAGGAAGGGATCGCCCACTTGGACGTTGGGGCGCTTTTGTTCGGACTCCTCGCTGAATTCGGCCGAGGCGAGAAGTGACGCGCCGTGAATGCCGTCGCGGCCCGTCTTCGCGCCGACGTAAATCACGGGATTGCCGGGCCCTTTCGCGCGCGCGAAGAAAAGCTCTTCGCGGCGGGCGATGCCGAGCGCGAGCGCGTTGACCAGCGGATTATTCGAGTAGCAAGGCTCGAAGCAGACTTCGCCGCCGACGGTCGGCACGCCAAAGCAATTTCCGTAGAAGCCGATGCCGCGCACCACGCCGTCCAGAATTCTCCGGTTGCGCGCAATCTCTTCTTTCGTCGCGCCGCCCTTTGCCGCGTCATCGGTGACCGGCCCAAACCGCAAGGAATCGATCACCGCGATCGGCCTCGCTCCCATCGTGAAAATGTCGCGCAGGATTCCTCCCACGCCTGTCGCCGCACCCTGGAACGGCTCGACGAAGCTCGGGTGGTTGTGCGATTCGATTTTGAAGACAGCGACGAGCCCGTCGCCGATGTCCACCACGCCTGCGTTTTCGCCGGGTCCCTGCACCACGCGCGTGCCCGTTGTCGGCAGCCGCCTCAAATGGATGCGGGACGATTTGTACGAGCAATGTTCGCTCCACATCACGCTAAAGACGCCGAGTTCGGTGAAATTCGGATCGCGGCCGAGGATTCTGCGGATGCGCTCGAATTCTTCGGTCGTCAGCCCGTGGTCGGCAGCCAGTTGAGGAGTGACAGTGATTTCCGTGTCGATCATTTTCTGCAGGTGCGATCTTGCTTGCGGACGGATTCTCTCAGCAAAACTTGTCAGGAGCAAGAGAACCAGCTCGGGTTGAGGGGAAGAAAAGCAGCGCGCGTCACACCGTGACAGCTGCCTGGATGCCGCTCGGTTCGGCCTTCGCGCGTGAACACCATTGCAGCATCGATTGGAAAATCACCGAACCCTGCGATGAGCCGAGGGCGCTTTCCACGGCCCGCTCTGGGTGGGGCATCAATCCGAGCACGTTGCGTTCGCGGTTACAAATTCCTGCAATCGCACGCAGCGAGCCGTTTGGATTCGCTTCCGGATCGCTTTCCGCGTCTTTCCCGTCCGGCAAAACATAGCGAAAAATGATCTGATGATTTTTCTCGAGCTCGTGGAGCGTCCCATCGTCGCAGAAATAATTGCCTTCCATGTGGGCGACTGGAATCTCAAGAGTTTCTCCCTGCTGAGCTGCGCATGTAAACGGCGTGTCGGTCCGCTCGACGCGGATGTGCACCGGGCGGCAGAGAAAGCGCAGATTCTTGTTGCGCATCATAGCGCCGGGAAGCAGTCCCGCTTCGAGGAGAATCTGAAATCCATTGCAAATGCCCAGCACGAGCCCGCCCGAGCGCGCAAACCGGTCGACCGACCGCATGACGGGAGAAAATCGCGCGATAGCGCCGGTGCGGAGATAGTCGCCGTAAGCGAAGCCGCCGGGAAGGATGATCGCGTCGCAGCCGGCGAGGTCTTCCGATTGGTGCCAGATGAATTCCACCGGCTGGCTTAGGATGTGGCCGATGGCGTAGAAGGCGTCGTCGTCGCAATTCGAGCCCGGGAATTGCACCACGCCGAATTTCATAGCTTAATTTTAGCATAGTCGTTTCGCCGCTTCAGATACCCGAATCCGTAACTACCCTCTTTGGCAGCATCGTTGACTTAGCTGACATCGCAAAATAGAATCCCGACTTCATGCCCGACCAGGATTCCTTTCTCGGCCAGACCGTATCCCATTACCGCATTTTGGAGAAGCTCGGCGGCGGCGGAATGGGTGTGGTTTACAAAGCGGAAGATATCCGCCTGCATCGTTTCGTCGCTCTCAAATTCCTTCCCGACGATGTCGCGCGCGACCCTCAGGCGCTTGGGCGTTTCCAGCGCGAAGCGCAAGCCGCCTCGGCGCTGAATCACCCCAGCATCTGCACGATTCACGATATTGGTGAAGAGAACGGAAAAGCCTTCATCGCGATGGAATTTCTCGATGGCGCAACACTGAAGCACGTGATCGGCGGCCGGCCGATGGATTTTGACCGCCTTCTCGACATTGCCATCGATGTCGCCGACGCCCTGGACGCCGCTCATTCGCAAGGAATCATTCACCGTGATATCAAGCCCGCCAATCTCTTTGTCACGCGCCGTGGCCACGCCAAGATTCTTGACTTCGGCCTTGCCAAACAGGTTTCAGCCCGCAGCGGAACGGCGAAAATTGGTGAGACAGTTGGTGCCACTGCGGGACCCATAACGCGCGGCGCGCTTGAGTCCGGCGAGATGTTCACCAGTCCTGGCACGGCAGTCGGAACTGTCGCCTACATGTCTCCCGAACAGGTTCGCGGTAAGGAACTTGACTCGCGCAGTGATCTTTTCTCATTTGGCACCGTGCTTTACGAAATGACCACTGGTGTACTGCCCTTCGCCGGCGAAACTACCGGCGTGATCTTCGAAGCGATTCTCAATCGCGTGCCGCCTCCGGCCGTGCGTCTGAAGCCGGACGTTCCGCAGAAGCTCGATGAGATTCTGCAGAAGGCGCTCGAAAAGGACCGCGAGCTCCGCTATCAGGTGGCTGCAGAAATTAGGGCAGATTTGAAGCGCCTCCGTCGCGAGGCGGATTCGTCGGGCCGCGTGGCTGCTTCCAGCAGTTCTCAGGTCTCTGGCGGAGCTTCCCTTCCTCCGTCAGGGACCGTGCCCACGCCCGCGTCCTCGGGGTCTTTGCCGTCTGTTCCCGGGTCGTCGGCTGTCAGCGCGGTCGCGGAAGGCGGCGCAAAGAGCAAAAAAACCCTCGCTATTGCTTCTGTTGTCGTGGCCGTTTTGATTGCGATTGCCTTCGGCGTCTACTCGCTCTTAGGACGAAAGAGCTCGGAGGCTTTTCAGAATTTCTCGATCTCGCGGATTACGGAGACAGGCAAGGCGATGCTCGCCGCCGTATCTCCCGACGGTAATTACATCCTTAATGTCCAGCGGGATGCCGGGCAAGAGAGTTTGTGGCTTCGCAATGTTCCGACGAACAGCGACACGCAGGTGATTCCTCCGTCGGACGATATTTACCGCGCCGTGCAGTTTTCACCGGACGGAAATTTCATTTATTTCGTCAAAGACCAAAAAGGCGAAAAGGGGATCTACAGCCTTTACCGCGCTCCCGTACTGGGAGGCACACCGGAGAGAATTGTCCACGATATTGGCGGGAATATCAGTTTTTCTCCCGGTCACAAGAAAATCGCTTACATGCGCTTCAATCCAAATATCGGAGAGGGTAACGTTCTGATTGCCAGCGTCGACGGATCCGGCGAAAGAGTCCTTTCCCGGCTGTCGACAAAATTCAATTACCCTGCTTGGTCTCCGGACGGGAAATTCATCTTAGTCACGGAATGGGTATCCGAAAAAAATGCTGTAACGGCACTGGATCTGTTTGATGTTGCCACGGGCCAGAAGACAGTTCTCGCTAAAACTCCTGTCGCAGTCGATGACGCGATCTGGCTGCCGGATCAGAGTGGGGTTCTGGTCTTGGCCTCAAGCCGAGAAACAAGCCTTAACCGCGACCAGATCGGATTATTCTCCTACTCCAGCGGAAACTACCGTGCCGTCACAAACGACACAAATAACTATCGCAGCCTCAGCCTGTCTGCCGACGGAAAGACAATTGCGGCCGTTCAATCGCAATACGTTGGAGGCCTGCAAGTGGCTCCCTTTGGCGATAAAGGGGCCGGCGACCCAACGACGATCAGCACGCTTCCCCCTACGAGAGAAGTTGCCTGGACGTACGATGGCAAACTCTTGGTCAACCAGGAAAATCGGATTTTCATAATGGATGCCGATGGGTCGAACCGTTCGCCTCTTTTGCACGACGATTTCCCTTCGTTTGCACCCGTTTCTTGCGACCAAGGCCGCTACATCATGTTCACGTCGGCCTTTCGCGACGGGTTGGGCGACCTCAACGTTTGGCGCATCGATGCGACGGGAGGAAACCTCAAACAAATTACGAGCGGGCAAGACGATGAGCCCGCTATGTGTTCCTCCGATGCGAAGTGGTTGGTTTACGCGAGCCTCGACTCCGGAAAGTACGTCGCTAAGAAAATCTCGATCGACGGCGGCACACCCACGAAGCTTTCCGATGCCCTTCTCACCTGTGGCTGCATCAATATTTCCCCTGACGGAAAGGACCTTGCATTTCAGACGCAGCCGTCTCCCGGCGCGCCGGTTGTGATCAAGATTTTGGATTTCCAGACGCTACAGAGTTTGAAAACATTTCCCCGCGATCCTCGGGCGACCGGAGAAATCCGCTACACCACGGATGGGAAATATATTGGCTACCCGATTCGTGACAAAGGTTTGTACGCACTCTGGTTGTCTCCCATTGACGGGTCTCCGGGTCACACAGTCACGTCCTTCGCTCCCGATTTCATTCCCGATTTTCACTGGTCTCCGGACGGAAAGAAACTGGCGCTGATCCGAGCGCACAACGACAGTGACGTGGTCCTGCTTCGACAGTCAGCAAGCCAGCGCTGAAAGTGATCATTCCTAAATAATAATTCTCGGGTGTAGATCTTATTTGTCGGGATCTAACGGCGGGATTTCTTGCGTGGTCGCTTTGGCTTCGCGGCCTTGTGATGTTCGTTTTTGGCGCGCTTCAGTTCGGCGCGGCGTGCTTTGGCCCAGCCTGGCTTATTGGCTTGGCGGCCGCGGGCAATCGCGAGGGCGTCGGCGGGAACATTGTCTGTGATGACAGAGCCTGCTGCCACGTATGCGCCGTCGCCAACACGGACGGGCGCCACCAGAGAAGTGTCGCTGCCGATGAAGACGTTGCGGCCGATCGTCGTTTGATACTTCGCCGTGCCGTCATAATTGCAAGTGATCGTTCCCGCGCCGATGTTTGAGCCGCTGCCGATCGTGGCGTCACCGATGTAGCTCAAATGTGGCACCTTCGCGCCTTCGTGGATCACGGATTTTTTTAATTCCACAAATCCCCCCACTTTTGCGCCCGCGCGAATATCGCTGCCCGGGCGGAGCCGCGAGAATGGGCCAACCTGCGAATCGGAGCCGATATGCGAGGAATCGATGACGCAATGAGGATAAAGAACTGCGCCGTCGTCGATGCGCGAATTCAGCACCACACTGCCGGTGCGAATCCTGCAGCGCGAACCGATGCGCGTTTTGCCGAGGAGTTGCACGCCCGGTTCGATTACCGTATCCGGACCTGCTGTAACTTCGGGATCAATCACCACGCTTTCCGGATAGTAGATAGTCGCGCCTGCGTCCATCAATTCTGTGGCCTTGCGTCCACGGAGAATTCTGTCCGCATCGGCCAGATGTGCGCGCGTGTTGCAGCCGAGAATTTCGTTTGCATCGGCCGCAATTTCTGCAAGCAAACGTTCGTTACGCTGGCGAAGTTGCGCGATGGTATCGGTGAGGTAGAGCTCGTGGTGCGCGTTATCCGTGCGAATCGCGGCAAGGCTAGGCCAAAGCTTTTCCAGTGTGAAGCAATAAATGCTGGAATTCACTTCGCGGATCGATTTCTGTTCCGGCGTGGCGGATTTTTCTTCGACGATCGCCTGCACGCGGCCTTCCTCGTCGCGAACGATACGCCCGTAGTCGCTGGGATCGGCGAGCTCCGCGCTAAGTATTGTCGCTGCGGATTCGCCGCGCTTATGAGTCGCAACCAATGAAGCAAGAGTTTCGCTGCGGAGGAGCGGCGCATCGCCCGGTAAAACAACTGCAAACTTCCCAGATCTTCGGATTGCGCGGCGCGCGATTTGCAAAGCATGTCCTGTTCCGCGTTGCGGATTTTGCACAACGGTTTCGGCGCCGAGCGTTTCGGCCAGCGACGCGACCTCTTCCGCTTGGTGGCCGACGACGACGAGCAACTGCGCGGGCTTGAGCGGTTGGCAGGCTCGCAGAACATGTTCCAGAAGCGGGCGGCCGCCAGCTCGATGCAGGACTTTGGCAAGGTCCGACTTCATGCGCGTGCCCTTGCCGGCGGCGAGAACGACGATCACTGTATCTGAAGCGGCCATAGCCTCAGCATTGTCGCCTTGAGGCAGATGTTTTGGCAACGGGAAGAGCGCGTGGGGTGCTCTAAATCACTGATTCAGAAAGTTCAGGAGGCCGGGGAGATGGAGAGTGAAAGGCGGTGGGACGCCTGCGAGCGGGAGGATGAAGCGGGAACGCTGGTGGTCTCGGTCCAGAGGGAACGGTCTGAAAGAAGCCGAGTGACCAACTGCGTGTGAAGAGCGTGGCCCGCTTTGTGAGCTTCGATGCGCGCCAGAAGTGGTCGTCCCACCAGCGCAAGATCTCCGATCAGGTCGAGGGCCTTGTGACGCCCAAATTCATCGGCAAAACGAAGCGGGCCGTTCATGATCGAATTGTCATCGAGCACGATGGCGTTATCGACCGAGCCGCCGCGGATGAGCCCCATGGACTGCATGCCGGGGAAGTCCTTCATAAAGCCGAACGTACGGGCCGAAGCGAGTTCGCGGGTAAAGGACTGCTGATTCACCGCGATCTCGACTTCTTGGGGGCCGATGAAAGGGTGGTCGTAATCGACGAAGCAGTGAACCCGGAACTCATCGGAGGGGTAGATGCCAATGCGTCGGTCGCCATCGGCAAACTCGAGCGGCTTGAGGACACGAATGAACCGCCGCGGGCGACGCAAGCGCCGGATCCCCGCGCGCGAAAGCATCTCGATAAAAGGCATGGCGGAGCCATCGAGAATAGGAAGCTCAAGGGCGTCGAGTTCGACATAAACGTTGTCGATGCCGCAGGAATAGAGGGCCGCGAGAACGTGTTCCGTTGTGGAAAGAAGAACGCCCTGCTTCATCAAGCTGGTTGCATAGCTGACGCGAGCGACGTTGGCGACGCGAGCTTCGATTTCAAAATTGTCTAAATCGACGCGGCGGAAGACAATACCGGTATCTGCAGGTGCAGGAACCAAGCGGACGCGGCATGGAACGGCCGTATGAAGTCCAATCCCGTGCGTCTCAACCGGGCGCTGGAGAGTAACCTGGTATTGCATGGGTTCGCCAAGGAGATAGTATCAGTTCTCGCCGACGCCACAAATAGGAAGTTATTCTAGTGTAATCAATGGATTACGGTGGAATCTGACAGACTTGGCGCTTAAGGTGTTGCAAAAATACAACAAAAACGAAACTGCCAAATTGGTGCAGAGTCGAATGCTGCGAAAAATGAAAATCAGGCGACAACGTTCAGAGCATTGCCTGAGTAGCTGAAGCCGGCGGCAGAAACACGTGACTGCAGCTGCGGAGAAGATGGAGAGGAAGAAATTGCGCCGATGGCCGCAAGAGATTGCTGAAGCTCTTGAAATTGAGCCGCGAAGCCGTTGGTTTGGGCGCCAGAGGCAGTATCAGGGATAGCAACGGTGACGCTAGTGGCTGGTGCTGCTTCGATTGGAGCAGTTTGCGAGCTGCCTCCGGAAGTCTGAGGAGGAGTCTGGAAAATTTGCCCAAGAGACTGAACCAGTTGATCGAGCGCAGTGGGATCGTTGAGATAAAGAACCATATTGAGCTGCTCGGAGAGAGGAATACTGTTGGGATCGATTCCCAACTGCTGAAGCAATTGATCCAACTGCGCGAGTTCCTGTTCCTGAGTGGCCTGAGATGTTCCGACGAAATTGGAGAGGGCTTGCGTGACGGCGGGGAGAGCGCTGGCGGCAGCTCCTGTGTTGGCGGAGTCTGATGCAAGCGCCTGCGCGTTCAGGGGTTGCGCGGCAGGAGTGGTTGCGCTCTGTGGAGTGGCAGCTGACAAGTTTGATTGCCCTGAAGTGGTTGATCGAATGGTCGATTGCGCCAGACTGCCGATGTAACCGGAGATAGTAACTGTATCGACCGGGATGGGCGGCTGCTGAGCGGCTGTCTGAAGCCGTTGGGAGCGGGAGTTCTGATCGGCGGCAGGCGGGCTGAAAGCCTGCTGGAAGAACGTCCCAAGCGGACTTGAGACGGAAGACATATCCAACTCCTCACCACGGGGAAGAATAGCAAAACAGCCAAGAGTTTGAAGATCCCCGCAGAAGCGCAAATCAATCGACAGCCGACAGGTTCCGAGCCCGTCAGCAAAGTGGATGCACTCATATTGCATATCGGCACGGGCGGGAAAATCTTGAGAAGATTTCTCGTCGCGACAGAGAGTCGCAGAAACTTCTAGGCAAATAAAAGGCGAAAATCAGAGCCACGAAATTCTGCTCCATCTGCGACAGCATTGCTGCCCTTAATTTGCGCTTATATTGCGTACCCAATGGGCGAGAAATGTGGCGCTCTCGGTAAAGATTTGCGGGGAAAGGAAAAAACGGACCTTAGTCGAAATAGCGCGCTACACAGCGCGCCTGATGCTCCTGCGAGTTCGTGAAGCGGGATGCTGGCCTTGGCGCGCCAGTCGGACAGCGTATCGATAGAGGTCGCCGCGGCAAGAGGCATCTTCGTAAAGGACGGGCCGACCGTTTGCATCGTAGCTCGTGCGTTGGAGCGCCAGAATGGGGAAACCCTTCCTGACATGGAGCAACGATGCCAGCCGCCGATCGGTGACAGAGGCTTCGATGATGTTCTGGCATTCGGCGAGAGAAATGCCGCGCGACTCCATAAGCTTATAGAGTGAACCGGAAAAATCCTCTTCCGGTCCGATGCCGAGAAATCCCGGCAAGAGATCAACGGTGTGGAGAATTGGTTCGCCGTTGGCGGAGCGAATGCGCTCGAGCCGAAGGACTCGCGCGGAAGCGCCAATGGCCAGAACTTGTGCGATACGTTCCCCGGCGGATACCCACGCTACAGAGACAATCCGTGCGCTCGGGCGCATTCCGCGGCGTTCGAGCTCTTCGGTGAAGCTGAGCATGGCAGGCAGTGGCACTTGTAATCTTGGTTCGGCGACAAAAGTGCCTTTGCCGGTGACTCTCTCGACAAACCCCTCATCGACCAGCTCATCAATGGCCTTCCGGGCGGTGGCGCGACTGACGCCAAAATCCTCCTGAACACGTTCGTCGGTGGTGAGTAGGTCACCCGGCCGCATTTTCTGGCGCCGCATCTGGCGGCGCAGATGTTCAGCAATCTGATAGTAGAGAGGCATTGGCGCGGAACGATCCACGAAGGCGTTGCGTGGAATCCGCACCTCGAAAGTAGATCCTTCTACTTCACGGGCGTGAGCCGCCGATTTCCTCATGCCGATTGGCTCCCAGCCAAAGCCACTACCCAAATGCCGGCGATCAACAAGGCGCAGCCCCCCATCGCCCACGATATCGCACGGACGCCGGCGTTGCGCCATTCACCCGTTAGGAATCCCCAGGCATTTGCCGTCAGAACAATCGAGGCCATAAAGACGGGCCAGCCAACCAACAAGCCAAGCGGACCCAACCCGTGCGCCCCAGAGGTGTAAACGAAATCGCTGCCGGACCATAATAGCGCCATCACTGCCACGAGGCCGAGGTTGACAGCTGTCGCCTGACGGAACTGCCCAATACGCTTGCGGCGTACAATCAGCCAGGCGCAATAGCCTGCGTTAGCGGCGAATCCGCCGGCCAGCAGGACGGGCCAGACGGCGTTCATGGAAGATGCGGGAGAGGCTCCTAGCGACTCGGCGGCTTTAGATATCGGCGTTGCCTCGTTCAATGCGAAGCTCATCGAGGTGGAACCCAGACCAGAAAGCAGACAGATGCCGAGTCCCGATAAGAATGAGCTTCCGGCAGAAAGTTGCGGTGCGGAGGCTTCGCGGAGCAGACCCGCGCGCGCGCAAGCAGCGACGCCAGCGACGATGACAGCGACGCCTGCCATCAACAGCACCCCAGAAGTCATGAAAAGCAGCTCTCTGTGGAGGACAACGAGAGGGATCAGAGTTCCCAGAGCGCTGGAAGTGCCAAGAATGATCCCGAAGCCTAGAGCAAGACCAATGCGTGTGATTCCCAGGCCAAAGAGAACCGTTCCCGCGCCCCAGATCAACCCAAAAAACACGGTAAAGGCGAGCGATTGAAAACCAGAACCACGGTATACGGAGTGGAGATTCGGAATTGTTACTGATGCGACGATCCATGGGATAAGGATCATCCCAAGGACAGACCATGCGAACCAGGAGTGCTCCCAATCCCATCCGCGGATGCGCTTCATGGGCGCGGCAAAGCTCCCGTTCATTCCTCCGGCGAGCAGGACGAGCAACAAAGCGGCCAACATCAAGACATCCTTCCCTGCTTCGGCGCATTGCCGGCCCCCAATTCTGCCGGGCGCTGGGCGAACAGGTTCTCGAAGCTCGAGAGCAAGATCGCCAAAGAATCTACAACGAGATTGGCATCGGAGAGACGGTCCGATGCGAAGGTGGAAGTGAGACCAACAACTTGCATGCCCGCGGCGGAAGCGGCGCGAATGCCATTGGGCGCGTCTTCAATCGCAAGACAATCGGCTGGGGAAAAGCCGATAAGCTCGGCCGCCGCAAGATACACATCTGGGGCGGGCTTGGCGCGGGACACATCGTCTCCACAGACGAAACGGGGAAACTTCGCGGCAAGGCCAGCGTTCCGCAGGCTGAAGAGAACTTTCCTTCGTGGTCCGGAGGAAGCGAGCGTAAAAGGGATACGGTAATCCACGAGCCAAGAGAGCAGCTCGCGAACGCCCGGGAGAGTGTTGAGCCCGTCGGTTTCGACAAGGCGCATATAGAATTCATCCATCCGCTCGGCGACGTTGCCGGAGAGCAAAGGCATGCCGGATTCTGATTCCAATTGCGCGAGCGTCTCGCCATGGCTGCGGCCCGTGAATTGAAAAAGAGACTCGGGCGAGCGCTCGACACCTGCCTCGCGAAGCGCGAGCTGCAATGTGCGCAGACCCAGCGCTTCGCTATCGACGAGGACGCCGTCGCAATCAAAGATGACGGCGCGAAAGGGTGAAAGTGCCATCTCCGTCTCAGTGTGTGCCAAGAGGAAACGCAGTGATCCAGGCCTTGGCATTGGGCCAGTAGTCCGTGCGCAAAGTATCCGGGTTAAAGCCACGAGCCACACCTCGATAGTAGCCAAAGAGCTGAAACACGAGCGTGAGCGGAATCGGAGTGAGCAGCTCATCAAGACCGCCTTGCAGACGGATGACATCCTCGGCATGAGAGGCGAGAGAGTCGTTTCCCTCGAAGACAACGGCAATGGTTCCCGAATCGGCAGCACGCGCGACGTCGAGGCAATCGGCGATTCGTGGATTCGTGGCCTGGTTGCCCGCAATCCCGAACGTGCAGTTGGTGGGGCCGAGGATCGAGATGGCGTCGTGATGGAAATCGCCGGGCCGGTAAGCTTTGCTCACGCAGATGCTTTCCTCTTCGATCTTGAGGGTGCCTTCTCTGGCGGAGAAGTAATTTGGTCCGGTGCCGACCAGGAAGAAGGAAAGAATGTGTTTGTGGCGTTCCGCGAGATGGCGGACGGCCGTTTCTTGGGAGCTTAGGAAGGCGCGGCCGATTTCCGGGCAACGTTCCAATTGGGATTGAAGAGAGGCAATACGGTTCGTGTTGCTGGAAAGGCGCTGGGCAATCTCGAGCGCAAGAAGCGTTTGGATCAGAATTCGCGTGCTTATGACGCTAATGCAGGGACCACAGCCCTGAGCCGTCTCATAACAGAGTGTGTGGTCAGCGAAATTCTCGATTGGGCTCGAAGGGGTGTTGACAACCGCGATCGTGAGGCAGCCGCGCTTGCGCGCCTCCTCAAGAGCCTCGCGAGTCTCAATGCTGCCACCTGTGCCCGAGTGGGCGACGACGACCGTGCGAGCCGGGTCGACTTCCGGGAAGTAATGAAGCAGCTCGAAGGATTCGATGGCGCGGCAGCGGACGCCGGTCATGCGCTCGACAACAAATTCGCCATGTATGGCCGTGAAGAAGGCAGAGCCGCAGCCAGTGAAAATCATTTCACGGGCCCCACGGGCAACGACCGCGGCGGCCACCGACGCAATCGCGGGCCGCATCGTCTCCAGGATTTCCTTCCACTGACCGGGCTGTTTGCGAAGCTCTTCGACAAGAAGATACGGATGAGAGCGGCGAACTTCCTTGGCCTCGCGAATGATGTACCAGAGGGGTGTTTCCTCGACTTCGGCACGCAGCCAATCGGGAACTTCGCCCGGAGCGGGCGGCTCGGTGATGCCGTGCTTTTCCATGATGCGTTCGGCCCAACGGGGCATATTGGAAGTCAATTGCTTTGTCACGTCATTTCTCCTTGGGCTCATGCGCCCTCTTTTGAATGATTGAGTGCATCAATTGCCATCGCCGTGCCGCCTAACACTCCAGCAGCGTCGCCAAGCGACATCGGCAAAATCCTGGTTGTGTGCGCCGGGAGATAATCCAGGCGAGACTGCGCCTCGCGCCGCAACTCGTCCACGAGGCTGGAGCGACGACCGACAATTCCGCCACCAATGAGAATGAGTTCCGGGTCAATCGCGTAGATGAGGTTGGCAATGAGAAGGCCGAGCTCGGAAATCATGCGCTTGGTAAGGCGACGGGCAACGGCGTCACCCGCGTCCGCCGCGAGGAACAGATCACGGAAGTCTGGCTCCCTGCCGCCAGCCACCAATTGCGCCAGCGAAGAAGATTCACCGGCTTCCATTGCCCGATGCAACTCGCGAGCGATACCACTCTGCGAAGAGTATTCCTCGACGACGCCAAAGTTGCCGCAAACGTGCCTGGGCCCGTGCGGATCCTGCGAGATGTAACCAAAGTGTCCAGTGGCCCAATTACGGCCACGCACCATGCGGCCGCCGAGTACGAGCGCTCCTCCGATGCCGGTACCAACTGTAATGCCGACCACGTCTTGGAATCCCCGGCCTGCGCCATATCTCATCTCGCCAGCCAAAACAGTATTGACATCGTTGTCGCAAGCCACAGGACATCCGAGCAGCTCACCGAGCCGGTGAGAAAGCGGGATCCCTTCGAGGAACTCGAGTTTGCTTTTGAGCCACTCGATGCGGCCAGAGGCAAAATTGATGCGGCCCGGGCAACCAATGCCGACGGCGGCAACGAGGACGGAAGCAGCGCGAGCCATGGAAAGGATCTGAGAGGCGATGGACTCGAGGAAGGAGCCGGCATCGTGGAAAGAAGCAGTTTCGATGATTTCAGAGGAAAGGAGGCGCCCCGAAACTTCGGCGAGACCGATCTTGATGCGCGTGCCACCGACGTCGATGCCGGCAAAGACATTGTGCATTGGTTTCGGGAGAAGCCTTGAGGCATTCCCATGACCGATTGTACGTACAATCGGTCATTGCGTCAATCCCTCATAGCCAAGGGCGTGGCCGCCCCTGGAAACGTCGGCTACGGACGGCCCTCCGGGAGGGAGCGCAGATAAGCGATGATCGCTACAGCGTCTTCATGCGTGAGGTGGTAAGTGTGCATGGGAGGCTGGATGTCCCTGCCATCCGCGCCTTCGCCCTGCTCAAGGACTCTTTCCATTTGTTCGTCGGAATAACTGGGAAGCCCGGCCAGAGGGGGAACGCGCTCGGCCCAATTCTGCGTTGGATGCACGGGCAGAATCCAGATGCTGGCACCCTGGAGCCACTTGTCCCGTTCGAGATTGCCCTTGGAATCGCGGGGCGTGTGGCACTCGGGGCACCTAGCGACCTCCTCGACCAGATAACGACCACGGTCAACGTCGGATTGTTTGGCAGCAGGCTTGGCCGCGTGCTGGGGAGCGGCCCAGGCTACGGCGAAACCAGAGATTGCCAGGATGAATGCGGCAAGAATGGCGCTTCGCATTGCTTGCATCGATTTTCTCCCTTCGAAACGATTACCGGATCACTAACCAAACAAGAACAGGACGCGCCGAAAACCGGCATCCTTCATAAAGACGGGCTACGCAACGTTCAAGAGGAATCGTTTGCGCGGCGTCATGTTAGCCAGTCCGAGGGAAGAAGACAATCGGCTGAATGGGATTTGTCAGCTGGGAAGTAAAGACACAGGAATGCGAGTTTGCTGGGTGGGAGTGAGAGGGTAAAATAGGACATCTAGACCGGGACTATGAACTCACCCTTCACGATTTTGACGAATGCGGGAGCGGGACCTCCGGCAGAAATGCATCCGCGGCCGAGCTGGCTGCGCGTGAAATTCTTCGGCGGCCCGAATTATCAGGAACTGAAACGGATCATGCGGACTCTCGACTTGCACACAGTGTGCGAGAGCGCGCGTTGTCCGAACATGGGCGAGTGCTGGGAGCACCGGACGGCGACGTTCATGATCCTGGGCAATATCTGCACGCGGGCATGTGGGTTTTGCGCGGTGCCGAGCGGGAAGCCGCTGGGTCCTCCGGAAGAGGACGAGCCGGAGCGCGTGGCGGAAGCGGTGGAGCGGATGGGATTGCGATATGCGGTGGTTACGTCGGTGAATCGCGACGACCAGCCAGATGGCGGGTCGAAGATCTTTGCGCGGACGATTGAGAGAATCCGCGAGCGCGTGCCGGGGTGCAGGGTGGAAGTGCTGATCCCGGATTTTCGCGGAGACTGGAAGGCGCTTGAAACGGTGATGGCGGCGCGGCCGGACGTGCTGAACCACAATATGGAGACGGTGCCGCGGCTTTACCGGCAGGTGAGAAAAGGCGCGGTATACGAGAGGTCACTGGAGTTGCTGCGGCGGGCGGCCGAGATGGCTCCGGGGACGCCGACCAAGACGGGCATGATGCTGGGACTCGGCGAAGGACGCGAGGAAGTGCTTGGGGCGATGCGGGATATCGCGGCGCAAGGCACACACATACTGACGCTCGGGCAATACATGCAGCCGACGAAGGAGCATTTGCCGATTGCGCGGTACGTCCACCCGGAGGAATTTGCAGAGTACAAGCGGCTGGGCGAGGAGATGGGATTTAAGCACGTGGAATCGGGGCCGCTGGTGCGGTCGTCGTATCACGCGTTCGAACAAGAAGAAGCGGCAAGGGTTTGAACGGCTAGGAGAACTGCCATGACTTCACGAGAGCTTTTCATTGAGCGGCGCCGCGCTGAGTTTCCAGTTTTCTTGGATGTGTTCAAGGCATTGCCTGCTGACAAGCTCTCGTACAAGCCGCATGAGCGCTGCCCATCGGCAGAACAACTTGTATGGACCCTAACAAGTGAAATGGAAGCGTGTGTGAGCGCAGCGAAGGAACGCAAGGCGGAATGGAAGTCGCGGCCCGCACCGCCGCTCGGCGAGATGCTAGAGATGTACGACCGGTGGTCAAACGAGTTGATGGACCTCATCGCTGGGATGGATGATCGCGCTTGGGACGAGACTGCGAAGTTTTATTACAATGGCCAGGTGGTGTCCGAGCAGCCCATCGGACAATTTCTGTGGATGATTCTTTTCGACGCTGTACATCATCGAGGGCAGTTGACGGCCTACCTAAGGCCCATGGGCGGGAAAGTGCCAGCGATTTACGGCCCGTCGGCGGATACGCAGACCGCATAGCAATAATGCCTGGGAGAATCATTGCAAGGATTCTTCCGGTGAAAACAGACAGAGGCTGCTGAAATTCAAGTTGCCAAGCCCTTCCCGAGCGAGCGCCTCAAACATAACTTTCTCTTAAGAAGTTCTTCCCGATTGCAATCCCAATGGCGATGAATCCTTGGCGAGGACTGAAAGGCCTAACCCGAGAAGTGTGGATTCTCGTGGCAGCCACCTTTGTGAACCGTGCCGGAACAATGGTGCTGCCGTTCCTGGTTCTCTACCTCACGCGGACACAACAGGTGTCCGGGGGGAAAGCGGCGCTGGCGCTGACGACGTACGGAATCGCGGCGCTAATGGCTATGCCGGTGGCGGGGTGGCTGACGGACCGAGCGGGAGCGCTGGGGGTGATACGCGCGTCCCTGTTCTTCTCGGGTGTCCTATTGCTGCTCTATCCACTGGGGCGCCATTTTCCTTCTATCCTCGCCATCACATTCATTTTTGCGATTTTGAACGAGTCGGTGCGGCCTCCGAGCCTGGCGTTGGTTTCGGAACTGGTTGTGCCGGAAAAAAGAAAATCGGTGTTTGCGCTGAACCGGCTGGCAGTGAATCTGGGGATGAGCATCGGGCCGGCGGTGGGAGGAGTGCTGGCCGCATACTCATTCCGTTGGCTTTTCTTTGCGGACGGGATTACATCAATACTCGCTGGGGCGGTGCTGACGTTTGCGTGGCCGAAAAGCGCGCGAGTGAAGCCGGGTGATCCGCAATGGGAGGACGCATCAGACCTTGGGAGGGAGATCGAAGCCGACGCGCCGGTGCTGCTGCCGGCGGCGCATCCAGCGGCGGACCTCCGCGCATTCCGCAACCCGCGGATGCTGTATTTTCTTGTGGCGCTGATTCCTGCACAACTGGTGTTCTTTCAGTTTACGTCTACTCTCCCGTTATTTTTGGTGAGACATCTGGGGTTGCCAGAAGCGATCTACGGGACGATTTTCACGCTGAATACGTTGTTGATTGTGGCGCTCGAAGTGCCGCTCAATTCAGCGATGGAAAAGTGGCCTCATGCCAGGTCGCTGGCGCTGGGGGCGATTCTCTACGGTGTGGGATATGGGTCCTACGCCCTGGTGAACAAGGCTTGGGGAGTGTACCTGGCCGTGGTGATCTGGACGTTCGGCGAAATGATTTTCATGCCGACGAGTTCAGCCTATGCCGCAGAAATTGCCCCGAGAGAACGAAGAGGCGAGTACATGGGGCTTTACACGATGTCGTTCAGCGTCGCGTTCGCGTTGGGCCCCTGGATGGGTGCGACGACGCTTGGGCGGTGGGGACCGCGGGTGGTGTGGGGAGCGACGTTCGTGTTGGGAAGCCTATCGGCGCTGTTGATGACCAGAATCGGATCCAAGGGAGGGCATGCTCGGGCAGCGGAATCTTGAGCGGGAGCTAGTGGAGTCCTGCAATAAAAGAATTGGCGAGATCGCGGGAGTGGCCAAGGCACGGGCTGTAAGGAGCGGGGAGATTAAGCACGGATTGAAAATACTGGCGAGCCTGCGCGTTGCGGCCTAGCTCGGCGTTTAGATTGCCGACGAGAAGCAGAAAATCGGGATTGCGAGGGTAGCGGGAGACGAGAGGGAGAGCGATCGTGAGAGCGTCTTCGTATTTCTGGTCGTACTGGCGAAGAGCACGGGCCAGGATGAAGCGGACATCGACATCGAGCAGTGTGCCGCGCTCCATGCCGGTTTCCATTTGCTTCACGCCGAGTTCCTTATTGCCGCCTGGAATTCCCATGAAAATTCGGAGCAGTCTTACGATGGGAGAAAGGGTGTCGACGTAATAGTTGTAGATGCCGAGACCCGCGGTGGCATCAGCGTTTTGTGGGTCGAGCTCGAGGGCACGAAGCATTTCAGCGCGGGCAGCAACCCCGGCGCGGGCAGCGTCGTGATTTTCGCCACGGAGACTGTAGACGCGAGTCTTGAGAGCGTAGCCGAAGCCCGCGTAAACACGCATTTCCGCCATGTCGGATTTCGCGATTTTGACCTTTGCCAGCTGAATCACGTGATCGGCGAGAGCTAAAAAAGCTTCGTCACCAGGCTCTTTCGAGCGCTTCCAAGCTTCGACCATGCCGTATTTGATTTCGGTTGCCGCGCAGTAGCGTTCCCACCATTCCGCTTCCCCTTCCAAAAGAAAGCCGATGGGATTCTCAGGACTGGATTTTTCCAACGCGCGCGCCAGAGGGATGGCGGTCGTGGTGTCCCCGCTATAGATGAGATCGCGAATATGCGCGGCATCGGGTGAAAGAGCCGGGCCCTGAGCGAAGACCGGCGCGGACACGAGCAAAGCGAGAAAGAGAAACATCAGAATGCAGAGGCGATGGTGCGGCAGGGAAATGGGCGGTGTCATCGGACGCGCTTGAGCCAGCCAGCAAGCCAGGAGGCGGTAACGTACATGACGAAACATTCGAGAGCAAAGGGAAGGAACCAGATAAACCCCGGAAGTGGCATTTCAAAGATCTTAGGATTCTGGAGAATCGGTACGTTATAGCGCCATTTTGCCGGTGACCAGAAGTTCCAAAACTCCCACAAAGCGCCGCAGATCCAGCCGGAAATAAAGAAGCCATAGACGCGGCGGTAGAAACCCTCGGAAAGATCGCCAAGAACCGAGGGAAGCGCCAAGCGGCGATTGATGGGATCGAGAAAGAGAAGGAATCCGATCCACACGAATCCAAAAAAGTAAGCAGCGATTTGAACCGGCAGAGCAAGCGGAAGAATCAGGAAGGCAGCGCCGCAGAGGATGAGAATGTACTCGATGTACGGCGGAATTTTCCAGGGCTGGCCGGGCAGGGGCGGGAGGATCGCTTGGACGAGATCGGAAGTCTCGAAGATCGCGGGGAAAACGGTGGCGCAGTTCCAGACGTAGGTAAGGACCGCGGCCCAGAGAGGTTGAGCGACGCCGATCCAAGTCCAGTTGTGGACACGCAGATTGTAGCCCTCGAAGATGAGGTAGAGAGGAATCGAAAGAAGGGCCAGGCGGGCGAAGGTATAAGGAGCGGAATGAAGGCGGGAGCGGCCCGTGATAGCGAGGACGGCCGCATCGACGACCAAAATGTAAGAGCTACACGCTAGAGGGAGGAAGAAGGAGGCCAAGGGGTTGACACGGAGAAACATGACGATTTCAGCGCCGGCCAGAGAGAGAAATCCGAGCCAGCCGTAAGCAGGAAAAGGACGGCGTTTGCGGACACGACTATAGCCGGCGGCCATTGCGCCAACGCTGGCCGAAGTGACCAATATGCCGAGAACCGTTGCAACCATGTGGCCTTCCATTTCTTGGTTACGTATCAAGTATCGTAACCCAAGTTCGCGAGATTTCACGGGGAGAAGAGAGGTCAAAAATTGCTATCCTTTGCGGACCGCAAATCGCGGGGGAACAAATGAGCGAAGCGCCAAGACTCGAACGCGGGCTAGGATTGCTGGAAGCGACCTCGCTGAACATGATCGAGATGGTGGGGATCGGCCCGTTCATCGTAATTCCGTTTGTAATTCGCGCGATGCACGGGCCGCAGGCGCTGGTGGCCTGGGGGGCTGGGGGTGTGCTGGCGCTCTTCGACGGTTGCGTGTGGGCAGAACTTGGCGCGGCGATGCCGGAAGCAGGCGGAAGCTATGTGTTTCTTCGCGAAGCATACGGGCCGAGATGGGGACGGCTGATGTCGTTCCTTTATATCTGGCAGACACTGTTTCAGGCGCCGCTGGTGATCGCGTCCGGGGCTTTGGGATTTGCAGGATATTTCTTTTTCTTTGCGGGAAAAGTGGGGCGAGCCGCGGAATGGGTCCGTTGGTTGGGGCCACATGCGGACGGCGTGATTGCTGCGGTGGTGATTGCGGCGGTGGTGGGGATGCTCTACCGGAAGATAACGGCGGTCGGGAAGATCTCCGTGGCCTTTTGGGTGATCGTGGTCGGGACGATCGCGTGGTTGATTGCGGGAGGAATCGGGCGCGTCGGGTCGAGCGGGCTTTTCGATTCCTCGTCGGGAGCATGGGATTGGTCCGTTCTGTTGTACGCGGGACTGGGACATGCGACGGTGCAGACGGTTTACTGCTATCTGGGCTACTACAACGTATGCAATCTGGGCGGAGAAATGAAAAGCCCGGAGAAAAACATTCCGCGGGCGATTTTCATTTCGATCGCGGGAATTCTGCTGCTGTACCTGGCGATGCAGGCGAGCATTTTGAGCGTGGTGCCGTGGCAGCAGGCGCAAAACACGGTGGCGATTGTGAGCGCGTTCGTCGAGCGGGCGTACGGAAGCCAGTGGGCGTCGCTGGCGACGGTACTGATCCTAGTGGTCGCGCTCGGATCGCTATTTTCGGCGACACTCGGCTACTCGCGAGTCCCCTATGCGGCGGCGGTGGACGGAAACTTCTTCTCGATATTCGGGAGGCTCCATCCGAAGAAACACTTCCCGCACGTTTCTCTGCTGGCGCTCGGGGCGACGGCGATTTTGTTCAGCTTGCTCTTTAATCTGTTTGTGGTGATTCGCGCCATCCTGGCGATGAGGTGCCTCATCCAATTTATCGGACAATCGGTGGGACTGATGGTGCTGCGGCGGCGAAGGGGCAGCGCGGCAATGCCGTTTCGAATGTGGCTATATCCGCTGCCGGTATTCATTGCAATTGCGGGATGGGCGGGAATTTTCATTTCGACAGGACGAAGGCCGATGATCGCGTCGCTGGGAGCGACGTTTATCGGAGCGCTCGTGTATTTGGTGCGTGCGAGCCATCTGCAGCAGTGGCCATTCAAGGAGGCGGCGGAATGAAGCGGAGAATGATGGAGGGAATCGCGGCGTTGGCCGTGGGAGCGGCATGGCTGTTCGGAGGGCCGGCGAGCGCGACAAGAGAATTCTCCGCGAAGGCGCAGTCTCTGCCGGAGATGGCGGAGGCGATTCACAAGGCGGGAGTGTCGACGCGAATCCTGTTCATTACGGCGCATCCGGACGATGAATGGCCGAGCCTGCTGACGTATCTTTCGCACGGGCTGGGTGCGGATGTGGCCCTGCTGACGCTGACGCGCGGGCAGGGAGGACAAAACGCGATCGGGCCGGAGCAGGACGGCGAGCTGGGAGTGATCCGGACCGAAGAGCTGCTGGCGGCGGGAAAGTATTACGGCGTGCATCAATATTTCACACGGGCGCCGGATTTCGGATTTTCGAAAAGCGCCGAGCAAACGCTGCAGATTTGGGGACAAGTTCCGCTTGAAGACATGGTGCGCGTGATCCGGACGTACCGGCCGGACATCGTGATCAACGGCTGGGGCGGGACGCACTGGGGACATGGGAATCATCAGGCGTCGGGAATTCTGACGCCGCAAGCCGTGGCGGACGCGGCCGATCCAAAGATGTTCCCCGAACAACTCGCCGAAGGGCTGACACCGTGGAAGGTGACGCTCGATTTGCGGATGGGATCTGGGTCCGGGAACGGCGCGGTGGAATTGCCGGTGAACGACGTGTCGCCTCTGTGGGGAAAGAGCTACGTGGAAATGGGAATGGAGGGGCACGCGCAGCACCGTTCGCAAGGAACGCCACTGTTCTTCAACAGCCCGTTTTTCCGGCGGCCAATATACCTGGTAAAGGAAACGATGAAGGGCGAGGAGGCGGGCGGGTTCGATGCGGCACTGCTGGCGGAGCCGATCACGGCGCTTGCGTCGATCGCTCCGCAAGATGAGGCCGCGATGAAATCAGCGTTGGGAGCGGCGCAAGAGGATCTTGCTGCGGCGGAGAAATCGGCTTTGGCGCTGGACCGGGTTGGTGCAGCAAAGCTGCTGGCAAACGCGGGAAAGAGGATCGAAGCAGAACGAGAGCGCCTTGGGCAGGAGCCGGGGAGCGAAGGAGCTGCGGCGGCGTGGGAGCTGGGACAAGTGCAGAAGAAGATCGACGAAGCGCTGACGCTCGACATCGCGCTCGCGATCAATACGCAGGCGGACCGGCATGAGCTTGTGGCCGGGGAAGATTTCACGGTGGATGTGGACATACCGGAAGCGGGAGCGGTGCCGGTGAAATGGAGCGTGGACGACCAAAGTCTTCAGGTGCCGAGCGGTTGGAAGGCAACGCTCGAAAATGCGAAGGGCGAATCCGGAAGCTACCAGTTTCGCGTCACTTTGCCAATAGACGCCAAGGCGCCGCAATCACCGGAGGACGCGATCCTGCCGTTCCCACCACCGCTGGTGGAATTGAAGCTCATGACAAAAGTGGACGGATATTCGTTTGCGATGGAACAACCGGTGAAGTCGATGCAAGCGGCGACCACGGGACTTGAGACGTATCCTCTCGAGCTTGTGCCGGCGGTGACGCTGACGGTGGATCCGCGGCAAGTGATGGTTCCGGAAAAGCGGCTGGGCGAGCCGGTGCGGCTGCTGGCGCGTGTGCGCTATCACGGGACTGCGCCTGCGAGCGTAACGCCCGGGATGGATGCACCGGAAGGATGGAGCGTAAACAGCGCGCCGAAGCTCGAATACAAGAACGGCGGCGATCAACTGATTCAGTTTCTCGTGACTCCGCCGGCCGCGGCAAAGCCGGGCGCGTATGAGCTTCAGCCGTACGCGAAGAGCGGCGGTGAAACATTCCGAACATCGTTGCAGTCGATTCCGACGCTGCCGACGAGAGACTGGAGCGAGCCGGACGACGCGAAAGTGCACGTGCTGAGCCTGAATGTCCCCGCCGGGCTGCATATCGGATACGTTGCAGCGGACAACGATCCGTTGCCGGAAGTGATCCGACAGCTGGGAATCCGGGTGGATCTGCTCGATGAGGTGGCTCTCGCGTTTGGGGACTTGAGTCAATATGACGCCATCGTGGTGGGCATTCGCGCGTACGAATTGCGCCCGGATCTGCCGCGGGCCAACGAACGCCTGCTGAAGTATGTGAAAAATGGCGGGTCGCTGGTAGTGCAATACCAGAGGGACTATGCATGGAACAAACTGTTGCCAGGGCCGTTTCCTGCAAAGATGGCGCAGCAGGGAGTGCGCGTGACGGACTGGCGATCACCTGTGGAATTTTTGGCGCCGGAAAATCCACTGCTCAACACGCCGAATAAAATCACGAAGAAGGATTTTGAGGGCTGGGTGCAGGAGCGAGGAATTTATTTCTGGAGCACGTTTGGACCACCGTATGTGGGCGTGCTGGGGCTGACAGATTTCGGAGAAAAGCAGACGAACGGCGGACTGGTGTACGCACGCGACGGGAAGGGAGTGTACATGTACACGGGATTGTCGTTCTTTCGAGAGCTGCCCGCAGGAGTGCCGGGGGCCTACCGCCTGTTTGTGAATTTGCTGAGCCAGACTCCACACGCAGGCGAAGATAAGTAGCTCCCTTCGAACGAAGAACCGCCGGGAGTGTTGCCGCATGAGAATTCCACTGCGTACGACAGACTCCTTTCCGCGCGGGGCTTCGAACCACCGCTCCTTTAAGCACGTTTCACCCATCCAAACGACCCCTTGACAATGAGCCAACACGCGCGGCAATCGAAGCGGACCGAGTTGCGCGCGACGTGCTATTCTCCGTTGCGAATTGGGGAGGAAAAGGATGAAAAGCAGGCTTGGGGATTCGTTGCGGAGATCCTTGAAGGCGAGACTACAGTTGATCGTGGCCATTGCCTCTGCAGCAATGGTGTTCTTACTGGTCCCAACAGGCGCATTCGCGCAGAAAAACAAAAAAATCGACGGAATCAACCCGAACGCCACGATGCCGAACATCCCGCTGCCGATTCCGGAGCAAATCGACAAGGAAATCGGAGAAATGCTGGGAGCGTTCGAGCTTGGCGACGTGGAAAGGATGCATAAGTATTACGCGGAGAACGCTTCGTTTGTGAGCGGAGCCTTCGCTCCCCCAGTGATGGGTTGGCCGAGCTATGCGGCAGCATTCGAGCAGGAACGGCAGTCGTTTCAAGGCGTGCAAGTCGTACGGCGGAACACGACGATATTCCACAACGGAGATGTCGCCTGGGCTTGCTATCAGTGGGAGCTAACGGCTCAGTATCAAGGCAGGCCCTATGCGGCGCGTGGACAGACGACACTCGTATTTGTCAAAACGGGAGACACCTGGCTCATCGTGCACAATCACACGTCGCAGATATGTCCGAATGAGTCGGTGAGGCGACCTGCTCCCGCAGCCGCGCCGGCAGGTACACCATCCCCTCAGCCATAAAGCCGGCAAGGGGTTGGGACAACAGCGGTTCCTAGAAAGTCTTAAAGCCTTCCCAGAGCCATATGCCCGCAGTGACGACGAGAAGGGCTCCCGAAGCGATCATGAGCAAAGTAATCGGCCGGCTAAGCCGATTGATGCGCGCAACGAGGACGCGCTGCTCATTAGCCATCGCTTCCTCTGCGCTATCGAGGAAAATCTGGTCGTCTTCGTGGGATTCTAGAGTGCTGCGGTAAATCCACAGGCAAATCAGAGCGAGCGTTACGATTGCCCACGTGATTGCCAGGGCATAGATCGTTTCTTGCGAGAAGTCCATGGCCGCCTCCCAGACCCACAGGCCGAAAGAGATGACCGAACAGCTACCGGCCCGAAGGGCCCCAGTTCGGCGGGATTATAGCACTGGAACCGTCGATAAGGGTCAAGCGGAGCGTGTTTCGTCAGGAAACTGGATCCCCCAGAAGCGGCGGGCGGGATGCAGGATTTCGACGCCAACGTCAAAGAAGCCATCGGTACCAACTTCCCCCACTCGGATGATGCGAAACTCGCGAGTCTCCTGAGAGAGGTCATTCAAGACTTCGATGCGCGTTCCAAGTGGAAGTTGCCGGGGGATGCGAAGCAGGGCGCCAAAGCGGCTAACAGCAATGGTTTCAGCAGCGGCGTTCAAAGGTTCGCCAGCGGACAGGCTGCCGAAGACGCGAATGGGTATGCGGATTAGGACACGGCTTGAACGACGCCGTTCAATCATTGCACGTGCAGACGCCATGCCCAATTCCCCCCGTCCCCAATGCCCCACATCTACTGTAGGGGGTGAGCAGGAGGAGGGTCAAGGAGGCGGTAGGGGAGGTGTGCCTCGTTGACAAACCGGGGAGGGGCGGGCAATATGAAAGAGCCTCGCAAAAAGCCGCACGGAATGCCCGAATGGCGGAATTGGCAGACGCGCTAGCTTCAGGAGCTAGTTCCCGCAAGGGAGTGGAGGTTCGAGTCCTCTTTCGGGCACCACTGGTTCCGGGCGATTGACAATCCAAAATAAACAACACTGCGCATTCAGACTTCGAGCGCCCGCTCCTGGCGGTGCAGAAACCAGCGATCCAGGACAAAGTGACGCGAAAACCACCTACTTGTGAGCAGCGCCCCTGCAAGGCCGTTGCGGACCGGTGGAGGTAGGCGACGGCCTATCCGCGTGGACCAATCCTCACCGGATTCTCCAAATCGCGATTCGAGTGCCAAGGGATACGTTTCGAGCGAATGGCGGTCCGAACGCCCTCCGGCCGAGATGATCGTTCTCGCAGCGAGCAGGCCCGATTCCACAGCGGGACGGATGCCCTCGCCACTCTGTGAATAGGCCAAGCCTGCGGCGTCTCCAACCAGAAGGATGCCGTCTGAAACGACACGACGGCGGATGTGTGCGTGGAGGAGATATGCGTGCCCTGGGAAGGAAGGAGGTAGATCGAAGCCGATTTTTCCGGTAGTGCGCAGGAAGCGGGCGAAGGCAGCGACATGACCCGGCAGACCGTGCGAATCGAGGCGGCCAAGGCCAATGTTGAGAAAATTATCTTTGCGGAAACACCAGCCATATCCTTGCATGTCATCGCAAAAGAATAGCTCAGGGACGTCCGCGCGAATCGAGCAGGAGTCGCGTTGGCGGGTATCCATCTGGAATTCGAGTTCCTGAGCCACGACAGCAGGATTTTTTTCCACGTCGCTGTTGAGAAAGCGGGCCACGGGGCAGAAATGACCACCGGCGCCGACGACGACACGAGCCTTGTATTCTCCATTGACGATCCAATCATCGCCGGATCTCTCGATCGACTTGAGGGCAATGCCTTCCTTGACCCGCGCATGCGATCGGCGAAGGAGATATTCATCGAATTCAAAGCGGCGGATGCCGAAGCTGATGGGACCGCCGTATTGCGTTTCAATCTCCTTGCGACCCATGGAGCTTGTGCGAAAGCCTGAGATCGGCTGGAAAATACGACTGCGCGAATAGTCGGCCGGATCGATTTTGAGGGCGTCCAGGACCGCAGGAGTGATCCAACCGCCGCAGATTTTGTCGCGTGGAAACACGCGCTTGTCGAGAATCAGAGGATCCAGCCCCGCCTGACGAAGAGCCCACGCGCAGGAAGAGCCCGCGGGCCCGCCACCAGCGATCAGGATGCCGACTGAATCCATGCCGCTTGCTTTTCTTCCGAGCGATCGTCCGCGTACATGTGGGCGCGAGTCCAGGGGACGGAGCTACATTGGGAACCAGCAAAAAGGACTTGGAATAATTGCAGGTTTCCGACGCGAAACGAGGCGATGGATCCGCATAGATACAGGCGCCAAGCCCGGACGAATTCAGAGTCGAACATCGCCGAAACCTTGTTCGATGAACGCTCGAACTGGCTGAGCCAGTGTTCGACAGTTCGAGCGTAGTGAGGGCGGAGATTTTCGACATCAAGGACGGAGAAATTGAAGGGCTCGAAGACGTCCATCACCTGCCGCAAAGCAGGCGCGTACGCGCCGGGAAAGATGCGCTTGCGAATCCAGGGACTGAACGGAAGCGGTTGGTTTTTTCCGATGAAGTGAACCAGGCCGCGGCCAGAATTGCCGATCGCACGGTGAATGATGGTGCCGAACTCCTGATAATGCTCGGGCCCGACGTGTTCGAGCATTCCAACGGAGACGAAAGCATCGTAGCGGCCGGAGATGTTGCGATAGTCGTCTTCGACGAATTCGATGCGGTCAGAGAGGCCTTCCTGCCGGGCGCGGTCGCGGGCGAAAAGAATCTGCTCGTGGGAGATATTGAACGAGCGGACTCTGACGCCGTAGTGGCTGGCCATCCAAAGAGCAAGCGCACCCCAACCGCAGCCGGCTTCTACAACGGTCTCGTCGGGCCGCAGGCAGAGCTTCCGGCAGACGTGCTCCATTTTCGCAACTTGCGCTGCTTCCAGGGAAACGGATGGATCGGGAAAATAGGCGCAGGTATAGATCATCCTTGAGTCGAGCCAGAGTTTGTAGAAATTGGCGCTCAGATCATAGTGACGATGAATATTCCGGTGCGAGCCTTTGACGGTGTTGGCCTGCACGAGGTCGAGCCACGAATTCCAAAGGCGCGAAAGCCAAGGGGTCTGCCCGGCTTCCAGTTGGGAGCGAAGGATGATCTCGATTAGCCGGGTCAAATCACCGCGAACTTCAATGCGTCCGTCCGAATACGCGTCGCCGAAGGCCAATTCGGGATTGAAGAGAAGCTCTGAGAGCGTACGTCTGTCCGCGATGACGACCTGGATTGGGGCATCAATTGCCAACGGCCACATAGCGCCATTGCCGGCCAAACGGAACTGCACCGGCCCGCGGCCGATGGAATCATGGATCTTCCGGAGAAGAAACGTGTCCACAGAAAGCAATGCGCGGGTCGGCACGGCGGACTCCCCCTGCGACGCATTGTACTTCCATTGTGGGAGGACTGCGCAAGCCTCCAGGAGGACGCGCGTTGGGCTATTCGATGGGGAACTTGCTCAAATTGTTGGCCTGAGCCAGCCTCTTGAACATCTCGACGAGCTTCTTGCGTTCGCGCTCCGAGAGGCAGGAGAAGAATTCGCGGTCGCTTTCATCCGCGACGGAAGCCAGAGTGGGCACAAGTTGCAAGCCCGCGGGCGTTAATCGAATCTCCTGATAACGGTGGTCTTCACTGGATACTTTGCGAGTGACGAGCTTTTTTCGGAGAAGCCGGTCGATGAGCCGAGAGACGGCGCCGCGCGTCATGCCGATTATCTGAGCAATTTCGCTCGGAGCTGTCGTGGCCCCGTCGAAAATCTCTCGCAGTTCGGCGTCAAACATTTCGCGCAAGACTACCCACTCGGCGGGAGTTACGCCGCTGGCGCGAAGCTTTTCGGCAAAGGCGTGCGAGGCGTGGTTGGAAACGAAACGCAGCCAAAAACCTGCATGGCTCTTCAAGCTGCTCGGAGGTTCTTGTGGCGGCTTTGGCTTACTCATCTGGTCATGCGCACAGCGACTTCAGAGGTAAAAATAGTTGCCATACAAATTGTATGGCAGTTCGCGAGAAAAGGCCCAGGTCTTTCTCGTCGGCCGCAGCCTGATCTTTTGAAATCGGCTACCAGGCCATTTTGAGAAGAAGGTGGAGATACACGCCCGCGCTGAGAGAGCATCTCGACGGGCCGGCACGACAAATCAAGAGAGCAAAGACGCCGAGAATCACGCGCCTCTCTAGAAGGAGAGGGTCTGCGAGGATTCGCGTTTCTTATCGCTGGCAAGACATCCGCCGTAATCGCTATTGAAACCGGTATTCACACTCGGGTTCCTTTCTCGAAGAGTCGCTGCTAAGAGTGGACGACGAGAAAGGCGCGTGCAGACAGGAGAGGACAAGTTCCGGCGCATATGAGCTGGAAGCTGTCTTGGGCAGCGCCGACGCCATCGGAATCCACGAGAAAACAACCTCTGCCACGTCAATTGGAAACACGCGAAACATCAATTACTCTCCCCCTTTGGCATTTCCACTGGTTCCAGGGAGACACTCAGAGTGATTGCCTTAGCAACTACACTCTCGGAGAGTAAGAGCCTTGCGGTGGTAAAATGGTTGCTTGGGGTAGAGACCGATTCCGGTCACAGGTAGGGAGTTGCCTTGGCAACTATAACATGCTGGTCAAGCTGCAGATAGCGAGTTTCACGGAATGCAGGAAGTCCTGCGAGCGGAGAGCTAGCGCAGGGCTTTTTGCAGCTTCTTCGTGGTCTTGTAGAGTTGCTTGCGGAGAGATTCGACTTGCTTGCTGATTACGGCCAATTCCTTCTTAGCGACGGAACTAGCCTTGGCGGCTTTCTTGGCGGCCTGCTCGCCCGCTTTGGCGACTTTTTTCGCCGTGCCTTCGGCTCTGCCGACGACTGCGCCGATCGACTCAGCGGCTTGGGTGAGCTTGTCTTTCTTGGCCATGGAGTCCCTCCGTTAAAAGCGCCGCTATCGTACCTGCGGATGAAGGTTGCGTCAATCAAAACGCAAAGCCATCGACGAATCCAGGTTCAATTTTCGCGAACTTCAAACATATAGCCCACCCCACGAAGGCTTTTCAGGTGCACAGGTGCGTCGGGGTTCAGTTCGATTCGCTTTCGTAATCGGCTGATATGGGTGTCCACGTTGCGGCGAATGACGACTTGCCTGGTCCCCCAAACGTGTTCGAGCAATTGATCGCGGGAAAACATGCGATTCGGCTGAGAGGCCAGAAAATGCAACAGGCGGAATTCGAGGGTGGTGAGATGGATGATTTTGCCTTCACGAGTCACCTGGTAAGAAGATGGGTCGATACGCAGGTCGCCGATTTCGATCAAGCGGTGAGCTCCAATCGTGAATTCTACGCGTCGCAGAAGGGCGCGGACGCGGGCGAGCAGCTCACGATAGCTATAAGGTTTGTTGAGATAATCGTCGGCGCCAAGTTCGAGAGCGATGACGCGGTCGGCTTCGTCCCCCGCGCCGGTCATAATGATCGGAAGGTGGTCAAGACGGGAGTCGCCGCGAGCGGATTTGCAAAGCTCGAAGGCCAACGCGCCCGGGAGACTGCGGTCAATAATAAGTAGATCCGGGTGAACTTGGACGATATCTTCAAGACCAAGAGAAGCCGAGGAGCGGAATTCGAGAACCTGGAGGCCGTGCACCTCAAACTCGTCACGCAGCCGCTCCGGCAGCGCTCTCTCTTCGTCTGCAATCAGGATTCGGGACAAGCGATGGCTGCCTTGGAAAGGAAATCCCCGGGTGCTCGTGGGCCAGCGAGAAGAGACTGGATTCAAAAAGCTACCGGAAGCGAAACCTTGTGTAAATATTCTGTGACTTAAAGGAAAAGGGGCATCTGTCGAAAGCGGACTTGTTACGCCAATGTGAATCGAGTGTCGAGAAAGCGTGAACGCGTTGGCGTTCGGAATTCTCAAGAAGACAAAATCAACGTGCCATACGGCGATTTGTCGCTATTGACCTGAAAGCAGGCCGCCACTACCTTGGAGGACTGCAAACGGGCCCTTCCTGGACATTTGCACAAGGATGAAAACGAAATAAGACAGGCCGAAGAAAACATGGACTCAACGTTTCAAGAGAAAGTCGCGGTCGTCACCGGAGCCGCCATGGGAATTGGCGAGGTCGTGGCGCGAAAATTCGGTGAGCTAGGGGCGACGGTTGCTCTGGTTGACCGTGACGAAAAAAAGGGAGCCGAAGTTGCGGCTCTTCTCGTCAACGCGGGAGCGAAAGCGAGGCTCTACCCATGCGACGTGAGCGTCGCAGTGCAAGTAGAAGAAGCGATTTCGGCAGCCGCAAAGGATTTTGGCGGAGTGGACATGCTCGCGAGCTGCGCGGGCATTCAGAGATACGGGGACGTGGTCGGCACGGAAGAAGCGCTGTGGGATGAAGTGATGGCGGTGAATCTGAAGAGCTTCTACTTGCTCTGCCGAAACGTGATTCCCTACATGCTACAACGTGGAGGAGGATCGATCGTGGCGGTGGGTTCGGTGCAATCGATCACGGCGCTGCCAAATTCGGCCGCATATGTCACCGCGAAGCACGGAATTTTGGGGCTGGTTCGCGCCGTGGCGCTCGATTATGCGCCAAAGAACATCCGTGCGAATTGCGTTCTTCCCGGTGCAATCGATACACCGATGCTTCGCCATTCGATTGAAATTTGCCCCGATCCGAAAGGAGTGCAGGAAGCCTGCAACCGTTCGCATGCGTTGGGACGAATCGGAAAGCCTAATGAGGTGGCGGAGGCCGTAGCCTTTCTTGCAAGCGATGCCGCATCGTTCATTACCGGCGCGTATTTGCTGGTGGATGGAGGAATGCTGATCCCTGCGGGAGGGATGGCATTTTCCAGCAGTGGTACAGGAGCGCCGCACGGATCCTGAAGAATCCACGCAATACTTTCTGAGGAATGTGAGACGAGATGAAAAACGGAAAGGGACTTTCCTGCAGAACAATTCGATGGCGCGGACGTCATGCCGCTTCGATTTCGAGCGGGGCGCTGACGCTGCACTGGTTGCTTGGGGGCGGCCACTTGGCGTCTGCCGTGGCGCATGGCGAGGAAGGAGATTCGCCAAACTTTCTTTGGGAGACGCCCTGGAAGACGATCGAGCCTTACGAGTATTCCGCCAAGAAACATGCCCAGCTATATAGTCCGCCGCCCGAAGGTCCTTACCTGGCGGGGTATATGGGACATGTGATTTGCCTCGATTATTTTGGGGTCCCCTCGAAGGAGGAGACGAAAGCGGGACTTCCGCTGCATGGAGAGCTCCCGTCGCGACGATGGATCGTCAGAAGCCGGAAAGCGTTAAATGGGGCGGCGCGACTGAAGCTGACTGCGCGGGCACCGGTCGCACGCTTAGGATTTGAACGAGAAGTGACGATTTACGAGGGCGAAACCGCGGCATATGTGGTGGAGACCGTGACAAATCAGCAGAAGATGGACCGTTTCATTCAATGGATCCAACACGTGACCGTTGGCCCGCCATTTTTGAGAAAAGACGAAGGAGTATGCCTGATGCCCGCGGCGCGCAGCCGGACGGGACCCTATGAATATGAGGGTCGGCCAGCTCTCCCGGTGAACCAGGATTTCACGTGGCCGCTTGCTCCGTCTTGCAAGGGAGGACAGCATGACATCTCGAAACCTTTCGCGGAGGACGGCCGGGGATTTGTCGCAACAGTTCTCCTTGATGAGAACGCGCCGATTGCGTATGTGGCCGTGTTGAACTGGAGAATTGGGCAAGTCTTCGGCTATTGCTTCCGGACGTCGGACTATCCGTGGGTTGCGATATGGGAGGAAAACTGCGTGCGCAAGGCGGCGCCGTGGAATGGGACTACGCAAGCGCGGGGATTGGAATTTGGAACGACGCCTACGCCGGAGGGGATGCGGGAATCGGTATTTGCAGGAAGACTGTTCGGAGTCCCGAGGGTGATTTGCCTGCCTGCGTCAGGAAAACGGACGATACCGTATGTCCTGTTCGCAGCCAAAGTACCACCGTCGTGGAAGACGATTTCGAAGATAGAAGCGAGGCAAGGAAGAATTACTCTCACGGAGGAAGGATCTTCGCGCGTTGAGATAGTTGCGCGAAGCGTGGACGAAGTTTTGGGGCCGGCGAATGACTAACGGAGGAGGCTGACCCGGGAAATCCCGAAATTTTCGACTCAAAAAAACGTCCCGGCGACCTCCAAGGTCCGCCGGGACGCAGCCAGGGAGCAACGGAACCTAGAAGAGATTCCAGAGGAACTGGTTGTAAACTTCGTGGTGGTATTGCACTTCGGGAGCTTTCACGATCGTGCCGAGCAGGCGCGGGCAACGATCGGCGGCTCCCTGCTTAAGGTCAGCGTAGCGAGCCTTCACGTCCTCGCCGAGCAGCTTCGTCGTCCAGTCCGACTTCCGAAAATTTTCGAGCGCTATGTAAATATTGTCCGGCAGATAGCGTTCCGCTTGGCGAAGGTTCTTGATCTTCGCCGTCTCGCCCTCGACTCCCGTCTTAAAAATGCCGAGCATTACGAGGTAGGGGTTGGCATCCGGAGCTACCGACCGAACTTCGACGCGCATGCTCTTTTCATTTCCGATGGGGACGCGAATCATCGAACCGCGATCGACGGCGGAAGCCTTGATCTGATTGGGCGCTTCGAAGTGCGGATCGAGGCGGCGGTAGGCGTTGACGCTAGCATTGAGAAGCAGGCAGATGTCGTTGCCGTGCGTGAGAATGCGGTCGAGGAAAGACCAGCCGAACTTGCTCAATTTCTCTTCACCCTTCGGGTCCCAGAAAAGGTTCTTGCCGCCCTTGCTGATAGAGACGTTGGTGTGCATGCCGTTGCCATTGACACCGACGACCGGTTTGGGCAGGAAGCTGGCTGTTAGACCCATCTTCGTGGCGACCTGGCGGCAAATGAGCTTGTACAACTGAATCTGGTCGGCGGCAGCGACTACCTCGCCATAGCCGTAATTGATTTCGAATTGCGAGGGGGCGACTTCGGGATGATCCTTTTCATTCTGGAAACCCATGGCACGCTGGACTTCGGCGGTGGTGTCGATAAATGTGCGAAGCAAATCGCCGGGCAGGGAGTGGTAGTATCCGCCAGTGTTGACATACTCGAACCTTCCGGTTTCGTAGAAGTGGCGCTCGGCATCGACGCCTTTGAAGAGAAATCCTTCAATTTCGTTGGCGGCATTGAGCGTATAGCCTTCCTTCTTGAACTGTGCTTCGGCGAATCCCTTGAGCGCCCCACGAATATCGGCGCTGTAAGGAGAGCCATCCTTGTCGATCACTTCGCCGAAGACGAGAACTTTCCCCGCGCCAAAAATGTCGGCAGGGCCCCAATAGAAAGCGCCCCAGTCGATGGCAAGACGAAGGTCGCTTTCGCGCTGGGCAGTGAAACCGCGGATCGAGGAACCATCGAAGGTGAGGTTGTCCCAGCTCTTGATGAGGAATTTTTTGTCGTAGTCGAGCATGTGCAAGCGGCCTTCGAGGTCGCTGAAGAGAACCGTGACTGCCTTGATCCGTTTTTCGCCCGTGAGGTACTTGACGCGCTCTTCCTGAATTTTATGGGCGGGGACGCGATCCTTCCTTTGCTGCTTGGCGTGCAGGTTGAGCTCTTCGAGCTCATCGTAGGACAGCGTCAAAAAATTGCGAAGTTCGTTCGACATGAATCTCCTCTGTTCGAAGTGTCCAGATCCCCAGAAGCTATTTGCCGCAGGCGCAGCAGCAGCCCAGTCGCCAATGTAAACGCGTAGGGTATCGCGAGGTTCTCACGGCGGTCAATTAAAAGTACGGATGGCTTCGATTCAAAACATCGATGCTTGGAATAGCAGGCCATCCTCGGTCTGCACCCTGCCCGAAGGGGCTTAACTCTGAAAAATCAGTAACATGTCCTTAACAGAGGCGTGGTAGCCTCCGTTCCCCCTTGGAGGCGAAAATGGCACGCATCAACTTGGCCGACCCGCACCTATACTTCAACCGCCATTTCTCCTGGTTGCAGTTCAACGAGCGCGTCCTGGAAGAGGCGCGCGATCCAGAGAATCCTCTTCTAGAGCGCGTGAAATTTCTCGCTATCACCGCGAGCAACCTGGATGAGTTCGTGGAGGTTCGTGTAGCCGGGATCTTGCAGCAGGTAGAACAAGGGACGGGAGAGCGGGGCCCCGACGGGCTAGGTCCCCAGGAAGTTCTCGATGGGTTGGCCGAGCGAATCCACCGATTTGTGAAAGACCAATACGCGTGCTGGTCGGATGAACTGATCCCTGCACTTGCAGCGGAATCGATCCACTTGCTGAGCCTTGCGGAATTGAGGCCCGAAGCCAGAGCTTACATAGAAGAGTTCTACGGAAGGACGGTTGAACCGCTGTTGACGCCCGTGACAGTTGATCCCGCACATCCCTTCCCGCACGTAATTAACAAAGCGCTCTGCCTGGCGTTTCTCGTACGGCGAAAGAAGAGGGGATCGCAGACCTATCTGGGCGTGGTTACGGTTCCGCGGGCGTTGCCACGTCTAGTGCGCCTGCCATCGGTCGAAGGGCGTGTGGAATATGTCTACTTGCACGATGTGGTTCACGCATTTGCCGAGCGGCTGTACCACGGCTACGAGATTTTGTCGGCAGCGGCCTTTCGTGTGACGCGCAACAGCAACTTATACCTTGAGGAAGAAGAGACACGCAGCATCCTGGAGAGCGTCGATACGCAGCTCCACCGGAGACGCAAGGGTTCCGCTGTGCGCCTGGAGATAGCGGCGGGCGCACATTTGGAAATCACGGAGCGGCTGGTGGCGAACTTCCGGCTGGCTCCCTGGCAGGTATTTCATGCAAACGGGCCTGTAAACCTTTCGCGGCTTTTCAATCTCTACGAACTGACGCCGCGGCCGGATTTGAAGTACCCGCCATTCATCCCGCGCGAATTAGCTCTCAAACCAGGGGCAGCTTCGATCTTCGATCTAGTCCGAAAGCGTGACGTGCTGCTGCACCACCCGTATGATTCGTATTCGGCAGTGGTGCGGTTCATCGAAAGCGCCGCGCAGGACCCGGACGTGCTGTCGATCAAGCAGACGCTCTACCGGACGAGTGAGAATTCGCCGATCGTCCGGGCTCTGATCGATGCGGCGGCGCGGAAAGAAGTGGCCGTTGTCGTCGAATTGAAGGCGCGGTTCGATGAAGCTTCAAACATTCGCTGGGCACGCAACCTGCAGGAAGCAGGCGTGCAAGTGTTTCACGGTGTCGTAGGGTTGAAGACGCACTGCAAGCTTGCGCTCGTGGCGAGGCGCGAGGCGGACGGACAAATCCGTCGCTACGCGCACCTGGGAACAGGGAATTACAATCCATCGACGGCGCGGTTCTACACCGACCTCAGCCTTTTGACGAGCAACACTCGCGTGACTTCTTCGGTGCACCACGTATTCAACTACTTGACGGCGTATTCCGAACGCCCGCAGTATTCGCCCCTGTTCGTTGCGCCGCTGAATCTGGGGAAGAGTTGCTCCGCACTGATCGACCGGGAAACGGCGCACGCAAAAGCCGGCAGGCCCGCATTTATCGTTGCGAAAGTCAACGCGTTGCTGGACGAAAGGATCATTCAGGCGCTCTACCGTGCGTCGGGGGCAGGAGTGAAAATCGAGCTGATCGTGCGCGGGCAGTGCGCTCTGCGTCCGGGGGTGCGTGGAGTCAGTTCTCAAATCCACGTGCGAAGCATCATCGGGCGGTTTTTGGAACACAGCAGAATTTTCATGTTCGGCAATGGCGGAAAAACGGAGCTATACCTGGGCAGCGCTGACTGGATGCACCGCAACATTTACGAGCGGGTGGAAGTAATGTTCCACCTTCGCGACGAGGTGCTCAGCCGGCAGATCTTCAACGAGGTGCTGCTGCCCTATATGGCTGACACGCAGAAAGCGAGGTTCCTGACTTCCGAGGGGAGATACGTGCGGGCGCGGGAGTTCGCTAGGCGGTCGACGGCGGTCGAAAGCCGGCGCAACGGAATCCATTTCAACGTACAGGACTTTTTCATCGGCCTTGTGGAAGGGCGAGAACAACTGAATTCGATCCCTCCGGCGCCGCGACCGATCCGCTTCGAGCCGCCCATCCACTCGAAGCAACCGCGCTAGACGTTCGCTTCGACAGGGCGGAAACGCATTTGGCCGCGAGACCTTCTGCACCCGGTATAATCCACCCATCATGATGGGCCGATTGGTTGCGGCATTGCGCTGGCTCCTGGAATCCGGCGATGCCGCGGGCGCTCCAGCAGTTTCGCGCCATTTGTGGGCGCGGTGGATTTTTGTGCGTGCTCTCGGATTCATTTACTTTTCGGTCTTTTATTCCTTCTATTTTCAAGCGAAGGGTTTGATCGGCCCGGACGGAATCCTGCCAGCGCGCGATTATTTGAAGGCAGTCGAAGGTGTGTTGCATTCCCTGCGGTTTTGGTACGCGCCGACGGTTTTTTGGCTGGGAACGAGCGACCGGGCGCTGACGGTGGTTTGCTGGGTTGGACTGATCGCTTCGGTTCTGGTTTTCCTGAATGTCCTGCCGCGCGCTTCCCTCCTGATCTGTTTTCTCTGTTTCCTTTCCTTCATCGCTGTGGCGCAGGATTTTGCGAGCTATCAGTCGGACGGAATGCTTCTGGAGGCTGGATTTATTTCTCTGTTTTTCGTGCCGCCCGGGCTGCGGCCGGGGCTTGGCATCGCTCACGCCCCATCACGCGCGAGCCTTTTTCTGCTGCGGTGGGAATGGTTTCGCATCTACTTCGAATCAGGCGTTGTGAAGCTGGCGAGCGGCGATCAGTCGTGGCGGCATTTGACGGCGATGGACGACTACTATCAGAACTGTCCATTGCCAGACTGGATCGGATGGTACGTCCAGCATTTACCACACGGATTTCACGCGTCGGTGACTGTTCTAGTGCTGGTGGTGGAGCTGGCCCTTGTGTGGATGTTGTTTCTGCCGCGGCGGTTCAAGATCATCTGCTTTTGCATCGTCACACCGATGCAAGTGAGCATCATCCTTTCAGCGAACTATGCATTTCTGAATTACATCGTTCTATTCCTAGGTTTTCTCTTGCTGGACGATCAGGTGTTTGAGCGATGGGTGCCCAAGCAAATTCGAGTTTGGATCTCACCGCCGGTGGCTGAAGCGACACTTGGCCAGGAAGAGCGGAAGGAAAGAGCCTGGCGGGAGCGTGGTTCGCGGGCATTTTCGATTGCCGGGATGGTGACGGCGGGAATTTTTCTTGGATGGCTCTTCTATGCTTCTGCGACGCAATTGATTTGGATGTTTCTGCCGGACGCGCCTCTTCCGCAAGAACCGGTTCGACTGCTGGAGCCGTTTCGCGTGGCGGACCGATACGGGCTGTTTGCGGTGATGACCCACGAGCGATATGAAATCGAATTTCAGGGCTCGCGCGACGGTGGGAAAACGTGGATAGCCTTTCCGTTCCGCTACAAGCCGCAGGATCCGGCAAAGGCTCCCGGAATTTACGCGCCATATCAGCCACGGTTCGAGTGGAACCTGTGGTTCGCCTCGCTCGGCTCTTGGCGACAGTACCGGTTCGTCGTGTACACCGAGGAGCGCCTGCTGACACAGGATCCGGACGTGCTCGAATTATTTGCGTCCGACCCTTTCGATGATAATCCGCCACAACAAATGCGCGCCGTGATTTATCAATACTGGTTTACCGATTGGAAGACAAAAGGAGAGACCGGCCTTTGGTGGAGGCGTGAACTGCTAGGCGACTACGCGCCGGAGCTCGAGAGAGAACCGGATGGAAAAATCGTGATCGTAAAGTTCCCAGAGGATTCGGCCCCGGAGTTACCCGACCAACCATGAGACGGGCTGATGGTTTCTTTTGCACGTGTTCTTTGCCTGAGTGCGCGAAATCCGCTAGCCTGTGTGGAATAGCGAAGGAGCAAACGTGAAGCCTCCCCGGCACCGGAGGCGTGAGGACGATTCGCCCGAACCGCCCGTCACTCCTGAACAACTGCTCGCATATCTCTCAACCCTTGCCAAGCCCGCCAGCATACGTGAAATTGCGCATGGAATGGAACTGAAGCATTCCGGGCGGCGCTATTTGCCACGCGTAATCAAGAAGCTCTTGAAGCGGAAAGAAATCGAAGAGATCCATGGCGGCCGTTACCGGCTGGCAAGCGGACCGCACGCTGGACCTGCGAAGAAGGATGCCGCTGATCCGGTTGTGAAAGCGGCGACGGCCGATGCGGAGAGAAAATTTCACAACCGCGACCGGGACTTGATTGAGGGAAGGTTCGTGGCGCACCGGGAGGGCTATGGCTTTCTGGTTCCGAACGCGCCAGTGCCGGGCGTGGACGGCGATTTGTTCATCGGGCGCGATGGAGTGGAAGACGCGATGCACGGCGACCGCGTGCTAGCGCGTATCGTCCGCCGAAGAGCAGACGGGAGAGCGGAAGGCCGCATCGTGCGGGTGGTGGAACGCGAGAACCCCACGATTGTCGGCCTATTTCGCTATGGACCGCACGGGAATTCAGTGCTCCCTTACGACTCACGCATCGTCCACGAAATTGTGATTCCGCCGGGAGAGGAGTTGACACCAATCCTGCACGAAAAGGTACATGCGACGCTCGCCCACGGCGCGAAAGCCAGCTCGCGAACGCGATTGCCGGAACTCGATGGCGCGGTTGTGAACGTGGAAATCAAGCGATATCCAAAAGGCGGAATCGCGCCGGTGGGGCGCGTAGTGGAGATTCTCGGGCGGCCAGGAGAGATCGGCGTCGATGTGGAGATCATAATTCGGAAGCATCACCTGCCCCATGTGTTTCCCGCGGAAGCGGCATCCGCCGCAAGAAACGCGCCACAACAGGTGGAGGAATCGGTGTCGCGCGGGAGACGAGACTTCCGGCATTTGCCGATTGTGACGATCGACGGAGAGACGGCTCGCGATTTTGACGACGCGGTGTACGTCGCATCCCATCCCGATGGGAGTTTTGAACTGCAGGTGCACATAGCGGACGTGGCGCATTACGTGGCACGAAATTCGGCGCTCGACCGGGAGGCGCGACTGCGAGGCACAAGCGTCTATTTTCCCAACCGGGCCGTGCCGATGCTGCCCGAAGAGCTGTCGAATGGAATTTGTTCACTGAATCCCCGAGTGGACCGATTGGTGATGAGCGCCATCATGGAGATTGACGCGAAAGGAAAGACGACGCGCTCGGAATTCGCCGCCGGAGTGATCCGCTCCGCGGAACGAATGACCTATACGAAGGTGAACAAGATTCTTGAGGGAGACGCGGAAACGAGCGGGCAGTATGAATCGCTCGTTCCTGAATTTCAGCGGATGAAGGAGCTGGCGCTGATTCTGAACCGCCGTCGAATGGAACGAGGCTCGATTGATTTCGACCTTCCGGAGCCGGTGATTGAATTCGATGCGGACGGGCGGATGGTCAACATCGGGAGGAGCGAGCGAAATATCGCGCACCGGATCATTGAGGAATTCATGCTGGCGGCGAATGAGGCGGTGGCGGAATACTTGGAAAGCCGGGCCATCGCTTCGCTGCACCGCGTTCACGAAAAACCGGACGTGAAGAAGGTGCTTGAATTCGAGGAGATGGCGCATGCCTTCGGTTATTCGCTCGGCGTAGACGACCTGGAGGAGCGCCGCATCGCAGTGCGGCATGGGCACGTTCGTCCAATGGCTCGGGGCGCAAAAGCGGCGCGCGGGAAGATGCGGCCGATGACGGTGGCGCTGCCAACCTCAGAAGAAGTCGATATCAGGCCGCAGCATTACCAGCGGCTGACAGCGAAGATCGCCGGGAAGCCCGAAGAGCGCATCCTGTCTTACCTGATGCTGCGATCTTTGAAGCAGGCGCGATATGCGGCCGATCCGCTCGGCCATTTTGCTCTGGCGGCTCAGGAATATACACACTTCACCTCTCCCATTCGGCGCTACCCGGACCTGATTGTCCACCGCGCACTGAAATGGGCGCTCGAAAATCCGGGAGCATTCCAACCTCCTCCTTCGACGAAGCGACCAAGCGAAAAAAGGCCGATCGCTACTCTCGGGCCTTACCCGCGAACCGAGCTGCAGGAAGTTGCGGCCGAAAGTTCGGAGGCGGAGCGGCGTGCGGATGGCGCAGAGCGGGAATTGATGGATTGGAAGACAGCGCAATTTATGGAGTCCCGGTTAGGAGACGAATTTGAAGCACTGATCATTTCCGTGCAGAAGTTCGGGTTCTTCGTAGAACTAGTGGACATCTTTGTCGAAGGGCTCGTGGGAATCGACAGGATCGAGGAATTCACCGGTCAGCGTTGCTTCTTCAACGAGCGCGAGCATTCCATCGTCGCTGAGCCGCGACGGGCCGGGCGCGACGGTTCGGGGCGGAAAGTGTTTCATTTGGGAAAACTGCTGCGGGTTAGGGCCGAACGGATTGACCCATTCCGGCACCGCGTGGAGTTTTCTCTAATCGAGTAGCGGTTTTCCACAGCAATTTCATTTATTCTGTGATACACAGAATACTAAATTACAAGAAGGGTATATAAAACCGTGGTACCATTGACCGATTCTTAGGTGCCCTTGACTCTGGAGGGTCATGCAACGGTTCAAATCGCTTGTGGGAAAACGAGTAGAAGCCAGCTATCGGGCTGGCGACATTCACTTGAGTGCGGTGGGAGTTCTCGTCGAAGACTCGGGTGAGTCGATCTCGATTGAAGAAAGGTTTTCCCAAGGCGGCAAGGAAAAGATGATGCGCGTGGAAATACCCTACAGCCGCGTGCTTCAGATCGGTGAGGCTGCAAGCTAAGCCAAAGCCAAAGCCAAAGCGTTCTTTTCTCCCCACTTCTCTTTTTTCTAGATTCGCCGACATCTTATAGCTGTGTTTCCAGGCGCAGCGGACCGAAAGGTCGGCTATCATGTTTGACCTCTGGAGGATGGCTTATGGCAATTACCGCAGGATTGATTGGCCTCGGACTTATGGGAAAGCCGATGGCGCAGAATTTGCTGAAGGCCGGCTTTCCGACGACCGTGTGGAACCGGAAGCGGTCGGCCGCGGACGAACTTGTGAAGGCGGGAGCGAGGCTAGCAGCAAATCCGCGCGAAGCTGCATCGGCGTCCGATGTGCTGCTAATGATTGTCAGCGATCCACAGGCTGTCGAGAGCGTTTTGCATGGGTCGGACGGGGTTTTGGCTGGCCTGCGCCGTGGCAGCATTCTAATTGATTCGAGCACGGTGACGCCGGAGCTAGCGCGTCGCACGGCAACGGAATGCGCTGAGCGTGGGGCGGATTATCTCGATGCGCCCGTCACGGGGGGAGATTGGGGGGCACGTGCGGCGGAACTGGTGTTCATGATTGGCGGGCCGGAGCCGGTGTTTGAGCGCGCGAAGCCGGTGTTCGCAGCGCTGGGAAAGAAATTCTTCCTGCTCGGGCCGCATGGAGCAGGACAGACGATCAAGCTGGCAATGAACCTGTTGCTGGCGCTAGAAGTGGACGCATTTGCTGAAGCGCTGGCGATTGTGACTCGTGCGGGACTTGTGGGTGAGAAATTGGTGGAAGTCATGCAGTCGAGCATGGGCCGCGCGACCGTGCTCGACGTAAAGGCGCCCATGATGCTTAAAAAGGAGTACGCAGCCAGCTTTCCGCTCGCACTCATGCACAAAGACCTGAGGCTAGCGCTCGAGCTGGCGAAACAGGAAGGATTGACGCTTCCGGCCGCAGAAGGAGCATTCCACGTCTATAGCACCGTCAAAGAGCAATCCAAAGACAACCCTGACTATGCGGCCGTGGCCCGCTTCTGGGAAAAAGGTAGGAGCGCCTCATCTTTTGGCGGCTACCCCAGGAAAGAAGCTGAGGGGCAAATCACGTGAAGTGAGCAGGCCCGCCGGCGCAGCAAGAATTGACGGAATTGAATTGACAACAACGGCGGCGGTGGCAAGGTCACCATGAGTGCCGCCGGGGACCGTGAGCGAAAGCGACGGCGTTCCCCGCAATTCGACCGTGTCCGCCGGATCCGAAGCTCCGACATACATTTTCAGTTCCATGCGAATGAGGTCGTGGCCGGCGCTTGTGCCCCGCGCGAGCTGGTGAACGCCTGCCACCTGCCCCGGCGAGACTTCAAGGAAATCAGTTTTCACAAGACGCTCGGCGATGACCGGCTCGATGGTCTCGGAGATTTGATCGAGCGAGAGGCCGAGGCCGTCGGCAACCATGGCGACGGATTCCGGCAATCCGTGGTGCTTGATCACGCCTGCTTCCACTTCGCGTCGAAATTCCTCAGGCGTCATCCCGGCCCCGATTTTCTTCTGCAAGGGGAGCCGGCGTTTAGAAGCGTCGACCACGCGTGAGGCAGAGGCAAATTCCACGCGCTGGCAGGCGGCTGAAAGTGTGAGTACCAGCTTATCCATTACGAAGCCGGGATTTACGCCCGTACCGACGATGGCAACGCCTTGATCGCGCGCCGCCGAATCGAGTTGCTGCGAAAGCTCTGGATACTTGCGGAATGGATAGGCAAGTTCTTCGCAGGTAGAGACAACGCAGCAGCCGGCCGAGATGCAGGAAAGCAACTGATTCATTACTTTGGGCAGGTAGGAAGAAGTGGAATGGATCACCACGTCTGCGGGCCTCTTAAGAGTGGCGCTTGCGTCTGATGAAATCAGGACTCCCCAAGAGGCTCCGGCCGCTCCGGAAATCTCACCCAAATCGCGGCCTGCTTTGGAAGGGTCGGTGTCGATGGCAGCGACAATGTCAACGCCCTCTTTTTCGCGCACCAAACGCGCAATGGATGCGCCGATGGGACCCACACCAAATTGAATGACACGAATCTTCCTTTTCACCTTGAGCTCTCCCGTATTTTCGAGCGATTTCTCTACCTTAAATTCGTCGGCAGATGCATGCAATCACAAATCTAACGAGGGGCATCGGCGTCTTCGCGCTGCAGCGAAGTTGCCTTACCAATCGAAGAGCCCACAAACTGAATCTTCACTGTCTTGATTTCGTACGGATCCGTGGGGACATCGACGACCGTTGAAGAAGAATCAAGCGTGAGAGGCGTGGGACTGGCCTCCATGAGGTTCGTTTGCCACGCGGCAGATGCAGGCTCCGGCAAGCGAATGTGCACGAGGCCTTTCTTGCCCGACCACTCGTAATAACGCAGGATCAGGGAGTTGTCGTCCGCATCCTTCTTGACGGCGGTGACGACCACATTGTTTTCTTCCGCACAGAAGAAGGACTTCTGTCGAGGCAATGGGCCTTCGTGGGGGAAAGTTGCGACCGCCAGCAAAGGATAGTTGAGATCGTAGCCGTGCTGGACGGTGAGCGCCTCGCGCCACGTCCCTCCGTGAGGATAGAGCGAATATGTGAACTTGTGCATGCCCTGATCGGTCTCGGGGTCGGGCCATGTGGGCGCGCGGAGCAAGGATAGGCGCAGCACATTGTCCTTTGCGTCGTAGCCGTACTTGCTGGCGTTCAGCAGGCTGAACCCGTGCGTCGAATCAGAGATATCGCCCCAGCGGAGCGCGGGAACTTCGAATTGCGCCTGCTCGGCAGGCGTACGACGCGTGGTGGGCCGCTCGACGGTGCCGTAGGGAATCTCGAATGTTGCGTAGTCGGTGTGGACGCTCACGGGGAAAGCAACCTTCAGCAGGATGTGGCGCTCGTGCCAGTCGGCTTGCATGTGGACGTCGACGCGAGGGACACCGGCGTACATCGTGATGTCCTGGAGGAAAGTGGAATTCTGAAAATGGTGCCGAACGCGAATGACCGCGCGCAGCGGTGAATTTTCAATCAATTTCACCTCATCGGCCTGCATCAGGTCCCAATGTTGCTTCACAAAGTCCGCGTCGATGTTCCATGCGTCCCAATGCTTAGGCTTGTCGACGAACGCCTGGAGCAAATCGCCACAAGCAAGCCCATCGGGAGATGCCGCCGGGGAGCCTTCGCTTGCGACCGGGACCGCGAGGGATTCCGTGCCGCTGCGCTTGTCGAAGAGACTCGTGATGCAGCCCGTCTTCGGGTCGATTTTCAGACGGATAAATTCGTTTTCGAGAGAATCGGGTGTCGCAGACAAAAAATGCAGCCCGTTAGGCCTTTTCACCACCTTCGTCATGGAAGGTCTCCCGGCAGATGCGTCGGGAACGAGGCGAATCAGTTCGTAACCGGTAGCAGGAACATTCTCGGCAAGGATGCGGAGTTTGACGCGGTTCGTTTGCGGGTCGTTGCTCAAAATCTCCGAGAGCAAGGGCTTTCCGTCGGCGCCGAGCGCGGTGATTTTCTTCACAGGCCTCGAGAATTGCGCCTCGACTTCGACATCTTCGGTCCGGGGCCAGGAAAGCGGATTGAAGACAAGAGCACTTGTGCCGGGAGAATCGACGCGCGAGGCGAGGTCATTCAAGACGCCGCGAATGATGTCGCCATCCACGCGCTCGGCTTCCTCATACTTCCGAACGGCGTCGACGTAATTGATATGAATCCCGGAGCCGGGAAGGATATCGTGAAACTGGTTGAAGAGAATTTTCTGCCAGGAGTCGTCGAGCCTTTCCTGTGGATAGGAGGCTCCATAGAGCGTGTCGATCGAAGCAAGCCTTTCGGCCTCGAGGATCTGAACCTCGTTCTTGCGATTCTCTCGCTTCTCCTCCGACTGGGAAGTCTGTACGCCGCGGTGATATTGAAAATAGAGCTCGCCGTCCCAAGTGGGGATCTTCAACTGGTCTTTCCGCTTTTCGAGGTCGGCAAAATATTCGGCTGCCGTCGAGAACTGAATTTGTGGAAAGACGAGATCCCCTTTCTGCCAGCGCACAGCAGTATCGAGGTCCTCGCGCGTGGGACCGCCACCATGGTCGCCGACGCCATATAAGTACATTGTGTCGAGCCCGCCGGGAGGAGCAGAGTTCGAGCCACCGTCGTATTTCCAAAGCCCTGGACCGTAAAAGCCGGCATCGTGCGCCATGGTTTGCGGGTCGATGGAATTGGCGTAATTGCTTGGAAAATATGTAAGGATGCGGCTGCCATCGGGAGATTCCCACCAGAAAAGGCGGTAGGGAAAGGTCGTATACTCGTGGGCCCAAAGGAGTTTCTGGGTGACGAAATAATCGATCCCGGAACGCTTATAAATCTGCGGCAATTGCCAGTTGTAGCCGAAGGAATCGGGATTCCAGCCGATGTTGATGTTCACACCGAAATTCTTCTCGAAATAGCGCTTGCCGTAGAGGATCTGGCGAACGAGCGACTCGCCGTCCGGCATATTAAGGTCCGGCTCCACCCACATCCCGCCGATGACCTCCCAGCGGCCTTCCTTTACGCGTTGCTGAATCTCGCGAAACATGGCCGGATACTTTTCCTGAATCCACACATAGGCCTGCGCCGTGCTCGCCGTGAACTTGAAATCGGGATACTCGCGCATCAACTCGAGGGCAGTGCCGAACGTGTCGCGAACCACCTCCACGGTTTCGGTCCACGGCCAGAGCCAAGCCATGTCTATGTGGCTGTTTCCTACGGCGGAAATGCGGAACTGGCTCATGTAGGGGCGCAAGACATCAAGGTGCTTTTGAGCCGCTCGTAAAGAGGCGTCGAAGGCTTGCTGGTCGCCCCGAGAGAGAGCGGGGATATCGATGGCATTGACGGCTGCATCCAGCTGTTTGCGGCGTTCCGCCTGGCCGTTGGAGTACGCGACAATGAGCGGCTCGGCGGACAAAATTTCGAGACGAAAGAGCGCGGGACCGGGCCGCGAGACAGGGGGCTGAATGCGAAGCTCGGCGCGCTCGATGCGCGTGGAGACTCCGCCGCAACAATTGACACCGCCGGAATTGATGACTCGAACTGCGAGAACGAGCTTTTGCCCGGGCTGAGCATTCTCGATGAGCGTTATGGGAACTTGCCCGCCTTCGTCGGTGCGCGACACCATCGACCCGTTGGCGAAAACGCTGATTTGCACGTCGAGATCGGAGCTGACGTCGAGATCGAGCGAAATACGGGCGCCTTCGAGGCTATAACCATTGAGCTGCGCGGGAACTTCGAGCGACTGGCGAAGCCAGCGGGAGCCTTGCCAATCTTGACCGACCTTTACCTGTTGCCAAGAAGAGGGATCGAGGAAGGGATCTTCGCCGTGGGCCAAATCGGCATCGTGGATATACCAGGTGGAAAGAGGAACCGAGCTGATCGATTGGAGGCGGTCGAGAACCGGCTTGTAAGGGTCCGAGGCGGGCTCCTGAGATTGCGCGCGAGCACAGAGGGCTCCGAGCACGATCATCAGCAGACAAATCGCGAATCGGGTGCGTGGCATAGGATTACGTCCTTCGCTGAATGAAATGTGCGGGAAAAGAGCCATGAAGACCAGGTCCCGCAGGCGCGAGAGAGTCTACATCAGCGGGGAGTCACGGGAAATTGAGATTCGAGATGCGGCTGCCGCAGAATCGAAAGTTGCTGCGACAGCCGCGGTTCGTGCGACTGGAAACCTAGTGAACACTTGAATATTTCGAATAGTTCGGGAACGGCGGATGTTTGACGGGCTGCGGCGGATTTTTCTCCAACTGCTGGAGCGTCAGTTCAACGGCTTTTTCAAGTTGCGGGTCGTGTCCCTCGCGCCACGCGTGCGGATCGAAATCGACCTGGACGTCGGGTTGAACGCCGTGGTTTTCGACCTCCCACTGGCCGTCCGTACTGAAGAAAGCAACGCGCGGCGCAGTGACGAAGCCGCCGTCCATGAGTGGTGGATAGCCATAAATGCCGACCAGGCCGCCCCAGGTTCTCGTCCCGACGAGCGGGCCCAGCCCGACGTGGCGGAAATACCATGGCAAAGCGTCTCCACCTGAGCCGGAGTATTCGTTGGTGATCATAGATTTCGGGCCATAAATTCCGGCGAGAGGTGTAGTGAAGTCAGCTCCTTCACGAGTCATCCAGTAATTCCAAATCTTGCGTTGCATATATTGGATGATGTAATCGGCGGCCTGTCCACCAGTGTTGAAGCGCTCATCAATTACGACACCCTGGCGGCCCAACTGTGCGAAATAGTAGCGATTGAAGTTGGTGAGTCCGCCGCCTGCCGTATTGGGCAAATAGACGTACGCGAGACGACCGCCGCTGAGCTTCGTGACCTCCTGCAGGTTGTCTTCAATCCAGGCGCGGTTGCGGAGAGAATCTTCGCTTTCCACGGGAACAACGGTCACGTCACGCGCCATGGAACCGTCGGGATTTGGCCCCACGCGAAGCACAGTCTGCCTGCCGGCAGTATCCTGAAAGAAACTGTAGAGATTGTCCGTGCCGCGGAGATCGCGTCCATTGACGGCAAGCAGATAGTCCCCGGCGGCGACGTTCACGCCGGGCTGCGTGAGCGGCGCGTGCAACTGAGGATTCCAATTTTCGCCGTTGTAGACGCGGGCAAACCGGTAGCGGCCATTTTCAATGAAATAATCCGCACCGAGGAGCCCGACTTGAAGAGGTCTGATCTCAGGCATGTGGCCACCACCTACGAACATGTGGCCGACGTTCAGTTCACCGAGCATTTGCGAAAAGAGATAGTTGAGATCGTCGCGGGTAGCGATGCCAGGAAGATAGGCGGCGTATTCCTTTTCGAGCGCGGGAAGATTCGCGCCGTGCCAATGCGGATCATAGAAAAAGTCGCGCTCGATGCGCCAGACTTCGTCGTACATCTGCTTCCATTCAGCGCGGGGGTCCACCCAGACTTGCATGCTGTCGAGGTTTAGCTTCCCATCGCCAGGTTTCACAGGCTGCTCCGTGCCGGCGATGAACCAATCATCGCCCTGCTGGTAGAGGAGTTTTTCTCCGTTGAAGGAGACATCAAGAGTCTGAATGCCGGCGACGAGCGGCTCGACTTTGCGCTTGGACAAATCGAACCTGGTGACAAGCAACGTAGGTGGACCTTCGGATTCGCCATCGGGCGGTTGTTCGGCGAGGATCAGTTCGCCTGTCTTGCCTGCAAACATGGCGACGTAATTTCTGGCAGGGATGGGGAGAGCGAGAATTCGCTGGCTGATGTTCTCGAAATCGACGCTGACCTTTGCAGGCTCTTTCGAGAGCCCTTTTTCTTTGTTCTTGTCATCCGCGCCTTGAGCTGTATTGCCGGCCGGAGGCTCAGAAGAATCGCTTTTTGCCGAAGAATCCTGCTTCACCTGGTCTGTGACTTTTTCTTCGTCACTTTCTGGAGCGAGGGGAGAAGGGAGATCCTTGCGCAACACGATCACGTAGACGCTGCGGGTTACATCGAGAATGTCGCCGGACATATCAAGCCAGCCGGTCGTGGGCCCGATGTTTGTGCTGGCGGTGAAATAAAGGTACTTTCCATTCTTATCGAAAACAGCGTACTCGGCGTCGCTCATGCCGTTGGTGATTTGCGTCGTCTTGCCGTTTGCGAGCGAGTAGACAAAGACGGCGCGTAGGTGGTTTTCGAGGAGCTTCGTGTAGGTAATCCACTGGCTGTCGGGCGACCAGGAAGGATTCAGGTTGCGCTGAGGAACGTCGTATGTATCCGTGTCGATCTTTACTGGTTCAGGTTTGTCGAGATCAACGTACCAGGCGTTCAAGCGCTTGTCGGTATAGGCGATTTTCTTGCTATCCGGAGACCATTTGGGTTGATAGAAGAAGGAAGGAGGCTCGCCGAGCGAGATCTTTCGCGTTTCGCCAAGACCGCTTTGATCCTTCAAGTGCAAAGCATACTCACCGCTTTCGTCTGAGAAGTATGCAATCCACTTTCCGTCGGGAGACCAGGCCGGGTCGCGGTCTTCCACGGCTGGGGAATTGGTCAGGTCCCGAATGTCGCCTTTTTCTGCCGGAACAGTAAGAATTTCTCCGTGAGCTTCGAAAGCAGCGCGGACACCTGTTGGCGATATGATGGCATTCTGAATCTGCTTTTGGACCTTTTCGAAATGAGGCCGCACGCCCAGCAGATCTGCGTTGATGTGGACGTGAATCTCACGCTCGCTGCGAGTCTGCAGGTCGTACAAATGAAGCGATCCAAACTGCTCGTAGACGATCGCTCCGGGTCCGGCCGAGGCGGATTTGATCGGCAGGCCGTGATTTTCAATCAGCTGCGACGCCTTGCCCGTCTTTGTGTCATATGCGAAGAGCGTATAAGGGCCATTTCGGTCCGAGAGAAAATAAACCGTATCACCGACCCAGATCGGGTTCGTGTCGTTCCAATCATCGCGAGGAATTTTCACAACGGTTGAGTCCGCCAGATTGGCGATCCAGACAGCCGTTTCCGTGCCGCCGCGATAATGATCCCAATTGCCCCATGGATAAGGGCCTGGGCGATAGGCAATGTGCGTGGCGTCCGGGGAATAGGAGCCGTCAAATGCCAGTGGTAGAGGCAAACGCGTAGGAAATCCCCCGTCGAGGGGAACCGTGTAGAGACGTTGAATCCCGAACGCGTAAGCTTCGCGAGGGGAGGCGAAAAGAACTTGCTTGCCGTCCGGCGTCCATCCCGCAACTAGGTCGGGGCCGTTGCTGAACGTCAATCGCCGGGGAGTTCCTCCGTCGGAAGAGACAACATAGACATTGATTTTGCCGTCGTACTCTCCTGTAAATGCGATCCATCTGCCGTCGGGAGAGTAATGAGGAGAGCGTTTGAGACCCGGAGCCGCCGTGAGACGCACCGCTTCTCCACCGGAGCGGCTCACCGTCCAAAGGTCGTCACCATAGACGAAACAAATGTCGGTCTTATTCGCAGTGGGTTCGCGGAGCAGGAGAGGTGCAATTTGCTGTTGCGCGGAGCACGTTGCGGCGATGAGCAGCACTACGAGCGCAATAAGAAAGTTCCTCACGGATATAACTCCAGTTGGATTAGAAACGTGGCCGTTGATTAGGCGCACACCCCTATGGTTCGGTTTCCTGGTTCAATTGGACGCACAAAAGTTTGAACGGAGAGCAGATGCGCAGAGTCCATCTGAAAGCGCAATCGCGCGGCTGTTCCTTTAGATGAGTTCAACCTTGCAAAGGCGACCGAAGAGAACTGGCTAATAGCGGGTGCGAGTAGCGCGCACAAATTCCCGCAGCGTCGCCACGTTCGGGCCGAAGGACCCCACGCGTCCCGCGTCCACCGGCAGGCCGAGAGATTCAGCCCGTTCGATGCTCAGGCCAACCTCATCCAGCTCCGCAAGGCTGTAGCCCTCGGCAGGAGTCAAGCGGTTGCGCCCGGACAGGTCCACCGGGCGGGGCGGCCTCTGCGTGTGCCAACGCTTTTTTACAATGCGAAAAAACTCATCCCAGTCGCGCCGGTTCCACATGATTTCCCCCTTCTTGCCCTGGCCCCAACGAATAGGATGCGCGTCCAGATACTCTGGTCGCTCTCCCCCCGGAATTTCCTGTGGCTTCCCGGAAAGATTGGTGCTGATTCTACCCCCTCGGTCAAGTGAAAGTCGCTCCCGGGTGTTTCGCGTATCCTGTCAGTTATCGGCAGGATGGAACGAGTCGTGGTTCGGGGGTCCATTTGAAGGGGCAGCCTTAGAGTCTTCTGCATCATCCATACCTGATTCGACGCGGCTGGGGCGCTAGGGTCAACTCATAGCTGAACTTTTTTAGGCGTGTGAGGCGCTGCTATACTCTTGAGTGTGCACAGCTTCTGCGCTGCGCCTCCAATGAGATCTCCTGCAATCGTCGTTCACTATCATGAGTTGTGGCTCAAGGGAGGAAACCGCCATTTCTTCCTCGGCAAACTTTTTGCGGCGTTGCGCAGAACCTTGGGCGGTATTCAGGTCTCATGCATCGAGAAACCGGGCGATCGGTTTGTGGTCCACCTCAGCGAAGCGGCTTCGATGGACGAGGCTGTTTCGCGGATTCAGAGAGTCTTTGGAGTTGCATATTATGCGATTGCGCGGCCAGCCGAGCGAAGCGTGGAAGCCATCGTGTGTGCCGCGTGGGAGGAGTTGCGAGGCCTCGCTTTCGACACGTTTGCCATACGGGCCAAGCGCAGCGATAAGTCGTTCCCTCAATCGAGCATGGAGATCGAAGCGATCGTCGGCCGGGTGATGCTGGAAAGACTCCGTGCCGAAGGGCGCGACGTCCGCGTAAAACTGAACAATCCCGATCTTGCATGCCACATCGAAATCACGCCTGGACCAGCGCTTATCTACGCGCGGAAGATTCCAGGGCCTGGAGGCCTCCCAGCGAACACCGCCGGGCGAATGACGTGCCTCCTTTCCGGCGGATACGATTCCGCCGTGGCCGCCTATCACATGATGAAGCGCGGGGCGCATTTGAGCTTCGTGCATTTCTACGGAACGGGCGCCGAACCGGGCGATTCCTCCCTTCACGTCGCGAGAAATTTGGTGCGTCAATTGGTCCCCTATCAGTTCCAAACGCGGCTTTACTGCATTCCTTTTGAAGGGATCCAAAGAGAAATCGTCCGCTATGCCCCGGAAAAATTTCGCATTCTTCTTTACCGGAGAATGATGCTGCGAATTGCAGAGATTGTCGCGAAGAGGGAAAGAGCATTGGCGCTGGTAACTGGCGATAGCCTGGCCCAAGTTGCTTCGCAGACTTTGCGGAATCTCGTAGCGGTGGAGAAAGCGTCGAAGCTGCCGGTGTTTCGCCCGCTCATTGGGACAGACAAGATTGAGATACTGGACACTGCGCGGAAGATCGGGACCTACGATATTTCGTCCGAGCCATTCCACGATTGCTGTCCGGTATTTCTCCCGCGCGTGCCCGCCTTACATGCGGGTGCGAACGAACTGGGAACTGCGGAGCAGAGCCTGGATGTACAGGCACTCGTGGACAAGGGAATTCGAGGAGCTTCGATTGAGAGTTTCGAGTTCGCAGAAGGAATTGTGAAATCGAAGGAACGAATCAGGCGCAATGCAGAAACGCGCACCGCACTAACAGGCTAGTCTGTACGCCTGCTTCTGGGTTCTCCCTGCGGCGTCTCTCGGCAATTCCTCGATTCGATAAATGCGAATGTCTTGCTAGCGTCCGCGGTCGTAACCTCCTCGTCCCCCTCGCCCGCCGCCGTGCCCTCCCCTTCCACCGCCTCCTCCTCCACCGTGCCCGCCGCGTCCACCTCCGCCTCCCCCGCCTTCGCGCTGCGGACGAGCCTCGTTTACCACGAGGGCGCGTCCCAAAAAGTCCTTGCCGTTGAGAGCGGCAATGGCCTTTTCCGCTTCCGCATCATTTTGAAATTCGGCAAACCCGAAGCCGCGCGGCTGTCCCGTGAAGCGGTCGCGGAGCAGCATGAGCGAATCGGGTTGAGCTCCCACTTCAGCAAACAAGGCCTGGACCTGTTCTTCTGTTGCTTTGAACGAGAGATTCCCCACGTAGAGTTTCTTCAAGGCATGGCTCCTTGCGGCCCCACGTGCGGGGGGCGCGCGATGCGAGGCTGAAGGAGGCAGGGGCCCGGCCGTGGGCGGTCAGCAAACTACCGGCCACTCCCGGCTGAAGCGAGCGCATCAGCGGCGCAGGGCCATCTTGCTGCAACTCGTTTTACCAGTCAATAAGAGTCGAGAAAAGAGTCGCAAACGAGTCGCCGAAGCGATTGGGAGGTGCGGACGGTTTCTGTGGAAAAGTATGGGCAAAAAATGAAGCTGGCGCGCGGCGATTGCGCCTTCAGGTGCGATAGCTCGCGTTGATGCGGACGTATTCACTCGTAAAATCGCAGGTCCAGACGCGCGCTTTTCCGTTGCCCGCATGAAGGTGAACAAACACCGGAACATGCTTCGCCAGCATTTTCGCGTGCAACACGCGTTCACTGAAGTGGCGTTCGAGACCGCGGCTGCACACCTCGATATTTGCAATCTTGATATCTGCGCGATCGGGATCGAAAACGACGCCGGAGCGCCCTGCGGCGGCTAGGATACGGCCCCAGTTGGGATCGCCGCCTGCGAAAGCCGTCTTCACGAGGGGAGAATTTGCAATCGTGTGAGCGACGACATTCGCTTTTTCATCCGACGGTGCTCCGTACACTTCGATTTCGATCACGCGCTGCGCGCCTTCTCCGTCGGCGACGATCGCGAGCGCCAGTTCGCGGCACACTTCCCCCAAGGCTGAGGAAAAGTTGCGGAAGTCGGCGCCCGCGCTCGCTATTTTTCTCGCGCCAGAAGAGCCATTGGCGAATACGGCGACGGTATCGTTCGTCGAGCTGTCGCCATCGACGGTGATCGCATTGAATGTTCTCTTTACGGCATCACGCAAGGAGCGAGAAAGCAAAGACGGAGAGATATCGGCATCAGTCGCAAGGAAGGCCAACATCGTTGCCATGTGCGGCTCGATCATTCCGGATCCTTTTGCGCAGCCAATAATCCGGATTGTCTTTCCACCAATGCGGCAGCGGGCAGCGGACCATTTTGGGCGCGTATCCGTGGTCATGATCGCGCGGGCGAACTGCTCAAATGCACTGGCCTCTTGGCGCCGAGCTTTCACAACACCCGGAATCGCACGAAGAATTTTTTCAACACGGAGCGGGACGCCAATCACTCCTGTCGAGCAAACCAAGACTTCTGAAGCATTCAGGGCACCGAGCTCGCGGGCGAGCAGGACTGCCGTCTTGCGCGAGGCGGCCTCTCCGCGCGCGCCGGTGCAGCAGTTTGCATTGCCGGAGTTCACGATCGCCGCGCGCATCCGCCCCCGAGAATTGCGGAGATGTTCGCGGGAGACGCGCACAGGTGCCGCCGTCACACGATTTGTTGTGAAAACAGCTGCGGCTGCCGCCGGCCTTTCGCTAACCAGAATGCCCAAATCGTGCCGCTTCCTTTTCAGGCCACAATGCGTCGAAGCGAAGGAAAATCCTTCGGGCAGATCGGAATGTAAAATCGTCGCCGTCATCCTTTCCCCTGTGCTGGACGAATCACCACCACGTACCGCATCACGGATTTTCCTCAAGTGCCGTCACCCGCGATTGAAATTCTTCTAGAGATTGCCGGACAGATTCCGGAGCGGTGCCGCCGGGAACACTTTTCCGGGACAAAGCGGCTTCGAGCGTTAGAGCTTTGGCGATTTCCGGTGTGAATGCCGGAGAAAACTCCTTCAAAGCGTCGAGAGGCATCTGGCGAAGCGACTTCCCTTGTTTTTCCGCAGCCCGAAGAACTTTTCCCACGATTTCGTGAGCCTCCCGAAACGCGACTCCACGAGTGACAAGGAAATCAGCCATTTCGGTGGCTACAAGTCCCGGATCTTCCGCTCCCGCGAGCAATTTCTCGCGGCAGAACTGTGTGGCGGCGAGAGCCGCCGCGGCGATTTGGACCATAGCGAGTGACTGGTCGTGCGCGGCAAACAGAGCCTCTTTGTCTTCCTGGAGATCCCGCTGGTAGCTGGAGGGCAGTCCCTTGCAAATGGTGAAGAGCATCGTGAGCGTGCCGTAGATGCGGCCCGTCTTGCCGCGAAGCAGCTCCCACGAGTCTGGATTTTTTTTTTGTGGCATCAGACTGCTGCCAGTTGAATATTCGTCCGGCAAAATGACGAAGCCGAACTCCGGAGAGGCCCAAAGAATCATGTCCTCTGACAGACGCGAAAGATGCATGGCGAGCGCCGCAAGGGCGAACAGATATTCGAGTGCGAAGTCGCGATCGCTGACAGCATCGAGGCTGTTGCGCGTAATTTTAGAAAATCCCAGGTCGCGTGCCAGCGAGGCCCGGTCGATCGAAAACGAATTTCCCGCGAGCGCGCCCGAGCCGAGAGGGCAGCAATCTGCCCGTGCAGCGGCGGTGGCAACTCGTTCGGCATCGCGCAAGAACGCCTCTCCATGCGCGAGCAGCCAGTGAGCTAGCAGGAGCGGCTGAGCGTGCTGGAGGTGCGTCGTTCCCGGCATGGGCCAATCGATGTGACTTGCCGCCTGTGAAGAAACGGCGCGGACGAGCTTCGCCAAGGCTCGACGCAACTCCCGCGCAGACTCCTTCACGTACATGCGGAATTCGGTGGCCACCATTTCGTTGCGGCTGCGGCCGGTGTGAAGTTTTGCGCCCAGCGGACCAAGAGCTTCGATCAGCGCGGATTCGGCGAAATGGTGAACATCCTCGGCGCCCGAAGAGTCGAGCCACGCAGGGTCAGAATTAGCGCGCTCCTCGATGGCATCGAGAGCCGCCACGATTTTCTGGCCCTCTTCATGTGTCAGAATTCCCGCCGCGGCGATGGCGCGCGCCCAGGCACGGTCGAGGGCAAGTTCCTGCGGCAGCAGGCGCCGGTCAAACTGCCACGAACGCTGGAATTCGTAGAATGAGGCGTCGGGGGCGCGGTCAAAACGCCCGCCCCACATTTTTTGCCCGTGCTCGCCGCTCATGGAAAGGCGCTCGTTGGACGCGGATGTAGAAAGAAGGCGTTCACTGGCCCTTGGCCTTCTGCAAGGTTTCCGCCGCCGTCTCCTGCGGCACGGTGATCGGCAAGGCAAATAGGTTAATGAAGCCCTCGGCGTCTTTCGGGTTGTAGCCGGTCATCGTGAAGCTGGCCAGGTTGGTACGATAGAGCGAATAGGGAGACTTGCGCGAGGCGACGGTAAGATTGCCTTTCCACAAGGTCAGCCCAACGGTGCCTGTCACACGCTTCTGCGATTGCGTGAAGAATCCATCGAGCGATTCACGAAGCGGCGTGAACCACATGCCGTAATACACCATTTCGGCATAACGCAGAGCGAGCATCTGCTGGTAATGGAGTGTTTCGCGGTCGAGGGCGATGGATTCGAGTTCGCGATGCGCCGTGATAAGCAAGGTTCCGCCGGGAGTTTCGTAGGCGCCGCGCGATTTGATCCCCACCAGCCGGTTTTCGACGAGTTCCGTGCGGCCAACGCCGTTCGCTGCCGCAATTTCGTTGAGCTTTTCGAGCAAGGCGAGAGGCCCCAGCTTTTGGCCATTCACCGAAACCGCCGTGCCCGCTTCGAACCCGATTTCGACGATTGCCGGAGTGTCCGGGGCCTTTGTCGGCGAAACAACCCACTGCCACATCGCCTCTTCGGGAGCGTTCGCGGGATCTTCCAAAACGCCGCCTTCATGGCTCAGGTGCCAGATATTGCGGTCGCGGCTATAAATGTTTTTCGGCGTTTGGTCGACCGGGACGTTGTGTTGTCTTGCGTAGGCAATGGCTTCTTCACGCGAGTTGATTTTCCACTCGCGCCAGGGCGCGATGATTTTCAGTTCGGGCGCGAGCGCCTTCGCGGCCAGCTCGAATCGCACTTGATCGTTTCCCTTGCCGGTGCACCCGTGCGCGACGGCATACGCGCCGACTTTCTTCGCGAGCTCGACTTGTCGCTGGGCCAGTAGCGGTCGGGCAAAAGAAGTTCCCAGCAGGTACTTGTATTCGTAGACAGCTCCCGCGCGCAGAGTCGGCCAGATGTAGCCCGTGATGAACTCCTCGCGCAGATCTTCAATATAGGCAGCGCTCGCACCTGTCGCCAAGGCTTTCTTCCGGGCTGCTTCCAAGTCTTCGAGCTGTCCAAGATCGCCAATCATGGCGATAACTTCGCAGCCGTCATAGTTCTCTTTCAGCCATGGAATGATGATGGAGGTGTCCAAACCTCCTGAATAAGCGAGTACGACTTTCTTTGACAAAGGCTTCTCCTTAGGAAAGTAGGGTGAGCAAAATTGCTTTTTGGACGTGGAGGCGGTTTTCCGCTTGATCGAATACGGCGGACCGCTCCGATTCGATGACACCGTTTGTAACTTCCAGGCCGCGATGCGCCGGAAGACAGTGGAGGAACACAGCGTCCGAAGCAGCAAGCGAAAAGAGAGCTTCGTTTACCTGGTAACCCACGAAAATCTTCTCGCGTTCCGCTGCTTCGTCCTCCTGGCCCATGCTGGCCCAAACGTCCGTGTAAACAGCTTGTGCGCCAGCGACGGCTTCTTCAGGTGAACGTAAAATTTCAATCTTCGCGCGTGTTTCCCTGGCTACACGTCTGGCTTCCGCGACGACCGACGAGTCCGGTTCATATCCTGCGGGAGTCGCAATGCGCAGGTGCGCTCCTAGGCGCGAACCGATCGTCAGCAGCGAGTGGCACATGTTGTTTCCGTCGCCTACATAGGCAAACTTCAGCCCGCGCAAATTTCCGAAGCGTTCCTCCAGCGTAAAAAAGTCGCAGAACGCCTGGCAAGGGTGAAACTTGTCCGAAAGAGCGTTGATCACAGGAATGCGAGAATCGGCCGCCAACAGCTCGATTGTCTTCTGCGAAAACGTTCTCGCAACGATTCCCTGCACCCAACGCTCCAGACAACGGGCCGCGTCGGCGACCGGTTCACGCTCTCCGAGACGGCTCTCGGAGTGATCGAGGAACACCACCGAGCCTCCCAGGCTCGTGACGCCGACTTCAAAAGAGACGCGTGTGCGAAGCGAGGGTTTTTCGAAAATCATTGCCACGTGACGTCCCGCGAGGGATTTTGCAAAATGCTCTGGATGAGCTTTTACGTCGGTCGCCAGGTGAAGCAGGTCCCGCACGCGCGCGGGACCGAACTCCATACCGGTCAAAAGATCGTTGTTGAGTGACAGTGTTGTCGCCACCGCGTTCATGCTCACCTCGTCGCGGCCAACGCCGCTTCGGATTTCATTTCCGAGTGCGTAGGGCCTGCCGTATGTGTTCCCTGAGAATTTTTTGCGTGCGCAAGAACGGCCTCGAAGCGCTTGAAAAATTCGGCGATATCGCGACGCGTGATGATGTAAGGCGGCAGGAGCCGCAAGATGTGCTCGTGCGTGCAATTGATGATCAACCCGCGCTTCAGCGCATCCTGCACAAGTGGAGCGCCCTCGATCGTCAGATCGACGCCAAGCATCAATCCTTCGCCGCGCACTTCGCGGATGAAAGGAAAGCTCTCGGCCAGCGTTTCGATCCCTGCGCGAAGCTCGGAGCCCCGTTCGCGGATATGATCGAGCAACCCGCGATCTTCGACAATATTCAGAAACTCAAGTGCCGCGGCGCAGATGAGCGGTCCGCCGCCGAACGTGGTTCCGTGGATGCCAGGCGAGAACGCCGCGGCAAACCGCTCGTTGGCCAGAATAGCGCCGAGCGGCAATCCGCCCGCCAGCGGCTTGGCGATGGTGACGATGTCCGGACGGGAGTCGAATTTCTGGTAAGCGAAATGGCGTCCGGTGCGCCCCAGCCCGCACTGGATCTCGTCGGCAATCATGGCAGCGTCGTGCCGGGTCGCCAGCGCGCGCGCCTTCTCCCAGAAATCAAGCGTAATGGGAAAGATCCCGCCCTCGCCCTGGATCGTCTCGATCACGATTGCACAAACGGTGTCGTCGAATTTCGCTTCGAGATCTGCAACATCATTGCAGCGAACGAACTCCACGCCGGGCACGAGCGGCTCGAACGGCTCGCGGTATTTCGCCGGGTAAGTGATCGAGACGGCGCCGAATGTGCGCCCGTGGAATGAATTTTCGAGTGCCAGAATGCTCGTTTTCTTCGCTGTACCACCTACCGCCTTTGCATGGGCGTAGGTTCGCGCGAGTTTCAACGACCCCTCGATCGCTTCCGCTCCGCTGTTCGTGAAGAAAACACGGTCGAGCCCGGACCATTTGGCCAGTTTCTCAGCAAGCGGTCCCTGGTAGGGGTTGTGAAAGAGATTGGAAAGGTGAATAGCGCGTCCCGCCTCCCTCCGAATGACTTTCACCAGGCGCGGATGCGCATGACCAAGAGCGTTGACCGCGATTCCGCCGAGAAAATCCAGATATTCTCGCCCCCCGGCGTCGTAGACGCGGCAGCCACGCCCGCGCAAAAACACAATATCCGGGCGCTTATAGGTATTCATCAAGTGGCGCGCTTCGGCAGCAATCACTCCAGCCGGGGAAAACTTGGTGGCGCGCGGACCGCCACGATAAGCTAACGCAGCGCGCTTCTTCGCCACGTGTTTAGACGATTTTTTCTTCGCGGTCATTTAGTAAGGCGCTTCTTGCGAGGCCGATGCTCGCATGGCACGAATGGACGAAGGAGGCATGGGCAGGACGCGCGTGCCCGGGCCGCGCGTGCCGCGCACGGCTTGTTGCAGCGACTTCGGCAACGTCCCTCCGACGATGCGCACTTCGGAGACACCGCCCGCCAGCGCGCGCTTCGCCGCTTCAAGCTTCAGAATCATTCCGCCGGACACTTTGTTCTGGCGGATCAAATCCTCGACTTCTCCGCCGCGAACGACGCGAAGCACCTTTTCTCCGTCGAGCACGCCCGCAACGTCGGTCAGAAAAATCAGGCGATCGGCGTGAACGAATTCGGCCGCCGCCGCGGCCATGTGGTCGGCATTGATGTTGTAGAGCTCGCCATCCGCGCCCAGACCCAGGCAAGCGGCCACAGGCACGATGCCCGCTTTCCACTGCGCGGTCAAAAAGTCGAGATTCACTTCTGTCAGATAGCCGACAAAACCGAGCCCGCCCTCGCGCTCGTCCACCTGCATCGGTTCGGCTAGAAAGCATGCGGCGTCCGCGGCACATATTCCGACGGCGGGCTGGCCGGCGAGGGAAATAGCGCGCGCTAGTTTTTTGTTCAGCAGTCCGGCAAAAACCATCACGGCGGCATCGCGCGTCTCTCGGTCGGTGACACGGAGGCCATTGACGAAGCGGCTGGAGATTCCCATTCGCGCGAGTGTCGCTGTAAAAATTCTTCCCCCCCCGTGGATCACGAGCAATTCGTGCCCGGCACGCGCCAGTTCCGTGATCTGCCGTGCCAACGCCTGGATGGTCTCATCGCTTTCGAGCAGCGCTCCCGCGATCTTCACCACATATCTCATATCAATCCTGCCGTTTCCGGATAGCCACGCATCCAATTCCAGTTTTGTACCGCTTGTCCCGCCGCGCCTTTGCCCAAATTGTCGAGGCAGGACACCACCACGAGCCGCTCGCCCGTTTCGTCGAGCGCAAATCCGACATCGCAGAAATTCGTATGCGCCACATGCTGCAGTTGCGGTTGCTTGCCAGCCGGTGAAATGCGCACCAGCGGTTTGCCCGCATAAAACGTGCGGAAAAGAGCTTCCACTTCCTCCGCCTTCCGCGCCGGAGAGAGCCATGCATAAAGAGTCGAGAGAATTCCCCGGTCTACAGGAAGCAGATGCGTCGTAAAGAAAAACTCCTTCATCCCGAGACCGAGATGGTCGCTCACTTCCGGCGTATGCCGGTGCGAAAACAAACCGTACGCGTGGAAGTTTTCATTTACCTCGACAAAGTGAGTGTCCCGCCTCGGTTCCTTCCCCGCGCCGGTGACGCCCGATTTGCAGTCGCAAACGATACCGCGCGACCGGTCGATCCATCCCGCATCGACCAGCGGCTTCAGGCCAAGTATCACCGAAGTGGGATAGCAGCCGGGATTGGCCACAAGTCGCGCCTCGGGCAGACTCTCCGAGTAAAGCTCCGGCAGGCCGTAGACGGCGTGGACAAGGGCCTCGGCGTCCGGAGAAGGGAGCTTGTACCAATGAGCAAATTTGTCGGCATGGCGAAACCGGAATGCGCCGCTCAGATCGATAATGCGAATCTTCGGATTCGCCTTCATCAATGCAGGAACAATTTCCAGAGAAGCCTCGTGCGGCGTCGAGAGAAACGCCACGTCCGGCAAGCTTTCGGCCACGGCGTCCACCGAAAGAGGCTTGCAGGGCGCCTCTCCCCACCCGCGGAGCTGGGGAAACAGCTCGGTAAGGCAGTGCGTGCTCGCCTTGCCGTCGCGCAAGTAGAACGTCGGCGTTTCGAAATGGGGATGCCGGAGGAGGATACGGGCCAACTCGAATCCTGCATAGCCCGTCACTCCGATCACGGCGGCCCGTGATCGAGCGTTCATCGCAGGATTTCCTCCATCCTTCTCTGAATAGCTCCGCGCGCTCTGGTGGACGTCGCGATCAGCAGGACCGTGTCGTCTCCCGCCAGGGTCCCCGCAATTTCCTTCCAGTGCTCGCCGTCAACGGCTGCTGCCAGCGGCTGCGCTCCCCCCGGAGGAGTCTTCAGGACGAGCATGTTCTGCGCGGGGCGGATATCAAGAAGAAACTCGCGCAAGGCGCGCCCGAAGCTGGGCAACGGTGCGGCTTCTTCGGCGGCCGCCAGTGGACGATATCCGCCGGACGTCTTGACGAGCTTAAGCTCACGCAGATCGCGCGAGAGAGTGGCTTGCGTCACGCGCATTCCCAAATGGACAAGCCGGCGGCGGAGTTCATCCTGATTCGCCACAGGCTGTCCTGCGACGATTTTCAAAATTTGTCCTTGCCGATATCGTTTCTGCGCGCCCATTTGCCTCACTGCGTAATTATGCATTCTCCTGCATAATCATACAGTAGCGGGCGCTCATGTCAAGCATTTGCGAGCGCGACGTCAAAAGATTTTCACTTCGGCTGCAAGCCGCCAGAAGTGCGTGACAAACAGAAGTACGGAGTGGGTAAGGGAAACCTTCGGTGCCACCAGGAGAAATTCTCGGGAGACGATCAGAACCAAAACGCACAGCTTTCCGTGTCGCAAGAAACGGGTTCGATTTTCAGGTTCAGTTTTGCTTTGGAGCGTCGCGAAACGAGTCGGGAGGATCGAATGAACAGCGTTTGAGGAAGTCCTTGTCCGGAATCATTCCTTCGCGCCACCGACGGATATCCGGAAGAGTTGCCGCGGCAACCCCGCCCTTTTCACCGAGAAATACCACGACGACGCCGTCCACAGACTTATCCGTGTGGCTGGCCTCCCGATAGCCCTCGACGAAGACTTGTTTGGCGAAATTCATCTGCGCCTGCCCCAGAGTTCCGGATGGGACCTTTCCAGAAGGCTCGGCGAACACAAACAGTGTCGGTTTTCCCTTCAATTGGCCCCAATCCCCCTCGAATGGTTTGATCTGTTCGTTCGCCGTATTGAAGGAGGAAGAGAGATCTGCTGAATCGTCGGTGTCCGAGGGCTGTCTCAGTTGCTCCACGCGTACCCACCCCATGGCGCCGTTTTCGAGTTTCACTTCCACAAAGCCCGCCTTCCCCTCTACCATCTCGAATTCGTCGTCCGGGTCCGCCCGAAACAGAATGGAGGAGGTTTCGTCCGGGGCGGAAAAGACCGGTGTTTGTGAAGTACGGATGACTGCGATATTCGGCAAAAACTTCTGGTTTTTCGAGACCGTCTGGAGCGTTGAGATTTCCTCTTGTGTTTTTCGCTCCTGCTGCTCGATTTTCTGTCTATCCTGGCGAGTAGTGGCAACTTCGGAGGCCAGCACCGCCGGGTCTGTACTCATCACCGGCGGATTTGGCGGATCGGCCCCATTGGCACCGGACGGAGCAGGTGTCGCAGGATTTGGCGAGGTCCCCGAGACGCCGGATGGGTTTCCAACACCCCCAGTGACCGTCGTCGGCGCGGGAACGCCCGCGCCGCTCAGAGCAGGCGGTGCCGCTCCCTTTTCCAAGGAGATGCTCAGCCGGTCGAGAAAGTCATTTTCGATACGCCCGTTTGAAGGGATCACCACATACTGCGATTGGGAAGAATCCGTCGAGACATACCACGCGGTGATCTTGGCAGATACCTCGACAAGCGTCTGCTTCGGAGATTGATATTCTGTGTTGATATTCAACTGGTAGTGAGGATTTTCGAAGTGATCAAGAGTGTTTGCGTTTGCGGCGACGAACCCGTCGAGCGTCGGCAGCCGTTCCGTCGCGAAGGAGTTCATGGCGTCCAGCGCTTTTTGGACTTCGACCTGAGAATGCTCGTAGATTCGGTCAACCGGCTTTGAGTCTTGCCCGAAGCAGTTGCACGGCAGAATGAACACGCCCGCGAGAACTGCCGACCAGACGACGGTTCTTCGCGTCCCAGCGAACCTTGCGTGTGTCTTCCGTGGACCTTTCATTTCTTCGCCGAATGCCTCACGAACTAACCGGAGCCAAGAAGAGATAGTAGATCCATCCCTCTACGCCTTCTTCTGTTCGGATTTTGTACCAATAGCGGGTGGTTGAAAGCACAGTAACGACCTTTCCCTTCGCCAACTGCAAGAGTGTTGATGCGTGATCATACGGCTCGGCTTTTAAGGGGATTCCGTCCGTCTTGATCTGGCCCTGGGTGTCGAATTTGAGTTGCTCCAATGTCTTGTCGAGCTTCGCTTGGGCTGCTTTAGCATCTTCGAGCATGGCCCGCTCCTGTTTCAGGTCATACTGCAGGCTGACGCTCTTATCCGGCGTGTTGACCTGGGCGGCATTCATGCTGCGAACTTGCGTCATGGAGGCGCGTACTTGGTCCAGAATTGTCCCGTATTCGCCGATTTCGACCGATCCGTCTGAAAAGCACCGCACTCTCTCTGCGTCCTCGATGAAAACGGCATCTATTTTCAGGCGGCTTCGCTGCTCGTTGATCGGCGTTACAACGTAGCGCACCGTAATCGTCCCCATGTCGTTGCTTGCCGGAAAGTGTGCGGGTGACAACGCTTTTAGACGGACTTTGTAAAACACTTTGCCGGGGCCGGGATTGTCGATAAACGCTTTGGAAGTGGTTGCCGGCATGGCGTCTTCGACGTCCGTGTCACCTTTGTAGATATAAGTTCCTTCGATCGTCCCGCTGTCCACAACCTGGGTGACTGCCTGAGCGAGCTTGCTTGCCGGGACAGGAAGGTCGACGGAAAAGCCGACGGATGTGTCGCGACGGGGATCTTTGTAAAACTGCGCTAGCGCCGCATGTGTGAGGAAAAGCAAGATTACCGCAACGGTTGCAGTTCGGGTGGGCCATCCGAAGCCGTCCCAGAGGGGAGAACGGCGGCGGTTTGCAGGATTGGATCGGAAACAGCCTTCCAAAACTCGAAGAGAAGCCCGATTTGCCATATGACCAGCACAACCACTTATCAAGCAACAGCAACCCGGATCGACTTGAGATCCGATTTTCCACCCATCGGCGATTCAGCATCTGTCGAGTTGCGCAGGCGCGACAATCCCGAAGGGAATGAATCGCATACCGCCAAATCTTAATGCCAAAATCGACGAGCATTCATTTTCGCGAGTTCCTCGCAACATCCTACCACTTACAAATTCACGCCTGCGACAAAATTCTCAATCTACTACTGCGACGTTTGAATAGCAGCATTCGGGCCTCCTGATACGGAGCGGATGCGACGAGGAACAATTTGGTTTACTCAAAGATGCCACGGGGTATATAAGGCTGCTTGGCTGTATTTGCAGCATTAAGTTTCAGGGAGAAGAACCTCGTGGCAGAAACAATCGTTACCGACGATATTGAGCTGATCCATTCTGGTGGGGGCGGCTCGGCACCTCCGGCACGAAATGATGGAGGAGATGGCGATCCGTTTGGTAACGGAGCGACACCGCAGCGCACTTATGTTACCGGCATGATGCTCGGTCTGGGCGGGATATTGATGTTCTTTATGGCGCTGGTGAGCGCCTACATTGTCCGCAAGGGATTGCCTAACAACGCATGGATTCCTCTGCAGGTTCCACGCATCCTTTGGCTGAACACGCTGGTTCTTATCGGCAGCAGCTTTTCGCTCGTGCATGCCCGCAAGCTGTATCTCGCTGGCAAAACCCATCAGTTTCGGCGCTGGTGGGGCGTCACGACAATCCTGGGCCTTTCGTTTCTTGCCGGACAAATTCTGGCTTGGCGCGAACTGGTCCATGAAGGCGTGTATCTATCGACAAATCCGAGCAGCAGCTTTTTTTACGTGTTCACGGCCGCCCACGGACTGCATCTGCTCGGCGGAGTGATCGCTTTGCTCCTCGTAGCAGTCCGCCCAACGCGCAAACTCACGCGCGGCACCGCAACAGAGGTCGTCTCCATGTACTGGCATTTCATGGACGGGCTTTGGGTCTTCTTGTTTCTGCTCTTCCTTGTTGGCCAGTAGAAAGGCCTCGGACGACAGACCGTCGCTTGTTCGGTGCGAAGTCGCGGATCCTTCTGCCTGCGGCAAGCGACGGTGTGAATAACCCTGGTCGCGTCAAGAGTCTGTGGCGCTGCTCTTTCGGAATGGACATGCTGCACGGTATTCCGCTTCTGATCCTGATTCTCTTCCTTGCTGTCGTTGGAGTTTCGACGCTGACGTGGAGCATGAGGCGACTCCGTCCTCGCGCTCAATTTCTAGTCCTGCTCGGCTTGGGAATCTCGATTGGATTCTTGTTCCTGATCCTTGTGCAGTTCCCTGATTTCCCTCACTGGCTTGGAATTTCCCTCATTGTGGTTGTGTTCGTCGCAAGCCAATTCGGCGTTCAGATTTTTCTTCGCGGCCTGGAAAAGGATCAGTAGGACCGTGGTTAGCGCCTTGCCACTTTCTCCCAAGCCGCAACAATGGTTGTGGTAGGCAAGGGGCTCTTAATTGACAAAGTGAAATAATTTCTCGCTACCCGGACGAAAATGTTAGCAGCTGCCTACGTTGAGTTCTCGCCCACAACCCAGCTAAAAGGCCGGTCTTTTGCGAATTCGTTTGGGTATCGGTCTCTTCACCGCTCCGATACGTTCCCAAAAATGAATAAATAGTCTTGACAATGAATCCAAGGAGGTGATAGGACTGCAGCGTCTTCCAGTTGCGACACCTTGCGACTTCGGTAGAATACCGGGCCGAGCACGGCTGCACATTCATATTTGCTCACGACCGAGCCCGGTTAAATCAAGCAAATTTCACAGGAGGCAAGAATGGCTTCGATCTCCTTTGAAACGCGGACAATAAAGGTTCTTTCGGGGGCGGGCGTACTTCTTTTTCTCCTCGCAATTTTCTTTGTCAGCCCGAAACCAGCGCGGGGCATTCCCGCGTTTGCCCGAAAGTACGGTCTTCCTTGTTCCGCCTGTCACATCACCTGGCCGGAATTGAACAACTTCGGGCAGGTGTTTCGCGACAACGGTTATCAAATGATGAATGAACGCGACTCACCGATCACTCGGGACGCGTCCTATTTCCCGATCACGGTCCGTATCACGCCGCAGTGGCACATGGAGCGAGCCAATGAACAACTGGTGGACTCCGTGCCCGGTGACGGAACGAGCGCTCCGCTCAACCAATCGGTAACTACAAGTGGCTTCGACCTCTCGGGCATGGATTTGTGGTTCGCCGGAACGCTCTTCAAGAACGTCACTTTCAGCGTCCTCCCATCCTCGGATGAGAATGCCAGCTTCCACTTCGAGAACGCCTTCGTCCGCTTCGACAATCTGGCCGGAAGCCGTTGGCTCAATGTGAAAGTGGGAAAATTTGAGCTCGACGAACCGGTTTCCGAAAAGCGGCTATGGACCCTGTCGGGGAATGGCGGATTTTATTACATCTACCACTTCCTGCCCTACGGCGACGC
>DATKPM010000036.1:0-27339 GCA_035524135.1 Candidatus Acidiferrum sp. | reverse complement strand
GAGCAGTTTGGCGAGGCCTACGTCGAGAAATTGCTCGCTTGGGCCAAGAAATATCGTGCGCGCGGAGAAGATTTGGTTCGGACCGCGACCGTGTTCACTTCGCTCTCGATTGCGGACGCACTGCGGCGGTTCGTGTTTCCGAAAGCGCGGATCGACGAATTGATCGTCGCGGGAGGAGGCGCGAAAAATCCGTTGATGATGGCGCAACTGGCCGCGGCGCTGCCCGGAGTGGAAATCCGGCACGCGGAAGAATTCGGCGTGACGGCAGAAGCAAAGGAGGCGTTTGCTTTCGCGGTGCTGGCCTACGAAGCGTTTCACGGACGCGCGAACAATCTGCCATCGGCTACAGGCGCGCGATTCGCGGTGTCGATGGGCAAGCGGGTTGCCGGACGTGGATAAACACCGCGGCTGCGGGCGTTTCAACGCGCTTTTTGCAGCAGCCGCGCTCGCAATCTCTCTGCTTTTCGCGGGCGGCTGCGCGCGGTCGTCCGGTGGAAGCTCCCACGGCAACACGCTGAATTTCCTGATCGAATCGGCGCCGACGAATCTTGACCCGCGCATCGGCACCGACGCGCAGTCAGAGCACATCGACGCGCTGATTTTTTCGAGTCTGCTCGCGCACGATGCGCAGATGAATATCGTTCCGGACCTGGCCGAGAGCTGGGAAACATCCAATCCGCTGACGTACGTCTTTCACCTTTGCGGAGGAGTGAAATTCCACGACGGCAGGCCGCTCGAAGCGGCGGACGTGAAATACACATTCGATTCGATTCTGGACGGCACGGTGAAGACGGCCAAACGCGGAGCCTTTCGCGCAGTCGCTTCCATTGAAACTCCCGACGCGCAGACGGTGGTGTTTCATCTGCGCGAACCGGATGCTTCGTTCCTGTGGAACTTGACGCGCCCCGGAGTGGGCATCGTGCCGCGCGGCGCGGCAGCGAACGACATGGCGACGCATCCCGTCGGCAGCGGACCCTTTGAATTCGTGAGTTCGGCGGTCGATGAAGACATCGTGCTTCAGCGCAATCCCGATTATTTCGGCGGCGCGCCATCGATCAAAGGCTTGCGATTGCGGATCGTTCCCGACGCGATTGTACGCGCGCTCGAACTGCGAAAAGGCTCGGCGGACGCGGAAATCAACACGCTCACGCCCGATATGTATCACGCACTTGCGAAGGAAAAGGACATCCGTGTCATCGACGCTCCGGGCACATCGATTCAGTACATCGCGTTTAATTGCGAGGACCCGATTCTCTCTCATCGGGAAGTGCGCCAGGCGCTCGCGTATGCCACGGATCGCGCGACGCTGATCAAATACCTGCTGCGCGGCGAAGCGCAGCTTGCATCGAGCCTGCTCCCTCCAAACCACTGGGCCTACGAGCCGGACGTGCGCATCTACGATTACGATCCTTACCGCGCCGAGCGGCTGCTGGACTCGATGAACTATCATCGCGGGGCAGACGGCGTGCGCTTCCATCTCACAATGAAGACCTCGACGGACGCCTCGACGCGCTTGCTCGCCGAAGCTTTGGCGGAGGAATGGAGCCGCATTGGCGTCGTGCTCGATTTGCGCTCGATGGAGTACGCCACATTTTATTCGGACATTACGCACGGCAGCTTCCAGGTCTATTCCCAACGGTGGGTGGGCGGCAACAACGACCCGGATATTTTTCAGTACGTTTTCAGCTCAAGGAGGATGCCGCCGGACGGAGCAAATCGCGGGCATTATCGCAACGCGGCGCTTGATGTGCTGCTCGATCAGCAAGCCGTGGAAATGGACCGCGCGAAGCGCAAGGCGCTGCTTTCGCAGATTCAGAAAATCTTGGCGGACGACGAGCCGTATATCGACTTGTGGTACATGGACAATGTGTCTGCGTATCGAACGCGTGTGGAAGGCGTCGAGCTTTCGCCGAGCGGCGATTACGACTTTCTGCAATCGGTGCGGCTCGTTCCTGCGCCGTAGCGTTTCAGGAAGGGCGCTTCATCGCCCAGTGCAGACCAATGCCTCCGAAAATGAACGCGCGAGCGTCGAGCCGCGCATAACCCTTGCGTTCGAGCAGGGCAGAGTAATCGTCGATGGACAGGAAATTCCGAATGGAATCGGGGATGTAGGTGTAGATACGCGTGGAGCCGTGAAGCAGCATCCCCCAGAAATATCCCTGCGCGTAGAGATAGCCGAGATAGAGCGGACGAAGGACGCGATTCTCGGGAAGGAAAAAATCGAGAGTGACGAGCACCCCGCCCGGCCGGGTGACTCGTTCGATTTCGCGCAATGCCGCGTCGAGATCCGGGAAATTGCGCATTCCGTAGCCGACGAAAACGCAATCGAACGAATTGTCGGCAAAGGGCAGCGAGACTCCGGTTCCGCAAACTGCGTCTGGAACACCCAGAACCTGCGCCTGCTGGAGCATCAATTCCGTAATGTCGCAAGCGACGGCGCGGGCCTGGGGAATGCGGTCGCGAACCAACCGGGAAAAGTCTCCTGTGCCGCAGGCCAGATCGAGCACGCGAGCGTTTGCCGCGAGCGGCGCGTTTTTCACGCCCAAGCGCTTCCAGCGTCCGTCCATGCCGTAGGAAAAAATCCGAGAGATGAAATCGTAGCGGGGAGCGATGCGCGTAAACATTTCGCGCATCAGTTTCGAGTCCTGCTGTTCGCGCGGCTGAGTCATTGCGCGGCGAATTGTACCACTGCGGGTTTTCCTGGAAGCTTAAAAGACCGAGCCCTTATTCCTAGAAGGTCAACGCGGAAAAATGGCCGGAGGTTCGTGGGAGCGGCGAACGGACTCCTGGAACTCTTCCTCGCTCATCCTTGGAAAAGCACGTCTGCGCGCGAGGAACCCGGAGATGCTGGCTTGAACAGTCAAAAGCACGCCGATTTCCTGGAACCTTGGAGACCCAAGAAAGAAAATAAAGAGTCCGAGGAGTCCGACGGGAAGCGCTGCTCATTGGAAGGTCGCCGGCGACCACTTATAGGCCATGGCCCAACAAGCCACAATTGCACTCCAGCAAAGGAGCCAAAAACCAAAAACGCTGGCGAGTGCGGAAACGTAGCCGAGCCTTTCCAAGAAAGAGAAGGAGTGGTGCGGCATTCCGGAAAGCCAAAAGACACCGAGAGATGAAATTACGAGTCCGGCCAGGACGGCGATTTTGAACGAGTTTGACGGGCTCTGAATCATCTGCCTGAACCAGAGGGTAGCACTCGATAGATGAGAATATAAGTATATGAGCAGTTATACGTCGACCCAAAAGACCATGAGTATCGCATGCCACTCTCTCAATCGATCGAAGAGAGATCGGCAAGCGACCATTTGGGAATGGCGCCGGGCCGCGAAGCGATGAGTGCGCCCACGCGATTGGCGAACACAGCAACCTTTTCCGGCGGCCAGCCCTGCCCGAGTCCGTGGACGAACGCGGCGGAGAAGGCATCGCCGGCTCCGATTGTGTCCGCAACCTTCACCTGAAATCCCGGCGCTTCAAAATAGCGGCCATCGATAAAAACCGAGCACCCTTCCGCGCCGCGCGTCATGATGACGCCCTCCCAAGAATATTTCTCCGAATAAGCTCGCGCGAAATTCTGAAACGTGAGGTTGGGATGGCCAAAGATCCTGGCCAGATCGTCGATTTCGACATCGCTCAACTTGACGATGGAAGCGCGAGCCATCAATTCATTCAGCAGTTCCGGCGTGTAAGAACCGTGCCGGAGATTCAGGTCAGAATAGCGGCGCGCGGAAGGAGCTGCGTCGAGAATGCGAAACAGAAGCGCTTTTGCCGGCTCGCTCACGAACGTCAACGAACCAAAATAGATCCAGTCCGGAGGCGGTGAGATAAGCGAGGAAAATTCCTCTTCCGTAAGCGATGGAAAGTGGTACGCAACCGGCCGGTGCATGATGAATGATGGCTGGCCGGACGAACTGACGGTGACGGTCACATAACCGGTGGGATATTCGGAAACCTTGGCGACGTAGCGCGTCAAAAGATTCATCTCCTCCATGCGGCGAAGGATGCGCTGGCCGCGGTCGTCGTCGCCGATTCCGCTGACGAAGCGCACGTCGTGGCCCAAAATGTGCGCGTGTGCGCAGAAATTGAACGTAGCGCCGCCCAGATGCTCTTCCCGGCCCAGCACGTCCCATAGAACTTCACCAATCGCGACGATTTTCATGCGCGGAATCTACCCGGAAGCCTCTCAACGCCCGAGCGCGTTGTGGATGTCGGCGTCAGGAATGGCGCCTTCGCGGACGATTGCGTAGTCGTCGCCGTCTATGCGCACGATGGTGGAGGCAAGCGTTGCGCCCGTATCACCGCCGTCCAAAATCAAGGGCAAGCGGTTATCGAGCTGCTTCACAATCTGGTGCGCGTTTGTGCAGGAGGGAAAGCCGGAAAGATTTGCACTTGTGCCAGTGATCGGGCCACCCACGGCTTCGACAACCGCCGTGACAACGCGGGAATTCGGCAAACGCAGAGCCACGCGGCCCGTGTTGCCAGTTACTTTGAGGGGCAACCGATGCGTGGCTCGCACGACCAAGGTGAGAGCTCCGGGCCAGAAGCGGTTGGCGAGTTCGAGAAAAATGTGCGGAACGTCGCGCGCGAGCGTCACGGCCTGCTCGATCGAATTGACAAGGATCGGGAGCGCCTTTGTTTCCGGACGCCCCTTGCAGCGGAAGACTGTTTCGACAGCCGCCAAATTAAAAGGGTCGGCGGAAAGCGCGTAAAAAGTGTCCGTGGGGAGCCCTACGACTTCGCCGCGGCGGATGAACCGGCCGGCATACTCGACAACCCCTGGTTCTGGTGATTCAAGGGAAATTTTCTGAATTTCGACGGGCAATGTTTTCTCGCGGCGGGTTGCGCCAAAACCATGACCTGCGAAGCTAACATAAGAGGCTCAAAAGAAGCAAGTTCCGGGACGGCTTCCGCAAGGCAGCATTTCGAGGCCACGCAGACGGGCGGCGAGAGACCAGGTGCTTAAGCCAATGTTCTAGCAGCATTTGATGAAGAGAAACGCGGGTGTTAGGCTTGCAAATATGGCCCAGCGATTCCCTCCCACCGCCAAGGCGCCCTCCGCCGACGCCGCCCTCCTGACGAGCCGCGATAACAAGTTGCTGAAGAAATTCCGGGCTGCGCTGCGCGGAACCGGCCCCGAATCCGGCGAACCAATCGCGATCGAAGGGCCAAAACTGGTCCTGGAAGGAGTGCGAAGCGGCCTCGAAGTCGAGGCTTTGCTGCTAAGCGAGTCGAGCGAAGAATCGCTTCAAGAGATTCTCCACGCCGCAGCCGAAACGGAAAACGGTATTCCGCGCACGCGAATCTTCAGGACGACGGAAAAACTGTTTGCGGGCGTTGCGGGAACGGAGATGCCGCAGGGCGTGGCTGCATTGTTGCAGCCGCGTGAATGGACGCTGGACGACGTGTTGCGCGGCCGAGCTACCAAGGAGGGATCGTATCTTGGCGCTTCCCCCTTGATCGCCGTGATGGCGGGGATACAGGATCCGGGCAACGTCGGAACGCTCGTCCGCTCGGCAGAGGCATTTGGCGCAACCGGCGCCATCGCGACGCGCGGGACAGCTGATCCGTGGTCGCCAAAGGCAGTGAGAGCTTCTGCGGGCTCGGCGCTGCGCCTGCCTCTGTTGCGCGGACTAAATATTCCTGTGGTGCTTGCGCAACTGAAGGTGGCGCGCGTGAAAATCATTGCCACGACTGCGCGCGGCGAACGAGTAGAAAACGCGTGGCCGGACCTACGGGAGCCGTGCGCAATTCTCATCGGCAGCGAAGGCACAGGACTGCCGGGAGAAATCCTGAAAGCGGCAGATGCAGTGCTGGCCATCCCGATGAGCGAAGACGTGGAATCGCTGAACGCGGGCGTGGCGGCGGCCGTGGCTCTTTATGAGGCGGCACGGCAAAGGCGGGTGACGGATGGGACTGTTCCGAACAATTGAAGCGGACGACGAGCCGCTCGCCGGACGCCCGCTGGCCGACCGGATGCGGCCGCAATCGCTCGATGAATTTCTCGGGCAGGAAGACCTCCTCGGGCCGGGCAAGCCGTTGCGCACAATGATCGAGCGCGACGAACTCGGCTCGATGCTTTTCTGGGGGCCCCCGGGCTGCGGCAAAACGACGCTGGCGCGCATCATTGCGCGGAAAACGCGTTCGGAATTCGTCTCGTTTTCCGCCGTGCTGAGCGGCATCAAGGAAATCAAGGAAGTGATGGCACATGCCGAGAGCACGAGGCGCTACGGCCGGCGCACGATCGTCTTTATCGACGAAGTACACCGCTTCAACCGCGCGCAGCAGGATGCGTTTCTGCCGCACGTCGAAGCAGGAAACATCACCCTGATCGGCGCGACGACGGAAAACCCATCGTTCGAGGTTGTCTCGGCGCTGCTCTCCCGCATGAAGGTGTACCTTCTCAATGCGCTCGCCGAAGAGCAAGTGATCGAATTACTGCGGCGCGCGCTGGTGGACGACGTGCGTGGCCTTGGCAAAGAGCAAGTGGAAGCAAGCGAAGAGATTCTGAAGCGTATCGCCATCGTGGCCAATGGCGACGTCCGCGCGGCGTACAACACGCTGGAAGCGCTTGTCCTTGGAACAACGCCGGATGAACAGGGTTCGCGAGTGCTGACGAGGACGCGCCTCGAAGACGTTCTTCAGAAGCGCGTCTTGCCCTACGACAACGCGGGCGAAGAGCACTACAACCTGATTTCCGCCCTTCACAAGAGCGTGCGAAATTCGGACGCCGACGCGGCGCTCTACTGGCTCGCGCGGATGCTCGAATCGGGCGAAGACCCGCTTTACTTGGCCCGGCGCATGGTGAGGATGGCCAGCGAAGATATCGGACTCGCCGAGCCGGGCGCGCTGGCCGTGGCGATCGCGGCGAAAAATGCATTCGAGTTCATCGGCCCGCCGGAAGGATATCTCGCGCTCGCGCAGGCCGCCGTTTATTTGTCGCTCGCTCCAAAATCAAACTCGCTTTACACGGCCTACGGCGCGGTGCACGAAGATTTGCAGAAAACCATCGCGCAACCCGTCCCGCTGCATCTAAGGAATGCGGCGACCGGATTCATGGCCAACATCGGTTATGGGAAAGGCTATCAATACGCACACGACACGGAAGAAAAAGTGACGGACATGACCTGCCTGCCGGAGAGCCTCCTCGGGCGAACGTATTACAAGCCGACGGATCAGGGATTCGAGGCGCGCATCCGGCAACGCATGGAGGAGATCCGGCGCATCCAGAAAAAGACGGCCGGGGGAAATGCGTGAGCCGCAGAGAACGTTCGCTCTTCACTGGCGAGCACCTCTTGATCGCCATGGTGTTTGTTGCAGCAATTTTTCTTGGGTCCATCGCACGGGACGCAGCAGGCCAGAGTTTCGAGAAAGCCCTGATTCGCGTGGACGACGATTGCGCAGAGTTCGCCGCGGCGCCGGACGGAAAAATCGTCTATGCCGTTCCGCACCGCCGGCACATCAAGAAGATCGAGTTTGTGCACGACGACCTCTGGGTGGTGGATCCCAACGGATCGAAGCACAAAATCCTCGACGGAGACAAATTCCTGCCGGCTCCGCCGCCGGCAAACTTCGTGGTCAATAAGCTCGCGTGGGCTCCCGATTCGAAGAAATTCACCGCCGAAATCCGCATCGAATCTCTTTCGCAGGACCCGGACGCCCCGCCCACTTCGATCAAGGCCGTGGCGCTGTTTGACGAAAACGGCCAGCAGATTCCAATCACAGGAGTCAAGTCCGGCTACATTGAAAATGCCGGCTCGGCCACGTGGTTGGCGGACGGGCAGACGGTGGTCTATCTCACAGGAGGCGGGCCGTATCAAATCATGCGCATGCGTCCGGACGAGGGAAAGGCCGTGACGCTCTTCGACGGGCATTATTTCGATGCAGTCACCTGGGACGCGGCGCGCAACCAGGCGTTTGTCATTTCACCAGACCTTTCCGTCACGCACCGCCAGTATTTGATTCGCCTGGGCCTGCTCAACGAGACGATTTCCGAAATCGCGCGCGTCGATGATTTTCAAGGCTCTATGGCCGTCTCGCCCTCTGGACAAAAAGTGGGCTTCTTTGCCGATGGTGACACAATCCGCGTGGTGGATCTCGCGCATCCGGACAAACTGATCGAAGCGCACGCGGGACTTGGCCATTTCCAGTGGGGTGCGGACGAACGCCGCGTGCTCCTCAAGCGCGGGCCTGCGGAACGCTCGGGTGATCTCGTGTGGGTGGGAATCTACGACGATAGCTTCACGCCGATTCTGCACGACTTGGAATTTCACGACTTCCAGGTCGAGCCGAACGGCAAAGCCATTGTGGTGACGCAGGTAGGTTCGCGGACGCTGATGGTCTTCCCGCTCGGTTGAACGAGCGCGTTCTTTTTCTCTCTACGGCTCCCTCTGCAAACGGAACCGCTTCACGTGCTCCTTCAAAATGCACGAGTCCATGAAGACGAGCAGCCCCGCACGGCGCGCGCGTTCGGCTGCCTCGTCGTGAATCACACCCTCCTGCATCCAGACGGCTCGGGCGCCGATGTGAATCGCCGCTTCGACTATATCCGGAACAAATTCCGGGCGTCGAAACACGTTCACGGTGTCGATTTTCTCCGGCACATCTTCGAGGCGCGCATAGGATTTTTCACCGAGCACTTCGGTCTCCTGCGGATTCACCGGAATAATCCGGTATCCCACCGACTGCAAGTACGACGCAACGCCGTAGCTTGGACGGAATTTCCGGCTCGACAATCCGACCACAGCAATCGTGCGGCTGGATTTCAGGATTTGTGTCGCGGGATCTCCTGCGGAAATTCTTGCAGGCTGCTGCAGTGAATTTTGTTCGGTTGATGTGTTCATGGGGCCCCTTACTTATCAGATTGGAAAATTTTCGGCAACTATTGGAATTTCAGGCGGCAATCATTTCGTGCGAGGGCGTCCGGAGCGGTTCCGGCGGGAGTCGCGGCGCGGACGTTGTGGCCTGCCGCCCGGACGTGGGCTGCGCGAGGCGCTGCGAGAATCTTTAGGACTGCGTGACCGCGAGTCAGAAGGTCCACTGCGACGAAATCCGCGTGGGGATTCGTCGGAGCGCCTTCCCTGCTGCGCGCCGCGAGCAGGCCTATCCGGTGGTCGCGCCGTGCGTCCACGCCGCGCGAATTCTCGGCGCTGCTTGGATGGTTTCGTTTGCGGGCGCGGCCTCACAGACGGTGGCGCAGGCGTTGCGGATGGCTCGGCAACAACCGCTTCTCCCGCAGCGGCTCTCCGCAACAAAGTGACTTCGCCAGGACCGAGCGGCCGAATTTCGCCCGGCGCGAGGCGTTCCAACTCAACTCCTGCGATAGCCACTCGTTTCATTTTTTCGACGGGATGACCTGTTTGGAACAGCCGGTTGCGCAACTGTTCGCGCCGCGACTCGCTGAGCGTCGCTTCGTACCACGGCGCCTCTGTGCCCTTCAACCGCCGGATGTGCGAGCCAATGGCGCGCGAGAGCGTCTCGATTTCTTCAAACGTCAGCAGCTTTTGCAGCTTGAACTGCCAGGTATTCGGAAGCTCATGTGCCTGAAGCACGGCGTTTGCAAATTCTCCGTCGTTGGTGAGGATCACCGCTCCAGCAGCGTGATATTCAAGCCGCCCGACCGGATAGACGCGCTCCGAAACACGATGCAGGAAATTGAGAAGCGACGGCCGCCCTTCGGGATCGCTCATGGTGGAAACCACTTCGGGCGGTTTGTTCAAAAGCAAATAGACCGGCTTCGCCTCAAACCGCAGCAGCCTGCCGGCCACTTTGATGTGGTCCCTCTCGGCGTCAGCCTTTGTGCCGAGTTCAGTGACCGTCTGGCCGTTAACGGTGACCAGACCCGAGGCGATCATTTCTTCGGCGCGTCGCCGGGAAGCGACTCCCGCTCGGGCGATGATTTTTTGCAGCCGCTCTTCCATCGAGGGGCGGCTCCAAACCGCCTCCTAACAGGGTAGCGAAAAACCGTCTTAGATGCGAATCGGGGACTCTCCACCGCACCGTTAGCCCAGTTCCGGCAGCCGGGCAGCTCTCGCCAACTCCTCATCACTCGCCAAAGATGCCATTCGGCGTTTCTTCGGACGAATCACCAGTTTGCCATTGCGCGAAAGGCTCGGAGTGCGTACACTTTGTCTCGCTGGAGAGGATTCGGCATGACCAAACGACTTAAAAACTCGTTGCCAAGGCAGGCGGAAGTTGCGTTGCCGTGGGATTGCAGCCGGATGAGCTTCAGTCCCTCGGTTTAACCGCTTCCAACTGAATTAGATACTGGCAAATTCATCGGGCTCCCGGGCTAGGAAAGGCGTACGAATTTCCTTGATGGCCCCGGCACTGGCGCCGCTCGCCACACTTTGCCGCTTCCCACTCGGCGGCCAATCGAAGCGCTCATTGCGCTTCAGGAAGGAGTTCACGAACATGGCCTTTCACGTGAAGGAAGGAACTCCCATGCACGGCGCGTCGAAGTGCGAGTCCTGCATGCACTCGCACATCTCACGCGGTTTTCGCGAGAGCGAGGTGGTCACCATCTGCATGGTTACCTATCCGGAGCACCGCGTGCCTTTCCCTATCCGCGAGTGTTCGAGCTATACGGAGAAGAAGCGCCAGACGCTGAAGCAGATGGAGGACATCGCCTGGACCATCACCGGGAAAGGCGACACGCGCACGGTCGGTTTTGTACCGGCTGAGCGCCGGAAGAAGGAAACGGAAGTTGTCGAGCTGATCTTTGCGAACGAAACGAAGCAGTGAAGGGCAGATGCAGCAGAAGGCAGAATTGGCGCTCTTCCGGCAAGGCGCCCGGAGCGCACGGCTGGCTAGAGTTTGGGGCATGCGCCCAAGGACCGAAGTCTGTCCGAAAACAAAGGTCTGCGCGGGAGATTTTCCGGCAGCCCATTGCTTTTCGGATGCCTAGAAAATGGCCAACTTTACGTGCAGAAACTTCTTCGGATTCTGCCGGAAATCGGAAATCAGGAGCCGCATGTCGCCGGTCAGGCCCGTCACGTTGTCGTAAAACGCTGGATCGCTCAGGAATTTCCCGGCGGTGCCTTCGTTGGAGTTGAGCTTGGCCGTGGCGTCGCGGACATTGGCCGAAGCGTCTCGCACGTTGGCGTAAAGAGTGTCGTCGGTCACGAGCTTTCCAAGAGTTCCCTTTCCGCCCTGAATGCCGGAGACAAGGTTGTTGCCCTTATCGAGCAGTCCTTTCGCGCTCTCATACATGGCAGGGTCGTAAACCAGTTTGCCGAGAGTTCCCTGCTGATTCTGCACTGCCGCCATCACGTTTTCGACGTGCCCCACCGTCGCATCCACTTTGTTGTACAGCTCGTCCGAACTCGCGAGTTTCCCAATTGTCCCCTGTCCCTGCTGAATATTGGCTGCCAGCTGGTCAAGGCGCGCGGCGGTTTCATTCAAATGGTTATAAAGCGAAGGGTCGTTCATCAATTTGCCCAGCGTGCCATTACCCTTCTGCACTTGCGCGACGATGCCGCGCAGATCATCGGAGAGCGCGCCAAGATTTTCCATCAGTTCCGCGCCGCGCTGGACCACCTGCTTCATGGCCGCTTCTTCCGTTCCCGGCACTACGCCGCCGGGCTGAATCACCTCACCTGTCAAGCCGCGCGAAATCGTAACGTAGCGATTGCCGAGCAGCCCTTCCGTGATCAGGCTCGCCGTCGAATCCGTGCGGATCTGGTCCTGAAACTTTTTGTCAATGCGCAGCACCAGCGTGATGCTGTGCATCCTGTCAACCGGATGCGGGGTTAAGGTGAGCGACTGGACATTGCCGATGTCCACACCGTCCAGGCGCACGGGCGCGCCGGCAGCCACGCCGTCAACCTCCGGAAGGTAGGTGATCAGCCGGTATTTCGGGCCCAGAAATCCTGCGCCCGTCACATAGAAAATTCCAACGGCGATCAGGAAAAGTCCGGCCAGGACGAATAATCCCACGCGAAGCTCCGTCCAAGTCAGTTGCTGCCGTTGCGCCATAATTCCTCCTCCCGATTTCCTCCATCCGCGGATTATTCAGCGGACATGAGGAATTTCTTCAGGTAGTCGTCCGAACTGTCCAGCATTTGCTGCGTCGATCCTTCGAAGTAGATTCTTCCGTCGCGAAGCACCAGGATGTTCGTCGGCGGCGGGCTGCCCGGAAGGTCGTCGGACTTGACCACTCTTCCCGACGACGCATCGAAGCGGTAATTTGCCAGCCCAAAGGCGTCCTGCACGCGATGTGTCGCCAAAAGCGTAGTCACGCCTTGTGTATCGCGCCCGCGCAGGATCAGGTTGATGATCGTTTGCGAAGTCACGGGATCGAGCCCTGCGGTGGGCGAGTCGCAGAAAAGTAGAGCCGGACGATCGATCAGGGCGCGTGCGATAGAAACTCTTCGCCGCATACCTCCCGAGAGCTCGGCGGGAAATTTGTCGTACGCCGCATCTAGCTCGACGAAGCGCAGAGCCTCCCTGGTCCGCGTTTCCTGTTCCTCTTCCGGCAGATCGTCTTCGCGCAGGCGAAAGCAGACGTTGTCGGCCACCGTCATCGAATCAAACAGCGCGCCTTCCTGGAAGACAAAACCAATGTGCCGGCGAAAGTCCAGCAGCTCGCGCTCCGGCATCTGCGGCACGTCGTGGCCCATCACGCGAATATCGCCCGCGTCCGGCTTCAGGAGCCCTGCGGCCAGTTTCATAAGCACTGTTTTTCCAGCGCCGCTTACGCCAAGCAGGACTTTCGTCTCTCCGGGCAGCATCGAGAAGGAGATGCCGCGCAGAATCTCTCCCTCGTCGAAAGCGATGTGGACATCGCGGAAGGCGACGAGCGGCTCGCCCGGAACTACCTCGCGCCAAACAGGCGTGGTTGCGGGAAGAGCCGCTTCGCTCATCATCGGCAAATTATAAGGGGAAAGCTCGCCGCGCGAGGAAGGTTTCTCGGCCGCGCGTTATTTGTGGAAAATATAGAGCAGCAGGCGAGCGAGGAAAAAATCCACCACAAGGACGTACACGGAAGACACGACCACGGCCGTCGTCGTCGCGCGACCTACTCCCTGCGTCCCTCCGCGCACGGTCAGCCCCTGATAGCAACCGATCGAAGAAATAATCAGAGCGAAGACCACCGGCTTGGCCATGCCCTGCATCAGGTCGCCGAATTGTAGCGCGTTCACGGCGCGCGTCCAGAATTGCACCGGCCCCAGATGCAGCGTGAAGTAAGAAACGATGAACCCTCCCACCAGCCCGACGAAATCCGCCACGGCCACCAGCAGCGGCAACATCAGAGTCATTGCCACCACGCGCGGCGTCATCAATTTGCGGATCGGATCCGTACCGAGGGCTCGCATCGCGTCCACCTGCTCGGTCACCACCATCGACCCAAGTTCCGATGCAATTCCCGACGCGTTGCGTCCCGCCACGAGCAGCGCGGTGATCGCCGGGCCAAGTTCGCGCACAAGCGCCAAAGAAACAGCGTCGCCTGTCAGCGCCGTTTCGCCAAACCGCTCGAACTGCGCCGCCGTCTGCAGCACCAATACGCCGCCAATGAAAAAAGCTGTGATGACGACAATCGGCAGAGATCCAACGCCGATCAGGTCCATCTGCTCGAGGATATCGGTCCAGTAAACGGGAGGAGTGAGCAGGCCCGCGAGCGCCTGCATCGTCATGCGGGTGTAAAGCTGGACGGCCAGAACCTGTTGTTTCAGCGCGTCGCTCAAAAATTTAAAGAGGGAGGGCGTTTCGGTGGCTTCGGGCATCTTTGGCGACGCGGGGTGCCGTTCTCCCGCCGAGTCCTTCGAAGCGTAACGTCCGTTGCTAGGCGCGTCAAGCAGTCATCCAGCGCGCAAAAAGCTTGGCGCGGGCCTCCGCGCCTTTACCCAAAGTTGTCCCTCCGGTAGAATTCATGCAGTGCGTGTCAGGACGGTACATTCACAGGAATGCTGAGATGGGTCACAGCCGGAGAATCGCATGGGCAGGCGCTGGTAAGTTGGATTTCCGGCCTGCCTGCTGGTGTACCTGTCGACCTCGCTTTCATCAATCGTGAGTTGCATCGCCGCCAGCTTGGTTTCGGCCGCGGCGGACGGCAGAAGATCGAGAAAGACACTGCTGATATCTTCGCTGGCGTGCGCCACGGACAAACGATCGGCGCGCCTATCGCCATTCGCATTGAAAATCGTGACTGGAAAAATTGGGAGCAAGCTCTCGCCGTCGAAGACTCCGAAGATGCAAAAGACGCTCGCCGCCCTCTCACCGCGCCGCGTCCCGGCCATGCCGATCTTGCCGGCTCGGAGAAATTCAATTTCCACGACGCTCGCTACGTCCTGGAGCGCGCTTCCGCGCGTGAAACGGCTGCGCGCGTCGCCGCTGGCGCGCTGGCGAAATTGTTGCTCGAATGCTTTGGCATTCGCGTCTTGAGCCATACGATTGCCGTTGGTCATGCTCGCCTCGACCGAACAGCAACTTGGGAAGAGATCGAGGCCGTCTGCGCGAATCTGGAATCGCCTCTTCGCTGTGTGGACGCCACGACGGAAGAGCGCATGAAGGCCGAGGTTGATAAAGTGCTTCGCGCCGGCGATTCCGTCGGCGGAATTTTCGAAGTCGTCGCGCACGGCGTTCCCATCGGGCTTGGCACGCACGTGCAGTGGGACGAAAAACTCGACGCGCGCCTCGCCCGCGCCGTCATGTCGATTCAAGCGGTAAAGGCGGTCGAAATCGGCTCTGGAGTCGCGAACGCCACAAGTTGCGGCTCGGAAGTTCAGGACGAAATCGGATATGATGCGTCGTGCAAGTGTTTCACTCGCTCTTCAAACCGCGCCGGGGGACTTGAAGGCGGCATTACGAACGGCCAAGATGTGGTGGTTCGCGGCTACCTGAAGCCAATTTCGACTCTGCGCCGCGCATTGCAGACGGCCGACCTCGTCACCAAAGACCCGCTCCAGGCCGCTTACGAGCGCTCGGATTACTGCGTGGTTCCGGCGGCGGGCGTGGTGGGCGAGACGATGGTGGCGCTGGAGCTGGCCGGGGCGCTGCTTGAGAAATTCGGCGGCGATTCGCTCGAAGAGGCTCTTCGCAATTTCGAAGGCTACCAGAAACAGCTTGAAAATTTTTAGGACAGGCGGGCGATGATTCATCCGATTGTGAAATACGGCGACCCGGTGCTCGAAACGGTCACCAAACCGGTGGAAAAATTCGACGACGAGCTAAAAGCGCTCGTTGCCGACATGTTCGAATCGATGTATGCGGCGCAAGGCGTGGGCCTGGCGGCCCCGCAGATTGGCATTTCTCTGAGGCTCACGGTCATCGATGTTACGAACGGAAAGAATCCCGAAGCGAAACTAGTTCTCGCGAATCCCGAAATTATCCATATGGAAGGCGAACAACACGAGGAAGAAGGCTGCCTCTCGCTGCCGGGCTTTCGCGCCACGGTTTCCCGGCCGCTCTACGTCACCATCCGCGCGCAGGACGTGGAGGGAAAGGAATACGAAATGCGCGGCGAGGGGCTGCTGGCGCGCGCCTACTGCCATGAGATCGACCATCTGAATGGGGTCCTTTTCATCCGCCATCTCAGCTTTCTGAAGCGCGACATGATCCGCCGCAAGATCCGCAAGATGCAAAAAGCCGGCGAGTGGTAGAGGCCACCATGCCTCTCCGCATCGTCTTCTGCGGCACTCCTTCCTTCGCGCTTCCCGCGTTCCACCATCTCGTTGCCCAGCCCGATTTCGAAATTGCCGGCGTCATCACGCAGCCCGATCGACCGCGCGGCCGCGGCGGTGAAGTCAAAAGTCCCGTCATCAAGGATGCGGCGCTGGAAGCCGGCGTCGCCGTCTATCAGCCCGAGCGGATCAAATCCGATTCCGCGCGCGATTTCTTGCAACGCATCGCGCCCGACGTGATCGTCATCATCGCCTACGGCCAGATCATTCCTTCGCACCTGCTGGATATCCCGCGCCTCGGCTGGATCAACCTGCATGCGTCGCTCCTGCCCAAATATCGCGGCGCCGCGCCAATTCAGTGGGCCATCGTCAATGGCGAGCAACGCACCGGCGTCACGACCATGCGCATCGACGCCGGCCTCGACACCGGGCCGATCCTCCTCCAGCGCGAAACGCTGATCGCCCGCGACGAGACCGCTCCGCAACTTTCCGCGGCGCTGGCGGAGCTTGGCTCCCCTCTCGTGGCCGAGACCTTGCGCGGGCTTGCGGCCGGCACGCTCGTCCCCACGCCACAGGACAATTCCAAAGCCACGCTTGCGCGCCCGCTCAAAAAAGAAGACGGCCTAATCAGTTGGACTCTTCCCGCATCCATGATTTACGCGCGCGTCCGCGGCCTTGATCCCTGGCCCGGCGCCTACACCACGTTTCGCGGCGTGAATTGCCGCATTTGGGGCAAGCCGGTCTATCCCGTCGCAGCGGGTGGCCAACCTGGCATTCTTCTGCCGACGCAGGAAGACGGCCTGCTCGTCATCTGCGGCGAAAATACGGTTTTCCGCGTCGAGTACGTGCAGCGCGAGGGCCGCAAGCGCATCACCGATCGTGAATTCATGAACGGCGCGCGCATCGAGCCCGGTGAAAACTTCGGTGCATGATGCCGTTCCTCGCGCTCGCGTGGACCTACTCCGATGGCGATTAGCCCCGCGCGAAAGACGGCATTCGACATTCTGCTGCGCGTGGAATCGGAAGGCGCCTACGTCACCGATCTGCTCCATGAGGCCCTTGGCCCCGGCGTGCGCCGCGAAGACGCCGCCCTAACTACGGAAATATCCCTCGGCGTCCTTCGCCGTCGCGCCCTGCTGGATTTTCTTCTTGAGCGGCAGTTGAAAAAACCGGTCGCCCGCCTCGATTTTCCTGTCCTCACCGCTCTTCGCATGGGCCTCTATCAATTGCGCTATCTCGACAAGATCCCCGCCCGCGCAGCCGTCAATGAATCGGTCGAACTCGTAAAGCGCGCTCGCAAATCTTCCGCCGCGCCACTGGTCAACGCCGTTCTCCGCCGTACCGTAGCGGAAACCTCCCTCCCCGCAGAGACGCTGATTCCCGCCAACCTCCCGCCAGCCGAACAGCTCGCTATCCTTCACTCCCACCCGGAGTGGATGATCGAGCGCTGGCTCGACCAGTTCGGCGACGCGCAAACAATTCAGACCCTCGAAGCGGATAATCTCCCCCCGCGCTTGAGCGCTGTCGTCCACCATGCCTCCAGCCGGGACAAGGTTTTTTCTGCGCTTGCAAAGGCCGGCCTGCGCATCGAGGATGGCGCGCTCCTGCGCGATGCCTTCTCCGTGAACGGCGGCAGCCCCTCGCACACCACCGCGTTTCGCGAAGGTCTGTTCTCGATTCAGGACGAAGCCTCGCAGGCCGTCCCGCTGCTTCTGGGTGCGCGTCCAGGAGACCGAGTGCTCGATCTGTGCGCTGCACCCGGCGGAAAAACCGCGCCGCTCGTTCGCGCTTCAGGCACATCAGGGCTTGTTGTCGCGGCCGATCGTCATACGCACCGCTTGCGGGCCATGGATGCGCATTTCAGGCGCATCCGCCTCGCGCCTGTTTCGCTCATCGAACTGGACGCGGCGCGCCCCCTTCCCTTCGGCGCGCTCTTCCACAGGATTCTCGTTGATGCTCCCTGCTCCGGTACGGGCACTCTCGCCCGGCACCCGGAAATCCGCTGGCGATTGAGCGTGGAAAACATTCGAGCGCTGCGCGCCCTTCAGATCGCGATTCTTCTGGCCGCTGTCCGGCAGCTTGCCGCCGGCGGGCGCCTTGTCTATTCCACTTGCTCGCTCGAGCGGGAGGAGAACGAAAATGTCGTCGAAGCGGCGCTCGCCCGTTCTCCTGGCTTGCGCCTTGCCTCACGGGAGACAGTCGTGAGCGAACTGCAGCCGCATCTTGTTTCTGGTGTTTCCGCCGAATCGCTGATCGATTCCAGCGGCTTCTTCCGCACTCTTCCGGGCGAACAACCCTGCGATGGATTTTTTGCCGCTGTCCTTGACAAATAGGAAAGACGAATGGAAACAACCGCCTGCTTTCCCGCGCGAACCCGCGCCGGGCCGCCCGGATTCATGCTAGGCTTTTTCTGTTCCGGCTGTGCCGGACCATCGGACGATGCCGACCTTCAAAGAGCGCCTGCAGTGGCTGTTCCGCATGGCGCTGATGCTTTTCATTCTCACGTCGGTTGCATTCCTGAGCGCGCTCACGGCGATGCGCTTCGCAATTCAGGGACGCGAAGTGGTCATGCCGGATCTTGTGGGACTCAAGGCCACCGACGCGCACAATGCTCTGCTCAAACGGCGTCTGGGCCTGATGATTGAAGACCGCGTCTACAGCCCCGAACCCGTCGACGCCGTCGTCCGCCAAACTCCTGCGGCTGGCATTCGCGTGAAAACCGGTGAGTTTGCGCACGTCATCCTGAGCCTTGGCCCGCAGAAAGTGACTATTCCGAAAGTTCAGGACGCCAGCCTGCGCTTCGCTAAGATCGAACTTCTTCGCAACGGTCTGCAGCTTGGTGAGGTTGCCAGCCTCTATCTTCCCGATGGCCCGGCGGACACCGTCATTCGCCAGGATCCGGCTCCCGGCAGCACTAATGTCGCGAGTCCGCACGTTGACCTTCTCGTCTCCCTCGGCCCGCGCCCTTCCGCCTACGTCATGCCCCCACTTGGAGGTCTGACGCTTGGGGAGGCCGAAGCAAAGCTGAACGCAGGCGGCATGAAGCTGGTGAAGCTCACCACGCAAGCCTCCACGTCGGACGCACATGGGATTGTGATTGGCCAGACGCCCTCGCCCGGCACGCGGGTTGAGCAAGGAACCTCGGTGGAACTCTCCGTCGCTGAATAGGAGCCGTGCTAGAATTCTTGTGTCTTCCATGGCCTATTCGCGCATTGAAATCGCTCCCTCGATTCTGGCCGCAGATTTTTCGCGCCTCGGCGACGAAGTCCGCAAGGTGGAATCGGGCGGCGCCGACGTGCTTCACGTCGACGTTATGGACGGCCATTTCGTTCCGAATCTCTCCATTGGCATCCCGGTGGTTGAATCCCTGCGCAAGGCAACCCGCTTGCCGCTCGACGTGCATCTGATGATCGAGAACCCGGAGGAATACATCGAAGATTTCGTCCGCGCTGGCGCCAACCGGGTTTTGGTCCACCAGGAAGCGACGGTGCATCTCGACCGCGCCCTAGCCATGGTTCGAGAAAACGGTTCGGAGGCGGGTGCCGTGATCAATCCCGCTACGCCGGTGGCGCTGCTTTCCGAGGTTCTTGACCGCGTCGATACGGTGCTCGTCATGTCCGTCAATCCGGGGTTTGGCGGGCAGAAATTTATTCACGGGGCTTTTGCGAAAATTCGCCAACTGGCGGAGTGGCGTGCGCGCTATAATGGCGCCTTCCGGATCGAGGTGGACGGGGGAGTGGATCTGGAAAACATCGGGGAACTAGCTCAGGCTGGCGCCAATACGTTCGTTGCCGGGACTTCGATCTTCCACACGCCCGACCCGACTGCCGCCGCCCGCGAGTTACGCCAGCGGGCCTCCGGGGCTCTTAGCCAGAGAGCCTGACCGCACCTAAGCTTTGCCGCAAAGGGGAATGATGGAAGGGATCCGGGGAAGTGCGAACCGCTTTTTTATTCTTCTCGTAGGAATTTCTCTCGCTGCGACTCCCAGCCTTGCGCAAAAGATCAAAAAACCAAAAGTCGTCAAGGCGCCTGATCAAAAGACCGCTGCGCCCATCCCGCAATCCTCCGCGGAACCCGATAAGGTCCTCTACGACCGCGCCCTCGTCGACATCAAGCACGGCCGCTACACCGAAGGGCGGCTTTCTCTCCAGACTCTCATCAACACCTATCCTGACAGCGAATATCTGGCAAAGGCCAAGTTGGAGGTCGCCGATTCCTACTACAAAGAAGGCGGCACGTCGAATTTGACGCAAGCCATTGCCGAATATCAGGACTTCACCACTTTCTTCCCGTTTCTGGAAGAAGCGGCCTACGCGCAAATGCAGATCGCCATGGCCCATTACAAGATGATGGAGAAGGCCGACCGCGACGATGAACAGGCTCTGGAGGCCGAGGACTCTTTCCAGTCCTTCATCCTGAAATACCCGCAAAGCTCTCTCGTTCCTCAGGCCGAGCAGCGCCTGCGCGATGTCCAGGAAGTTCTCGCACAGGGAGAATATGAGATCGCGCACTATTACTATACCAAGCCTGACTATCGGGCGGCGGCAGCCCGCTTGGTCGAATTGACCGAACGCTATCCCCTCTTCAGCAAGAGCGACGAAGCGCTATTCATGCTGGGAGACATTTACCAGCGTGCGCGAGTTGCAGTGAAAAACGAGGACGAGAAAAACCACTGGTCTGACCTGTCGGCGAGATGCTATGACCGCATCCTCACCAACTACCCTCTCTCGAAGCGAGCGGCGGACGCCAAAGAGCGCCTCAAGGAAATGAATATGCCGATTCCTTCGGCCGATCCTGAGGCGTATGCACGCATGGCTCGCGAGCAGAAATTGGAGGATACGTCGCGCGACCGCATGGGTTTCTTCAAAATGCCCATGGACCTCTTTAACACAAAGCCCGATGTCGCCGATGCAGCTCACACGGGGCTCCCCAACCTGAATCCCCCGAGCGACGCCATCTCTGCCACCGACGTTCTCCGGCCAGACGCTCCTGGTCCCGAATTCAACGTCGCTTCCCAGTCGCCCCTCGATGCTGGCAGCGCTCCTGCGGCTTCTGGTGGCCAACAAGTGGACGTTTCGCCCGGGGGCACGCTTGGGCCTTCCGGAGCCACGGTCGGCGCCCAGATCATCTCCACGGGCGGAGCAGATACTCCTGCCGCCGTCACAGGTGGATCCGGAGAAAACTCTGGCAATGATCCGAACATTCAGACCATTACGCCTCAAGCGGTCTCCGGCTCAGACGTGCCCACGCCCGCCCCTGCGCCTTCGGCTTCTGCATCGCAGGCTCCTGGGGCAAACACGACCAGCGGCTATACCACTCCCTCCGCACAAGGTTCAAATGGCTCGGCGAGCCAATCAGATCATGGGCCTTCGGACTCGGACCGGGCCGCCGCCGACGCTACCGCTGCCACCGCTACTTCCGATTCCAGCAGCTCCTCCAGCGAATCCAGCAGCAAGAAGAAAAAGGGTCTGCACAAGCTCATCCCCTGGTGATTTCTGCTGTTTACCCCCTGCTAACAATTGCAGCACTCTGGTACCCCCAGTTTATTGACGCAACCTCTCTATAGTGCTGCAATACCTTGAGCGAAAGGGGCCGGCGCGTCTTTCTATGGGCGCATCCGCCAAGGGGACCTGTGGCTAAAATCCTTATCGCCGACGACAACACCAACATTCAGAAAATGGTTGCGCTTGCGTTCGAAGAGCGCGGCATTGACGTGGTGTCGGTCGGCAACGGCGAAACCGCCGTTCGCAAGCTTCCCGACGTAAATCCCGACCTCGTTCTGGCCGACGTCTTTATGCCGGTCCGGAACGGCTACGAGGTCTGCGAATTCGTCAAGAAAGACGGCCGCTACGCCCACGTCCCGGTCATTCTTTTGGTAGGCGCGTTCGATCCCCTCGATGAAAAGGAAGCTCGCCGCGTCGGCGCCGATGGCGTCCTTAAGAAGCCCTTCGTTCCGCCCGATCCTCTGATTGCCATGGTGATGTCCGCGCTGGAGCGCAACCCGCGCGTGGCCGCCGAACTCGCCAAGGCCAAGGAAGTGATTCCTGAGCCAGAACCTTTGCCGCCCGCGCTTGAAAACCCCGCGCAGAAAGCGCCCACACCGCTTCCCGAGTTCCCCGAACCTTCCGCCGAAGAGGCCGCGCAGATTTACGGCTTCGGTAAAGGCGTCCGCACACTCGACGAGACGGACGAGGAATCGAAGAATTCCTCTCCCAAGAAACCCGCGTCGGAAGAAGCCAATGAAGAAGATATTGACGCTTCCACGACGCAACACGACTGGCGCCGCCGCGGCATGGACCTCGATATTCCTGAAGATATCGCCGCGAAGCCGGCCTTTTCGACAGACCAGGATTTCTCGTCTGTTTCTTTCCCTTCGGAGAAGGACGTTCCCCCGCGCCATGTACGCGTGTCCGATCCGGAAGAGGAAACTCTTCGTTCCGCAAAGCGTCACATTGAATTGCCACTCGAGCCGGAAGAATCTCCCGTCAAGGAAACGAAGCCCGAGCACAAGCAGGAAGTGAAGGCGGAAGCGCCCGTCGCGCCGCCGGAGCCTCCGCCAGTCGTCGCGCCTGCTCCGGTAATTCCAGAGCCGCCCGCTCCCGTAGCGGCTGCTCCCGAACACTCCCGTCCGTCGCGCGGATTTTTCGCTTCGCTCTTCGGCGCGCGCCGCGTGGAAGAAGCGCCGGCTGCTCCCGAGCCGCCGCAGTCCCATTTGCAGTCAGCGCCCAGCATCTCCGCTCCCGCAGCCGTCGAGGAGCCATCTCCTTTGCCCGTTGCTTCCGCCGCGCCCCTTGTGTCCGCTCCTGAACCCGTCTCCGCGCCTGCGCCGGAAGCAAAATTCGAATCCAAGCACGAAACTCATCCCGACCCCGAACCCGAATCAGCGGCGGCCTCTCACTGGATGGATTTGATGTCGCCGACTCCATCTCCCGCATCCGGCTCCTGGCTCGATGCGCTTTCGCCAAAAGTTGGAATGGTCGCGTCAACCGCAGCGGATTCTTCTGCCGCTTCTACCGTGTCCAAACCTGAAATCTCCGAACCTGCGCCCGTTGCGAACGCCGAGCCCGCAACGAGCGCACCTCTCTCTGAACCCGGACCGCCGGCCGCACAGGTACCTGCGAACTTGCATTACGAAGGCGCTCCGCTTTCCTCCGAGCCCGAGCTTTCCGCGGTCGTCGAAGCGAAGACCGAAGCCAGCCAGCCTCGCGTCTTCGGCGGGGATGCCAGCCGCTCCGGCTTCTCCTATCATTTCGCGGGCGGTGAGGAGCGCTCCTCTGTCGTCGAATCCTCGCCCTCCTACGAAGTCGCAGCTGCAGACCCCGCAATCGACTCGCCTCTCGCCGAACCCGAGGCGCCTTCGGTCGCAGCTCCCAGCCCGGCATCCGATTCTTCGTTCTTCGCACCCGAACCCGAGCGCGCCGTTGCTCCCGAGGCTCCGGTTGAACCTCTCGCGCCGCCGCACGAATTTGCAGCAGAGACGACCGTGGCCGAAACCGTCTCGCAAATTTTCCGAACTCCGTCCCCGGAATCCTCCGAGCGGATTCCCACGGCTCCTCCCCCCAATCGGGAAGCCATTGCCGGAATTCCTTTCCTCGTGCCGCCAAAAGAGATCACCGAGCCCGTTGACGTCACTCCGCGCGCCGCGGAATCCGCGCCGCCGGTCGATGTCGAAGCGGTCGTCCAGAGAGTCGTGGAAAAGCTCGGCCCGCAGCTTCAGGAATTGCTCTCGCAGGGCTTGCTCAAGCCGCTGGTCGAAAACATCCTCCAGCAAGAGCTGGCGAAAAAAGAAAAGTAACGGATCACGCCGTCAAGTACGCGCATCCTGCCTGGCGGCAGGTTCTTTGCGAAGCCTTCCAGATCGACCTTCAGCAATGAGTATTTGGAGTGCGGCGGCGATCAGCCACCGCTTTGTGTCGAAGTAAGATTCTTAGGTGATACAAGCAAACAAGCGTTTGGCTAATCGTCGCCGTCCGCCGTTTCGTTCGGTTCCTGCTTGACGCTCGCCACAAAATTCGGCGTATTTCTCTTCCGCGCGCCTTCGAGCAACGACCAGTTCGCCTGAAACTCCCTCATCGTCTCGCGGCTATGCGCCGGCGCCTTCAGCGCATCTTCCTCTCGGTCGAGCAACATCAGGTACGCCATTCGCGGATCCGATTCCGCCGCCAACACGTTGCTCGCGCTCAGTCCCACCCGCAGCGTCCCGCCCGCGCCTTGAATCTCCATCCACAAAGCCCCGTTCGCATCGGCATGAACCTTGCCTTCCTGGTTCAGCCGCTTAATGGTCTTTTCGATGCCCGCGCGGCTCTCCGCCACTTCTTCCGCCACAGCCTCATCGGCCATCCCCGACCACTCTTCCCGGTATTGCTTCCATTCCAACGGAGTCCCGTAGATTGCTTCGCGCTCGTCGCGAGCCTCCTGCTGCAAGGTCCTCGCAAGCCCTTCATCGTCGTTCAGCTTTGCCAGTCGCAGATCGGCCTGCGTCGTGCTTGCCTCGACCGTCGAATACTTCTCCGCTTCGTGCTCAGGGTTGAAGCGCCCTGTCAGCCAATAGGTCGCTGCCGCCGCCGCCAGTTCGTGTCCCGCAAAAATCGCCATCGGGATCATCAGTTTCTTCGAATGGTACAGTTGTTCGGTGCCGTCGCGGCATTCGCTGCTGCGCTTGATCGTTCCCGGAGCCTGCGCAAAATGCGCGACCGCGAATTGCAGCTCGGGATGTTTCTGCGCGTAGTGCGTGAACGACCTCGCCACCGCCTTCGGGCTCGTCATCCCGAAATCATTCAGATACTCCGGCGAAACCGAGTGCGGAAAATACCCGTTCAGAATGCGCGCCGCAAACGTCGCGCAGTTCCGCGTCACGCCGTTGAAGTGGTTCACGTTCGGCTGCGCGTTGAACTCTTCGATGAACTTTTCGTCCTGCGCCGCAGACGTCTCCACGGAAAAAATGTAGAGGCTTCGTTCGAGCGTCGCCGCCACCATCTCTCTCCACTCCGCGTCCTTGCTCGTCCGGCACTGCTTCGTCTCGCAGTATCCCGCCAGATATTTCTCGCGGTATCTCTCCTCGAGCGCCCGCTTGATTTTATCCGAACTCACCAGCGGCCGCTCCGCCGGACTCTCCACGCCGTAGAGGTACACACTCAGCGGCACCACGTTCCATTCGTAGGGCGAATCCTCGCCCAGCGTTGTGTAGTTGCTGATCACCGAGCCCTCTTCGCCCGGACGGCACAGCCGCAGCTTCACAGGCGACGCCGGGCAGACGCGCGATAAATACACGGCCGTGTGCCCCGCTCCCGTGATCCGCGCCACGCTCGTATCCAGCGATTCGTTCAGCACCACTCCCACGCGTGCTTGCGCCGCACGCGGCGTCCAGAGCGACACGGTCAGCGCGGCCAACGCCGCAAGCATTGCGCCGAATCGCGGCCTTGCCGCGCGCGCAGCCAGCCGTTCGCCCGCGTCGTTCCTTTCGATAGATACAGCTCTAAGCACTCCGCTTTTCTCCTGCTTTAGTAGTCTGGGCTGGAAGTCTTTATCGTACCGTCTGGGAGTCGGCGCTTAGGGACCGTCTCGAAGGCCTGTGCCCACTCATAAAACCCGAACCGCCTGCAGCGGTTTCGCTCCGCACCACTGCAATTCCTTTTGTCACCAATCGAGGCGGGGCATTTTGCCTCGCTGGTTGCCCCACCCTGATTGGGATGCTTAAACCAAGCGGCGCGTTTGCCTCCTTGGTCAGGAGCCCATGTACTGGGCGTGAACGTACTGGCCCGTCTGCATGTCGTAGACGAGATACCATCCGGGGTGGTCGGGATCCTCATAGATCACGAAGTTATCCCCGCAGTTCCAGCACCAGTCCGCACATGTGGCCCATTCCCACGACGCCACCTCGAAATAAAATCCTCCGGGCAGCCAGAAGCGGTGCGCTCCTGCGTCGATGCGCACCACGTTGTAGTGGTAGCTCGCCCCGAAGTGCTCGAAATGCCCGTGCGGAAATGGATGTGCCAGGTGGTAACGCTTGTCGGTCGGGCTCGGACGCCCGTACCAGTGATCGTTGCTCACATGTTGCGTCTTAATTGTCTTTCCGCCTTGCACGTGCTCCACTTCTGGCTTCACGTTCTTGTGCCCGCGCGCCTCCGGCGCCGGAGGCGGATGCCCTCCATTCGCCTGCGGTCTCGCTCCCTCGTTATGCTGCATTCCTCCGGGAGGTGGCCCCTCGTGGGGTGCTTCTCCGGAATGTTGTGCGAACGCCGGGACTGCCAGGATCATTCCCAGTGCGAGACATGAGATCATGCGCTTCTTCATGGATGTCCTCTCTCGATCGATTTTTTATTTCAGGCTGGAGATGACTGGATTTTGCCGGGCGCGCTCGAATAGTAGCGGCATCCTGCTGCTACTTGCGTCCCTCTGGAAATTTTGACGTGTGGACATCTTTCTGAGTTTCACATTTCATTTCCATCTCCATTCCCGATCTCTCGCTGAGCGTGCAGGCTCCTGCCTGCACGCCATCGCTTCCTCTTCGGCTCGGCGAGGCCTAGTGTGCATGCTCCATTTGACGCCGCGCTTCCCCGCCGCTTATATTAAATAATTCACCTGCACACAAAATTTTGTTCTGATTGAGGCCCATGTCCCGCGAAATCCCTAAAGCCTACGAACCGCAGGAAATCGAGCAGCGCTGGGCCAAAGCCTGGTTCGACGAAAAGCTGTTTACCGCCGAAAATTCCCGCAACACCTCCGGCCAAACCTTCTCCATCGTTCTTCCGCCTCCCAACGTCACCGGCTCGATCCACATCGGCCACATGCTCGAACATACGCAGATCGACATGCTGGTCCGCTGGCGCCGCATGCGCGGCGACCTGACTCTCTGGCTTCCCGGCATGGACCACGCCGGCATCGCCACGCAATTCGTCGTCGAACGCAAGCTCGCCGAGCAAGGCATCAAGCGCCAGGACCTCGGCCGCGAGGAATTCGAGCGCCGCGTCTGGCAATGGAAGGCCGAAAGCGGTGGCGTCATCAAGCAGCAAATGATCCGCCTCGGCGCCTCCTGCGACTGGACGCGCGAGAAATTCACGCTCGAACCCGCGCTCTACCGTTCCGTACTCGAAGCCTTCCTGCGACTGTACCGGGACGGCCTTATCTATCGCGGCCGCTACATGGTCAATTGGTGCCCTCGCTGCCTCACGGCCATCAGCGACCTCGAAGTCGTCCATCACGAACGCACCGGAGAAATCTGGGACATCCGCTATCCGATTGCCGGCGCTCCCGGCCAATTTCTTGTCGTCGCCACCACCCGCCCTGAAACCATGCTTGGCGACACTGCCGTCGCCGTCCACCCCGACGATGATCGCTATAAGCATCTCGTCGGGAAAAAAGTTTTGCTGCCGCTGATGAACCGCGAGATCTCCATCATCGCGGACACTTACGTTGACCGCGAATTCGGCACCGGCGTCGTCAAGATCACCCCCGCGCACGACCCCAACGACTTCGAAGTCGGCAAGCGCCACCATCTCGCTGAAATCGACGTCATGACCGACGACGGCCACATCAACTCGAATGGCGGCCCTTACGCCGGCCTCGAACGCTTCGCCGCACGCGGCCGCATCGTTGCCGATCTCGAAGCCCAGGGCCTTCTCGCCGGCAAAAAAGAGCACACCCACGCCGTCGGCACCTGCGACCGCTGCAAAGCCATCGTCGAGCCACGCCTTTCGACGCAATGGTTTATGAAGATGAAGCC
>DATKPM010000035.1:0-5945 GCA_035524135.1 Candidatus Acidiferrum sp. | reverse complement strand
GGAATTGATCGAGGCTAACCTGCGCCTCGTCGTTTCCATCGCCAAGAAATACACCAACCGCGGCCTGCAGTTTCTCGACCTGATTCAGGAAGGCAACATCGGCCTGATGAAGGCCGTCGACAAATTCGAATGGCGCCGCGGCTACAAATTTTCCACCTACGCGACATGGTGGATTCGCCAGGCCATCACCCGCGCCATCGCCGATCAGGCGCGCACGATTCGCATCCCGGTGCACATGATCGAGACGATCAACAAGCTGGTCCGCACGCAGCGGCAGCTGGTGCAGGAGCTCGGCCGCGAACCCACTTCGGAAGAAATCGCCAAGCGCATGGACATCCCTGTCGCGAAGGTCCGGAAAATTTTGAAGATCGCGCAGGAGCCGATCTCGCTCGAGACTCCGATCGGCGAAGAGGAAGACTCGCATCTCGGCGATTTCATCGAGGACAAGGCCGTCGTATCGCCCTCCGACGCCGTCATCAACCTCAGCCTGAAGGAGCAAACCTCTTCGGTGCTGAAGACGCTCACGCCGCGCGAAGAAAAGGTCATCAAGATGCGTTTCGGCTTGGACGACGGCAGCGAGCATACGCTCGAGGAAGTCGGGCAGTCGTTCGCCGTCACCCGCGAGCGCATCCGCCAGATCGAGGCCAAGGCTCTGCGCAAGCTGCGCCACCCGTCGCGCTCGCGCAAGCTCCGCGCCTTCCTCGAAGGCTCCGCCAACGATTACTGAATCCCCGTTTAGCCGCCCTCGCACGAGGCGTGCAGAAGGAAATTGGGATGAAAAGCGAGAGCAAGTTACACACTGAGATAGTTCGCGCGACGAAACTGTGGCAGGCAGGTAAGATTTCGAAAGTTGAGTTCGAGCACCGGATAGGCAAGGCAACTTCGGAGCTAAAGGACAACAAACGCCAGAAAAAGGTCCTTCGCAACGTTGACTCTCGGCATGGGAAGAAACCAAGTCTATTTGTCCAAGGCGGTCTGCCTAGTTTGGGGAAAAATCAATAGAAGCGGAGCTGAGCTCGTCCGCTCGCATATACTTAAACACTTTGCCCAGTTTTAGGGTGCGTACTCCAATGTCGGACTGGGAAATCGCGATACTCAAATCCTTTCACCAATGTGGCGGACATTCGAACCTCAGGCGCATATACAATACCGTCGGTTCCTTCATAAGGCTCACGAGCGACCATTTGCGTGACACGCGTTTCGGGGGAAGGGCTGCATACGAGCATATCGTGAGGAGCTACGTGTCCAACCTTTGCGAAGCTGGCTACCTGGACCGCACCAATCACGGCGAATACTCCCTAACGATTGCAGGAAAAGCGAAAATCGGTATAGGCTGATTACAAGAAAGAGTGCCGGACGGTATGCCACGGTTGTCAGGAGGCAGATGGCCGAGGCTCTCTTCTTACCTGACAGAGTAATCCCACCTTCTAGCGGGTGAACTTCTCCAGGCGGTTCAGCGCCGAAAACCAGTACGCTTTCATCTTTGCCACTTCTTTGGCGCTGCCGAGCCTCATATGATCCACGGCCAGCGCTACTTTTTTTGGCCCTTTCGAATAGAAATTGACGCTTAACCGCGATTTGTTTCCGTTCCACGCCGCGCGCACCGATTTGTTTTTAGTCGCCGTCGTAATTTCCATTTTCGCCGCACCCAGCCATTTGCGCCGCAGTTTGTCGTCCGTCCAAGCGCGGTAGATTTTCGCCACCGGTGTGGTAAACGTCCGGGCGGCGTTCGCCGCGAAGTCACCCGTCGATGTCTGGAATTTTTCCCGCAGGCCGTGCGCCTTTTCGTATTCGACGGCCACCATCTGGCACCACCACATGCCCACACCCTGCTCCTTATACAGGTACGTCGCGATTTCGCTATGCTTCCATTTCCTCGCGCCGGCTTTGTTTAGAATTGCGAACCACTCCTTCCACACTTTGCCGGTTTTCACTTTCACCGCTTCGTCGCTGAATTTTGTCTTTTTCCCCGCTTTTTTCATGCTCGCCCCGTTTCTAAATTGTACTGCAGGCACTCCTGCGATTGCCTCACATCACCACTTCATGAAGTGCCGCGCACGCTGCCACCTGTTTCTTCGGATTCTCGCGATCGTAGAAAATTGCCAGAGGCATTCCGATTTCTAGCGTCCGCGAATAATCCATCCCGGAGCGCTTGTGTGTTTGCCCGCTCGCATCCTGATATTCGTAAAACACGGTCGAGCCGTCGCGCGTGTTCCATTTTTTTGTCACGTGCCCCAGCGCGATTTCGCCGTTTTCCAGAAGCTCCCGCTCCCGTGCCATCTGCCGCCACGTAGAAAAAGCCAGCGCGGCGAGCAGCAGGACGAGCCCCGCGAGCGCCCAATCCTTCCTCCCGAAACCACCAAACGACCGCGTCAGCGCCCACAAGCGATGGAGTTGCCAGGTCAGCACGCCCTCGAATATGCCGATCACAATCGAAATGATCGCAAGTGATCTCTTACCTCTTCCGCACATCCGCACGTTGCGCGGCCGCGATGTTCGCAGCAGCGCCTTGTCTCTTGCCGTCGGTTCCGTCGCCGCGGGGGATGCCGCCTCACTTTTCGTCCGACCGCCCTCTGCTCCCTGCGTTCCTGCAGCAGGCAAATCCGGCGCGGAATTTACCTTGCTCAGGTTTCGCTTCACCGAAACGTAAGCAAACACATACACAGCCAGCGGAATCGCCACGCTCAGTGCGTAAACCACCGGTGTCTTCTTCGCCGCCGTGTGCAGAAACAAAATCACCAATACGGCTGCCGCCACCAGCGCCACAGGAAGCACTTTCAGCGAATAACGCAGTTGCTGCACTGCCTGCTTCTTGTTCCATCCGCACCTTGGGCAGAACCGCACCTTGCCGGCGACGTCGGTCGGAGACTTGCACAGAGGACACTCGAAGTTCGTCATGGGCAATCTATACCTCAAAACCTCGCCGCGCGTCGCGCCCGCAGTTATGATGTTCTCATGCAGGCGCGCCTCGAAGTCCGTGGCCTCACCGTCGAGCTGCCCACACTCGCGGGCTGGATCCGCCCCGTGAACGATGTTTCCTTCTCACTTGCCGCTGGAGAATCGCTCGGTATTGTTGGTGAGTCCGGCTCGGGCAAGACGATGCTCTCTCTCGCTCTCATGGGGCTCACACCTCCTGGCGCTCGCATTTCCGGCGAAGCATGGCTCGACGCCGCGTCCGCGCGCACAAATCTCGTCGGCGCATCTCCCGCGGAGCTTCGCTCCATGCGCGGCCGCCGCATCGCCATGATTTTTCAGGAGCCCATGACCGCGCTCAATCCTGTCCTGCGCATCGGCGCGCAAATCGAAGAAGCCATCCGCGTCCACCAGCCGCGCATTTCGCGTGCTGAACTTCGCACCCGCGTGATCGACTCGCTCGTCCGCGCAGCGGTTCCCGATCCGCCGCTTCGCGCGCGGCAATATCCTCACCAGCTCTCGGGAGGTCTTCGCCAGCGCGTCATGATCGCCATGGCCCTCGCCGCCAGTCCCGGCGTCCTCATCGCCGATGAGCCGACGACCGCTCTCGACGTTACCGTCCAAAAGCAGATTCTCGATCTTCTCGCTCGCTTGCGCCACGAGCTCCATCTTTCGCTGCTCTTCATTACCCACGATCTCGGCGTCGTCGCTCAGGTGGCCGATCGCGTCGCCGTGATGTATGCGGGACGCATCGTCGAGCAGGGGCCGTTCGCCGAAATTCTCCGCCGCCCGCGCCATCCGTACACGAAAGGGTTGTTGCGCGCGGCTCCGCGCTTGGATAGCGCTGAAAAAGTTGTCCCTATTCCCGGTATCGTCCCGCCGCTCACGAACCTTCCTCCCGGCTGCTCGTTTGCTCCCCGCTGTTTGCATTGCGTGCCCGAATGCCAGGCCGCCATGCCTTCGCTGCGGAATGCCGCGCCGGATCATCTCGCCCGTTGTATCCTTGTGCCATGAGCGCCGAAACCAGTTCGCAGCAGAAAAATCTCATCCGCGACCGCTTCACGAAGACCGCGGAAGTTTTCTCCAGCTTTGCAGTCCCCGACCGTGTGAACTCCGCCGAATCGCTCGCCGAAATGGTTGCCGCATCGAAAACCGACCGTGCCGTTGATCTCGCCTGCGGCCCCGGCACGCTCGCGTTGCGCTTTGCGCGCCATGCCCGCTGGGTCTGCGGCCTCGACCTTACTCCCGCCATGCTTGCCCGCGCCCGCCAGACGGCTGAAGTCGAAGGTCTCACGAATCTTTCCCTCGCGATCGGTGACGCGCAATCTCTCCCGTTCAGCGACGGCTCACTCGACATTGCCGTCACCAGCTACAGCCTTCACCACATGTCCGATCCTGCGCGCGTTGTCGCGGAAATGGCCCGCGTCGTCCGCAAAGGCGGCCGCGTCGGCGTCCTCGACATTCGCGCTCCCGAAGACCCGCGCGTTGACGATCTTAACCATCGCATCGAGTTCAGCCGCGACCCCTCGCACACGCGCTCGCTCACGCCGGCGCGCTTGCACGAAATCATCCAGCGCGCGGGCTTGCGCATTCTTGCCACTCGCACCGAGGAGCATCCCCGCTCCTTCGATCACTGGCTGCACGTCGCCGGATGGCGCCGCGGCGATCAAGTCTACGAAGACACGCGCCGGTTGATGGAATCATCCATTCCCGGCGACGCCTCCGGTTTTCATCCCCGCTATAGCGAAATTCCCAAAGATGCCGCCGACGCCCGCCAGGACATTCTGATGATCAATACGGCGCAGCTCGTCGCCGCAGAAAAAATCGGATGACTTCGGGCGAGCCGCTCCTCGTTGTTCGCGCTCTCAAAAAATCCTTCGCCGCGCCTTCCGCCGCTCTTTCCGGAGCATCTCGCATGGTTGTTGCCGTCGACGGCGTCAATCTGGCCGTTGCGCGTGGAGAAGTATTTGGCATCGCCGGTGAATCCGGCTGCGGCAAGACGACTCTTGCTCGCATGATTCTCCGCCTGATTGATCCCGATTCCGGCGAGATGCTGTTTTGCGGCGAAAACTGGTCCGGAGCCAGCGGCTCGCAGCTCCGCGCCATGCGCCGTTCGATCCAGATGGTTTTTCAGGATCCTGTCGCTTCTCTCAATCCACGGATGAGGGTCGGGGAAATTGTCGCCGAGCCGCTCGCCATTCACGATCCGCGCCTTTCCCGCTCCGAACGCACCGGCCGCGCTAAGGAAATTCTCGAAGCCGTCGGCCTTTCCTCCGCTTCACTCTCTCGCTTCCCTCACGAATTTTCCGGCGGCCAACGCCAGCGCATCGGCATCGCTCGCGCTCTCATCTTGCGCCCGGAATTGGTTGTAGCCGATGAGCCGGTCTCCGCTCTCGATGTCTCCATCGGAGCGCAAATCATCGAACTTCTCGCTCAATTGCAACGCGAATTTTCTCTTACTCTGATTCTTATTTCCCATAGCCTGCCTGTCTTGGCGCAACTCGCCTCGCGCATCGCCATCATGCAGGCCGGGCGCATCGTCGAGCAGGGCCCGGCGGAGGAAATTCTCTCGGCGCCGCATCATCCTTATACGCAATCTCTTCTCGCCGCCGTTCCTGAAATACCCGCCTGAAGCAGCGTGGCGGTTCCTGCGCGCTCTTCCGTTTTGCTCCATCGGGGACCTTGCCTCTGGCGGGACATTCCGTGTAACTTCGCCTGCAGCCCTGCGTAGTACGCGCCAGACCCGTATTTCTTGAGGAGGGAAAAACTCCATGGCCACCGTCGCTCCCCCGGCCCCGTCCGAGACTCCCGAGATGAGCTCTTTCGCTCGCTTGATTGGCGTGCTCGTCAATCCGCGCCCCACGTTTGAATCCATCGTGCGACGGCCCACTTGGGTGCTGCCCATCGTTCTCGGCTCCATCGTTTTCATTTCCATCGTGGCCATTTTCACGCAACGCGGCGGCTGGCCCGCCTTCTTCGAAAGGCAAAATGCGAATAGCTCCCGCTTCCAGAAGCTGTCTCCGGAGAATCAG
>DATKPM010000034.1:0-15330 GCA_035524135.1 Candidatus Acidiferrum sp. | reverse complement strand
TCGTCCATGTACGACTTCTTGCATGAGTCCAAGAACTGTCTCACCGTATCGCGGTAGGCTGTATAGGTGGCGCGCTTCTTGCCGTTCCGCACTCGCTCCAAGTAGGCCTCGGCCTCGGCCTTGATGATCTTCCGTGCCTGCGCCGCCTGCTCACCGCCCGCAGGGGCGATGAAAGTGCCGCCAGCCGCACGCGCTTCCATCACTTTGCGTAGGTTGTCCGCTTCGATCACGTCGTGTCCTGCGGGGACCAAGCGCCGCTTCCCGTTTTCGCGGAACCGCAGATAGAACGCGGTCGCGTGCGGGTCCGCGACAGGCCCTCCGTTGCGGCTCCGCTTCACTGGAATCAGGTTGTGGTTGTGCTCGGCGTCGAGCCGCTGGTAAAGCTGAATCGGTGTAGTCGCCATCGTTGTCTCCCTGGCATAGTACTGAGCTAACTGAAAAATTAGCCGCAGTTTTTGCAGTTCGGGCAACAAGAAGGGCTACAGCCGAAGAGGAATCTACGTTTTTATTGGCTTTTTTGATGAATGGAGCGGGATAAGGGAATCGAACCCTCGCCTCCACCTTGGCAAGGTGGCGTACTACCACTATACGAATCCCGCCGCGCGGCAACCAATTTCGCGGCTTTTTTATTTATAGCATGGGCCTAGAGTGCGGACAAGGCCCGAGGGGCCGTGCGTTTCAGGACAAAACTCGCCGACGCACACTCTCACTCCGGTTGCCGCGACGGAAAACTCCTTCCGGCAGCCGCTTCCTAGTCTACTTCCAGAATGCGCGTCGCCTTTACGACGGGAGATTTCTTCTGCCGCTCGGCAAACCGCTCCGCTCGTTCGCGATCGATATAGACCCGGGCAAATTTCTCTCCGTCGCTGTAGTAGACGGTGACCTGCCAGTGGCGATGTTTCCTTCGGCGGTCACGGTGCAATCGGCTTCCCTTTTTGCCCTTCTTCTTTTTCACGTTCTATCGACCTCGGTCGCGGGACACTATGTCAATTTTGAAACGGCGGCGCAAGTGACGACTTAGAAGTTAACGAATCAATTCTCTTCCCCTCGCAAGGCGCCAACATTTCACGGAGGTTACGCCGGAGTTTCCCACAAAAAAATGCGGTCCTGGTGAACCTTTTTCGCGTCTAAACCGTATAACCTAAGTGAACACCCAAGCAATGGGGCAAAGGGAGATGGAGAGCGCCATGAACGCGATATTCTCAAGCCATACGGCCATTCAGGACCTGCGTAATCACCCGGCGGAGGTCGTTCTGACGCTCCGGAGACTCCTTGCCGGCGGCGCCAAGGTCACGCCCGACCCCAAGCGGCTCGGATTCTATGAGGTAGAGAGCAACGGGGTAGTCTACTACATTTACGAATCCACCCCGTCCGGCAAGATTCTCCTGCTGGCCACTTGGCCCGCGGAAGAGGTGCTGGACGAGGCTCTACAGACGGCCTGACCCGGCAAGGTGCGGCGGATGGGTTGCGCGCCTCGCCGACTGCCTAGAATATAGCCTGGGCAGCCGTGAAATTCATTCCATCGTAAAAATCACTCTTCACCTTGAAAACCGAAGGGGTTTCGCTCGTCTTCACGTAAACGAATCCTTTATCCGGTTTCGAGATGTCCACCGTGATTTTCTTGCCGTCCTTGGTAGTGAGCGTCGCTGTGATAGGCGGTTTGCGCAGCGCCGCCAGGGCCTCGGCCGGAGGATGGTCCAGAACGTCGTCTGCGCGCGCAGTCTCGAGCGGCGAAAAGAACTTCCAACTGCCGGCTTGCTTTCCCTTTTCGCTGTCCGGCTCGGCAAAGAGCCACTCCGCCTTGCCCGGCGTCTTGCGATAAATCGTCACGTCTCCATACGTGTTTTTCACTTCAGCGCGGTCTACGTCGTCCTGAGAGAAACGAAGCACAGTTTTGTCGCGCAGCGAGCCGAAATTTTCCGCAAGCTTCAGGTACAGGTCATTGTTGATGCGGAAAATCATCGGCCGGGAAAGATCGCGCGCGAAATAGGTGTCGCCATCTTTTTTCCCGATCAGCAGCGACTGCTCGTTGCCCTTGTCGTCCTTGGTCACAAATGTGATCGAGGGCGACGTCAGCCCGTACTTGCCGAGGTTTTCCGGCTTTTCGCTGACGATGGACTGCATTTTCGAGGTGGACACTTCCGCCAGCAGGCTGCTCACGTTTTCTGCGTCCGCCGGTTTTTCCTCCGGTTTCGTCAACATCCAGCCCTTGTCTCCCTTTTTCGCGCTGATTTCTCCGGTCGCGTTTTTCAGATCGAAGCTCGCGACATCCTCGCTTTCGATCCGTAGCACGTCGCGATTGCGCAAATCCTCCAGCGATTTGTCCGCACTCACGAGCATCGTCTGCGGGAGCAGGTCCACCTTCTTCCCGCCGTCCGCCACGCCGTAGACATATTCTCCGGTGAAGTCCTTGTTTCCCAGCAGCAGGGTGTGCTTGCCACCATTTTTCGTCTGAAATTCGATCGAAATCTGTGCCGGGTCGAGACCGTATGCCTTCAGGCGATCCGGTGTCCCTGGCTCCGTGCCGGAGAATAGCGCCGCAGCCAGGCCGCTCGTGATACCTTCCACGGACGGCTGGTCCGCTCCGGTTTCGACGGGCGCCAGGATTTGCCACGTCCCGTTCTCCTTCTTGAGCTGAATGGCGGGCGTATCCGGCTTTGCCGGGTGCGTGAGCGTCATGGCCACGATGTCGCCGTTTTTGACGTCGAAAGCGGGCTTCGATTCAGCGTTGGTCGAGCTTTCCTTTTGGCCGTGCTTTTGGTTGTAAAAATAGACCCCGCCGCCCAGAAGGACGGCGATTAGGAGGACAATCAGCGTATTTTTCTTGATCATGTTCGCTTCCCGCTGCAGGTTGGTATGAAAATTCGGTGGAGAGATTCTTTGAGCCGCGCCGCAAGAGAAGTGCGGCTCCGTCTCCCCTCAGGAAAATACTTGGACTGGCTGCAAAGGCGACGCGATCCGCCCTCCAGGCCGTCTATCGGCGCTTCCACCACACGACGATGCCCGTGAGGATCACGATTCCGGGGATCAGCCCGATGTCGATCCACTTGTAAAGCGCCGCCTGCGCGTCTGTGAGCGTCACGCTGCGATTGGTCGCCTTCCGCGGACGGATCGAGATCAGATTTTCGTCCTGGGCGAGCCAGTCGATCGTGTTGTAGAAAAGATCGCCGTTTTTCTGCGTGTTGATCCAGGGATTCGCGGCAAAATTCGAGTTTCCGATCACCACCAGCCGCGCACCCTTGCTTTTTCCGGAGGTCATGTCCGCTGCCACGCCCAGAGACAACGGCCCAAGCGTGTCCGTCTTGGGATCGAACTTCACTTTCTGCTCGCCTTTGGGCAGCCCGGGAATCGTGAAGCTCTGCCCCGAGGTTTTCAGAAGTTCCACGGCTTGCGGCTCGATTTTCGATTTATCCGCGATGGTAATCGTGCGGGCCAAGGGAAAAATCGTCATCATCCGTGTGAAATTTTTCGTAATCGGGCTGTCGCCGTAATCGACGACGAGCGGAGCTGCGGGACCCGCGCCCACCAATTGCCCCAGGCCGCTTGCATCCACCACGATGTTTTTTCCAGCGTCGATATTCCACGCGGTGTAGATTGGGTCAAGCTTCACGTCGACTTGCGGGTCCGCCAGAATCATCATCTTCCCGCCGCCGTCCAGATACTTCTGGAGGCTATCGACTTCCGCCGGAAAATACGCTTCCTGCGGACCGGCAATCACCACCACGTTGCAGTCGGAAGGCACGCCGCCCTGTTTCACCAGGTTGATGGACTGCATGTCATATCCTTCGCGCTTGAGTCCCGCGGCCGCGCGCGAATACCCGCGTTCACCCTGATCCGTGAGCGAGTCTTCTCCGTGCCCTTCAACGAAACAGACATTTTTCACCGTGTCGCGAGTCACTTTCAGGATTGCCGTCGTGATGTCTTCTTCGGAAGCATCCGGCGTCGGATTCGGGTCCAGATGCTCCGTCCGCCCACCGGAAGCGACCACGACTTCATCCATTCGCTTGACGGCATATTCCTTGGCGACATCCGGTTTTTCCTGCGGGTCCACTGTGCGGAAATGAATGTGATTGCTCAGATTGTGGTATTCGTCCATCAGGTCATCGAGCGAAGGATCGGATTTCTTTGCGAGAAACACGATGTCCACGTCCGATTTGAGACCCTTCACCAGTTTTGTGGTCTGGTCGGAGAGCGTGAAAAGCTTCCCGCTCGTCAGGTCGAAACGTTTGTGATAGCGGTATCCGAGGTAGTTCACAACCACGAGAATGGCGATCACCGAAACAACGAGAATTGTGGTGTTAGTTCCCAGCTGCGAGGACCGCTTCGAGAAAAATTTCACGATCGCGCCAAATCCCACCACGATCGACGCCAGCAGGAGTACGCCACCAACGATCAGAATTCCTTCCGTGAATTTTGTGAGCTCGCTCTCGTAAGAGAAGCGAATCCAGCCGGCCAGCAGGAGCGCCAGGCCGATGCTGCTTAAATACCCCGCAATTTCATCGCGGTTCCATTTCATCCTATGAATCCCTCCCCAGGCAGAGCGGTAGCGCCGCCGGCGTTAGGCCCGCCGCCAGCGCATGGAATCGACGGTCCGCACCGTCAGGAACATGAATAAGAAAATGAAGCTTGCGTAATAGACCAGGCTCGACGTATCGATCACGCCGCGCGTGAAATCCTCGTAGTTGCGAATGATGGACAAATAGGAAAACACGGTTCCCCAACCGCCGCCCACACTGTGGCCAATATCGATCACCCAAACGACAAGGAACGCCGCAAACGTCAGAACCGCCGCGATCAACTGGTTTTCCGTGAGCGACGAGATGAACGAACCGAGAGCCATCAGTGAAGCGCCCAGCAACACCGCACCCAGGTACCCAGCAAACATCACTCTCCACGGCGGCATCGGCTCGCTGTGGAAATACATGAAGACCTGATAAAAGAGCGTCGGTACGAGCATGATGATCAGCAATGTGAGCGACGCGAGGAATTTTCCGATGACGATCTGCCCTTCGGAAATCGGCGAGGTCATCAACAGTTCCATGGTTCCGCGCTTGCGCTCTTCGGCATAGACGCCCATCGTCAGCATCGGCGTGAGAAACAGCAGGAAGAAGGAAATCCACCCGAAAAAGTTGCGCATGGTTTGCGACGGAACGTCGAACTCGGCCGGAAATCCCATCTGCATACCTTGAAACTGGCTCTGCATCTGCTGCTGCATCATGTCCGACAGGATGACGTGAAAGAAAAACCCGGAGAGCAGCAGAAAAACGGCGAGGATGATGTAAGCCACCGGCGAGACAAAATAGTGGCCCATTTCCTTGCGAAAGATGGCGTAAGTGGATCGCATCGTTTGTCCGGCTCCTTCAGTTTGGTTGCGCGTGCGCGGAATCGTCGGTGGTGAGTTGCAGGAAGATTTCTTCCAGGCTGAGGCTCACGCCGCGCAATTCAAGCAGCGGCCAGCCTTTCTCCACAACCTTCGCGGCTACGGCGCTCCGGATGTCTTTGCCCTGCTGCGCTTCGACGGTGGCCGTCACGCGCCCTTCGCGCTGCGGTTCCACCTGCACGCGTTCGGCGCCGGCGACGGAGGCAAGCGCCTCGCGCAACGGCGCCTCGGGAGCCACGGCCTCGATGCGCACCCTCTGGCCGCCTTTCAACTGCGTGGTCAGGCGTTCGGGTGTATCGACAGCGACAATCTTCCCCTTGTTGATAATCACGACCCGGTCGCACGTCATGCTCACTTCTGGAAGAATGTGCGTCGAGAGGATTATGGTGTGGCTTCCGGCGAGGCCTTTGATCAGATGTCGCACTTCGATGATCTGCTTTGGGTCGAGCCCCACCGTCGGTTCGTCGAGGATAATCACGTCAGGATCGTGCACCAGCGCCTGCGCCAGCCCCACGCGCTGCTTGTAGCCCCGCGAGAGCCGCTTGATCAACTCATGCCGGCGGTCGGTGATGTTGGTCTTGCGCATCGCCTCGTCGACGGCATTTGGCAGCTTGTCCTCGGGCATTCCCTTGATGCGCGCCACGAAGCCCAGATAGGACTCGACCGACATGTCGGGATAGAGCGGCGGCGCCTCGGGCAGATAGCCAATTCGTCGGCGGACTTCGATTGAATCGTTGAAGACGTCGAATCCCGCGACGCGCGCCGTGCCGGATGTGGCCGGCATGAAGCCGGTCAGGACGCGCATTGTCGTCGTTTTTCCGGCGCCGTTCGGCCCGAGAAAACCGAGGATTTCACCTTTGTTGACGCTGAATGATACGTGATCGACTGCCGTGACAGAGCCGTAGGACTTTGTTAAATCCTCAACTTCAATCAATGCACCCTCCGAATGATGGGGGAACCACTGGACTGCCGTTTACCATCGAGCGGACTGCTATATATATCAAAAAAAAGACGAGAAACCAAAAGCGGGCCCCCACTGCCTGCAACTTCGCGCTCTAACTACATTGATGCGGAGTCAGCGTGAATTCGTTGCCGACCTTTTTTCGCGGAGGCGTTGAATTGATTCACGATACGAGTTTAGACGAAGCTATTTTCTTATGGTTTGCAAGGAAAACCCCGGAAAGAGCGGCGCGCCGCCGCCAACGCTGCTCCGGCAGAAAGTGCGGGCAACGGCTGTGCTCGGACCTGCATCCACATGACGGGAAATTGGGGGCAAACCGGGGGTAAACCATCGTTCGTGTCCTTTTTCGTGCACACGTTTGGTCTTTCGTAGCCGTGGCGCAAGGAGATGTGCGTTGACACTCTTGCGTGGTTTTGTTATTCAAAAGGTTTGCCATGGGTGCAGCCATTTCGTTAGTGAAGCGTAGACTGCGCGGACGGCAAGCCCCAGCAAAATTCAAGGGAAGGAACCGCGAACAGTGCGCGGAGGCCTACGCGTGAATGGATTTTCCGTTGCCGGACCTGAAGCAGATGGCGCTCTTTAGAGAGATGAGTTCTTCGTCACTGCGTCGTTTCATCCTCGTTTTTGCCGCGGGCCTAGCAGTGATACTGCTATCCTCGTGCGGCAATTCGGGATCTTCCATTACCATTCAAATTCTGCCGAACGGCACCATAACGATTGACGAGGGCCAATCGCTCACTTTCAATGCAACACTTGCGAACGACACGTCGAACCTCGGCGTCACCTGGGCCCTGACGGGATCGAGTTGCAGCGGCAACGGGTGCGGAGTTCTCTCCAACACGACCACGACGTCGACCACATTCACCGCACCTACAGGACTTTCCGCAACCGAGACGATTACCCTGACGGCCAAGTCGCGGGCCAGCAGCGGCGTTACGGCGACGTCAACCATCAGCGTTGTTCTGCCTCCAACGTTCAACACGCAATCGCTGCCGAACGGATTGAACGGCACTCCCTACAATCAGACGATTTCGGTGACCGGCGGAGTTTCTCCACTGATGTTTGCCATTGCGTCCGGTACCCTGCCCGCAGGACTCACCATGAACTCGACGGGGACAATTCTTGGGAAGCCCACGGGCTCAGGATCGACGAATACGTTTCAGATCAAAGTGACGGATAATGGGAATCCCCCAATCACGGTGGTCTCTCCCTATACGTACACCATTATCATCAGCCCGGCTCCCACGCTTTCGATTCCGACCGCCAGCGTTCCCGCCGCGACGACCAATGTGCCATATAGTTTCCGGATCTCTTCGCAGGGCGGGATTCCACCGTTCACCTGGACGTACACCGGCAGCCTTCCGCCGGGACTCCAGCTCGACCCAAACACCGGAATCATATCCGGCACGACGACAACGACGGGGACGTTTCCCTTCTCCGTTGGAGTGACCGATTCCACTCTGCCGAATGCACAGTCGGCGAGCGCCAATCTTTCGATCACTGCCGTGAACGCGCCGCCGCTGCAAATCACAACTCTCTCTCTGCCTCAGGCTACGGTCGCGACTCCTTACCTCGCGACCGTACAGGCTACCGGGGGCGTCCCGCCCTACACATGGTCGCTTGTGACTGGACAGCTTCCGCCGGGCCTGACACTTGCGACGCAGACGGACGGCTCAGCCTCGATTTCCGGCACGCCGACGTTGGAAACAAATGCGACGTTCACACTGCAGGTGACCGATTCAGCGAGCGCGTCGCAGTCGACGAATCCTCCCTTGATACTCACCGTGAATCCTGTGTCGAATGCGCAGTCTCTCTTCAACGGCACCTATTCACTACTCTTCAATGGTTTCGACGCGGACGGGTCCGTGACCATCATCGGAGCGATCACGGCAAACGGGACAGGCGGGATTACATCCGGAACAAACGACAGCAATCGCGTCTCGGGCATCTTCACGCAGTCGAGCTATACCGGAAGCTACACGTTCGGGAGTGATGGCCGCGGCACGCTGACGCTCACTTCCATCAATGTAAGAAACCAGCAACTGACTACAACGTATCAAATGGCGATCCGCTCCGACGGTTCCTTTGTCGTCGTAGAGAACGATACGACGGGGACGTTTGGCACGGGAATTTTGAAGTTGCAGCAGGCGGCTAGCTTTTCTGCCTCGAGCTTCAGCGGGCGCTATGCGTTTGGATTTTCAGGGCGCGACTCGAACAATGCTCCGGCGGGCATGATCGGCTCTCTCAGCGCGGATGGGACAAGCATGTTGTCACCCGGGCTGATCGATTTGAATGATGCGGGGGTGTATTCGACGCAGCTCACTCTGAATGGCACGTTCGGAGTTGCGACGAATGGGCTGGGGCGCGGAAGCGCGTCAGTGACTTATAAACTTCCTTCCCAACAAACAGTGACGGCGACTTACAGTTTCTTCTTCGTCTCCAATTCGGATCTCTTTTTCATGGACGTCGATGCCACGGACAGTTCGCACCCGCGGTTCGCGGGAGAAATGGTGCTGCAAAATCCGAACCAAGCATTCAACGCTGCGGCGCTTAACGGCGCCAGCGTAGTCTCCGGCAACGGCGTGAATTTCTCCGGAAGCAATACCGGAGCTTCGGCGATGGTGGGACTGTTCACGCCGAACGGCCTCGGCTCGGGCGGTTTTAGCTACGATCAAAACAGCAGTGGGACGATTACGACTTCTTCCGTCAATTCGTTCCCGAATGGCAGCTATAGTGTGAACACGAACGGGCGAGCGAGTTTTCTGAACCTCGGGCCGCGCCTCAGCTCGGCCTATCTCACCGCGCAAAACACCGGATTTTTCCTGGGCGGCGACCTGGCCGCCACAACGGGACGGCTTGAAAATCAGGCTCCTACGGCGTCGTTTTCGCTCCAATCGTTCTTCGGGGATTACGCTGTCGGCGCGCTGCCTCCTCCGGACAATCAAACGGCTGGGTACTCCGGCGAGGTGAACTCGACGGGCGATTCGAACTTTACAGGTACGCTGGATGTGATTCCCGTATCGGGCTCGCCGGCAACAGGACAGACGCTGGCGGGAACGTATTCCGTCGATGCAGCGACCGGGCGCGGCGAGATGACGACGAATGGTGCGAACAGCCTGTTCCCAATAAATCTTGTCTTCTACATCGTTTCGCCGAGCACGGTGCGGTTGATTCCGACCGATTCGAACAACACGCATCCGGGCGTGATCCTGTTCGACCACTGATGAACGCGACGGCGCCGCAACCTTGCCGATGCGCCGTATTCATTTCACTGCGGCACATCTTGTGGTAGAGTGCGGGCGCTCAAAAAACGTCCCCTCTGTTCTATTCCCAGCCGAGAGCAACCGGGGAGGTACGCAGTGAAAATTTCGACTGTAGTGAAGCGTGTCCTGCAAAGCGGAAAAGTAAGATCCGTCATGGCTGTCGGCGTGACGATGTTCATCCTCAGCGCGGTGTGCGACAAACTGCTCTACTGGAGCGGCGTGCCGGCACATTCGACCTTCCTTAACGACCTCATCGTAGGAGTCACGGGCGGCATTTGCGCCGGACTGCTTCTTTCCTACCAATCGAGCCGCGACGCGATGGAGCGGGCGCGGGAGCGAATGAATCTGACAGCCGAACTGAATCATCAACTGCGAAGCGCCGTGCTGACGATGGCGAACTCCGCGCTCCTGCCGGATGAAACCGACAGGTTGCGCGCGATGGACGACGCCGTGCAGCAAATCGATGAAGTGCTGACTGGAATCGCGACGACGCACAGCCTGGGAAACTGGCGAAATTAGCGGCCAAGCGCGGCGTCGGCTGCATGCTCCTTTATTGATTTCTTGTCCGCAAAGCCTCCGTTCATTTTTGACCTCACGCTTTCAGGTTGTTTTCTGAAAGCGGTAAATCGGGAATTCTCTTTCTCGTTGCCGCGAAAATCGCATTGCAAAATGCAACCACAAACGGCGGAGTACAGGACTAGTCGCCGCTCTGAAGGGCGCCGCTACAAATGCGGCGACGAGAGCGTCCTCGCAGGCGTGCGCCTGCATGCATGGGCCTGGAGGCTCAGGAATATGAGAAGTAGGCGAGCTAGGCGCGTTCGAGGAGGGTGGCGACGGCTTGGCCAACGCCGATGCACATGGTGCAAAGGGCATAACGGGACTGGGAGCGGTGCAACTGCGAGACGACTGTGGCGACGAGACGAGCGCCGCTGGCACCGAGAGGATGGCCGATGGCGATAGCGCCACCATTGGGATTGACGCGGGGGTCATCGTCGGCAAGTCCAAGGTCGCGAGTGACAGCGAGCGCCTGTGCGGCAAAGGCTTCATTGAGCTCGATGACGCCGATATCGGAAAGCGAAATGCCGGTACGGGCGAGAAGCTTCTTTGTGGCGGGAGCGGGAGCGAAACCCATGATGCGGGGCGCGACGCCTATCGCGGTGGAAGCGATAACGCGTGCGCGGGGCGTGAGTTTGTATTTTGCGACGGCTTCCTTCGAGGCGAGGAGGACGGCGCAAGCACCGTCGTTGACTCCGGAAGCGTTTCCGGCGGTGACGGTGCCGGAGGGCTTGACGATGGGCTTGAGATTCGCGAGAGCTTCGAGAGTTGTGTCGGGACGGGGATGCTCGTCCGTGTCGAACATTTTCGGGGCCCCGTGTTTTTGCAGGAACGGGACGGGAACGATTTCCTTGGTGAAAAAACCATCGGCGTGCGCGCGGGCCCAGCGCTGCTGGGAGCGGAGCGCAAAGGCGTCCTGATCGGCGCGGGAAACGCGGAACTCTTCGGCGACGTTTTCGGCGGTTTCGGGCATCGAGTCCGCACCGTAGCGGGCTTTCATTTCGGGATTGACGAAGCGCCAGCCGATGGTGGAATCGAAAATTTCGGCAGCGCGGCTGAACGGAGCGTTCGGCTTGGGCATGACGAAAGGAGAGCGCGTCATGCTCTCGACGCCACCCGAGACGACGAGCGAGGCTTCGCCGGATTTGATGGCGCGAGCGGCGAGGGCGACGGCCTCGAGGCTCGAACCGCAAAGACGATTGACGGTGACGCCGGAGACTTCCTTGGGAAACCCGGCAAGGAGGAGAGCCATGCGGGCGACGTTGCGATTGTCTTCACCGGCCTGGTTGGCACAGCCGTAGATGACGTCGTCGAGAACGGACCAATCGACGGAAGGATTGCGTTGAGCGAGAGCGCGCAGAGGGATGGCGGCGAGATCGTCGGTTCGGATGGAGGAGAGAGCTCCGGCGTAGCGGCCGAAGGGGGTTCTTACTGCGTCACAAATAAAGGCTTCGGTCAAGAAATTCTCCAGTTCACAGCCCTTCGAATCCGCGACAGGCGGATACTCAGGGTAAAGCGTCGCAGATGAAGAGGCCGGCCAAAAAGGACCTGTGTCTAGGACTCGGGCCGCCACAGCAAAGTGCTTATGGTACATTGAAAAAAGAGGGATGCGAAGGCACTGGGGAGGGAGAAGACGGTCTCTCCTTTGGGAAGCGCGCCTTGCCTCTACGGTAGAAAAGGGACGAATTTCCGGTTTGAAATGGCAAGTTTGAGATGAAAATCGGATATCCCGGTTAAATGCGCGGCGTGCAGGCAGGAGCCTGCACGCTCGACAAGATGATGGTAGTGCGGGATTTGAATGAAAGGTGCAGGAACCATTGTGCGGGATCGCCGGATTTACCCACAAAAATAGCACGCCGCCTGCTGAGCGAATACGCGAGGCGGTGAAGACGCTGGTGCACCGCGGGCCGGACCAGCAGGGGGTGTATGAATCAGCGGTGGTGTCGCTGTGCGCGGCGCGGCTGAAGATTCTGGATTTGCAGGCGGGCGACCAGCCGATCCGCGACGACAGCGGCAATTACACGATCGTCTTCAACGGAGAAATTTACAATCACCTGGAGCTGCGCGCGGAACTGGAAACGCGCGGGCACCGGTTCCATTCGCACAGCGATACGGAAACGGTGCTACACGCGTTCATGGAGTGGGACACGGCTTGCTTTGCGCGGATGCGCGGAATGTTTGCAGCAGCGCTGTGGACCGAATCGGAGAGAAGGCTGGTGCTGGTGCGCGACCGGCTGGGAATCAAGCCGCTGTATTTCGCGAGGCGCGGCGAGGATTTGTATTTCGGGTCGGAGCTGAAAGCAATTTTCGTGCATCCCGAAATCGAGAGGCGAATTTCTCGTGAGGGACTCGACTGCTACTTGTCGCTAAATTTTGTGCCGAGTCCCTGGACGCTGGTGGAAGGAATCGAAAAGGTGCCAGCGGGACACTGGATGGAATGGCGGGACGGGAAAACGCGGACGGAAGAATACTGGCGCGTGCCGTACGGGGCGAAGCGGAATGTGACGTTCGATGCGGCGAAGGAGGACTTGGACGAACTGCTGGGGCGAGCGGTGAAGGAGCATTTGCTGTCGGACGTGCCGCTAGGGGTGTGGCTGAGCGGAGGGGTGGATTCGTCGACGATCTTGCACTATGCGGCGCAGGCGAGCGCGTCGCGGCTGAAAACGTTTTCGGTATCGTTCGCGGGGCAGGAGTTCGACGAATCGCCGTATTTCCGCGAAGCGGTCCGCAAATACGCAACGGATCACTACGAATTTGATCTGAACCTGGAAGCGGGACTGACGGAAGCGATTGCGGAGTTTGCGTATTACAGCGACGAGCCGAGCGCGGATGCGGGGGCGCTGCCGGTGTGGTTTTTGTCGCGAATGACGAAGAAGAAAGTGACGGTGGTGCTGAGCGGCGAAGGCGGCGACGAGCTTTTCGCGGGCTATGTGACGTACCGAGCGGACGCGCTGGCGAGGCAGGCGAGGCGCGCACCACGATGGATGTTGCGAAATGCTTCCGCGCTGCTGAGGGGATGGCCGGCGTCGGATGAAAAGATCAGCCTGGAATACACGCTGAAGCGGATGATCGAAGGCAGCCAGATGGCGCCGGAGCGCGCGCACGTGTATTGGAACGGGACGTTTTCGGATGAGGAAAAGCGGCGGCTGATGGCGGCGGCTTTGCCGGATGCACTGGGCGGAGCGCTGGCGGGGCTGCGGGAGAAATTGCCGGGCGACGGAGTGTCGCCGTATTTGTGGTTTGACCAGCGAAATTATTTGCAGGACGACATACTAACGAAGTCGGACCGGATGAGCATGGCGCATTCGCTGGAGCTGCGGCCGCCGTTTCTGGATCACCGGCTGGTGGAATTTGCGGCAGGATTGCCGGGAGATTTCAAACTGCGCGGCGCGAAACAGAAATTTATTTTGAAAGAGCTGATGAAAGACCGGCTGCCGGCGCCGATCCTGACGCACAAGAAAACGGGATTCGACATTCCGGCGCACAAATGGCTGCGAGGAGCGCTGCGACCGCTGCTGGAAGAGACGCTGGAGCAGGGATTGGCTGAGCATGAGGGGTTATTCGATGCGGCGGCGGTGAGGGAGTGCATGCGGCTGCACATGGAGCGGCGCGCAAATTTCGGGTACCACTTATGGGGACTGCTGATTTTGTTTTTGTGGATGAAGCGATGGGGAATACGGAGCGGGGCGGCGGAGGCGGAAAAAGCCGCGACCGAGAGGGTCCTGGCACCGATCTAGCGCATCGAATGAAGTAAAGCGCGAGCGAGGAAACGAAAGCGAAGAGATAGCTTCACGCGAAGGTGGAACGTGGAAAGCAACGGCAAGAGAATTCGCGCGGTGATTTTCGATTTTGGCGAGGTGCTCTGCGAGGCGCCGGACCCGGCGGTCCTAGCGCGGATGGCAGGCGTGTTTCGCACGACGCCGGAGAGATTCGTCGAGATGTATCACGAGAGCCGGGTGCCATATGACCGCGGCGACTTGACGCCCGAAGAATACTGGAAGAATTTTACGGAGCGCGAAGGAGTGAAGGCGGGCGCGGAGCAGCGCGAGCAATTGCGGCAATGGGATTTGCAGATGTGGAGCCGGATCCGCGGGGAGATGGTGGAGTGGTCGCAGGCACTGATCGCGGCGGGATACCGGACGTCGATATTGTCGAACATGCAGCACGACATGATCGCGCATGTGCGGCGAAGCTTTCCATGGGTGGAGAAATTTCACTGCCAGATTTTTTCGGCGGAAGTGCGGTCGGCAAAACCCGACGCGCTGATTTATGAGAAGTGCATCGAATGCCTGGCGGTTGCGCCGGAGGAGGCGCTGTTTGTCGACGACCGCGAAGTGAATCTGGCGGCGGCGCGGAAGCAAGGAATTGTGGGCGTGCAGGTGCAATCCGTCGCGCAATTGCGGCGGGAGCTGGAAGAGATGAAGTTCCCGGTGCTGCCGGGGAAAGCGCTGGGCGGCGACAGCCAGAAGAATTGAACAGTTTTGGACGAGAAAGAGACAAGGCAAAATCGGCGAATTTAATTTTGAGGAAACGTTTGCCCGCTGGTAGTTAGTTTCCTTCCTCTTTGCAATATTCGGAATATCCAGCAAGAAATGTCGAAACTTGGGGGCATAGAAGGCACCCACCCTTTGCAAGGACAGCAAAGGCGGGGCACCCAGAGCACGACCACGCCTGCAGGCGGGAGCCTGCAGGCTCGACGAGGTTCTGGTGCCGACTGAAAGGGAGAGAATCGGAGAGAATTAAGGTTTGTGGGTGGCCTCCTGGGCTTGAGCGTCGGAGAGCGTGACTTTGCCGCGCAGGAGGATTTGCGTGGAGGAGCGGCCGACGAGAATGGAGAAATCGCCGGGGTCGGCGCACCATTCCTTGGAGTTCACGTCGTAATAATCGAACGAGCGCGAATCGAGAACGACGCTGACATGCTTCGATTCGCCGGGCTTGAGATCGACGCGGGAAAATCCCTTGAGCTCCTTTGGAGGACGAGGGACTTTTGCGTCGGGTTCGCCGACGTAAACCTGGGCGACATCGGCGCCTTCGCGAGAGCCGGTGTTTTTCACGTCGAAGGAAACCTCGAAGCGCGGGCCGGGATTGGAGCCGGCGGGCAGCTTCATGGCGATGGGACGGATCTGCAGCTTGCCGTAGTCGAAGTTCGTGTAGGACAAGCCGAAGCCGAA
>DATKPM010000033.1:0-26464 GCA_035524135.1 Candidatus Acidiferrum sp. | reverse complement strand
TTTCTGTAGCTTGACGCTGTTATGGAACTCGCCACGGGCTTTCGGCAAAGAGCATGCCGATCTGATCGTGACCAACGGCGTCGTGGTGACGATGGACCCGACGCGGCGCATCATCGATGATGGCGCAATCGCGGTGCGCGGAGATTCGATTCTGGCGGTCGATAAGAGCGCGAACATCTCGGCGGAATACGACGCCGCAAAGGTGATCGACGCGCGGGGCTCGCTGGTTCTTCCGGGGCTGATCAACGCTCATGCACATGCGGCGATGAGCCTGTTTCGCGGACTGGCCGACGACCTGGCGCTCGACGACTGGCTGCACAAGTACATATTTCCGGCGGAAGCGCGCAACGTCACCCCGGATTTCGTGATGTGGGGCACGCGGCTGAGCATCGACGAAATGCTGCGCGGCGGGATTACGACGTACGCCGACATGTACTACTTCGAGGATGACGTCGCGCGTGTGACGAAAGAAGCGGGCATGCGCGGCGTGCTGGGAGAAACGATTATTGATTTTCCCGCGCCGGACAATAAAACGACGGCCGCCGCGTTTGCCTACACGCAAAAGTATCTCGATCACTGGAAGGGCGACCCGCTGATCGTTGCAGCCGTGGCGCCGCATTCGATCTATACCTGCTCGGAGAAGACGCTGCAGGAAGCCGCGGCGCTGGCGAGGAAAAATCATGCCCCGATCCTGATTCACATCGCCGAAGCGCCGTTCGAGCTGCAGTTGAGCAGGGAAAAGCATGGCGTCTCTCCGGTGCAGTATCTGGCGCGGATTGGACTGCTCGGCCCCGACGTGCTCGGCGCGCACTGCATCTGGGTGGACCAGGCGGACATCACCACGCTCGCGCATTTCGATGTGGGTTGCTCGTTCAATCCTTCGAGCAACATGAAGACGGCCGCAGGCGTGATGCCGACGGAGGCAATGCTGGCGGCGGGCGTGCCCGTGGGAATCGCGACCGACGGCGCGGCCAGCAACAACAACCAGGATTTGTTCGAAGAGATGGATCTCGGCGCGAAGCTGCAAAAGATTGCGCATATGGACCCGCGGGCATTGCCGGCGGAAAAGGTTGTGGAACTTGCGACGATTTCCGGCGCGCGCGCGCTGCACATGGACAAGGAGATCGGCTCGCTCGAGACGGGGAAGAAGGCGGACCTGATCATCGTGGACACGACGGCGCCGCACGCAACGCCGATGTACAACGTCTATTCGCAGATCGTCTACGCACTGAAAGCGTCCGACGTGCGGACGGTGGTGATCGCCGGAAAGCCAGTGATGGAAGACCGGAAGATGCTGACGCTCGACGAGCCGGAAATTCTGGCGAAGGCAAATGCGTACAAGAAGCAAGTCTTGGCGTCGTTTGCGGAGGCGCCGGCGAAGTAGGCGACGCCCCGCGAGCGCGCCGGCTAACCGTCCTTGCCGAGTTTTCGCTTACGCTGCAGGTTGATGGCGGCCTTCGTGAGGGTCTCCGGGACGTTCCTGCTGGCCGTCAATTTTGCCAGATCAGTGGCCGTGAGGCGCGTAATCAGATGCAGGGAAATGTCGACGGGTGTCTTAGGATTGTTAACCAGATTTTTCGCCACCGCATAGCTCTTCATGAAGTGGCGGTTCAAAGAGATTGTCCGCAACACTTCCTGCGATAAATTGGCCATGGCAGCAAACGATTCGACCTCCGTGTCGGTGAGGCGCGGCGATTGAAGGACGCATTTCTGCACCAATTTGTTCGAGTCGCGGATCAGAAGCATGCGCTCTTCGCGGCCGCCCTTAAGAGCCAGGGTCAATCGTTGCACGACTGTCATGTGCACCAATCTCTGCATCAGCGTCTCGCGCTTGACGGGATCAGGCTCGATTTCCGCAGCCGCATCGGCGAGGTCTTTCGTCGCCATCGCGCCGCCCTGCAGTGCCTTCAATAACTCGTTCTGTTCGGGGGTTCCCGACGTGACGCCGTGGAGCGCAGCGGCCAATTCCGGATCGGAGCTGACGCGTTCGAGATTATCGAGCAACGCCTGAATTCCTTTGGGAGTGATGCGCTTCATAACCGTTGCGAGAACGGGTGTGGGGCAGGCTGGATTCATCGCCAGAGCGTCGGCCACGCCGGACCTGTCCGCGAGATACTCCGCAGCAAAACGAAAGATGCGCGGATCGGCGTCGGCGCGCACGATAGCCGCGATGACGGAATCGAGCGGCTGCGTCACGATGGCGTTGCGCGCCCGCTCGGCAATCAAGGGATCGGAATCGCCCGAAAGAATGGCAAGAATTTCGGCGCGGTCCACGGACGGGAGCCCTGCGGCGCCCCCACAAACCGCTAGCTTCTGCTCGGGCCTCGCGTGGCCCGTACGAATTGCGTCGCGGAGTTCGGCGCTAATGGTTTCCTCCTGGATCGTTCGTGAGATCCTTCCGCGTCAACGTGATGGAACCAGGTTCGCCAGGAGTTCCGATCGGCGGCAGAGTCTGGCCGTCGAGTTCGAGCAGCAAGGCGCTCGCCTCGCTCGACGTAATCCTGAAATTGTCTTTGGCCTCAAATTGGTGCGAGTCGCCCGGCTCGACGTGCCCGTCGAACACCCGCTCGCCATCGGCAAAAATCGTGACTTCGGTCGGTTTCCCGGCGTCCATCTTCAGTTCGAGCGGGCCGGTGTTGGGGACGACGGCAGAGGCGGAGGATGTTGAAACGGCGGGACTCGCGTCCATGGCGCTCGACGGACTGGCCGGAGGGGTGTAGGCCGGAGTCGAGACAGCTCCATGCGAGCGCCGCAGATGGAACAGGATTCGCGGCCCGAAGCGCACGACAACGAAGGCACCTGCAGCAAGAACGACCAATAGGATGGCGCATGCGATGACGAACGGAGTCCAGTTCCTATGGAACTGCGGAGGGAGCGTCGCGGGTGCTGACGCCGGCTTTTGCCCTTGGGTGACCAAGTCATACTCCGCGACCAGGTTGTCGACATCGAGTCCCAGGAAGCGGGCGATTGAGCGGATGAAACCACGATTGAAAACGCCGCCGGGAAGCTGATCCCACTGGTCGTTTTCGAGAGCTTCGAGATATTTGGGAGCAATGCGTGTGGCTGCCGACACTTCTTCGAGAGAAACTCCTCGCATTTCCCGCTCGCGTTTCAGACGATCGCCGAAAGGTGTTGAGTGCATCCCGAGGAGCTCATCCGCGCAGAAAAAATATAGGCGTGGGCCGAGTGGAGTGTCAATGCCGCGGGAAGGATTCTTGCACAGAAACGGAGGGGGCCGCAGAAGGTGCGGGCCTATAAGACATACGTCAACACCGCTTCCGAGACGATTGCAGGGAGAAAAATGGGTTCACTATAATGACAAGGCCCCGGGTCTGCCTGACCGGCGCGGGCTGGCTCCCCTTGAACGAACACGTGCGGAAAACGGCGGATACCAAAACTTTTGATGGCGTCGAGCGGCGCCGCAATCCCGGCCCCCTGCTGGACGTGCCGCAGGCCAACGAACTCACAGTGTTCCATGAGCTGGGCAAGGCGCTGACGTCTTCGTTGCAACTCGACCAGGTCCTCCGCACCATCATGGAAAAAATCAATGAAGTTCTCCACCCAGACACCTGGTCGCTGCTCCTGATGGACGAAGAAAAGCGGGAGCTGTATTTCCAGATTGCGACGGGAGAAGGCGCCGAGGCGCTGAAGGACGTCCGCATCAAAGTCGGGCAGGGGCTGGCGGGATGGGTGGCGGAGGCGGGAAAAGCCGTGGTCGTGCCGGACACTTCGAAGGACTCGCGGTTCTTCGGCAAAGTGGACGAAAAGACGCGCATGGAGACGCGTTCGATTGTCGCTGTGCCGGTGAGATTCCGCGATCAATGCCTGGGAGTAATCGAGCTGATCAATTGCGTGGGCGACGAAGGATTCAGCAACCGCGATCTGGCGCTTCTCGAGGCGCTGGCGGACTATGCGGCCATCGCCATTGAAAATGCGCGCCATGTGCAGCGGATTCACGAACTGACGATTACGGACGATTGCACAAGCCTCTACAATGCGCGCCATCTGAATTTCATGCTGGATACGGAGATTTACCGCTCGCACCGGTACGCCTTCGAGTTTTCGCTGATTTTTATCGATCTCGACCACTTCAAGAATGTGAACGACACGCATGGGCACCTGATGGGCTCGAAGCTGTTGGGGGAAATCGGGCAATCCATCAAAGATCGCTGCCGGATGATCGACATGGCGTTCCGTTATGGCGGCGATGAATTCGTGGTGCTGCTGCCGCAGACGTCCAAGGAAAACGCGATTGGGGTCGGGAGGCGTCTGCACAAGCTGATCCGCGAGACCGTGTGGTTGAAGGACACGGGGTTGAACGTGAAGATCACGGCCAGCGTTGGCATTGCTTCCTACCCCACCGATTCACGCACCAAAGCCGAGCTGCTGCATCTGGCGGACGAAGCGATGTATCTGGTGAAGAACACTTCACGGGACAGTGTGGCGGCCGCAGGCCTGGGAGTGATCGTGCAGGGAGCCACGAACGCGTAGCGCCCTCGCACGTGGCACCATCGGCTTGGCGTACATCCCGTCTTTTCCTCCCCTTTTGTTTCCCGATTTCCACAATTTCTGACGCAACGCGACACCGCCGGTTGATTTGGTGTGAACGGCGTGTTACGCTCCGAGCGAATTTCGCCACACGTGCGGGCGCACAATCCGAAAACGAAGTGAGTGAGGGCGCATGTCCAACGAAGCGCTGGGGATGATCGAGACGAAGGGGCTGGTGGGCTCGATCGAAGCGGCCGATGCGATGGTCAAAGCCGCGAACGTGATCCTGCTGGGAAAAGAATACATTGGCGCAGGATACGTGACCGTGATGGTGCGAGGCGACGTTGGCGCCGTGAAGGCCGCGACGGATGCCGGAGCTGCCGCCGCCCGCCGCGTGGGAGAACTTGTTGCGGTTCACGTGATACCGCGACCGCACGAGTTGGTGGAAGAGATTTTGCCGGGTGGGGATAAGTCGAAAAGCGCGAAGAAGTAAGGATTGAAAGCAAGGAGCAGGTTTCCCGGCAAGCCGTCCGGGACGCAAGAGTCGTGCCTCGGGCCCGCCACCCTTGAACTTCACTTAGGGCAAGCGGGCGGCCCTTGGGCAATGACACTTCCATGCTTTATGTGCCGTCAGAGCTAGCCAGCCGAGTCGAAAGCCTTGAGCCTGCGTGACCGCGATCTGATTTCCATCCAGGAAGCCCGCGAAGCTCTCGAGCGGGCCAGCGAAGCCCAGAAGAAATTCGCCGAATTTTCCCAGGGACAGGTGGATGCTGTCGTCGAAGCCTGCGCGAAGGCCGCGACGGAGGCCGGGGAGCAGTTGGCGCGGTTGGCCGTGGAAGAGACCGGCTACGGAAACGTCCCCGACAAGATTATCAAGAACCGCTTGGCCTCGGTCGACGTGCCGCGCGCGATTCGCGGGATGAAGACAGTCGGGATCCTGCGTGAAGACCGCGAGAAGGGAATTGTCGAAATTGCCGAACCGGTGGGAGTCGTGGCGGCGATCATTCCCTCAACGAATCCGACCTCGACCGCGATTTATAAAACGCTGATTTCCCTCAAGGCGCGCAACGCCATGGTGATGAGCCCGCATCCCTCGGCGATGCGCTGCATTTGCGAAACGGTGAGCGTTCTGCTTCGCGCGGCCCTGAAAATGGGTGCGCCGGAGGGCCTGATCGAGTGCCTGATGCACCCGACGATGCTCGGCACGCAGGAACTGATGAAGAGCCGGTTGACCGGGGTGATTTTGGCGACGGGCGGAACGGGCCTGGTGCGCGCGGCCTACAGCTCGGGAAGGCCAGCGTATGGAGTGGGCCCGGGCAATGTGCCGGCGATGATCGAGCGCACGGCCAACGTCAAGAAAGCCGTTGCCGATATTTTTGCGGGGAAGACTTTCGATTACGGGACGATCTGCTCTTCCGAGCAGGCCATTGTCGCGGAAGACGCAGTGCGCGACCAGGCGTTGGAAGAATGCCGGCAACAAGGCGCGTACTTTTTGACGCCGGAAGAGATTGCCAAGCTCGGGGCGCTCGTCTTTCGGGGCGGCTCGCACACGCCGAACCCGCAGGTGGTGGGGAAGGCGGCGACGGTGATTGCGGAGATGGCGGGGATCAAAGTTCCATCCTCGACGCGTGTGCTGATTGCGCGGCTCGAGGGTATTGGGCGCGAAGTCCCTCTTTCTGCTGAAAAACTGTCGCCGATTCTGGCGTTTTATTCCGCGCCGAATTTGGCTGCGGGAATCGAGCTGTGCGTGAAGCTGCTGCAACACGGTGGCAGTGGGCATACAGCGTCGATTCACACGCAGAGCGAGGCGGCAGCAAAACGATATGGCGCGGCGGTCCCGGCATTTCGTGTGGTCGTGAACTCATCATCCGTCCACGGCTCGATCGGCTATTCGACGAATCTCTTTCCGGCGATGACGCTCGGATGCGGCTCTCCGGGCGGTAACATCACATCGGACAATATCGGGCCGCAGCATTTGCTGAATGTGAAGCGCGTGGCGTGGGAATCCCGCGGCGTGGAACACCGGACGATTCCCGCCGCGCAAAGACTGATTGCCACTGGTGCGCCCATCGAGGGGCGGACAACAGCTATGGCGGGTACGGCGACCGTGAAGCCGGCGACCGAAGTACGTCCTGCCCAGGAGGACATTGTGAAGGCAGTGGCGGCGGCGCCGAAGGTGGTGGAGGCCGTCGCCGCAGCCGTAGCTGGCGCAAGCGCTAGGGCGAATCTGGCGAAGGAGGCGGCTGTTTTGCCGTCTGAGCGCGCGACGATTGCGAAAATCGTTGAACAGGTTTTCACGGCGCGTGGCATTGCGCGGGGCGCAGGCTCGCCGAAGCCAGCCGCAGAAGCCGGCGCGTCCGTTGCTGTTGCGGCGCCAGTCTGCTCGACAATTGAAAGCGCTGCATCCGAGGTAGTGGCAGCTGCATTTGCAGCCAGGGCGGCAAAGCTTCCTGCCGCGGCGGTTACAGCAGCTTCGGGTGCAACACCCGCCGCCGCGCTGCCTGCGACGCCAATACAAGCGCCTGCCGTACCACCTGCCAAGCCAGCGCCTCCAGCAATTCACGTGGCGGAATTCGTGTGCGAAAACGACGTCCGCATGGCGCTGACGAAGCAACAAAAAATTTTTATTGGGCCGCGAACGATCCTGACCCCCTCGGCGCGCGACTTAGGATACGAACGCGAGGCCTTTGTTGTGACGGAATCGGTGCCTGCGGTTGGGAAGCAAGCCCCGACCGGGGACTGAGGGGAGTCGGTTGCGAAAAGGACTTTCACGTTCCCCTTGCGAGGGCTGATCCATTCCATTTTCCCGCCCGTAGTTTCTTCGGACATTCCCTCCACAAAGTTGTGCCACTTGGTGCAGTCTCCTATACTCGCTGGTTAGGGGCAGGAGGGAAGCGCATTGCGGAATCAGGAGGCGGCGCGTTACGCACGCTGGTCGGCGATTGCCGCCGGCCTGATTGCCATAGCTGTTCTTGGAATTTACGCCCACCGCGTGATTCGGCAGGAGCGAGAAAGGCGACATCCCCCGGCGATTCCTGTCACCGTCCAGCAGCAATCCGCGGAGTTTTCTTTCTCGAAAGTTGAACAAGACCGCACAATTTTCACCATCCGCGCTTCGCAAGCCACGCAATTCAAGGATGAAAACCGTGCGGTTTTGAAGGACGTGTGGATTTCGATCTACGGCACCAAGGGCGAGCGCAACGACAACATCCACACCGGAGAATGCAGCTACGAGCCGAAGAGCGGAGAAGTGCGCTGCGAAGGCTCCGTAGAGATCGATATACAAGGAGCCACTTCGGAAGCAGGAAGGAAGCCCGAAAACGCCGCAGGCAAACAGATTCAAATTACGACAAAAGATCTACGCTTCAACCGGGAGACGGGAGAAGCCTATACAGACGAGCCTGTCCAGTTTGTGCTGTCTCAGGGAACAGGACAAGCCGTGGGAGTCACCTACAGCACGAAGAACGCAACGGTCCGGCTCGATCGCGACGTCCGGCTGCAGATGGAGGGTTCGGAGCGGACCGGAGACCTTCCCGTCGAGGTGGAGGGAAGCAGTCTCGATATTCAGCGGAACAATTTGCTGGTGACGTTGAACGGTCCGGCCACTGTGAAGCAGGGGTCGCGCGAGCTGACTGCGCAGACGATCTCGTTCGATCTTGACTCACAGTATCGCGTTCAGCATGCAACGGCGACGGGCAATCCGGAGATTCATTCGACTGAAAACGGCGCAAAGTTTGAAGTGACAGCCGACCAATTTGAGGGCTACCTGAGCTCGGCGGGGTGGATGGAGCGCCTGGCAGCCACCGGAAACGTGCGCGGGGAGAGAAGCTCTCCGGGAGGCACGGATCACTTTTCGGCGACGCGAGTGGATCTGACGATGCTGCAACAGACAAATCTGGTTCAGGAAATGGAGGCCCGCGGGCGCGTTGCGCTCGATACAAAAGACGCACAAGGTACGCGAAGTCTCGAGACCAGCGCCCTCCGGATTGATTTTGCGACGGACGGAAGCGCCGGAAAGAGCACGCGCCAGAGAATTGCCGGAGCGGAGACGCTCGCGCCCGCGACGATTGAGACGGTTGCAGGAACAGAAAAAACCGAACTTGCTGCGGACCGCTTTCGCGCCACATTTGCAGGCGACGGAAAATTCGAAAAGCTCCTGGGCCGCGAGAATGTCCGCATTACCAGGCAGTTGGGAACAGCCGTGCCGCAGACAAGCTCAGCCGATGAGATGGAGGCCGAATTCGCGAAAACCGGGGAATGGACCGAGCTGACGCAGAGCGGCAATGTCCGCTTTCAACAAGGGGATCGCGGGGCGACGGCGCAGGAAGCGCGGATTGTGCAGTCCACCGGCACAATCGAGCTGGACGGCTCTCCCATATTGACCGATGCGCAGAGCCGTACCTCCGCAGGAAAGGTGATCATCAACCAGAAGACGGGAGACCTGCGAGCCACTGGCGGCGTGATCACAACACTAGAATCCACACCTGGCTCCGGTTCAACTATGGGCTTGGGGGCCGGTCCGGCGCATGTTTCCGCAATTTCGCTCAGTGGATCGACCGCCTCGGGGCACGTAATCTATTCGGGCCATGCGCGGTTGTGGCAAGGGGAATCGGCACTAGACGCCGATCAGATTGAGGTCTGGCGCGAAGAACAGAAATTGCGCGCGACGGGAAACGTGGCCGCTGTTTTCCCGCAGGAATCGGGAACGGCTGGAGCGGCTCCGGGAACATCGGGCAGCCTGCAAAGCGTGGCGCAAAAGAAAACGGGAAGCAGCAGCGGGCCAACTCTGTGGAACATTACGGCGCCAACCCTGACGTATTGGGGCCAACAGGGCAAAGCACACTTGGACGGCGGAGTCGTCGCTCGTTCGGAGCAGGGGACCATCCACTCCCAAGCCATGGACGTGTATTTCACCCCTGCAGGAGAGGGAGCCGGTGTGGCGCAAGGAAGCAAGTCGCCGCAGTTCAACAAAGCGGTAGCGACTGGCGGCGTGGTTGTAACCCAAGGAGATCGCAGGGGCGTTGGCGAGGAAGCGGAGTATACCGCAGCGAATGGAAAATTCGTCCTTTCCGGCGGAAAACCGACCGTCAGTGATGGTTCCGGCAACACGACGACGGGCCATTCGTTGACCTTCTTTGTAGCGAATGATACGATTTTGATTGATTCTCAAACAGGTTCGCGCACGCTGACCAAGCACCGGGTTGAGAAATGAACCGGCATGTTGAAACTCCAAGCCGCCGATTTGAGCAAGTCGTATCGCGGTCGTAAGGTCGTTGACGACATAAGTCTGGAGATTCGACAGGGCGAGGTGGTTGGGCTGCTCGGGCCGAACGGCGCAGGAAAGACCACGACGTTTTATATCCTGGTCGGGCTGGCGCGTCCGGACTACGGGCGGGTCTTGCTGGATGGCGAGGATATCACCGATTTGCCGATGTACCTCCGGGCCCGCAGCGGAATCAGCTACCTTCCCCAGGAACCTTCCGTATTTCGCAAGCTGACGGCGGAAGAGAATTTGATGGCCGTGCTGGAGACCCTGCCGCTCACGCCGGAGCAGAGACGCGACCGGGTGGAAGAGCTTCTCACGCAAATGGGGCTGGAAGGAGTACGCTACAGCCAGGCGCACGTACTTTCCGGCGGTGAGAGGCGGCGGTTGGAGATCGCGCGGTCTCTGGTGCTTGAGCCTTCGTTCATTCTTCTGGATGAGCCGTTTTCGGGCATCGATCCTTTGACGGTGGTCGACATCCAGAAGATTATTGCGGACCTGAGCGCGTCGGGCATCGGGGTGCTCGTGACGGATCATAACGTGCGCGAAACGCTGGCAGTGACCGACCGGGCGTATATCATCAATGAAGGAAAAATCCTCTATACGGGGACGCCTGAGAACCTGGCGAAGAACGCGGAAGTGAAACGTGTGTATCTGGGAGAAGGGTTCCGGCTGAATTAGGACGATATGAATTATCTCGCACCCAAACTGAACCTCCGCGTGGCGCAGAGGCAGATTCTGACGCCCGGACTGGTGCAGATGGTCAGTGTGCTCGCGCTGAATCGCCTCGAATTGCGCGAGATGATCAATCAGGAGATTATGGCCAACCCGGTCCTCGACGAAGTAAACGAGGATCAGAACACGTCCGAGAATTACACGGACGAAACCTTCCTGAAGGCCGAAACGGAAAAAGTCCCCGAAACGGAAGCCTCAAACCCCTTCGATGAATTCGACTTCGGCTCGTTCTTCACGCAGTATCTCGACACCGGCGCGGAGCGAACCGCTTCGAGCGAGTCGGAAGAAATCGAGCGGCCGTCCTTCGACAAGTTTCTTTCTTCTCCCTCCAGCCTTGCGGATCACCTGACCTGGCAATTGAGCGTGAGCATCTGCACGGAGACCGTGCGGCGCGTCGCGGAGGCCATCATTGGCAATCTCGATGAAAACGGCTATCTGACAGCGACGCTGGAAGAGATTGCTGCGCAGGGAGAATTTTCCGCTGAGGACGTGGAAGAAGCGCTCACGATGGTGCAGGAATTCGACCCGCCGGGCGTTGCCGCGCGCGAACTCACCGAATGCCTGCTCCTGCAGCTTAAAGTAGTCGACCCGCAGAACACGCTTGCGCAGCAGATCATCAGCGAGCATCTGAAGCTTCTGCAGAACAACCAGTTGAAGGATGTCGCGCGAGTGCTCAATCGTCCTGTCGAACTGGTGAAACGCGCGGTGGATGTCATCAAGAAGCTCGACCCGAAGCCTGGGCTCCGCTACAACAAAACCGAAGCGCGGCTGGTCGAGCCGGACGTGCAGTTCCGCAAGGTTGACGGCGAATGGCAGGTCTTCATGAACGACGATGACCTGCCGCAGTTGCGCCTGAATTCCACGTATCGCCGCCTGCTGGCCCGCGACGCAGCCGACCGTGACGTGCGCAACTACGTGAAAGAGCGGTTCACGGCCGCCATCCAGCTGATGAAGAACATCGAGCAGCGCAAACACACGATTCTCCGCGTGTGCCATTCGATTCTCCGTCGCCAGGGCGATTTTCTGGACTACGGTCCGGACCATTTGAAGCCGATGATGATCAAAGAGGTCGCCGAAGAAGTCGGCGTGCATCCCTCGACGGTCAGCCGCGCTGTCGCCAACAAATACGTGCACACTCCGCAGGGCGTCTACGAGCTGCGCTACTTTTTCTCGGAATCGGTGAACGGCCCGCAGGGCGCCGAGATGTCGTTGCTTTCGCTGAAGCGCCGCGTGAAGAAAATGATCGAGGAAGAAGACACCGCACAGCCGCTGACCGACGAGCAGATTACGAAGAAGCTGAGCGACGAAGGCATCCACGTCACCCGCCGCACCGTGGCCAAGTACCGGGAAGATTTGCGAATCCCGAGCACGCACCGGCGCCGGGTGAAGAGTTAGGCTCCGACCTCCGTGAAAAACCCGCCTCGCAAGAAAAAAGGGGCCCGGGCCGCAAGCCAGTTGGTCATCCTCACCGGCCTTTCGGGCTCTGGCAAGGGGTCCGTGCTCAATACATTCGAGGATCTCGGCTTTTATTGCGTCGACAATCTACCGGTTGCTCTAATCCCCATCTTTGGCGAACTCTATGGTGACGGCTCGGGTGAAATCGAGAGGGCGGCGCTGCTGGTGGACGTTCGCGAAGGCGAGCAGATAGAGAAGTTGCCGGGAACCTATCGCAAGCTCGCGTCGGAGCATCCCGCGACTCTGGTGTTCATCGAGGCGAGCGACGAAGTGCTGATGCGCCGCTTCAGCGAGACGCGGCGACCTCATCCTCTGGCGCGCAACAATTCGATTCGCGAAGGGATCCGCGAGGAGCGGCGCCGCATGGCTCCCATTCGCCGGCTGGCCGACGTCGTGATCGACACATCGAAATTCAACGTTCACGAGCTGCGGCAGTTTGTCACCGACCGGTTCCAGAGCCAGACGCAGCGGCCCCTGCTGGTTTCCGTCGTGAGCTTCGGCTTTCGCTATGGCATTCCCGCGGACGCGGATCTGGTGTTTGACGTGCGCTTTCTGCCCAACCCGCACTTCGTCCCGCGGCTTCGGCCCTTCAGCGGGAAGGATGCGCGCGTGGCGCGCTACATCCGGTCGTTTCCCCAGACAGAGGAGTTTTTGCGGAGGATCGAAAGCTTGCTCCTCTACCTGATTCCGCATTACATCGGGGAAGGGAAAAGTTATCTAACGGTTGCTTTGGGCTGCACGGGCGGGCGTCACCGCTCCGTGGCGCTGGCCGAAGTGATCCGGCGCCAGTTGAAGAAGAAGGGTTATTCGACGAAGGTGGTCCACCGGGACTTGGACAAGTCTTCCGGTTGACAATTGATAGATGCCAGCCTAGCGTTGGCAAACTGTTTGGCGAAACGGGGAGCATGGAAACGGGTCCAAGCAACTCTCCAAAGCAGGATTTGTACCGTCTGCTGCGATACGTCCAGCCGTACACGCTGGTCATGGCGGCGGGGATCTTCCTGGTTGCTGTAATGGCCACCGCGGACGGGCTTGCAGTGGTATCAGTGAAGCCCGCAGTAGACATCGTCTTGAAACCCAGCTCGCTCGATCAGCGGCTGACGCTGTTCACGCTTCCCTACGGCGGCCCGACGATATCGTTGAATTCGTTCGTTCCCTCGCGCATTCACCATGTGTGGTCGGTATTTTCTCTGGCTCTGCTCTTCCTGTTTGCCGCGAAGGGGCTGGCGGAATTCTTCGGAGTGACCCTGATTCAGCACGTCGGCCTTTCGAGCGTGACAGACCTTCGCAACCAGGTGTACGCGAAAGTCGTGCAGCAGCCGGTGGGATTTTTTCACCGCAATTCAGTTGGTCGAGTTATATCTGCAGTGATTGCTGACATTGAACAGTTGCGTACGGCCTTTTCCGATTACCTCGCCGATTTTGTCCGCCAGACGTTCAGCCTGGTTGCTTTTGTGCTCGTCTTGCTCGTGCTGAATTGGAAGATGGCCGCTGGGGCCGCCGTGCTCGTGCCTCTTGTTATCTGGCCGGTGGGAAAGTTGACGCGGAGAATTCGGCAAGCGACCCAGAGGAGCCGCTCGAAGCTCGCGGACCTGAGCCAGATTCTGCAAGAGACAATCAGCGGAAACCGGGTAGTGAAAGCTTTCGGGATGGAAGGCTTTGAAATCCGGAAATTTCAGGCGAACGCTCGAAACCTGTTGCGCGAGAACATGAGGTGGATCCGCGCGATGGCGGCCACGTCGCCAATGATGGATTTGCTGGGCGCCGTTGTTTTTTGCTTTATCTTGCTCTATGCGCGGGATCAGATCCACCACGGGAGAATGACCACCGGGACCTTGTTCGCTTTTGTCTTTGCACTTTTTAGCGCTTATCAGCCCGTGAAAAGACTCGGGTCGCTGTATCAATTCTTCAAGCAAGCCGTGGGGATGTCCGTGCAAGTCTTTTCCTTCCTCGACATGCCGGAAGAGAGCCTCGATGCGCCAAGCGCGAAGACTCTGCCGCCCTTTTCGCGAATGATCGAATACGACAACGCCGGCTTTCGCTTCGAAGACGGGGAGGCGGACACGCTGCAAGGAATCAACATCAAGGTGGCTGCCGGGTCCGTCGTTGCCATCGTGGGTTCGAGCGGGGCGGGGAAATCTACTATGCTGAATCTGCTCCCCCGCTTTTACGACGTGACGAGCGGCGTTGTGCGCATCGATGGAAATAGCGTCCGCGACGTCACTCTCCGTTCCCTTCGCGAGCAAATCGCCATCGTGACGCAGGAGACGATCCTCTTTGACGACACGATCTGGAACAATCTCTGCTACGGCCAACCGAACCTTCCCAAAGAAAAAGTCATCCAGGCGGCCAAAGCCGCTCTTGCGCACGATTTCATCATGGAGACACCGAAGGGCTACGAAACGGTGATTGGCGACAGGGGCCAGCGCCTCTCCGGCGGGCAGCGCCAGCGGCTGGCGATTGCGCGCGCTCTGCTCAAAGATGCACCGATTCTGATTCTCGACGAGGCAACCTCCGAGCTCGATACGGAGTCGGAGATGCTGGTGCAAAGCGCACTCAATAACCTGATGACCGGCCGGACCGTGTTCGTGATTGCCCACCGCCTTTCGACCACCCGCCGCGCGGACATGATTCTTGTCCTCGACGGCGGAACGATTCGCGAGCGCGGCACGCATGAAGAGCTGCTGGCGCGCAACGGGCTTTATGCACGTCTCCACGCCATGCAATTCCGCGATGCAGAGCCGGCCACACGAGCCGTCGAGCCCGCCTGACCATGAGCGTCAAGAAAAATCCCGCTGCCATGACCGAAACCTCCCCTCTTGCGACTCCGGGGATGAAGTCGATGACCGGATTTGCCGCAGCAAACACAACCGAGCACGGTTGGAGCCTGCGCCTCACGATTCGCAGTGTGAACCACCGCTTTCTGGATTTGCACGTGCGCTTGCCGGAGGGCTTCGAGTCCATCGAGCCGGCAATGCGGAAAACGATTCGCGAACGCGTCCGCCGCGGCCATCTGGACGTGACGCTGTATTACGAACCTGGTGGAAAAGCCGCCGTCGGAATTAACCAGGAAGTGGCTGCCGCGTACATGGACGCCTTGAATGGCCTGAAGAAAAAATTCCGCCTGAAGGGCGAAACGGATCTGACAGGAATTCTCCGTTTGCCGGGTGTCATCGGGACGGCGGCGGTCGCTACGGAAAACGAACTCGCGCGCTTGGAAGCAAGCGTCGCACGCTGCCTGGCGGAAGCTCTTGATCGGCTCGATCGCATGCGCGAGGCGGAGGCGAATCATTTGCGCGAGGAGATGTCCGGGCGCCTAGGGCATATCGCGGTTCTTGCAAGGGATGTCGAGGTGCTGGCAGAACGCGCACGGCCGCAATTCGCCGAACGCCTGCGCCTGCGGCTCGTAGAACTCCTCGGCGAAAGCGCCATCGAGCCCGCGCGCCTGGCACAAGAGGCCGCCATGGCCGCCGAACGCAGCGACGTGAGCGAAGAACTGACTCGCCTGGAAAGCCACGTGCAGCAGTTCGAGCAGCTCCTGGGTGGCGCACCGGACGTAGGCAAGAAGCTCGATTTTCTGTTACAAGAGATGCAGCGCGAGGCCAACACGCTGCTGTCGAAAACACCGGGAAACGACGGCGACGGCCTGGAAATCACGCGGCAGGGAATCGAGATCAAGTCGGAGATCGAAAAACTGCGGGAACAGGTGCAAAACATCGAATGAGCGCGCGGGAGCCGCTGGTTCTCATCGTGTCCGGGCCGTCGGGTTCGGGAAAATCGACGCTGGTGGAAAAAATCCTGGAACTGGCGGGCACGATGCTGTCGATTTCGTGCACCACGCGCGAGCCCCGCAAGACGGAATCGGACGGCAAATGGTACAATTTCGTGAGCGAAGCTGAATTCAAGGCGATGGTCGAGCGGGGTGAGTTCCTCGAGTACGCACAGGTCTTTGGGAAAAATTGGTACGGCACCCCGAAAAGATGGCTCGGCGAGGCGCGCGCGGCTGGCAAGGATCTGGTTCTCGAAATCGACGTGCAGGGCGCGCACCAGGTGAAGGCCAAACTGCCCGGAGCCGTCTCGATGTTTGTGCTGCCGCCTTCGCGCGCGGATTTGGAGCAGCGCATCCGCCGCCGCGGCCAGGACTCGGAAGACGAAATCAAGAGGCGGCTGGAGCGGGCGGGCAAGGAAATGCTCAGCTACAGCAGCTACGATTTTGCAATCATCAACGACGACGTCGAGCGCGCGGGGAAGGAAGCACAGGCCATTGCGCTCGGCTCGCGTTGCCGCGTGACGCGGAACGAAGATCGGATCCGCGAAATTCTCAAGTCCTTCGGAGGCTGACTTGTTTATGGCAGTTTTGAGAGAAGCACCGGATAGCCAATTCGCATACGTTGTGGTTGTGGCCCGCCGCGCGCGGCAATTGATGATCGGCGGCCGTCCGCTCGTGGATAATCCGCAGTCGCGGAAATACACGCGCATTGCCGAAGAAGAGCTTCGCAAGGGATACCTTGAATACGAAGTCTCCGACTTGTATGCCGACGGAGACGACAAGGACGGAAAGCGGCGGAAATGAGAATCGCGCTTGGCGTCACCGGTGGTGTGGCGGCCTACAAGGCCGCGGAGCTGACCCGCCGCCTGCAGCAAGAAAAGCTTGACGTGCAGGTGGTGATGACCCGCGGCGCGCAGGAGTTTATCCAGCCGCTCACCTTCGCCGCGCTTACAGGACAGAAGGTCATTACCGATATGTTCAGCACCGACGATGCCTCTCCGGCCAACGTCGAGAGCGCGATCGAGCATATCGCCGTCGCGCAGCGCATCGATCTCCTGCTCGTTGCTCCTGCCACGGCTGACATTCTCGGTAAATTCGCACACGGCATCGCCAACGACTTTCTCACCACACTTTACCTCGCGACGCAAGCTCCCGTCATGGTCGCTCCTGCCATGAACGTCAATATGTGGGAGCATCCCGCAACGCAAGCGAGCGTGCAGGCGTTGCGCGCGCGCGGCGTCCACGTGGTTGATCCGGATGAAGGCTACCTTGCCTGCGGCATGACGGGTGCTGGCCGCCTGGCTGCCGTCGAAACAATCGCCTGCCGCGTCTGCGAACTCCTCGGATTGCGCCACGATTTTGAGGGGCAGACGGTTCTCGTCACCGCCGGGCCCACGCGCGAGGATATCGATCCGGTCCGTTTTCTCACCAACCGCTCTTCGGGGAAAATGGGTTATGCGCTTGCGGAAGCGGCTCAACGCCGCGGGGCTCGCGTTATCCTCGTCAGCGGTCCCACGGATCTGAAGGTTCCTGAGGGGGTCGATTGGGTTCCCGTTCGCACCGCCGAAGAGATGCGCCAGCGCGTAATGGAGCGCGCGCCGGAGTGCAGCGTCGTGATCATGTCCGCCGCGGTTTCGGATTATCGTCTCTCAGCGGCGCATCCGACCAAACTGAAGCGCAGCGAAGGATCGCTCACGCTCGAACTCGAGCCGACGCCGGACATTCTGGCGGAGCTCGGGCGCGAAAAGGGAACCGCCGTCTTGGTAGGTTTTGCCGCCGAAACCGACCATGTAGCCGGGAATGCCAAATCGAAGCTCGAGCGCAAACACGCGGATATCATTGTCGCGAACGACGTAACGCAGGAAGGCGCCGGATTCGATACCGACACGAACATTGTGACTCTCTTTATGCGCGGCGGCCGCGAACTCGCTCTCCCGAAAATGAGCAAGTTCGAAGTAGCGAATCGCGTTCTTGACCAGGTCCTGGCAATTCAAAAACAATCGAAGTAAGTTGGAGCCGACGATTCGGAGGATGCGCATGGATCCGGAGAAACGCGCGCGTGTGGAAGCATGGCTGCAGTTTGGCGAGGAGTTGGGGCTTGGCCCGTTTTATAGGGACCGTAGTCGCGCCGCTCAGGACCCCGAAGCTCGCGATGGCGCTGCAGAATCCGCCGCGCCCGAGCTTCCCGCCCGCATCGGATTCCCCGCTTCTTCCGCCGCTGCTTCTTTCTCAAAGCCGGCTCCTCCAAGCACTCCGGATCCGGCGCCTTCGCGCACCTCTGTCGGCTTCTCTCCTGCGGCTTCTTCGCCAAACCTTTTTGAGGCGGCAGAGCGCGTCGAAGGCGACACTCTCGAACAGATTCGCACTGATATTGGCGATTGCACGCGTTGCCGCCTGCATAAAGCGCGCCACAATATCGTCTTCGGCGTCGGCAGTCCGACGGCCCAGCTAGTGTTTGTCGGCGAAGGACCGGGCCACGACGAAGATATGCAGGGCGAGCCGTTCGTCGGCCGCGCCGGAAAATTGCTGACGCAGATGATCGAGGCGATGGGCCTCAAGCGCGAAGACGTTTACATCTGCAACGTCGTGAAATGCCGCCCGCCCGAAAACCGCCTGCCGGAGCGCGACGAGATCGCCACCTGTTCGCCGTTTCTCCTCCGGCAGCTCGAAGTGATTCGCCCGAAGGTGATCTGCTGCCTTGGCGCCTGCTCCGCGCAGACGCTTCTCGCGACGAATCAAGGCATTTCCAAATTTCGCGGCGAATGGTTTGATTTCCGTGGAGCGAAATTGATCGCCACATATCATCCGGCCTATCTACTTCGCAATCCGAATGCGAAGGGCGAAGTCTGGAAAGACTTGCAGAAGGTGATGGCCGTTCTCGGGCTCCAACCGAGAAAGCGGTAGTTCTCCCTTTATTCAGCGAGGAAAATCTTGGGCGCACTCTTGGGACTTGCGGGAGCCGTGTGCTGGGGGCTGGCGGACTTCGCGGCCCGTTACGCCTCGCGCGCCGTCGGCGCCTATCGCACGCTTCTCTATATGCAGCTCTTTGGCTGCGCAGCGCTCACCGTATATCTCTTCGGAGACGGCGGATTTCATTCCGGCGTCGAGTCGGGATGGAAACCTTGGGCCATGGCCGTGGCGGCGGGCTTGCTCAACATGGCTTCCTCGCTCGCGCTCTACCGCTCGTTCGAAGTGGGCACGATGAGCATCGTCGCTCCTGTCTCGTCGTGCTATCCGGCGTTGACTGCCGTCCTTTCATTCGAGAGCGGTGAACGCATCGGCATCGCCAAGACAGTTGGGCTCGCGGTCACTTTGCTGGGCGTCATCCTGGCCGGAACTTCATTTGCCCGCGCGGGCAGTCCTGCGACAGGCAGCGACGGCATCAAGATCACGGCTGCCAAAGGACTCGTCTGGGCCTTGCTTGCGGCCGCCGGTTATGGGTTCTTGTTCTGGTTCCTCGGATTTTATGTCATTCCCGCGATCGGCAGCACCGTCTCGGTCTGGGCAATGCGCACCACGGCGATCGTCGGATTGTTCTTGCTGGCTCCGCCGATGCGGCAGTCTATCCGTGTGCCGCATGGCGCGGTATGGTGGTTGCTCGCCGCGGTGGGTGTGATGGACACGGCAGCGTTCGTCACAAACAACACGGGATTGCAAATCGGCCCGGTTTCGGTGGTGAGCGTCCTGGCCTCCCTCTATGGTGCGGTTACTGTGCTTCTCTCGTGGATTTTCCTGCGCGAAAAGCTGGAGTGGTCGCAATGGCTGTGTCTTGCCGTGTTGTTTGGGGGCATCATCCTGGTCAGCCTGTGACGCGTGCGCCCGCGCAAATCCTCCGACTGCGCCGGATGTTTGCGCCTCAAACGACCTGCTAGACTAATCGCCTGCCATGAAGCTCCGATATTGCGAAGTCGCCCTGCCCGTTCCGCTGCATTCTTCGTTCACCTACGCAATTCCCGATTCTCTAGCGCGCGAAGAATTGGTCGGCAGGCGCCTCGTCGTCCCGTTTCGCAATCGCTCGATGGTGGGTGTTGCGCTGCGGCTCACGGACGAACCTCCGCGCGTTCAAAAGTTGAAGGAAATCGCTTCTCTCGTCGATCCTCTTCCCGCTTTGACGCCTAGCCTCATCGAGCTTGGCTGCTGGGTCAGCCGCTATTATATGGCTCCGTTGGGCGACGCGATGCGCGCCATGCTGCCGCCCGAAATCGAAGTGCGTCACGAAAGGGAGTACAAGCTGACGGAGGCGGGAAGCGCGTATCGCAACGAGTTGGCGGAAGCCGAAGAGCGGACCGATGTCGAGAAGGCGGAATGGGCTCTCTTGAACGCAGTTGGCGAGGACTGGACCGTGCTGAAAACGGTCGCTGGCATGAGCGCGCGTCAACGACAATCTCTCGCGGAGTCGCTCATGCGCCGCGGGCTGCTTGCCGCGCAGGAATCCTCGCGACGCCGGAAGGCGCGCCTGCAAAAGATTGTGGCTTGGAATTTGGAGGGCAAGGCATCTCTCCGAGACGCAGCGGAAGAACGCGTCCGCGAAGCCCTTACTTCCATCAGCGGCCCCCTGCCTCTGTCTCTTCTTTTGGCTCAAGCGAAGGTGACTCGTTCCGTGCTGGCTCGCCTTGAAAAAAACGGCCGCCTGAAAATTTGGGAGGAGCCGGTTTCCGCCGAAGAAGATCCGTGGGACACCGATTTTTCGCCGCCGCAAAACGTGCTCAATGAGGAACAGAATCGCTCGCTCGCTGAAATCTGGAAATGGATCGTGGCGGGAAAATTCACGCCCGCTCTGCTCCATGGCGTGACGGGCAGCGGCAAGACGGAGGTTTATCTTGGCGCCATCGAAGCCGCTCTCTCTCGTGGAAAAACAGCCATCGTTTTGGTCCCTGAAATTGCGCTGACACTTTGGCTCGGCCGTCTGGTTCGCTCTCGATTTTCGGGAGGTGTAGCCGTGCTCCACAGCGGCCTGCCGGACGTGGAGCGCGCGCGCGAATGGTGGCGCGTGCGGCGCGGGGAAGCGCGCGTCGTTGTCGGCACTCGTTCGGCTGTCTTCGCGCCGCTCGATAATCTCGGATTGATCATCGTCGATGAAGAGCAGGAGTCGAGCTACAAGCAGGAGGAATCGCCGCGTTATCACGGGCGCGACACGGCCGTCTATCGCGCGCGCCTGGAAGGAGCCGCTGTTTTGCTGGGCTCCGCGACGCCATCGCTCGAGACGTATCACAACGCCCGCGCCGGGAAATACGAACTCCTCGAGCTCACTTCGCGTGTCGCCAACCGACCGCTGGCTGGCGTCCGCATAGTCGATTTGCGCGAAGAATTCCGCAAGGAAAAAAAAGAGGCGCCGTTTTCGGAGGCTCTTCGCGCGGCCATTGACCTGCGTCTGAAGCAGGGAACGCAGGCGATGGTTCTCATCAACCGCCGCGGCTATTCGTGGTCCATGCTCTGCCGTTCTTGCGGGGCGTTCGTCGAATGCCGGAATTGCAGCATCGCCTTGACGTACCACAAGAGCCGCCAGCGCCTCGAATGCCACTACTGCGGATTTTCCACCCGCCCCGTGAAGCAGTGTCCGAAGTGCAAGGCCGAGTATATGTATTTCGTCGGCCACGGCGCGGAGCGCATCGAAGAACATCTGCGCGAGAAATTTCTTTCGGCCCGTATTGCCCGCCTCGACCGGGATACGGTGCGCACCAAGCGCGAATATCAGCAGGTTCTCGGAGCGTTTGCGGCCGGCCGCATCGACGTGCTGGTCGGCACGCAAATGGTCGCCAAAGGCCACGATTTTCAGCGCGTCACTCTTGTCGGTGTGGTGGCAGCCGATCTGGCGCTGAGCCGTCCCGACTTCCGCGCAGCCGAAAAGACGTTCCAGTTGCTTACGCAGGTAGCGGGTCGTGCCGGACGCGGAGATCTCGCAGGGGAGGTACTCGTGGAGTCGTTTTATCCCGACCACTACGCCATCGAGCTCGCGGCCAAGCAGGATTACGCGGCGTTCTACGAAAAAGAGGCGCACTTCCGCAAAATGCTTCACTATCCTCCGTTCGCATCTCTGGCAAACGTCCTCATTCGCGACAAGAAAATCGAAAACGCCGTCCGCTGGTCGCGTGCTCTGGCCGAGTATTTCGCCGCATTTGAGAGAAGGGGAGTGCGCGTGCTTGGGCCTGCCGCGGCTCCCTTGGCGCGCCTTCGTCAGGAGTATCGCTTTCAATTCCTGCTGAAAGCGACGCAAAGATCCGCGCTCGCCGCGGCGCTGCAGGGCTCGATAGAATTCTGCGCGAAGCGGGAAATTCCCGACGGTGCGGTTATCGTCGACGTCGATCCAATAAGCCTGTTATGACGAGTGTCGTCGAGCACGTGCCGAGGCAAAAGGGCGTTCAGGTCAAGGATTCGTCGCGGGCCACAGCGTGAACGACAGCAGAAAAATTGCCAGCGCCGCCAGCGCGAGTAATTTCCGGGAAGCGTCGAGCGGCTCCCACTGATCCAGCAGCGGCGGATGGCGGAAGCGCAGGGAAAGAACCAGCAGCGCAATTCCCCAGACCGCCCACGGGTGCCAGCCGTAGATTCCCATTCCCAGCAGCACCAGCGACACGGCGATCGAAATTCTCTGGTGTCTTCGGCTGGAGACGGCGAACACGATGTGCCCTCCGTCCAATTGCCAGGCGGGAAAGAGGTTCAGCGCCGTCGCCAGCAGTCCCATCCATGCCGCCCGTCCCACCGGATGCAACAGCAGCCAATTCGGGTCGACATTCGGGTGAAACAGCGCGACGAACAAATGCATCAGCGGCGGAACGCCAAACACTACTGACGCATTCGCCTGCGCTGCCGGCAGCACTTTCGAGGTTGCCACAGCCCAGGCCATTGCCGGTACAGCGACCAGAAAGCCCGCGATAGGTCCCGCAATTCCTACATCGAACAATGCGCGCCGCGACGTGAACGGCGACCGGATCAAAATAAATGCTCCAAACGTCCCGAAATACGGCGGGCCGGGCATGAAGTAAGGATAGCTCGCGTCGATCCGGTAGTAGCGGCACGCCAGGTAATGTCCCATTTCGTGCGCCAGCAGAATGGCGATGAGGGTGAAAGAAAACGGCAATCCGAGCAGCAGCAAGTGTGGATGAGCGAACGCCTGGAAGACCGGAGTGAACGGGTCGTCGCTTGACGAAAACGGTGGGACATTATTCGCGTACGACACTGCAAATTCCGAGCCGACGGCGAGCGTGGAAAGGACCGTCAGCAGAAAAAGAAGCAGCGCGGGCCAAAGCCGTTTTCCGCGCGCTCGAGGCGCCTTGGGCGCGTCGGCGACTTCACGGAAGGGCGCATCGATCACTTCTACCGGACGATGTGGTGATCCGTTGCCATTCATGCGTCACATTCGATGATATACGAATTGGACGCACACGCTCGCGCTACATCTGTAAAATTCGAAGAGGAATTGGAGATGGCTGTAGGTCAGGATTTGGGCGCTGGTGCGGGAAGCGCCTGCAGTTCCTTGCCCGGCTTGAAACGCACAGCTTTACCCGGAGGAATACTCACCTGTTGTCCGGTGCGCGGGTTGCGGCCAATGCCGGTCTTGCGCGGCTTGACGTTGAAGACGCCAAAGCGGCGTAGTTCGATGCGGTCGCCGTGTCCCAACGCCTTCTTCATCGCATCGAATACGGTCTCGACGGCCTGCTCGGCTTTCGTTCGAGTGATGTTCGTCTTTTGTACGATGGCGTTCACAATATCGAGCTTGATCACACCTGCCTCCGCGAAGTCTCGGAACCTTATGCTAGACAGGGGTTTGCGGGTTGTCAAGCGCTGGTCGGTGTAATACACTGCGCCGCCGCGCTTGCATGCGGATAATAGGAGGAATCGATGTCGGTGAAGGCAGACAAGTGGATTCGCCGGATGGCTCTCGAACACAAGATGATCGAGCCATTCGAAGATCGCCAGGTCCGCGAAGGTGTTATCAGCTACGGCGTTTCATCCTACGGATATGACCTGCGCGTCGCCGACGAATTCCGCATTTTCACCAACGTGAATTCGACCACTGTCGACCCAAAACACTTCGACGCAAAATCTTTCGTCGAATTCAAAGGCGATGTCTGCATTGTCCCGCCGAATTCTTTCGCCCTCGGCCGCTCGGTCGAATATTTCCGCATTCCGCGCAATGTCCTCACGATCTGCCTTGGGAAATCCACCTATGCGCGCTGTGGCATCATCGTCAACGTCACGCCTTTCGAGCCCGAATGGGAAGGCTACGTCACGCTTGAAATCAGCAACACCACGCCTCTGCCCGCGAAGATTTATGCGAACGAAGGGCTTTGCCAAGTTCTCTTTTTTGAGTCCGACGAAGTCTGCGAGATTTCTTACAAAGATAAAAAAGGGAAATATCAGGCGCAGCAGGGAATCGTCCTGCCGAAGCTCTGATGCGCCATCGAAAGGCTCTCGCAACCTGGAGGGCCCACTCTCTTCCGCGTAAGAAGCGCTGCGCTTCCGGCCGGAAAATTCCTTAGGTGTCTGCGGATTTTCACTCTCCGCCGTCACTTATGATTTCGACGTGACCAGAGGCGACGCCTTCCCCCATGCGTCCCCGAAAACGAAACTTTCCAGCGCTTTGCGCTGCCTTGGCGAGTGTTCCTGCTCGCGGAGGTGTCCCGCTAGGGCTTCTGGGTCGCCCGGATATCCGATGGCCATCGCGGCAACCGCTTCGTAGTCTTCAGGAATCCCAAACACGCTGCGCGCCTTTTCCGGATCGAACCCGGCCATCTGATGGACAGCGAGCCCCTGATTGGTGGCTTCGATTACCAAATTCGCAGTGGACTGGCCCACGTCATGGAAGGAGTGGCGGTTGGGTTGTCCATTATGCGCGAATTTTCTGGCGGCTACGCTGATCGCCAGCACAGGCGCGCCTTTCGCCCAGCCCTGGTTGAACTCCACCAGCGTATCCAGAATCTTCTGATACGTCTCGCCCTCGTCTTTCGTGGCCACGATGTAATGCCAAGGCTGGGCGTTATAGGAAGATGCAGCCCAGCGTGCCGCTTCAAACAGTTGCACCAGCTTTTCGCCTTCCACCGGACGCGAATCGAACGCTCGTGGACTCCACCGCTGCTTGATCAAGTCGTGAACCGGACGCGAAGTCACGGCTGGTTTTGCGTGTAGCGACATTTGGTCCTCCTTGGGTGATTCTTTCCCACTGCTTTGCCCGCCCCAATCTCACACGGGCGCTTCCGTCCTGTAACACCGGGCCTCACACTGCGCCGCGCAGGCATTTCTCGTGAGACTTTCGCCGCGTAATGCGCCCCGGTCCTATGGGAGAAGTGTGTGACCGCTTAAGCCTTGCCGCGCGACCCGTCCACAGATAGTTTCCCTGGTCCGCTCGACGCCAGAATCAGGAACCCGCCCATAATCGCGACGTTCTTCAGGAAGTGGATCTGGTTGTCCATCCGCTCCATGCCGCTCATCGTCCAGAAGTTGTGGAAGGTCAGCGAGACCGGGATCAGGTAGAGAAACAATACCCAAGCCGCGATGCGTGTCTCGAATCCGAGCAATATCGCCAACCCTCCGAGAAGTTCGATGAGAATCGCAATGGCGATTCCCACGCTCGCCATTGGCAACCCCTTCGCCGTGGCGTAGCCGACGGTTTGTGAGTACGCGGCGAGTTTTCCGAGGCCGGCGAAGATGAATATCGTGCTCATCAAAATCCGCCCAGCCAACTGGACGACGCTTGTGTTCGTGGTTTGCGGCATCTCTTCATTTCTCCTTGTTGAGTTTGGGGGCCCTATGCGAGATCGAAAACGAGCACTTCTGCAGGTTCTCCGGCTTCCACGCGAACTTCAGGCTCCTTCGAGAAAGCCGCGCCATCACCCTGCTTCAATTGGATTCCGTTCACCTGCGCGGAACCGCGAGCGATTTGCACCCAGGCGTGGCGCCCTTCGACAATCGGGTGAGCCGCGGTGCCTCCCGCATCCAGCCGCGCGACGTAAAGGTCCGCATCTTGTTGGATCGTTACCGGAGCTTCCGGCCCGGCCAAGTGGCAGAACTTTCCCCGCAAATCCTTGTCCGGAAACGCCAGTTGCTCGTACATCGGCTTCAATCCACGCCGCTCCGGCGTCAGCCAGATCTGCAGCAAGTGCGTTGGATTTTTCGCCGACGGATTGAATTCGCTGTGCATCACGCCCGTTCCTGCAGACATGTGCTGCAGCTCGCCGGGACGAATCACGCCCTCGCCTTCGGTCGAATCCCGGTGTTTGATTTCTCCTTCTAGCACCCACGTCAGAATCTCCATGTCACGGTGCGGATGGAGTCCGAATCCCTGCGACGGTGCAATCAAGTCTTCGTTGAGCACCCGCAGCGAGCGGAATTGCACATGCTCCGGGTCGTAGTATTGGTCGAAGGAAAACGTGAACCGCGTATCCAGCCACGAAAGCTTGTTGCGTCCTCGCTCTTCACTCGGTCGAACCTGAATCATGACGAACCTCTTTCTCTGAGTCGGCCTTTTTTCTCTGTCCGTCAGCGGACGGAAGTGCCACGCGCCCCAATTTGCGGCAGATGTCCCGCAGGTTCTCCTGTTCCGTCGCACTCAGCCGCGACATCTCCGCCACCAGCGCCTTCAGATGCTGAGGAAAGACGCGCGCAATCAGCCGCTTTCCTTCCGGCGTCAGGTGGATTTTCACCATACGCCGGTCTTCGGTCAGCCGCACGCGCCTCACCCAACCGCGCTTCTCCAGGTTGTCCACCACCAACGTCACGTTCCCGCCGCTCCGGAGCAGCTTTTCCGCTAACGCATG
>DATKPM010000032.1:0-10818 GCA_035524135.1 Candidatus Acidiferrum sp. | reverse complement strand
CAGGCTGGAATTCCCGTCTCGCCGGGTTCTACTCCGCAGGCGGGAGAGCCAGCGCCTCCGCCTCAGCCTGCCTCGCCAAGCGAGCCTCTGCCGCCTTCGCCTCCTCCTCCGCCCGCTCAGCCCAATCGCTGATCGCGCCCGCGTCCACGTTCACATGTGATTTGCAGCAGGGAGGATATACTCATGCCGCGGCGGCGCTCCCATGGAGGACGCCGTGCGGAGGGATCCCGACACATGATGCTCGATTGGAATGAATATCAGAAGCAGATCGGCGCGACGCTTGGCGAACTCATGAAGTTGAGCCCGGACACGCTTCGCGGTTACCGCCTGCTGAGCGATGCGAACGCGAAGACGGGCACGCTTGGCGAAAAGATTCGCCAGTTGATCGCGCTGGCTGTGGCCGTGACGGTTCGCTGCGACGGCTGCATCGTGATTCACACGGATGCCGCTATCAAGGCCGGCGCCACGCGTGAAGAAATCGCCGAAGCGCTCGGCGTGGCCATCTCGATTAACGCGGGAGCTGCGCTCATCTATTCGACGCGCACGCTCGACGCCTACGCCGCCAAGATAGCCGACGCGAAGTAACCGGCGTCGCCGGCTATTGCGTGCTCGCCGATGCGCCTGCTGCGCTCGCATTCGCGGCTGGCGTGCCGGCCGAAGCGGCTGCGGCAGCCGGCGTTACGGCCGCGCTCACCTGCCGCGTCTCCGAAAATTTCGGCGCGCTCACGTAGCCGTGCACGTGATTCTTGCTGATTTCGTTCACCACCACCTGCATCGGCTGCACGTCGTCGTCCGCATGAAGCCAGATCGGCTCATACAGGCTCACGTGTTTCTTGCTGATCTTGTTGTCGTCCACGATCATCGCCAAATCGTAGCTGTCGTGCTTGGTGTCCGCATGACGCAAGGAGAGCATCAGCGGACCGGAGCGCTGGAATTCCTTCGACTTCGTGAGATCGAATTCGAAATAGTTCCGCTGGCCCCGCTTTTCGAGCGCCACCAGCTCGTCGTGATTTTTGGCAATCGATCCGTTGAGCTGGTCGCGCGTCGAGCTGAGGTCGCCTTCGAGGTCGGTGCGCGTTTTCGCCACTTGGCCCTGCAGGTCGTTCAATTGCTGCTGCTGCGTCGCCAGTTGCGATTGGAGCTGCCTGACTTCGTTGTTGGGAGCCGCGTGGCGACGAACGGATGCCGTATGCCGGACGCGCGGCTTCTCGGCCGGACGGGCGGCCGCCTCCTCACGCGCTTTTTCTGCCTCGGCGGCTTGCTGCTGTTCCGTGGTCACTTCACTCAATTTCGAATTAAGGGCGTTCACCTGGTCCTGCAATTGGCTTACGGTTGTGTTCAGTTCGTTCGCTTGCGCCGCCTCGCGAACGGCCTTCGCATGCTGCCGGGAACCGTAAACGGCCGCGGCCACAGCGACTAAAGCCAAAACCACAAGCACCGCAATCCAGACTGCGGCCTTTGGCGCTCGGCTTTCTTGCAAGCCTTCGTCAGTTCTCGCTTCTTCCGGGTGTGGATAATCCTCCATGGAATCCCCCATTCCGCACGCCGACACTCTGTGCGTGCGACGCTGATGTGTAGTTTGTAAAAATGCTTCCGGTGGGCTGGAGGGAGCCGGAGCGCCTGTTCCCCTGGGTGAAACCGGCGCGTCACGATACGCGGTGACTCCGTTATTTTACTCTGCGCCGGCGGAGTGTGCAATTGCAGAGCGTTTGGAGATTTTGCGCGCTCCGGTGCGCCGATTTCACGATGGCTGATTGCGACGGCCGTCGTTTACGCCTCCACTCCGGAGGGCGCCAGCACGGCGGGGCTTGCAGCCAGAGTCACGCGGTTGCGTCCGGCGGCCTTCGAGCGGTAGAGGCATTCATCGGCGACGCGCAGCAGCTCCTCCTGCGTCGACGCGTGGTCGGGATATGCGGCAATTCCCATCGAGAGCGTCACGCGCTCGAGCGCCTTGCCTTGAAATTCGATCGTCATTTTTTCGGCGCTGGTGCGGAGCATTTCGGCGCGCGCCGCGGCGTCCACGGGCTTTGCTTCGGGCATCACGATGGCGAATTCCTCGCCGCCGTAGCGGCAGACGACGTCTTCTCCGCGGAAGAATTCCCGGAAGAGCCGCGCCATGCGCACCAGAATCTCGTCCCCGGCCGCGTGTCCGTGCGTGTCGTTGAAGCTCTTGAAGTGGTCGAGGTCGATGAACAGGACGCAGACGGGTTGCCTCTTCCGGCGCGCGCGAAAGATTTCGCGCTGGAGCGACACCTCCAGCGTGCGCCGGTTATAAAGGCCCGTGAGCGGATCGCGCACGGAGAGCTGCTGCAGCTCCTCGCGCATTTCCAGGCTGGCCATGGCGAGCCCGATCTGCCCTGCCGCCGCAGCCGCCAGCCGCTCCATGCCCGCCATCATCGATTCGAAGCCCGGCATCTGGCGTTCGAACTCGCCGCGGTCCACCTGCAGGTGAAGCACACCGGCGGCCTCGTTGCCCGTCACCATCGGCACGCACAAGAAGCTGGCGGAAAGTTCGCCGTGGACGTGCCGGCAGACAACCCCTCCTCCAGGGGAATCGCTCCAATGCGCGCGCCCACGGCGGAATCCCCAGCAGGCGCTGCGTTCAAACGATATCTCGGACACACCGCCTGTTCCCCATCTCACGGATTGTTCGAGCGTCCGCTGCTCCGAGTTGTAGCGGTAGAGCGCGCCGGCCGTTGCACCTGGAAATAGCTTCGGAGCCGATTGCGAGACGGCCAGCATCGCCTCCTTCGTGGTCGCGCAGCACTGCAGCAGGCTGTTCAATTCCGCCAGCAGCGCCATTTCGGTATTGTGGATTTGCAGCTCCTGCACCATCTGGTTGAGCTGATCGGAATGGCGTTGTGTTTCTTCGGCGGCGCGCAGTCGCTCGGAAATGTCGGAATAGATCCAGCAAACGCCGCGAACGACTCCTTCCGTGGATAAGGGTACGGCGATCAGTTCGACATCGAGGATCGCTCCGTCTTTCCTTCTTCGGCGCGTCGGTGTACGGACCGTGCGCCCGGATTTAACCTCGGAGAACGTCGCTTCACCCTGCTCTTCCAGTTCGGGCAGCCAGATCAGGCGGTCGAGCGTCGTGGCGGCCATATCCTCCTTCGTGAACTGAAACAGTCTCAAGAAAGCGTCATTGCAGACTCTCATTCTCTTGTCGAGGCCGAGGAAGACAATCGCCAGCGGGCTGTTTTCGATCAGCGAATTCAGATAGACGGTCTGGTCGCGCAAATCGCGCGCCTGGCGGTATTGTTCGCTCACGGACGCGCCGACGATCAGTCCCGTGGCCAGAATCAGCAGTAGGGCCATGCTCGCTGAGAGCAGGGAAGTCTGCGGGATTGGGAAAATGCTCAGGGCGGCGAGCGTCGTGGTGATCAGCACCACGTTTCCCGTCACTACGCGGCGCACGCCCTTGCGAATGGCAATCCACAGGATGGGCAGGAATGCGAGGAACATCGGATGGCCCATGGGCGTGGGCTTGGTGACGACGACATACATGGTCGCGGGAATCGCCACGATTTGCATGGCGAATTCCAGGAGAGAGGAAATGGTCGCTGATTTCCCCGGCGGATGAATCTCCTTGCGTTGCTCCCCCGCGGTGATCGCCGTGAATCCAAGAAACTTGCGAACTGTGGGAAGCACGTGGATCAGCAGGAACGGCGCCACGCCAATCACGCCGACGCTCTCTCCCGCATACCAGCGAACCCAGGATTCCCAGTATTCGCCCAATGCAACGCGATGGCTGAGGACGAGCATTCCAACTCCGTGGCTCGTCGCTCCCGCAGCCGCCAGAAGCGTCACTATCGAATACCGCAGCACATCCTGCCGGCGCCTCAAGGAGATATCGATCTTCCATGGGCCGCGCAAGACCAGAGCCGCCATCGTGTAAAAACAGGCCGGTCCCAGCGAGCCGGTCAAGCCATCCCAGGAGAAAATGGGCGTGCCATAAATCAGGTGACCCACTACCGGATCTGTCATCAATACCAGCAAGCCGTAGAAGGGATTCAATCCGAGCACTGTCGCCGCAGAAAGTCCGGCGGCGGGATACCACGCGGAAAAGCCGATTTTGGAAATGAAGATGACGGACGGGAGATTCAGCAGATAGTAGCAGCCGAAATAGGCGACGCAAAAGGCGGCTTGCCGGAAGAATCGAGCGGGGGAGGGAATCATCGCCGTGCTGTTCCAGTCCGGAACGCGCGCTGCTCCTTTCTGAATCCGTGTCGGGTCCGGTCTGGCATTCCGCGCTTCTAATCTCGTCTATCTCTTCATCGGCAGGCGTGAGGGGATTCTCTTGTCCTACAGGCGCGATTTCTCAGCGTTGCTGAAAGTTAAGCAAGGGGCAGGCGGAGGGCTCCCTCCGCAGTGCTGGCAGACAGGTGAAATCGTGCGGATGTGGCGTGGTCTTACAGGTCCACCAACCGGGCGCGAATGGCAAACCGCACCAGTTCCGGCAAGCTGCTGAATTTGAGCTTGCGCATCACGTGGTTGCCATGGCTTTCCACCGTGCGAATCGATACTTGCAGCGACTCGGCCACTTCCTTGTTCGTTTTTCCCTCAGCCACCAGGCGCACGATTTCGGTCTCGCGCGGAGTCAAGCTTGTGCCGGGCGTAACGGACTCTTCGGCGAAATCGCCCACGTAGACATCGCGCATCGTTTCTGCCAGGCAGGTGGTGAAAAATGTTCCGTGGTGGCGGATACGGTCTACGGCCGCAAGCAACTCCTGTTCCGCGTCGCTCTTGATGATGTATCCTCGCGCGCCGCTGCGGAGCACATCGCGCGCCAGTTCTTCATCGTAGTGCATGGTCAAGATCAGGACGTCTGTTGTGGGGAGGGCTTCGCGGATTTGCACGGTGGCCAGGAGGCCGTTGATTTTCGGCATGGTCAAATCCAGCAGCACCAGCTGCGGCGTTAGCTTCTTCGCCATTTCCACGGCTTCTTCGCCGTCGGTGGCTTCGCCACACACTTCGAGCCACGGGTTTGCCTCCAGGACTCCGCGAATGCCTTTTCTGACAATTGGATGATCGTCGGCGATGAGGATGCGGTAGCGCTGGGTTGCAGCCGCCTCACGTGTCATTGTTCTCCTTCTTGTTTCCGTGATTTTCGGCGAAACATTCCTTTCAGCAAAAAAACGAGTTCCAAACGGGTTTCTGCAACATCAACCTCGAAGTTCGCTCCGATGCATCAGGCAGCTGCCGTCGGGCACGCGCAAGTTCGCGCAGGAAACGGGAAGGCGCGCCTGCAGGACGGTTCCTTTTCCGGGCAGGCTCGCAATCTTCAGCGTTCCCGCGGCCTGGCTGACGCGCTCACGGATTCCCGAGAGGCCGACGCCGAACCACTGCATGGCGGGCTTGCCATCCCGTTCATGGCGGAGGTCCATTCCGCGCCCAAAATCCTGCACCTCCACCCGCAGAAATTCCGGCTCAAACCACAACCGGACCACAGCCTGTGGGCTCCCCGAATGCCGGTGCACGTTGGTGAGCGCTTCCTGGACAATCCGGAAAACGGTGATTTCGGTTTCCTGATCCAGGTTCGGAAGGTTGTCGCCGGTCTCCACGGACGTGGCAATGCCGCTGCGGGACGCAAAGCCCTCCGCATAGGCGCGCAGCGTGGGGACAAGCCCTCCCAGGCCGAGCGCGGGCGGATGCATCAGGTGCGTGAAAGTGCGCACCTCCTGGATCGCTTGGTTCGTCAGGGCAAGCGCTGCTGCAAGCTCGTCCTGGATTTCTTTGTTGTCTTCAGGCAGGCGGCGGCCCATCTTCCCAACGGCCATTTTCACGGCGGCCAGAGTCTGCGCCACCGTTTCGTGCAGGTTCCTGGCGAATCGGCGCCGTTCCTGATCGGCGACGCGCATCATTTGAGAGGAAATGCTCCGCCGTTCCTGCCGGCAGCCATGCGCCTGCCCCAGGCATTGGAGGTTGCAATCTTCGCTCGACGCCCCGCGCGGCGCCGTCCGGAAGCTCACCACGCGCTGCGGAGAGGCGTATCGCAGTAAGGATTTTTTCTGGGCGCGCTGCAAAAGTACGAACACGTGCATTCCGGTCTCCCGGTGGACGGGCTGCAAGTGCGCCGTGAAAAAACAGGGCCCGGAGCCGGCCTGGACCTGGAAATTGCAGCGTTGCTCTTCGCCGCACCTCGCGACGGTGCGGAAAATCTGTGTAAACTCCGGTGCGCCGCGATCTTCGAAATATTCCGGAAGCGATCGCCCGAGAAGATCGTTCCCGTCTTCATCGAGAATTCCCCCGGCAGGAATCCAGGCAGCCGCTATTTTCCCAAAGCGGTTAGTTTCCAGCAGCGCCGTGCGCCTCAGCAACCATTCCAAAGGCGTCTTTCTGGGAGGTAGACACCCGCGCAAACGCGTACGCGCGACCCGAGCGCGACGCAAATCAGGTCTGCATGCCTGGGAGGCCTTTTTCATCAGCACGACTCCTCAACACAGGAACCCAAACGCTACGACTGTCGAGTGGGCCAGCCGGCCACTCCTTTTCAGGAGCCCAAAGGAGCGCTATCAAAGCGTCGTGTACTAAACCGGGACAGTATCCTTATGTTATCGAACATTCAATACACTGTAGTATATTTTTTTGCTTATTTCCCTGAGCAGCCGCGCTTCCCATATTGGAACTCGTTTTCACTACGACTGCCAGTACTCGTCTCATCTCTGCTAATGCCCTCCTGTCTTGCGCCCGATATGACTTGTGGAGATCGCATCCGCGTGCCTCGCTGTATCGTCCGCCTTTCGGCAAGCTGACGTCACACAAGCGAGCAGTCTGAAAAGAACGGAGGTGATTTTCAGCGAGGAGGGGGGATGAACACTCAGGATGCCCGTGTCCTTCTTGTCGGGGGGTTGGGGCCGCTTACACAGGAGCTGGACGACCGGTTGTCTCAGCGGGGAAAGCCGGTGGCAACGCGTGCCGGTAGCGTTCGCGACGGTCTAGCAGTGCTCCAGAACGGCAATTTCAATGTTGTTCTCGCCACGGAGATTCTTCCTGATGGACGAGCTTACGAATTGATGCCCGCGGTCGAACGAATGGGAGGGAATCTTCTTGTTGCCGTCGCCCTTTCGGAAAGCGCGTTGTGGCTTCCGGTGGTCGAACGCGGAAAATGCGTCCTGGGCTCGCGTGCGCTGAATGCGCACATGCTGGCGTCGGAGCTGGAGCGATTGGAGGCGGCGGCGCCTCCTGCGATGGTCCGGGCGGCCGCAGCAATGCGCTTGGCCGATGAGGCGTCGCTCGACGCGCGGAGCAGGATTCTGGCGCGCCGGGCGGCGGCACTTCCGCTGCGTTTGCAATCGCGCGCCGCCCTGGATGCTCGCCGCGAATCATTCGACCCGCCGCCGCTTTCTCTTGCTGCGGCGCGAGAAGCGGAAAAGGAGGGCCGTCATGCCGCAGGACGTTTTGAGCGCGCCTGCCGCCGCACAGTGGGAACCGGTCGTCCTGCGTGATCTCTGCGACTGCCTGCTGGACGCCTACGAACTCGTCTCCCAGCGTGCGCATCAGCGTTATCTTCTTCGCGGCGGCTGTCCCGGCGAAGATTGGAGAGACTGGTTCGGCGCCGAGCGCGACCTGATCCGCCGCCTGCCCGTCGAGGTCGAAGAGGCGTCCACCTACATCAGCGCGCTCGCCACCGTGCCGGCCCACAACACCGAAGAATTGGAAGTCGGGATCGAATCGCGCTGGCTGGTGATTCTCGTGCGGCCGCGCATCTTCGGCAGAGCGGGGCACAGCAGGGGATTCGCAGGGGACGCGCGAGGGTCGGCGTGTGTGTCGCCGCCGCGCGCGGAAGGAGTGTTCGGCGGCGGGATATTCTGCGTCACCGAGCTTCCCGCAGAGGTCGACCCTGCATCGAGCCTCGCGGTTCTCTCGCGGGGCCTGCTCGGCATCCGCATGTTGAAGAAGGCCGCCGCGAAACGCTAGCGCCCGATCCTTCGCTGGTGCATTTTTGCGTTGCAAGAAAAAAAGAGCCCGCGCGAAACAACTCACGCGGGCTCCCGTCGTGCCTGTCTTTTCTCTGGCGCTATTTATCTGCCCCAACCCAGCCTGCTGCCGGGCCAGCTTTTGGCAAGGTTGTAAGCGTTCACGCTTCCGAGCCCGCTCGGGTAATCGTAACCTGTGGTGGTCACGTACGCCGGCTTATACGACTTGGTCGACGTCGATAGCACGCCGTTCGTCGCGCCGTCGTAATAGCAATTGAACGAGCCGACGGTCGTGCTGTCGATCACCAGCGGCAAGCAGTTCACGTCATTATCGCCGAGCGTCACGTCGTAGAAAACGCAGCCCGCCGACGTCTGGTTTCCCAGTGTCGAATTGCAGGAGCTGTTGCCCTTGTAGCCGTACTCATCGGCCGCAAGAGCGTAGTAGATGTAATCGGGATTGCCCTGGCGCGGCTCCGACGTTTGATTGATCAGTGCCTGAATGCCCGCCAGGATCGGCGCCGCGAACGACGTCCCTCCTCCGCCGGACCAATCCGCAGGAGTTCCGTTCGGAGGCGTCACGCAGGGCGTTCCGTAGTAGCCGGGAGTCGGATCCGAATAGCAGATCACGTAGTAGTGGCCCCACACGCCATTGCCGGCGAACAGCGACACGTCCGGCACATCGCGCACGCGATCGGAAGGATTGCCGTAGACGCGCTGGAAGCTCGGCTTGGGATAGCCCTCGCAATTGCCGCCCACGACGCCGGGAATCGTCGGATTGCCGAAGGCGCACGAACTCGGCCCGCCGCTGCCGCCCACCACGCCGAGAAAATATTCCTCGCCAATCGTGCTGTTGCACGAGCCAGTCGGCCCGTAGGATTGCGAAAAGCCCAGCGCCTGCGTGATCAGCAGGCTTGCGCACGAATCGTTCCAGGGAATTTCGGGGATGTAGGAGAGCGCCGAATTGTAATACGGCCCGTTCGTCGCGCCCCAGTAGGTGGAGCTCGCCCCGAGATATGCATCGCCGAAATCCGTGCCGCCGACGGCCACGTCGTAGGGCGTGCTGGCGAAGCCGCTCACGTTGAGCCCGCTCACGGCGGCAGGCGCAAATTGATCGGACGTGTCCGCGCCCGCGTCGCCCGCAGCCGTGAATATCGAGACGCCTTCGAGGTCAGCCAGTTGGTAAAGCTGATTGACGTAGGCGTTGCCGCTCGATCCCAGATAGCTTTCCGATTCCAGATAGCTGATGCTGACGATCGCCGGCGGAATGCCGCGGCCCGTCAACAGGTTTTGCAGCGCGATGAAGCCGCCAAAATTCGAATCGGTGTCCGCACACGAGGCGAGCACGATCGCCGCGCTTGGCGCCGAAGCGCTGGCCCATTCCACGTCCACGGCCGCTTCGCTATCGTCGCCGTTTACGCCCGGATCCGCGCACGGGCCGCCGTTGAACCAGTTGCGCGACGGCTGTGGATGGATTTGCGCCAGCGAACCCTTCGGGTATTTCTGCGCCAGCCCGAATGTCTTGCGGAACACATACCAGTCGTCGGTGGTGTAGAGGTCCGTATCTTCGACCACGACAACGGTCTGTCCTTGCCCGGAAACTCCGCGCGCGAACAGCGGATTGATGTTGTAGATCGTTTCGAGATCGCCGGGAACGAGCAGTTGATAGTCGGCGTTCACCGTGTAGGCGGCCTTGGGTTTCCGCGCCGGCTGCGGTCGGAAGTCGTTCATCGCCACCACGCCCTGAATCGCGGGAGCGAGCGCCGCCGGAATGCTCGGATCGCTCATGTTCGCGATGTGGCGCTCTCCTTTAACGGAAAGATTGTGGATCGCCGTGTGAAAGGCTTCGCGAATCGCCCCTGCGGAGCCGGAGAAATCGATGACGCCATTCGCCAGATACACACCGTTCACCGTGAAGCCGTGCGATGTGAGCCAATCGCTCACTGCTTGCACGTCCTCCGCGTTCGGCGCAAATCGATCCGCCACTTCGTCCGGCGTCAGCCATTTGTGATATTGCACGGAATTCGCATCGTGCAGTTGCGCAACGAGCGTTTCGACCGCCGTCTCCTGCTCCGGCGCGCGCTTCAGCAGCAGGTACATGTGCGAAAGCTGCATGTCGTCCGCCACGGGGCCGCGATCGTTCGCCGCTATCGCTTCGGGGCGCGTGTTGCCGGAGAGCGTCACGAGGTTGCGTTCGTTCACCGCTTGCGTAATCAGCCGCCGCGCAAGCGCGCCGCTCTGCGCCTGCGCTGGTGCGACCGCGCAAAAACAGACGGCAAGTAGTCCTGCAACCAACGCGGCGACTCCTGCTGTACGCGCTCTGCTCGCAGTTCCTTCATCCCTTGGCAGAATGTTCCGGAGTGCAAAGGTGCGTATCCTCATGGCTGCTCCTCTATCGTTCGTTTTTTGAGAGGTTCGGTTTAATTCCGCACGGCCCCGGAGGACCATCGTCCCAACTCGCTCGATTCATCCGCCCGCCGCTGTCCGGAAATTCGCCCCGCGGAGTCAGGAGGGTTTTACGAATGAAATTTGCAAATTGGGTGTTACATCTGCGCGCAACATTACGTCGCGCTTGTTCATGCGTCAAGCGGCAACTGCGGTTTGGATGGGCGATGCGCTCGCTTGATGGACCTGCCGGTATTCTCGGGAAGGTAATGTGAGTCTTGGAACCGTCGTGAGAGTGGCCGCTTACGCGGATTGAGCGGGTTGCGTTGCCCGCGCTAAATCTCCGCGGACCAGAAAGTTCCCTCCGAAAATCATCGGAGCGCCTTCGCCATCGCTCCACACGCCTGGAAGTCCGCCTTTCTTGATCTGAATGTGCAGATGCGGCTCGGTGCTGTTGCCGGAGTTTCCCACCTGTCCCACAGCCTGGCCCGTTTGCACTCGATCCCCGACTTTCACA
>DATKPM010000031.1:0-112600 GCA_035524135.1 Candidatus Acidiferrum sp. | reverse complement strand
TTCCAAAACACTTCCGAGCCGGTCGCGTCCGCAATCTCCGTGGCCGTTTTTTCCAGGTCTGTTGCCGTTCTGGCCGAAATTGCGACTTTGCAACCTTCTTTGGCAAGTTCTTCGGCCACAGCACGGCCCAACCCCTTGCTTGCAGCAGCAATGATGGCTACTCGCCCCTTCAATCCCAAGTCCATGGAGACTATTTCCTTTCGTTGGCCTGACGGAGATAAGAGTCGGTCTTGGCGATCCAATCCTCGCGGCGCGGAGCGAAGAAATCGATGTCCACGGTGTCTTCGAGCGCCACGGCAGCGTGAGGTACATTGGCAGGAATCACCAGCACCTGGCCCGGCCGAACGACAGTCTCACCGTCATCGAAGATAAATTTCAGCGCGCCGGAGAGAATCATTGTGTATTGCTCGCTGCGGTGCGAATGGCGCGGAACGACACCATCCTTGGCAATCAGAACGCGAGCAATTGTGGCGTCCTCGCCGCTCGTCATCTGCCGCGATATCTTTGGATTCAACTGCTCGTCGTCCAGCTTCTCCCAAGGAGTCGCCACCGGCATATATCACCTCTTATTTGCACGCCTTCTTGAAATGCAAGGCAAGAATCGTGCGACGAAATGAATATGCCGTCAATAGCGGCGCAGAAAGGACGCAGTCCCAGGAAAATCGCTTCGCTCTCCGGCAGGACACGATAGGCGTGCGAATTTCGCAAAGACATTTGCGCGCCGTGGAGGCTTCGACTAAGATTCGCGCGTGGCCGTGCTCCACTGGATCGCCGCGGTGGTTTTCTTCCTGCAACTGCCGATTCCCCTCTACTGGTTCGTTGTCCATCCACAAATTCGCTTCTGGAGACGGCACCGGCGCGCCGCCTATTATGCAGGACTCGCTCTTTCGTGGGGTGTCGTGACGCCCTCCCTGATTCTTTTTCACCAGCAACTGCTGCGTGCAGACTTCCCGCCTCCTGCTTTTATTGTGGCTGGCTTCGCTTGCATTGCCGCCGAGGTGTGGATTTTCTGGCGCGTAAAGAGGGACCTGGGGGTGGTCCGGCTGGTGGGAACCACAGAGCTTTCGGGGCAAGGCGAAGTCATCTCGCGCGGGATTTACTCGCGGATTCGTCATCCGCGATATGCGGGATCCTTTCTGGCAATTGTGGGCGCCTGCCTGCTGGCTGGAACGAACGCAGCTTGGGCGGTTGCCGTCGCCTGGACAGTGCTGATCTTGACAGCCATCGCTTTTGAAGAGCACGAAATGCGCGCGCGGTTCGGCGCAGTTTTCGAAGACTATTGCCGGCGCGTTCCGCGGTTTCTGCCGTTGCCGACGCGAGCGAAATGAATTCCCGCGTCCAAGGGGATTTCACGCAGGAGGTGAAACATGACCCGGCTCCTATGCGTTCTGTGCCTTGCTCTTACATTTTCCGGCCCTACAGCAGCGCAGATTGGAAAGACGGTTTCCGTTCCGGCAGGAAGCCCGGAGGACAAAGCTCTGTCGCCTATTTATGCGGCTCCGGACGGCCCGGAAAAGATCGCGCTCCTCGACAAATTTATGGCCGAGTATGGGAAGGGAGATTACGAACTGCTGGCGGACGAGCTCTACGTGCAAACCTATCTCGCGCAAAAGAATTACGACAAGGTGTACGAGTACGGAGACAAAGCTCTCGCCCTTGATACGTTGAATCTTTCCGTTGCGGTGAATCTGGTCCACGCAGCGGAGGAACAGGGAGATACCGAAAAGCTTTTCGCCTATGGCGACAAAGTCTCGGCTATCGTCAAGAATTTCCAGGCTTCGCCCGCCCCGTCCGGTACCCCTGCCGAAAATTGGGCCGCGCAAAAAGAGCAGTCCATGCAACAAGCAAAGCCGAGCCTCGACTATGCCGAATATGCGCTGGTGACGGCCGCCTACAAGGTTGCCGACCCTGCAGCCCGCGCTGCCGACTTCGAGCGATTCGCCGCCGACTTCCCGGATTCTTCCTACACGCCCGCCATTCGAGAGCAGACGGCAATCGCCTACGAACAGGCGCAAAACAAGCCCAAGATGCTAGAGGCGGCGCAGTCGATCTTGATGTCGGATCCTAGCAACGTGGCAATGCTCCTCTTGCTCGCAGATTATTGGAGCGACAATGGACAAGAGCTCAATCAGGCGGGGAAGAATGCGCAGGAGGCTCTCGATCTTCTGGCAAAGGCGCAAAAACCGGCGAACGTCACTGATCAGGACTGGCAACAGCAGATGGATGTTCAAAAAGGAATCGCGTACACTTCGCTCGGGCAGGTGGACGCAATCAACGAAAAGTACGCCCAGGCGATCGCGAAATTCAAGCTCGCCAGCCCGCTTTTGAAATCCAACAGTTTCAGCTATTCGCGAAATCTCTACCGTCTCGGGTTTTCGCTTGCCAAGCTGAACCGGACCTTGGAAGCGCGCACGGTGTTGACCGAGTGTATTTCGATCGATAGTCCCTATAGAACGCTGGCGCAGCAGACCCTGACGAAAATCGGCGGGCCGGTGAACAAGTCAGCGGCACACAGGTCCCATTAGACGATTTGAGCATCCAGCGTGACTGACCATCCGAACAGTACCAAGGAGGATTTGGCCTTGAAGCCCAGCAAGATATTGCCCACCATTCGCAAGTCATTGCCCTTTTTTAGTGTTCTGCAAGTAATTTTCTTTCTCGCCGGCGCAATTTCCCTTCTCCTGTTTGCCACACCGTCCTCGGCTCAGACGATCCGTGTGGACGCTGCGCCCGGGGCATCCACGAATACAATCAAGCCGGACCGCGCTCTCGGAGCCGGAATCGATCGCCTTCCGTACGGCGCCGCCGACAAGCTCTACGTCGAGCCGACAATCCAGCAGGTTCTCGCGGCCGGATGGGGGCCGATCACGTATCGCCAGAATACAGAGCTGCACGCTGAAGCGTGGCATTGGAATCCGAATGGCACATGGAGCGATCCGGCCGGCAAGGGATATTTCACAGGCAGCACGGACTTGGGCGAGCCTATCCGGCGTTCGTATGGCTATCCGCTGCCGCACCGCGGCATCACGCGCGACGATGGAACAGATACGGTCGGCTATTCGCGCCTAACCGACGGTGACCGGAATACGTATTGGAAGAGCAACCCATATCTGACGCAGGCGTTCACGGGAGAAGACGACTCGCTTCACCCGCAGTGGGTATTTCTCGATCTTCTCGCGCGCCAGGAAATCAATGCCATTCGCATTTCCTGGGCAGACCCCTACGCGCGCAAATACCTGGTTCAATACTGGACCGGCGAAGATCCCATAAGGAAACCCGCCGATGGCGCCTGGGAAAGCTTTCCAGGTGGCACGATTGAGAATGGGCAAGGGGGAGATGCAACGATTCAGTTGTCCGGCGCGCCGATATCCGTCCAATATGTGCGCATTCTCATGACGGAATCGTCGAACACTTGCGATACGCACGGCTCCTCCGACAAGCGGAATTGCGTTGGCTATGCGATTCGCGAGCTTTATCTCGGGACGACAACTCCCGACGGAGAATTTCACGACGTGATCCGCCACACGCCGGATCAAGATCAGACTCCGACGTACTGTTCATCGGTCGATCCATGGCACACACCAGAGGATCTCGATGAGAAGGCGGGCGATCAAGTCGGCTTTGACCTCTTCTTCACGGGCGGTTATACGCGCGGGCTTCCCGCCATCATTCCCATCGCCATGCTCTATGGCACCCCGGAAGACTCCGCCGCCGAAATTGCCTACATCGAAAAGCGTGGCTATCCGATTTCCTATGTGGAAATGGGCGAAGAGCCCGACGGCCATTACACGCTGCCCGAAGACTATGGCGCGCTGTATATCCAATGGGCCGAGGCGCTCCATAAAGTCGATCCGAAATTGAAACTCGGCGGGCCGATTTTCACTGGACAGAACAAGGATGTCGAGGTATGGCCAGACGCCGATGGCGACGCCTCGTTCACCGAGAGATTTGTCAACTATCTACGCTCGCATAATCACCTGCAGGATCTCGCGTTCTTTTCTTTCGAGCACTATCCCATGGACCCGTGCAAGATTCCGTGGAGCACGCTTTACGACGAGCCCTATCTGGTCTCGCACATGCTTGACGTGTGGCATCAGGACGGCGTCCCGCGCAATATTCCGATGCTCATCACGGAATCGAATCTTTCCTCTTCATCGAGCGAAGCCTATGTGGATATTTACGGCGCGCTGTGGCTGGCCGACTACGCAGGGGCGTATCTCACGGCCGGGGGCGACGCCCTCTATTACTTCCACTATTTGCCCCTCGGCGTGCACCGCGGATGCAATGCGTCGCTCGGCACTTTTGGCATGTTTTCGGCCGATAAGGATCTGCACATTGTCCAGCCACTCTCGCAATTCTTTGCCAGCGAGATGATCAACAAGGACTGGATGCAGCCCGGCGACAAGGATCACCGTCTGTTCCCCGCCGCGAGCGATATTCACGACGTAGCGGGTCACACGCTGGTCACGGCCTATGCGGCGCTGCGGCCCGATGGAAAATGGTCTCTGATGATCGTCAATAAGGACCAGGAAAACGCTCACACGGTCCAAATCGACTTTGACGAAGGAAAATCCGGAAAGATCGGACATTTTTCGGGGACCGTTACGTCCGTCACCTTTGGCCGAGCACAGTATCAGTGGCACCCGGACGAGAAAAATCCCATCGGAGGAAAGGCCGATCCCGACGGCCCAGCAGTCCATACGTCCGCGCAGGCATCGGCGGACACACAGTTTGAATTGCCGGCTTCCTCAATTGTGGTTCTCAAGGGGACGGTGACTCCATCACCTGCAACAAACTAACAGGCTGATTGACGTTCTCGGTGGGACCCGATGGGTGTGGTGACATGCGATCCAGAGCCCCGTTGTGACTCACAGGTCGCTTTGTTAAGCTAGAATTACGCGTCGCCGCGGAGAGGTGTCTGAGCGGTTGAAAGAGCTCGCCTCGAAAGCGAGTGTAGGGGGAACCCTACCGTGGGTTCGAATCCCACCCTCTCCGCCATTCCTTTGTTTCCAGTGGGTTAGGGTCCTTCCTAAAACGCTTCCATAAGAGATGCTCAAAAAGAGATGCTCAAAATTCGCCTAAAAAGTCGCGCTCGCGCGGTATTTAGGCATAGAGAGGACCCAGCACCATGGCAATTTCCAAGTACACGCTCTACAAGTACGTCAAAGTCGACGGCACCTGGCGCTATTGCAAAGCCGCCTACCACAACAACGGCAAGATCAAGCCCGACGTCGTTTTCGTGAACGTTAAGCAGGTGCTGCTTGAAAAGCATTCCGAAGGTCGCTACTACATGAGCCACAACGGAGAGTGGATCGACGCCGGCACCGACGCCTACGTCGAAAGATGAGTTGAACGACCTTTGCCGCTTCATCTCCGATATTGACTCAGACCAGGACCGGCGTGGCAGGAAACGTGTGCCGATGTGCGTCCACATCTCGGCACATGGAAATAAACGTGGATTAGGTTTCGGCAAGAGTCCTGTGAAGTGGGATGAGCTGTTTGACGTTCTCAAGCCGTTGTGTGCAAGGACGTCCTACAGCGTGTGAAGGCGGCAGGGGCTACTGCATCGGAATATTCGCGCTGGGACCGTGGTCGCGGCCGATATTTGCACTACACACCGGGTTCCTAAACTCGTATGCCTTCAGCACCACAGCTTGCTCCCGACACTTCAAGAGGAACCGAGAAAGCAGAAAGCCGCGACGTGCGTTGTCTGCGCGAGTGTCGAGAGCTCCGCGGCTGAGTTTCTGTCTGTCACGGTCTCCTGCCTTGCTCATACAAATCTCTCCTGAGCTGGAAGGTCATATGGCGAAACGCCTTTCTCAATGAACTCCTTGAGAACGGCTGCTCCAGTTTGAAGGCGTCCACTGACAATAGGCCGGGCGCGTGACCAGAGTTCCTCGGCTGGTTCTAGGGTTAGTCCTGCTCGTCGCAGGCGCCACGTCTTTTCCGCATCCCACCACGGCGACGGCAATAACCGGTTCACGCATGCGCTCTCCCAATAAAAACTTGTCCAAATAAGACTTCTTTATGACACGTTCATTTCTTTCGCAACTTCCTGCAGCACGGTCTTTCCTTTAGGTGTGTGTTTGTCGAGTGCGACCCAATAAGGAAATTCGCCGGACGGGACTTCACCGAGATTGGTCGCGGGCATGTCGCATAGGACAGATAATCGTGTGCCAGCCAGAATGCAGGCCTTATCCTGCTGCCAAGTCGCTGCCGGCAGACATCGCTGAGCCGCCAGAATGACATTCGTAGAGGCTTGCGCCCTGCTCTGCCCAAGGACCCAACCAAAGAACGCCCGTGCTCGCAACAGCGCTTCTGAGACAAGCTTGACGACGTAGTGGTCAGGAACACAGCCCAGCATCGACTGACCCCCTTCCTGATACGCGTGAGCCGGCGCCCCAAGCCCAGCCGCATCTTTCTGCTTTGGAAGAGCGACGCTCTCTACGAACCCGAGGCGTCCGGATTGAGGAGATCGCGCGAGCGGAAAAATGCGCCAAACAGACGGTCCTCCTCAAAAATCCCCCGCAGCTCTGTGAATGCGAAAAAAGGAATCAGCACGACGAATAGAAGCAGGGTGTAGGTGAGGGTTCCGGTCCAAGTCCCGCCGGGCAATTCCGACACACTCTCATGGAACGATTTTCCGTGAAACATCCCGACTGCGACGTCTTCCGCAATCTTGAAAATAGCGGGCAGGATCGAGAATGCAAACGATTTGAGAAGAGTCGGATAAATGAGGGGAGCGTTTTTGAAGTGGTCCGCGAAGTGCAGGTCTTTGGCAATGAGCATGATCTTCCCAAGAGCCAGCGCATTGATCAGCTCGAATCCGTGCAGCACGAAGTCGACCTGAACCTGCGCAAGGATCACTGATTTATAGAGGATGAAGAGCGAAAAAATAATGAAAAGATAGAGCGAGATCCCGACGTATTCTTTCAATTCATTTACGGCTTTTTGCTTCAGGGTTTTCTTACCTTCGCTCACAGCGTCTCCTCCTAAGAAGGCCGCAACTTCATCTCTTTCACAGTGCCAGTCGATGTCGAGTCACGAGTTTCAAGTGGCACGCGGGCTCGAATCCTGGTCCCCGCGTTGGGTTGAGATTCGACACTGAAAGTGCCGTGCACCAAGTGGATTCGTTCGGCCATGCTAACAAGCCCGAGCCCGGAGCTGTTTATTACGCTCGCGACGTCAAATCCAACCCCTCGATCGCTGACCTCAACCTCAATTTCGTCAGACGTCGCTTGCAGGGACACCTGGAATTTTTTTTCTCCACTGTGCTTGATCGAATTGTGGAGGGCTTCTTGAATGACCCGGAAGAGAGAAAGAGAAATTTCGCGCGGCAGGGACTTTGGGATATTCGTTTCCGAATTGTCCACGACAGCGCCGGTCTGCTCGGAGAACTCGCGACAATAGCTCCGGACGGCCGTGACGAGCCCGAGATTGTCGAGCATGGAGGGGTGGAGTTTTCGGGACAAGGTCTGGACATCGCCGGTCAAGGTCGTGCACTGTTCGCGGATTCTCTCGAATTGATTGGAGACGGGGAGCGGCCCGCTGTTCCAGCCCTTTGCAGCTTTCTGGAATTGCGTGGAAAGCATAGCGAGACGTTGGCAGATATCGTCGTGCAATTCCCGCGCGATCCAGGCGCGTTCCTGCTCTTGGGCGTCGATCAACCTGCGGCTTACGCTCGAAAGGGCTTCCTGGTCTCTTTCGCGCTCTTCTGCGAGGGCGGCGAGAACCATGAATGGAGTCGCGGCAAATATCAAAAAAAGCTGAAGAGACAGAACATTTTCAAGCGGATCGGGGCCTGTGAATGGACCGCGATCGTGAATCGAACCATAAATCGAGACGAATGCAAGAAAGATCACGGAAGTGCTGACACCGCGCGAACCGAATCGCAGAGCCGCCCATAAGAGCAAAGGCACAAGTGAATAGAGAAGCCCCGGTGGGATTGATTTCCATGAAAGCAGAAAGACAGAATAGCCAAGCAAGATCAAAGCGCCTACCAGAGCGGCAGTCTCCAATTGGGAAGGAAGGGATTTGCGTGACCAAACAAAGCGCACGTTTGCCCAGCTTAGGATCGCAGGCGTGAGCGTGAGGAAGGCGAGCGCCTCGGAGAAAAAGGAGAGGCGCCAACTTGTCCAATAAAAGCCAGGGTAGGCAAACGCGCCAACAAAAGAGCAAACAACCGGTCCGAGAATCACCGCCCAAAAACAGTATTGGATCAGCGATTTCAGGCTATTGAGTCGCGGGATTCCATTGAAGGAATAGCTGAGGCCAAGTGCGACGATGACGATCTCTATCGTATCGGCAAAGAGAAACGCGGTGAGGGACCGCGGCTGAACGTAAAACTGCAGGTCTCGGGCCACAAATCCGAGAAGGCCGGCAGTGATAAGAGCCGGCCAAGTCCTTCGCGGCACCAGGAGCAGGATAGAGACCAAAAACGCGCAGCCCGGCCAAAGAGCAGAAGCCGCCTGCCGTGAGATGATGAAGGAGTCCCCAACCCTGGCAATCAGATAGGATGCGACAGCAACGAGGAGGGCCAGAATTAGAGTTCGAAGTGGAGAGCTTATCTTCATAATCCTCTCAGCAATCGGGCTTTTAGATGAACGGTCAAGGGGATGAAATGCCGAGTTGTTTACGACGTAGAAGCTGCGACCACGGACTTGGACTCCCCGTAAGCTCACCTCCCTTCGAGTAACGAAACTTTCTGAGCCATCAGCTATGGCAGCCAAGGCGGCCTTCGAGGCCGTCCGGAACGGCTCAGAGGTGCACGTAATTTGAATTGGTTGTGGTGACGATGAGCTCCTTTGCTGATGCATTTAGAACTGTTTGCATCGGATAGCTGGTACCGTCGGGCAGTGTGGCCATCTGAATTTCCAGCGTCACCGCGTCCTTCGCCTCGCCCATATACGTGTTGACACTCAGATGTGTGATCTTCTTTGTGGCAGGGTCGAATGTGAGAGTCATTTTGTCGCCGGGTTGCGCGTAATTGTTGAAAATCAGGTTCATCACATCGGGAGTCGGATTGAAGGACATATTTCCTGCCTGATAGGCCTGCTGCATTCGCTGCGGGTCGGGCGGAACGTACATCGCAATGACGCCTTTCACGTCATTCATGTAATCCTGCATTTCTGCTTTTTTCTTTTCGACAACATGCTTCTTCAATCTGCCCCCGCTCGGCTCTTCAGGAGGAGCACCGATGGGGGTTTTTTGCACCTGGCCATCAGGGCCGTATTGACAGAGGAACTGCCTTGACGGCTTTTGATCGCCCTTCAAAGTGAGTTGGGTGGTTTCTGTCCATTGATATTGCATCAACTTCAACTTGTTTTCGCGAGCGGCCTCTTTCGCGATGGCAAGCTTTTCTTGGAGTTGCTGATTTTGCGGAAATGTTGAAAAGCCCGCCAAAACGATTATGGCACTGACGATAATCACACCTTTGCGAAATGAGGCTGCGACTTCGGCACCGAACGTTCTTGCATGAGGCCAGATCAGAATTCGGTTCATGGCATTGCTCCTTTCTTTGGCTCCAGTTTCAATATCAGCTCATCGACTCGTTTCTCAATTAGATATCCGTGTTTCGCTTGCGAAGCGACGGATTATTGCCCCGAAATCACCGGCGTCGCCTGAACTCTCATTACCGGGGGCGGATTCCATTTGCCACTCAGCGCCTCGAACCTCGGAGCATACAGGCGCATTGTCAAGCTAAATGGCCTTTTCGGCGCGGGCAGCCAATTGGATTCCTTATCGGTCCCTGGATCCTCGTTCTGAAAATACAGGTCGAGCGAACCGTCGGAGTTGTACTTTAGCGACATCCAACTGCTCAGCGTGAACCGGTTCAAGGCATTCGCCACCTGATATCCCTGGGAATCGTAAAGCGTGATCGACCAAAAGGCGTCGACTGGGGGCAAGTCGGCCTTATCAAAGTGCATCGTATATTGGCTGGCGCCATCGAGTGGTCTACCTGTATCGTCCGCAAGATTGATCGGGTAGATCGCGTCCTCGGGCAGGTTGGCGCCCAAGCCAACCTGGGCAACAATGGCGCGCTTGAGATAATAATTGCCATAGACGCCCATCGTGTCCGTGTTCATGGACCATCCGTTCACGACACGAGAGATGGTGGGCAGCTTCCACGCCATTAATTTTTGCGCTTCCTCGGGCACGGACGCGAGCGCCGCCCGCACGGTGGGGTCAAGTTGATCAAGGTCAAAACTCTGGCCGACTTGAAATCCGATGCGCTTTAAACGGGCAACAATGGGCTCATCGGTGAGATGCGGCGGATTCGCCTTCAGAAGCTCGGCTGCGTAGGCAAAGAATTTGTCCGCGGGCATATTGTCCACTTGAGCTTTCGGCGGCGTCTTCATATCTATAGTGGGGTCAACCTTCATTGGAGGAGCAACAGGCGATTTCCCCCATTGAGATAGGGGAGTTACCGTGTAACCAGCCTGAATTTTGTGGACCGCCTCGTAATCCGACGGCCCATCCGTTTTCGTTCGCCCAATAATCCACACATAAGGTGTTGGCGCGTCGATGCGAGTAATGCCCGGCGGCACGCCACCCTGCCACGATGGCAATGCGATGAGGAAATTTCCGGCGTGGGTTCCCGTTGTTCGCCAACCTGGGGATGCGAAGACATCTGTCCACATGTCAAGCATCGGCAACAAATAATAGCGACCGCCGGTATCCGGCACGGAAACAATCATCGGTTCCTGGGTCAAATCCAGCCAGGCACTCGAGTAGAGCGTGTCGAAGTTCGGACGCACCACCGTCTTGAAGCCAGCCGCTGGAAACGCCGCGAAGTTGTTAAACGTGTTGGCAGGGCCAAGGCCAGGCATCTTTCCTGGTTCCACATTTGTGGCCACCCGTCGCGTGATATCCATCGTGACCAGCGGGTAAAAACAGACGTACGCGTCCACGGCAATCGCGTGCGCCTCCGCCGCTGTGACAGCTGGCGCCTGAGCGAAGGCCGGAGTCGCAGCAGCAAGACTGACCCCGACTAGAAACACTTTGATAAGTACATTTCTGATAGAACCCATACCTTTCTCCCGTCAAAATTCCCCACAGTAATTGGCTATACGCTGTCCCACAAGATCTTGTGTGCACGCGACGCCTTCGCCCCGCCGTCATTGCATAACACATGCGCCGTCTCCGTCCTTTTGCTTACTGCTTGAACACCAAAGGGGGACCACTGACTCTTCTTCCGGTGAGTGAGACATTCACCTCAACTCGGTCGGCAATCTTTATGAAGGGAATGCCACTATTCATTCCATAATCTTTGCGGTCAAAGGCCATTGTCCCGTTGATGGTGCCCACGCCCGACCCCTTCTTGCCGGAGAGGTCCAGCACCAGCTTTTCCTGGCGTGTGACGCCACGGATGGTGAAGTCCCCGGCTATATCGAAGGTGTAGGGACCTGTTTGAACGATCTTTGTAGATTTGAAGGTGATGTAGGGATTGTTTTTAACATCGAAGAAGTCTTTGCCCTTCAGTTTTCCGTCCTTCATCCCGCTTCCCGTATCCACGCTGTCCGCCTGGATCTTTATGAACAGGACGCCAGACTCTACATCCGTGGAGGGATAAGTGAGGGTGGCATCCCACTTTTTGAAAGTCCCCTGAATCGGCACGGATGCGTGGACGCCAAAATTAATCGTGCTGTCCGTCGGAGAAATCTCAAAAACGGGAACGTCGCTCGAAGTTTGGGCGCAAACGACTGGCGACAACCAAAAACACAGAAGTAACAGCATCAACAGAATATTTACTTGGCGAGTCTCCATCTCATCCCTCCTTCCGAACTCAGCCGAGCCTGGCACCTAGTACGTGTGAATGAGAGATCGTAATGTGAGCCCGGCATATTCAAACTGTCACAAGCGACAGGTAGAGAGTTTAACGGGAACGGGGAGATTCCATGAGGCTTTCCAGGTTTTGGGGGCGCACCCGGATGTATCCTCCCCGCGGGCTGTCGATATCCGCAATCATGAAGAGTGTTATCGAAAGCGCAATCGGCAAGAGCAGGAGCAGGACAGTGCTTCGCCGATGGGCGGTAGTGTAACCAACCAACATGTTGGAGAGTATTCCGATTAGGATGACGAGCATTAAGGCACTGAGTGGAATTCGGTTGCGCCAGGCAGACTGAGTGTAGACCTGAGAATTAAAGACATCGTTCATCCCATTGAGGACGAACGCCGAGAGCGCAGGCGGCGCGGATCCAATCCAAGTGGATGTTGAAGACCACAGTTCCACCTGGAGTTGATCGGTGCGGGCCTTGATTTGGCGAAGCTCGTCCGCGTCGCCGGTCAAATAAAAGCGAATGCGTTGATCGAGGTAGGCCTTGAGCAATCCACGGACCTTCGCGGAATCGTCGCCGGGCAATTGGCCCGCTCGCAGATATTCCGTCCCGATCGCATTGGCTTCCTGTTCTTCACAGCTCTTGCGATGATCGTACCTGCTGACAGCCATTGAAAAAGTGAAGCCAAGAATAAGAGCCAGGAGGGTGAGGATGCCGCCGACGACGAATATAAAATCGTCCCGGTTCTGTTCTCTTTCAACCCACGTCCTTCCGCGAAACCAGGTGCCGACCCACGCCGCAACCCAAAAAGCACACAGGGAACTCGTGAAAAGGATAACCGGGTTGTTTAATACGCCAGACATTTCCACACGATCGAGGCAGCAAAATCACCCAACCAAGATTGAACACCGCAGTCCTTAGTCAAACGCGTGCGTAGTGCCTATCGATCGGAGGATTCGAATCTGCCGAAACCCTCCCGAGGGGGTCGGCGTGTCCGTCAAGACCATCCTTACTTTCCCTTCGGCGGAAAATTCTTCATGAGCTTCGCCATTGCCTTGTTAAGGTTCTTCTGGTTTTTTTCCTGATTGTTGCTGGGATCAATCGTCTTCGTGGCCCTTCCCGTCCAAAACAGCTGTTTGGCGGCGGGGTCGTAGAAATCCAGCACCATCGTTCCGACACTTATAGAGGAGCTTGTCGCCGTGGCCATCCCCCCCAGCGGAGCCCGCCTCCCATACCGTAGGCATTCCACTGCTTCTCTTGATTGACGGCGATCTGGTAGGCGACATACATATCGGCATGGTCGCTGTCTGCCTTCGTGAATCCTTTGGAGGCAAGTTGCGAATCCACCGACTGCTTGATTTGCGCGTCCATAATTTGATTGGGATATGCGGCGCCCTCGACGGTTACCCACTTGTATGTGTGGTATTTGGAGAAATCGGTGCCAGGCATGTAGTTATACGTGACGTCTTGCGCGTGCGCTGCCGACGCAACTAAAAAACAGGCCGCCGTGAGAATGAGGAATCGAAGCTTCATAAGCGCTCCTTTTGAATCCGATTTCAGACCTAACCGCCGGAAACGAATTCTTCATTGTTGTACGACGCTCCACTCCTCATCCGGGTCGAATTCGGTCATAGCGGTAGCCGTTAGTGTTGTCGTTTTCCCCAGATCTTTTTCGAGCAGAACTCCGTCTTGGTTGATCATGAAGCTCATCACACCCGAATTGCCATATTGCGCGGGGTAGGCGACAAACGCGAATCCAGCAACGATTTTTCCGTCCACGACATACTGCTTCGCCCCTCCCCGGGCCTTATCGCTTTGTCCAGTTAGCATATGAAAGAAGTAGCCGTGGAATGGCTTGTGTGCGTCAGGCTTTACGGCATAGCCTTCGGCGGTTGCATACGCCGCCAAGGGGCCCAGGGGGCTTGGGGGTTGTCCTTCCTGTGACTGCCAAAATAATCCGTTTTGCTTTCCAGGATCGCTGATGAACTTCAAGGCGTATTGTTTCGTCTTTGCGCCATCGTGAGTCTGTGAATGATATTCATCCTCAGCTTGCGCCACGGCTCTGCAAATTCCGATGACTGCGAGCTCATTGCGTCCGATCCGGCGATTCAGGATTTCTTCCCTTCCTGCGACCGTATCGAAATACCACTTTCCATTTCCGTTCTTCTTCAGTGGGATAGGGAAGGGATAGTTGTCAGCCCCCACCAGAAGCATCTGGCTGTCATCCGGCATCCTGCGCCAGCGGTGCATCACGTTATATCTAGCCACGAATGCGTCAATGGCCTCCTTGTCCTGCACCGGGTCACCAGAGGAGATCAAGTCTTTCGAGTCTGGACCGAAAAGCGCCAATGCCGCGGCCGTACGATCGCTGGACACTGCCGCTCCGATCAGGGCGCGAGCGGCTTCATCGGGCGTGCCAAACACACTTACCGAGGGCTTGCTCGATTTGCTACAGCCAGCAAGGACCGTGCTCATCGCCAAGAGAGGCAGCACGCTAAGAAGAACTATTCTTTGACGCCTGAACCACATACCCGCCTCCGAAACTCCGCCGGAGAATTCCTTCGAGATACAGGGCGCATAATTCAAAGCTGCCTCGAGAGAATGTCGCGAAGTCTACCTGGCCCTGCGGCCGCCCCCGCCCCAACCCCCTCCCCAACCCCCTCCTTCACCTCGGCTATAGGAGCCTCGTGCACTATCCGCCCGGGATTGCCAACCGCTTTCGCCTCCGCCAAAGGCCGATGATCCGCTGCTCTTCTCCTGCTCTCCCCAACCTCTTGAGGCAGAGGAATTGCTTTCCGAAACGCCGGAATAAGTCGATCCGGATTTTGGGGTTCCTTGAGTTTGTTGCCAACCGCTTCCGGTGTTCTTGTAGACGTTGCCGTTTTGCGCTGCGTACTTGGTCCCATTGGCGGATTCGCCTACCGCAGTATTGCCGTACGCACCCGACGAGGCGGCACCTTTGGCTCCCGTCGTGCTTTGATACGTTCCTATCGATCCTTGTGAAGTGGTTTGGTGCTGCGCATAGGCAGTTTGGCCGTTCTTGGAGACCTCCGAGCTTCCATAATTCCCATAAGCGTTGGACGATTGGTAAGTGGAGCCATACGCGCCCGTCCTTGGGTTGTAGGCCTGGCCCGCAGCGGCGCTGCCGTACGGTGTCGATACCGAGCCACCGCGCGCATATGTCCCGGTGGTTGGATTGTAACCAGTGCTCGCATGTGCCGTGCCATTCGGGCCATACGCGGTCGCACTCGAACCGTAATAACCGCCGTGCCAGGCATTGTTTCCGTAATAGGCGGAGCTTCCGTATACGACAGTCCCACCGTGCCAGTTACAGTTCCAGTAACTGTAGCTCCATCCGCAGCAACCGCCACCGCTGATTGCCGCGCCAACCGCGACACCGAGGCCGAAGGCAATCACACCGGTCGTGGCGACGGTGGCGGCACTGTAACCCGGCGTGACATAGGGAGTTCCATAGACGACCGTAGTGTTATAGGTAGGGACGTAAATCACCTGTGGGTTCGTAGGTTGAATGACGATTACCTGGGGCGACTGCTGCACGACGGTAATCTGCGAGCCCGATTTGAGATTGCCTGCGGCATAGGCTTTAGCGCGCAGAACCTGGACGGCCGACATGACGTCAGTAGTCTGTGTGTTGTAGGCCTCGCCCAACGCGGAAGTCCAACTAAGGTTGCTCGCGAGATCGTTGAGGACCGAGGGAAATTGCGAGAGCGCCTTTACGCTGGGTTCCCACGGCTGAGCGTCAACAGCTTGCATGAGCGCCGCGCCACTGAGGTTCTTGTTCTGCTGAAGCCAGTTGTTTGCATAGGCAATTTGATCGGGAAACGTTGCTGCCCCCAGTATCTGCGCAACGAGAGCGTCCGGGTACAATGCGATCGGTGCTACCAATTGCTGCAATTCGTCGGGAGACAAAGGCGCCCCTTGTCCCGAATATCCAGGCGATCCGGTGACTGCTGATTGCCATCCACCGGTCTGAAGCGGGACCGCAGTTATCAGCAGGATGCACATTGAGATTGATACGAGCTGTTTTCTGAAAGGCTTAGTCATTTCCTTCCTCCACCGCCCGGACACCCCTACTCCGGATTCGAGGCCGCAGGTGCTGAAGGCTTGCCTAACGGTTCAGGCAACAAAAACGAGGGTGAAATAATGAAGAGAGAGACGGTTGAGATTGATTGCATTCTCCTCCGCCCTTTCACGGCCATGGAAATTCTCCGGCCCCACTAGGCCTGCGACTTGGTATGGTCGCCGTCTTCATAGGCGAGAGTTTGGACCGGCACTGTGCTAGACGGAACTGTCTCTCGCGACAGGTTGTGCGGGAACGGCCTCGGTTCAAGGAATCACCAATGGGTTTTCGCACCTGTCACATGCGCCAGTAGGCTTCCGATGCGAGTTCGGACAACGTGTGCCCGTCATTCGGGAGTGGCCATTCGGCTGATATCGCATGGAGTGTCGCCGAGTCTCGAACTTACGCAACCTGCTTCAGGCAGGGAAGATAGTCGTTCTACTGATTTTGCCGTGCCTAAACTGTTCCAATATCCGGGCCCAAGATTCTCAATTTCTGCCGGAAATCGATTTTAACCTTACGCTAAATTCTCACGTCCGACTGTATCTTGAGGCCAAGAACGATCGAGAGGGGGGAGACCCACAACAATCTACAATTGGGCCGAGTATCCAATTGTACCTGAGGCCATTGATCAAACTGAAGCGTGTGACCGTGTTTGATTTGGACGATGCAAAAGCCAGGCCGCTTGTCGTGGAGAGCGGGTATCGCATCATTAAGGCACCCGGAGCACCGGTCGAAAACCGCGCAGTTGAATCTGCCACTGCTCACATCCCTCTCTTCCTGAGCATATTGCTGACGGAACGGAATCGCGTAGATCTCGATTGGCAAGGCAACACATTCACCTGGCGATATCGGAACAAAGTCACGCTGGAGCGCGCTTTCCCGGTCCATTCCTACCACCTCATCCCGTACGTCGCAGCAGAGCCTTTTTACGAGAGCCAATACAGGAAATGGAGCTCGACCGACTTGTATGCTGGATGCTTGCTTCCTGTGGGAAAGCACGTCCAATTCAACCCATACTACGAATATGAAAACGACACCGGCAAGGCACCAAACCGGCAGAAGTATTATGTCGGCCTGGCGGCGCAATTTTATTTTTCTCTAACTAAGAACCCGTAGCAGGAACTGGTGCGTGAATTCAACTGTTGAACTCCGTATCTCCGACGGCCAGATTATTTTTTTAATATGGGTGACAGAAACGTTCCCCCTTCGAACACCTCGCGGATGGCGCGAGAGAGGTCGGTCGAGAGGTGTCGCTTCGTGACGTAGCCGAGCGCCCCCGTAGCCAGCCCGGCGGAGACGTACTCGGGCTCTTCGTGGATTGTCAAGAAAACAATCTTCGTCCGGGGATGAATCTCACGAAGGCGGGAGGCAACTTGAAGGCCGGTCAGGAGCGGCATGGTAATGTCGAGGACGATGACATCGGGATCGTGAAGAAGAACTTCGCGAATCGCCTCCTCGCCATTTGTGGCAGTTCCAAGGATTCGAAATTCGCTTTTAAGTTCTTCTCGAAGATCTGCAAGGACTTGAGCATTATCGTCGGCAAGAACAACACCAATTGTGGCCAAAGTAGTCCTCGTCAGGCCCGAACAGCAACTAATCGTTTGCCTTGTGATGATAGGGATTGACTGGCAGTTGCCACCTGTCACTGTTGACAGGTATGAGCAGGGATTCGCCGTAAAGGAAGCGAGCTCGATTGTAGGTCTTCACTTAGTCCGAGGACGCAATCCCGTGCTTGAGGGCATATTTGATCAGTTCGGAGTCTTTCGATATCCCCAACTCTTCCCGAATCTTCAACTTGTGGAAGCGTGCCGTTCGGTAGGAGATCTTCAGCAGAGCGGCAATCTCCCGCAGGGTGCGACCCTCCGCGAGCATCTGGAGGACTTCTCGCTGCCGTTCTGTCAAGTGTTGCGGCCGATTCAACGCCTTTGGGTCACGAATGAATGTCGCTTCCATTGCTTTCCGGATTTCAGGAGCCAGGTAACTCACTCCTTTAAGCGCGTCGCGAATGGCCCTCAGTAATTCAGAAGAGTGTGCATTCTTCAATACGAACGCCGAGGCGCCGGCCTGGAGCGTTTCTCGGGCGAGCTCGACGTCGTTATTCATAGTGAGGTAGATCAACTTCAGTTTCGGGTTCTCTTTTTTTAGACGGCGTCCCGCATCGAGGCCGTTCAGGTGGGGCATAGAGATGTCAACCAGTACTACGTCGGGGTGGAGGGAGTCGGCGGCTTTTAGCAGTTCGCGGCCGTCGCTGACACTTCCTAAGACCTCATATTCGGGCTCCAAGAGGTCCTTGAGCAGGTTACAAAACAGCGTGTGATCATCCGCCAGTAGGAGTTTGACCCGCGTCATCGGTCCCTCGGAAATCGAGATTTCAATCCGCGCCGACCGCGTTGGCACGATTCTGCACAGGCACGACGGCATGAATGCGAGTTCCAATGTTGGGCTTGGATTCTATTCTGATATTCCCGTTGAGAAGGTGGATTCGTTCGGACATGCTGACGAGTCCAAGCCCCTGTGAGTTCGACACCCTATCTACGTCAAATCCCACGCCTCTGTCCACAACCTCCAGTTCAAGCTGGCCGGCGACGCCTCGCAAATTCAGTTCGAGATGCTTCTGGCCGCTGTACTTCACGGCGTTGTGGAGCGCTTCTTGAGCTACACGAAAAAGGGACAGCGAAACCTCGCGCGGCAAGGCGTCCGGGACATCCTGGACGGTAAACTGAATTTCCACGCCCGACTGTTCGGAAATTTCCCTGCAGAAACTCCTGATTGCTGTAACCAAGCCAAGGTTGTCGAGAATGGTAGGGTGGAGTTCATGTGATAAAGCCTGAACATCGCCAGTCAGTTCAGAGCACTGTTGCCAAATTTGTTCCAACTGCTCGCCAACGGAAAGCTGCCCGCTGCTAAGTCCCCTGGTGGCTTTCTCGATTCGAAGGGAGAGCATGGCGAGTCGCTGGCAGATGTCGTCGTGAAGCTCTCTGGCGAGATGGCTCCGTTCTTTTTCTTGAGCGGCGATTAATTGTCCACCTACCTTTGCGAGCGCTTCTCGCGCCAACTTCTGTTCCGTGACGTCAACGGCCGAGCCGATATACCCGAGAAAAGAGCCATCGGCACTGAACCGCGGGTTTTCAATCTCAAACATCCAGCGATAATCGCCATCATACCGGCGGAGCCGATATTCGGAAAAGAACCTTTCATGGTGCTGAAGGGCTCTGGATTTCGTTTCATGGACAATGGCCGAATCCTCGGGATGAACAAACGCGAACCAGCCATCTCCATTGATTTTGTCGGCCGAAGCCCCCGTAAACTCCTGGATCTTTCTGTTCAAATAACTGATTTTGCCATCTCGATCCGACATCCAGAGAAACGCCGGAGCGGCTTCGCTCATGAGTCGGAGGCGGCCTTCACTTTCAAAAAGAGCCTTTTGGCCCAGCTCTCTTGAGAATGCATTCGCGCACACCTGGCTCACGACCTTCAGTTGCGGCAGGAGCACTTGAAGGGAGGATCCACCTCGGTCGACCACCGCACATCCGAGGATGCCCACCAGACCGGCCTCAACCGTGAGTGGAAAAAGCACGAGCATGCCCGGGCTCAGCTTTTGGAATAACTCGCGCTCTCCGGCAGCGCCATTCGGAAGATCTTCCAAGTCAGTTATGACAACCATCTTGCTGCGGACTAACTGAGCGAAGAGCCATGGATAATCTTCCTCGGTGAGGACATCCGGAGCCGCTTCCAGCTCCTCGACCTTAACTGCATGCCGCAGCCGAAAACTCGAACGCTTTTCGTCGAACTCAAAAAGACTGATTCGATCTACCCCGAGAAATTCCCGCAAAGAAGCCAAGCTTTTCTGCAACTCAGCCCCCAGATGTCTGGGCGCGGCGTCAATCAGGTCGGAAGAAATCTGCGAAGTCAGGGCCTCGAATTGAGCTTGCCGAACCACGCTTTGGTTCGCTTTCTGAACGTCGGAACTTAACTGGCGATTTGCGACCACGTACCGGAAGAAACCCGCGACGCCGAGAAGCAAAATCGAGCACAGGACGATCATCAAACGAATGGAACGGATGCGACTGTCCTCGTCTCCTCGCAACAGCTCGAAAATTCCGAAAAATGGAATTGCGAGAACTGAGATCGCCGTAAAGATCGAAACCCGCCGAATTTCCCATGTATCGGTTGCGCAGGATTGCTCCAGCTCGCCGGCCATCTTGCGACCGGCGAGCGCCACCCCACCGAACCAAAGGATAGACGCTGAAAAGGGCAAACCTGTGAGGCCGCCGAAGTGATACCGCCCCCAGGCCCATTCCAGGTTGGCGACCAGAGAACCAAACGCATACACCATCGAGGCGCCCAAAAGGTTTCCGTAGATTGATTTCCACGGAGGAGCCGAGCGGAGCATACTCCAAGCAAGTAACGAGAGAAGCATAAGATTGGCCGCAAGGTAGAGAATCTCGTAGCGGAAAATCATCGAAGGTGAACGCTGGTCGTAGGTGTATGGCGCCAAGGTGTAGGCGTAAATGAAAACTCCGAAGAAGAGGAGGATGAGAAAGTTGAGTGTGTTTCGATAAGGATTCGCGGCTGCCAACTTTATATTGGGACGGGCTGCAATTGCCGCGATAAAAAGGACGATGTGCAGAAATCCTGGGGTCGTATCAAAAAGTGGATTTCGCCACCTTCCCAGTACAACTTGGTATATCGTGCCGATGGGAAGAATGGCCCACACTGCCAACGCCATTGCCAGAAATGACCAAAACAGCCGGATCGCCTGCCGGCTATCGAGTGCGTTTAGGGCAGATAGGCAAGCGGCAAACAAAAGAAATATCAGATAAGTTGATTCACAGTAGGCACTGAGCGTGATCCGATTTCCAACAATGAATGTGAGAGCGGCCTGTACTACAAGAACGGCCAGACCAAAGGAAATCCACAGGTTCAGGTACAACACACGACGTGATGGCGGAGAAGCCACCGCGAGCTCATTTCGAGTTGGGTTTTGGGGCCTCACACTAGGTCCCCGTCCATTGGCGGCCTTGCGGTCCGGATTGGCATAGACACCTACGGGGAGGTAGAAAAAGGACCGCAGTCTACCGTTTCTGAAATAGTGTGGGGGCATGTTAGCATACGCAGCCTCTCCTAAAAGGAAATTGTGAAAAGATTAAAGAACTTCTTCGAATTCGCAGCAGGAATACATGGTAAAGGCTCGCAGGATCTTGATTTTGGCCCTCTTCGTAGGCCAGGGTACGGCCTATGGTCAGACGTTTCGGGGGGTGATTACAGGCACGGTCACAGACCCGTCTGCCTCTGCAGTCCCGCAGGCCCAGATTCAAGCCACTGAAATCGCAACGGGCAGTACTCGAAAGACTTCCTCAACAGCCGCCGGAGACTTCTCCTTTCCAGACCTCAGTCCGGGGACCTACCGAGTGACGGTAATTGCTTCGGGATTTGCGGTGTACACGGCAAATGCCGTCCCGGTCGAGGCAGGCTCCGTCTATTCGCTTGCGGTAACCCTGAAGTTAAAGAAGGAATCGGCAAAAGTAGAGGTTTCGGCTGCGCCTCTTGCCTTGGACACAACCACATCGGCACAAACGACGACAATCCCGAACGTAGGGGTAGAACGCATCCCACTGAATGGGCGAGATTTCACCCAACTGATTTCAATCGCGCCAGGGTATGGGGGTTACTCGATCAACGGAGGCGGCACGATCAATGGAGCTAGGAACGACGGGTTCAATTGGCAAGTGGATGGCACCGACAACAACGATTTCTGGTACAACATTCCGGCAATCAACCAAGGAGGAGTTTCAGGGATCGCAGGCGTCCTGATGCCGATGGACTCGATCGAAGAGTTCTCCGCGCAAACGCAAAGCAATGCGGAAGGCGGGCGGGACGCGGGAGCCATCGTGAATGTGATTCTCAAGTCCGGTACGAATTCCTTTCACGGCAGCGCGTATTATTTCAACCGCAACGAATTTTACGCGGCGCACTCGCCATTCTTTGTACCCAGACCTCAGGACCCGAAGCCTCCAAAACTCCGCAACGAAAATTATGGGGGGACGCTGGGCGGTCCGCTGGCAAAAAACAATACATTCTTCTTCCTTGGGTTTGAGAAGCAGGACTACATTTTCGAGTTGACGGGCTTGGCCACCGAACCTTCGGCTGCGTGGATTCAAAACTCGCTGGCGTTGCTGACATCATTCCATGTGCCGCCGAGCAGCGTCTCGGCGAGCTTATTCTCGGCGCTTTGGCCGGCTTCGATCCGCTCGCTTCCGGCGACAACGAGCAATTACTTCGCCAGTGATCCAGCCACCGGGTACAGTTACAACGGAGTGGCAAAATTGGACCACAATTTTAGGTCCAAGCATCACTTGGCCGTCCATGGATTCTGGGGGCAGGGAAGCCAGGTGCAACCTCCCGGCGCCGCTCTTGTGCTGCTGGAGCAGAGCTCGAACCTCGGCTACTATTTTGAAGCTGCACCGATCCGTGTGGAGAACTATTCCGCAACGCTGAATTCCCAGTTCTCCGCGACTCTGCAAAATCAGTTGCTGTTCGGAATCAGCTACTTCCATCAGGATTTTCACGACGCGAACAACACCTTCGATACCAAGGCGCTTGGCCTATACCTGAGCCCCGACGCCCTGATTGACGGCCGGCCGATCCTCGGGGCTCCTAACATCATCATTTCCGGATTCGACCAAATTGGAATCACGCCACCCGAAGGCCGCACGGATGCGACCGGCCATTTAACAGACTCCGTTTCTTATGTGAAGGGGGCGCATGAGTTGCGGTTTGGAGGCGAATTCCGCCAAGGTCGCGTGGATGAATTTTATTTCCGGCGCTCATTGGGGACGTTTAATTTCGACGGCACTCAAGGACCGTGGGCCGGATCGTGCGCCCCGAATGACGTGACTTGCGACGACACGCTCGCCCTCGCGGATTTTCTCGCCGGGGATGTGAGCACTTCTTCGATAGCCACGGGAAATGCGCAGCGCAAGGTGAATGTCAACTCATTTGCTCTTTTCGGGCAGGATACTTGGCAAGCGACCCGGAAACTGAACCTGAATTTCGGTGTGCGGTACGAGTATGCAAGCCCGCCTTCCAACGACAACAAGGATCTGGCGGTATTCATTCCCGGCAGCGCGCTGGTCATCCAGGGTGTCAATATCGGCTACTTGTTTCCACCGGATCGGAATAATTTCGCACCACGATTCGGTTTCGCCTATCAGCCGGTGGATCGTCGCGACTTCGTCGTGCGCGGGGGGGTGGGCGTGTTCTACGAGCAGCCTGCGATCAGTCCGCTTCTGGATAATCGGCCTCCCAACGCCGCTGCGAATGGCCTCGAAGACAATCCAGCAGGCCCGAGCGCCGTCGATAACTACAGCCGCAACACATACAACTGGGACACGGCTCAGGCCGGAGGGCAATCTATCTTTCCGGGAGTGGCAACGTGCACCACTTTGGATTTCGCGATCGAGCCCGGGTGCGGCGTCCCCAACGTTGCCACTGGCTCCAATATCTATAACGTGTTTTCAATCGGCCAGAATTTTCGCACGCCGTATTACTTCAACTATTCCCTCCAGTTGGAAAAAGGACTGGGGGCCAACGCCGTTTGGCAAATTGGCTATGTCGGGAGCGAGGGGCGCAAGCTGACGGTAACCGAGAACATCAATCAATCCGGTTCATTCGACGCTCTTTATCCAAATGTGGGTTCCATCAATGAATTCAATAGCGCGGGCACGTCGAATTACAACTCCCTGCAAACGATTCTCCGCTTACGCTCCTGGCACAGGCTGACATCGCAATTCGCCTACACTTGGTCCCACGCTTTGGACGAGGTGACGGAGTTCCGGGGAGTCATTCCTCTGGAGGGCGCCAACTTGAAGCAGGAGTATGGCAACAGCGATTTCGATACGCGCCACAATTTCATAGGGTATTGGACGTACGAAATTCCCGGCTCCTCACACGGGCCTCCGATCCTGACCCATGGCTGGGGAATTAGTGGATTGCTGTCGTTTCACACGGGACAGCCATTCAATTTTCCGGGCCCGGGGCTTTCGGGCAATCAGCGCCCAGGCCTGAATTTGATCGCCAATCCGTTCGCCGGTGTCTCGCACCAATTCAATCCATTGACGGGAGAACAATGGGTGAACCCGGCCGCGTTCTGCGTGCCCTCGCCGACATGCCTTCCAGACGATTCGAACGGTGATCTCTCTCGAAACAAGTTCTACGGGCCGGGCTTTGCCGAGGTCGACATTTCCGTTATCAAAACGATACCCCTATCCGATCGAATCCGGCTTCAGCTTCGCGCCGAAATGTATAACGTCTTCAATCGAATCAATCTTGCGACCGGAGGAGGCTCCGTTGGAGCGAACGGATTTGTTACGGACACAATCGGAGATTTCTTCGGTGGACCGGGAATCGGGCCTGGTGAACCCTTTAATATGCAGCTCGCTGCGAAATTGAGTTTCTGATTTACGAACCCCGCTTCGCTTAGCGGGCAAACATTAGAATTCTTGTTGAAGCCGAATGGCCTTGCCCGTCCAACCTCGTCAATGTCTGTGATACGCTCCGCACCCAAATAGCGTTGGGTATCTTCTACCACTCAAGTACCCGTCGCAATGGATGCTTGTTTGAAAAGTAGATCACTCAATAATCATCTGCAGGTGCTGCACCCAACACCAGGGAGCACCTGAATTAGGAACCGGAAACGCAACCGATTCATCAGGTAATCAAAGTTTTCCGTTCACGAATTTTTTGACTAGCTCGGACGTAATTGACAGCATTCCCGCCTGATGCCAGAAAGTTCCGCATAAGGCCAATGACTCGCTGGGCTTCTCAGGTGCGCGAGGGTCTTCGGCCGAGCTGGCACAATGAAAGGCTTAGCAGCTTTTGTCACGCTGCTTTGATGCATCTATATGCGCCAGTCTAAAGGCCGCTGAGTCTGAGGCGTGATGAGGAAGGGTAGAGTTGTCGCGTTCTAGGATTCAGGTGTCGGCGAATTTGCCATTCCACGAAGCCGCGCCGACACGCTCTGGTGGACCCCTTCTAGCACCAGAAGCCCGGCGACGAGAATGAGCAGAATCGCGGAAAACGTGAGTGCGACTACAAGAAGCCAAACCAGAAATTCGCTCAACGCATAAACGAGTGCTGTCATTTTCATTGACCTCCTGAAATAAATCACCCGACGCCGGTGGGGACGAACATTTCACCTTCAGGCGCGCCGGAGTGGTCCGACACGAGATTCAAATTCGTCCGCTCAGCTTGTAACCAGCGCGCTGCTTAATCAGCCTATGGATCCTTTTGTTTCCTGGATACTGTCGCCAATGACAGGTCTCTTTCAAAAAGGTGGAACGGGCAGAAAGGAGCATCCGACAAGCTCATCGCGCTTACGGGACAAAATTCGTAAGAGCATCAACAAAATCTTTTTAATTAATGCGGTCGGAGACCTGTCGCAAGGGACAGTTTCGCGAGGGGAGCCCAACGAAAATAATCGCACTGGCTAGGACGTTTGCGACCCAAGGGGCTGCCACTTGTTGGGTGGCCCCATTGGGTCTCGACTCGCCATATTCGCGGTCATCGCGGCTATGAGTCGGATTCCCTGCTTGCAATTTCGCGATAGGCGTCCAGGCGAATTCTCTCGCAAGGCGGTTCACCGCCGGAGGTGAGTGATGAATTGCTTCAAGAGCTTGTTCGTGGCTGTAGCGGCGCTCCTCGTGTTGTTTGGGTTTCTCCCGTCGTCGGCTCATGCCCAAGAAAAGAGACCGAACATCCTCGTCATCATGGGAGATGACGTTGGCTGGTACAATATCGGGGCTTACAACCGCGGCATCATGTCCGGCAAGACGCCGAATCTCGACAAACTTGCCGCCGAAGGGATGATATTCACAGACTATTACGCGGAAGCGAGTTGCACCGCGGGGCGGGCTGCATTCATCACCGGTGAAATTCCTCTCCGCACAGGCTTGACAACCGTGGGACAGGCCGGAGCCGACGTGGGGATTCCGGATCAGGCATCTACGATTGCCAGCGCTCTAAAGGCCCTCGGCTACGAGACCGGCCAATTCGGCAAGAATCATCTCGGCGACAGGAACAAGTATCTTCCCTGCGTCCACGGTTTCGATGAATTCTTCGGATACCTCTACCATCTCGACGCAATGTCCGACCCTTATTGGTACGACTACCCGCAGGACTGGATAGATAAGACCGGACCTCGCGACCTGGTCCACTGCTGGGCCACCGACACAGACGACTCCACCGATCAACCGCGGTGGGGCAAGGTCGGAAAGCAAAAAGTAGAAGACGAAGGCCCCCTCGCACCCTTCCCCGACATGAAGGACATGCAGAACTGGCAGGCCGGGCGTAAGGCCAAATACGATATGGAAACCTTCGACAATGTCCTGGTCGAAGACTCAGAGCGCTTTATGGACAAGGCAAAGCAAGACGGCAAGCCGTTTTTCATTTGGCACAACACCACGCGCATGCACGTCTTCACCTATCTGCCTCCTAAGTATCAAGCCATGATGAACTACGAGAGCAACTACAACGTGGAAGAAGCCGGCATGGCTCAATTGGACGATTGTGTCGGCGACTTATTGAAGCATTTGGACGATATCGGCGAGGCGAACAACACGATCGTAATTTTCACGACAGACAACGGCGCCGAGGTATTCACTTGGCCGGATGGCGGAATGACTCCGTTCAAGGGCACTAAGGGGACGGGCTACGAAGGTGGCTTCCGGGTTCCAGCCATCATTCGCTGGCCAGGCCATGTAAAGCCGGGTTCGGTCGAAAACGGAATTTTCTCTTCTTTGGATTGGTATCCGACCCTTTTGGATGCCGCTGGAAATCCGGACATAACCAATCAACTTCTGAAGGGCGTCACACTCGGCGACCAGACTTACAAAAATCACTTGGACGGCTATGACCAGATGGCGCTCTTGACGGGGACTGGGCCATCGGCGAGGCACGAGTTCTTCTACTTCGCCGGCCCACACCTTGCGGCCGTTCGTATCGATGATCTCAAGTTCCAGTTCATCCAGCAGCCCTACGGATGGCCGGGTGAAAAGGTCACCACGGACATGCCGTCAATCGTAAACTTGCGCCAGGATCCCTTCGAGCGGACGCCCACCATTCGGGGTGAAACTCTACTGAACGGTGGGTTCGGATATGTAAATGACTACTATGCTCGTGAGTTCTGGCGGTTTGTCATGGTCCAGAAAGCAGTGTTCCAACTGGCGCAAACCGCTATCGAATTTCCTCCCATGCAATCGCCGGCTACATTCAACCTTGATGCGGTAAAGAAACAGATCGAGGAAATGATCAAATCCCACGAAGCTCAATAAAGCGGCCTCTGCAGGGCGGGGCGGCTCTGAAGGAGCCGCCCCGCCCTGCCAGCCAACAAACGCTTGAGTCCAAGGTGCAGGCCAGGTCAAGTGAAGTGGCCGCAGGCTGGCACAACGGTGGCAGGTGCGAAGGAATCGAAAAGCGACCACGTCCAAATCAGGATTCAGAGGAGTCCTGCATGGCAAGATTCAATAATCTCGGAAGAACCGCGATACTAGTCGCCTTTATCTTGGGTAGTGTCCTCTCCGGCATTCCCAGCCGGGCGCAAGCCGGACCACCGACCGAGAGTATTGTCGCGGTCGGGACCGGCGCAAATGGCCCAGCCATCGCGTCGCTTGCTTCAGCGCCCACTCCCTCGGAGAGTTCCGAGGCACCTCTTCCGGCCGCACCTCTGCCAAACTCGTCCGGTGATGACAGCGACTGGCACGTCGACGTCAGCCCGTATCTTTGGTTTCCCGGAGTGCATGGAACAATCGGGGCGTTTGGGAGGGACGTCTCGATTCATGCAACCCCCGGCGATTTACTTTCCAACTTCCGGTTTGGGTTGATGGGCTTCGCCGAAGCGCGCCGGAAATGGCTCATCCTGAATTTGGATCTGATGTGGGTCAGACTCGGGACGAGCAAAGGGCTTCCCTTCCCTGAGCTCGATGAGATCAGCGCCAACGTCAAAGGAGGCGAGTTCCTTCTAACACCGAAAGTCGGGGTAAGAGTCCTCAATCGAGACAGAATCAAAATCGATGCTCTGACGGGATTTCGGTACTGGCACTTTTACGAAAGCGTAAGTTTCGTTCCCACGGCGATGAACTTAAATTACTCCGCGTCGCAGGACTGGGTTGATCCTGTAGTGGGCGGGAAAATCACCGGAATACTTGCTCCAAAAGTGTTGCTCACGATTTTCGGCGACGCAGGGGGATGGGGCACGGGTTCTCAACTCGAGTATCAATTCGGTGGCGCACTCGGTTACAAGATTAAGCCGAGGTGGACGCTCCAGGGGGGATATCGCTATCTCTTCGTAAATTATCGCAGCCGCGCCGATGTGAATCTGGTCACCTCGGGTGCGGTGCTGGGTGTAACCATCAACCTCAAGTAAAGTTTCGCGAAATTATGGCGGAATTTTCTTGAAAAGAATTGCCAATATTCTGAACCAGAAGGGCCAAGCATGGGGGCGATTCGCTACATAACGAGGGTATGTTCTTCCATCGGAAGCAGAGGACTCATGCGCCTTTTCATTAGAGTGGCCGCTGCTGTAGCCATCTTCCTGTCTGGAGCATTCGGCGCAAATGCACAGCAAACCCCTGGCGAGCCGTGTTCGCCCAATGCAACCACAACGATTGAAGGGAAGTCCCTTCCTCCCCAACCCCCGCCATTTGGCGGGGTAATAAACCTCAATGCGAAGGATTCCAAGGCGTGCTGGCCCCCCCGGGTGGTGGCGCCCAAAGGCGCTCCCAACGTCTTGCTCATCATCACGGACGATGTGGGCTATGGCGCGCCCAGCACGTTTGGTGGCGTCATTCCGACTCCGGCATTGGATCGCGTCGCAGCGAACGGCCTTCGGTACATCAACTTCCACACGACCGCTTTGTGCTCTCCAACGCGTGCCGCATTGATTACAGGAAGAAATCACCACTCGGTTGGTTTCGGAGTCATTTCGGAGCTTTCCACCGGCTTCCCCGGGTATGACAGCATCATCCCAAAGGACGCCACTACCATAGGCCGCATATTGCGCGACAACGGATATTCGACGGCCTGGTTCGGAAAGGATCACAATACGCCCACTTATACGGCCAGCCAGGCGGAACCTTTCGACCAATGGCCCATCGGTATGGGCTTTCAATATTTTTACGGTTTTATCGGCGGCGAAACCAGCCAGTGGCAGCCGAACGTGTTTCGCAACACAACTCCGGATTATTCATATATCGGGCATCCAGGCTGGAATCTGACGACCGCAATGGCGGATGACGCAATCCACTGGCTCCGCCAGTTGAACGATATTGATCCCTCCAAGCCTTTTTTGTGTTACTACGCGCCAGGCGGCACCCACGCACCGCACGACCCGACGCCGGAGTGGATCCAGAAGATCAGCGACATGCATTTGTTCGATGAGGGCTGGAACAAGCTGCGCGAGACGATCTTCGCCAACCAGAAGCGAATGGGCGTAATCCCGCAGGACGCAAAGCTGACCCCATGGCCTTCGAATCTGCTGAAAAACTGGGACGATCTGACGCCGGATGAAAAGAAGCTGTTCATCCGCCAGGCAAACGTGTATGCCGCATATCTCGCGTATACGGATCACGAAATCGGCCGTGTGATCCAGGCCATCGACGACATGGGAAAGCTGGACAACACGCTAATCATTTACATCAGCGGCGACAACGGGGCTTCGGCCGAAGACACGCCTCTCGGAACCCCCAACGAGAATTTGTCGCTAATTAATGGGATTTCGATGCCGGTAGCTGATCAGTTGAAGTACTACGACGCGTGGGGCAGCGAATTTACCTACACCCACTACTCGGTCGGATGGGCCTGGGCGCTAGATACGCCCTTCAAATGGACCAAGCAGATCGCCTCCTTCTTCGGCGGCACTCGCAATGGCATGGCAATTTCCTGGCCGGGGCATATCACCGACGTGGGCGGCATCCGCAGCCAGTTTGGCCACGTCATTGATATCTTGCCCACCGTTCTTGAGGTGAGCGGCATATCCGCGCCCGCAGAAGTGGATGGCATCAAGCAAAAGCCGATCGAGGGCGTCAGCCTGGCTTACACCTTCGACAAGGCGAACGCGGGCGTGCCGTCGCGTCACAATACGCAGTATTTTGAAATGTTGGGTGTGCAAGGTCTTTACCATGATAGCTGGATGCTGAGCGCCGTTCCGACTCGAGCGCCGTGGGAAACGGTCGGGCAAGTGACCCAGGATCCTGCCCATAGTTTCAAATTCGAGCTTTATGATATTCGCCACGACTGGACGCAATACAACGACGTCTCCGCCGCCAACCCAGACAAGGTGAATGAGCTGAAAAAGCTGATGTTCGAGGAATTCAAGAAATATCAGGTCTTCCCATTGGACGCCTCGGCGGCAACGCGCATAGTGACGCCGCGTCCCAGCCTCGTCGCGGGGCGCCGCGTATTTACGTATTCGGGCGAGCCAGTCGTCGGCATTCCCGACAGCACAGCCCCAAATCTTATCAGCACCTCGTACACCATCACGGCGGACATCACGGTTCCTGATGGCGGCGCAGAAGGAGTGATCGCCAAAGACGGCGGGCGGTTTGGTGGATATGGACTCTACCTTCTCAAAGGAAAACCTGTCTTCACCTGGAATCTGCTCGGCCTTCAGCGCGTGAAGTGGGAAGGGCCCGACGCCTTGGCGCCCGGCAAGCACACCTTGGAGTACGATTTCAAGTATGACGGGCTTGGGTTCGCCACGCTGGCTTTCAACAACGTCAGCGGGCTTGGGCGTTCGGGAACCGGAACGCTGAAGGTGGATGGACAGGTCGTCTCGACCAAGACCATGGAAAAGACCATCCCGATTGGCCTGCCCATTGACGAGACCTTCGACATCGGATCGGCCACGGGCACCCCTGTGGATGACCAGGATTATCAACTTCCGTTTAAGTTTACCGGCAAGATCGATAAGCTGACAATTTCGGTCGAACCGCCCAAGCTGGCGCCGGAGGACTTGCAAAGCTCCAGGAGGGGCAGGCTGCCGCGCAGGACGACAGGTAAACGAACACCGAAGGCGATCCTGCCATTGCCGCTGGATATCACTACACCCACCCGGCGATGGGCCTAGACCTTATTGAGGAGAGGTACTACGATTTCGCACAAATCGAACCATCGAGGCAGTCAAACCGCTTTCAAAATCGCCGTCGTGAGGTCGTCAACATGAGCCGAAAGAGAAGGGCCAACCTGGCTAAGTCCTCCCCTGAAACTCCTAAAGTTGAAAAACGCAAAAGGATCTCGATTGTCAGCGCGATGATCCTTGGGACGCTATTTGCCAGCGGGGCGTACCTAGCCTTCCAAATCCATTCTTCCAAGGCAGCCGGAAAATCATCGGCGACACATGACCTCGCCAGCGAAGGCGGAAATTCCGGGACTGCAACGGGCACGTTTCAGCCAACCATTGAGAATCGCGAACCGGCTCCCCGACCTGTCCCCAAGGGAATGACCTGGATCCCCGGCGGAGAATTTTCAATGGGAGCGAAAGATCCGCCGGACATGGATCCAGTGGGCATGAACGCCACGCTGGACGCGCGCCCGATCCATCGCGTTTACGTAGACGGCTTTTATATGGACAAGACCGATGTTACCAATGCAGAGTTCGCCGAATTTGTGAAAGCGACTGGTTATGTCACCATTGCCGAGCGAAAACCACGAGCAGAGGATTTCCCCGGAGCCCCTCCGGAGAATCTCGTCGCAGGGAGCGTTGTGTTTTCGCCGCCCGACCATCCCGTTCCGCTCGACAATCATTATGTGTGGTGGTCTTACGTGAAGGGTGCCAATTGGCGCCACCCCACCGGCCCGAAAAGCGACATTCGGGACAAAGGCAACTATCCAGTGGTTCAAGTCGCTTATCCGGACGCCGAAGCATACGCGAAGTGGGAGGGAAAGCGATTGCCCACAGAGGCGGAATGGGAGTTCGCCGCGCGAGGCGGACTGACCGGACAACTATTCGTTTGGGGAGACGAATTTCGGCCAAAGGGAAAATGGATGGCCAACACCTTTCAAGGTCATTTCCCCAACAAAGACAACGGCGAGGACGGATTCATCGGGATTTCCCCTGTAATGAATTTTCCGCCAAATGGTTACGGCTTGTATGACATGGCTGGAGACGTCTGGCAGTGGACAAGCGATTGGTATCGTCCCGACTACTATCAGCAGCTTGCGTCTGTCGGAGGAGTCGCACGAAACCCGCAGGGGCCAAGCTCTCCTTACGACCCCGGTGAACCAACCGAGCCAAAAAAAGGGCAGCGTGGCGGATCGTTCTTGTGCACCGACCAGTATTGTTCGCGTTACATCGTCGGGACGCGGGGCAAGGGCGAAATCAGCACCGGAACGAATCACCTGGGATTTCGATGCGTAAAGGATGCAAGGTCGATCGCCGGGAGAAAGTCAAGCTGAGGTCTCGATACTACCGGCGAGAAAGAACATGAATAGGATCGCGAGCGCGAAGTCCCTGGGAGAAAAGTCCATCTGCTTCAGCAATGGGTTGAGCTCTGTCATGAACCTGCGTCGCTAGTTTCAGTGGAGAGCGCATGAACACCTTGCCTCTTTTCGCCTTCTTCCGACCTCTGCGATCTCTTGTCGTGGTGCTGCTTGTCCTTGCGGTAGCGCCTCCCGCGGTATATGCAGGCGGAGGCGAAGAGTTTGATTCCTACCGCCTGCGTGTTGACGCTTTTTGGTTTTATTCAAATCCTTCTGGGAGCTTTCAGGGGACGAGCGAGGCCAACTCGATTGACATTGGAAAGGACCTGAATTTTATAAGCTATTCGACATTCAGCGGCACTGTCGATTGGAGATTCACCCGCAAAAATCACTTTTATGTAGTAGGCAGTTCCTTCGATCAGACGCGCCAGGTGGTGTTGCAACGCACGATTGTATTTCAGGGCCAAACATTCAACGTGGGGCTGACCGCTAAAGGAAATTTGAGCGCGCCGCTAATCGCCCCCGGATATCAATATGACATCATCCGGCGCAGAAGGGGCCACCTGGGCATCGCAATTCAAGCCGACCTGTTCAACAGCCATGCATCCATCAGTTCGGAAGCGCAGGAAGTGAATGGGCAGGCGTTTCCGGCGATGTCCGCCAGAGGATCACTGCTGGCCCCTATCCCCGTCATTGGACCCCAATTCCGATTCTACTTGACGAATTCGCCGCGACTATTTGTGGAAGGCAATGTGTACGGCATGTACCTATTCGGCTATGGAAACTTCGTTTCCACGGCAGACAGTCTGGGTTTTTCGGTGAACAAGCATTTCAGCGTTAACGCTGGTTATCAGCTGGGGTCGCGCCTGGTTGTCAACAATGACAGCAGCAACAACCGGATTGGCGTCCGCCTGACGCAACAGGGCCCCGTTGTCGGTATGGAGTTTTCGTTCTAGCGGGAGTAGCTGCAAAGGTACACAAGAGTCAAATGAACGTCGGGTATGATTGAGGCGAGGGAAAGAGATTCGAGGGAATTGTTCGGCCTCCCGGCCCGCTCAATGCCGCCATGGCTGCCTCGGCGGATTTCAACCGCAGCCATTCTAATTATCTCGACATATTCGTCCGCATAGCCCAACAGATATTTTCTTTAAGCGGCTCTTGGTGCGCGCCAAAAAGGAGGAACCATGAATAGAAAGAAGCGTTCGCTGGGCAGCCTGATGGTGCTTGTGACGCTGGTTCTTTTCACCAGCGTGTCAGCTTATGCGCAGCAAAGCAAACCGAACATTCTCATCCTCTGGGGAGACGACATCGGCTATTGGAATCTGAGCGCCTACAACCAGGGCATGATGGGTTACAAAACGCCTAACATTGATCGCATCGCCCACGAAGGAGCTCTCTTCACGGACTGGTATGGTCAGCAAAGCTGCACGGCCGGTCGCGCCGCGTTCATCACGGGGCAGTCTCCGATTCGCACGGGGTTGACCAAGGTCGGGCTGCCGGGCGCGCCAGAAGGTCTCCAAAAAGGCGACCCGACAATTGCGGAATTGCTCAAGCCTCTTGGCTACGTCACCGCGCAATTCGGAAAGAATCATCTCGGCGACCGGAACGAATATCTGCCGACGGTTCACGGCTTCGACTTTTTTTTCGGCAATCTTTATCACCTGAACGCGGAGCAGGAGCCGGAGCATCCGGACTATCCGACGAATCCGCAATTCCTGGCTAAATTTGGCCCCCGCGGCGTATTGAAATGCGAAGCGACGGCTACGGAAAATCCTGCGCCCCCGGATCCGCGTTTTGGCCCTTGGGGCAAACAGACCTGCGTAGATACCGGTCCGCTCACCATCAAGCGTATGGAGACGGTTGACGAGGAATTCACCGAGAGCGCGCTGGACTTTATGGACGAGGCCCACAAAGAAGGCAAACCGTTCTTTATTTGGTGGAACACCACCCGCATGCATATCTGGACGCATTTGAAGCCTTCGAGCCAAGGCGTGACCGGCCTCGGCATCTATCCTGATGGCATGGTAGAGCACGACGCCATGGTCGGGGAGCTGCTGAAGAAACTCGACGAACTTGGCATCGCCGACAACACGATCGTCATGTATTCCACGGACAACGGCGCAGAGACAATGAGCTGGCCCGACGGCGGCACGACGCCGTTCCGCGGCGAGAAGAACACGAATTGGGAGGGGGGATACCGCGTTCCTTGCTTCATTCGCTGGCCGGGAGTCATCAAGCCTGGAACAATCATTAATGACATCGGCTCGCACGAGGATATGTTTCCAACTCTACTGGCAGCAGCAGGAGATCCCACAGCAAAGGAGGACATATTAAAGGGAGTCAAGGTCGGCGACTCGACGTTCAAGGTGCACATTGATGGCTACAATCTGATGCCTGCTTTCCAGGGATTGAGCCCATGGCCCCGACACGAGTTTCTATATTGGACTGACGACGGCAACGTCGCGGCGTTACGTTACAACGAGTGGAAGATCACTTTTCTGAAGCAAGATGCTCACAGCATCGCTGTCTGGCAGGAGCCGTTCGTGGAATTGCGCGCCCCCCTGATCGCCAATCTCCGGAGCGACCCTTTTGAACGAGGCGACTATGAGGGCATCGATTACGGCCGCTGGTATATAGACCACGTTTTCGTGCTCGCTCCGGCAATCACGTATGTTGCCCAATGGCTTTCGAGCTTCCGCGAATTTCCGCCGAGCCAGAAACCCGGAAGCTTCAACCTTAACCGCGTGATGGAGGTCATGACCAACGGCGCTATCACAGGTAACAACTGATACAGTCGGCTCTGCTAAAATCTGGCCACGAATGGATGGCGACTCATTTATCAGGTAATGGGTTTGCGGCTGTAGGCGTATGCGTGGATGGGTTTGACCCTACAGTAATGCCTTCGGAGAGCCTTCTCCGGCCCGCGATGGTTTCTTGTCCGCATTCTGCTGCTTCCGCCTCTCCTCACACCTCCGCAAGAGGATATGCCATGAAATTAAGAATAATGTTGTTTTTCATCGCTGTTTTCGCCGCGTACCCTCTCCAGGCTAGGGAGAAATCGGACGTCATCATCATGAAGAATGGCGACCGAATTACTTGCGAAATTAAGGCGCTCCATTCCGACACGCTCTACATCAAGGTGGACTACATTCTGACTACTCTGGCTGTGGACTGGAAAAAAGTGGATCGCATCGAGAGCAAACAGTTGTTTCTAATCACGACTCGCGACGGAACCGTCTATACCGGAATCCTTTCCACTCCGAAAACCGTGGGGGAACAGGCCGCACAAATTGAGGTCTTTGAAACTCCGGAAAAAAATACGACCCTGGCCCTCGACCAAGTCACCAAGATAGATCAAACTTCTCACAGCGTCTGGCAGCGCTTCAGCGGTCAGACGGGCCTGGGCTTTACGTACTCCAAAGGAAATCAGACATCGCAATACAATCTCACTTCTGATATCGAATACGCGGAGAAGCGATGGTCCGCGGGCGCTGACTATAGCTCCAACCTTACCTCCAACAGCAACTCGAATGTTTCAACAAGGAATGAAGTCACAATTTCGGCGCAAAGACTGCTGCGATGGAACAATTGGTACTACACAGGCATTATCGATATCTTTCAAAGTTCGGTTCAAGGGATTCAGCTCCAGGACACATTCGGCGGGGGAGTCGGGCGGAATCTCAAAAACACAGGCCGAACGTTTGTCACCGTCTACGGAGGATTTGGCTGGCAGCAAATCAACTATAAAGAAGCGGCTTTCCCCTCGCACACTCAACAGGTTACATCCGGCATTGTGGGGACGCAGCTAAAGCTATTCCGGTTCGATCGAACAAATTTGACAGTTAACGCCACGCTGTTGCCAGCAATCACCGATCCGGGGCGCCTGCACTTCAATCTAAACGCGGCTTACTATGTCAAGGTCTGGCGAAAGCTCGAGTGGAATTTCACCTTCTATGGCAACTGGGACAATCGTCCTCCACCCGGCTTTTCGACCAGCGACTACGGCGCCAGTTCCGGTATAAGCTTCAAATTCGGCAACCGCTAAAGATCCGGAAGCTCGGGATAGCCTGTCACAGGCGACAGTTGTTGCCCTCCTTGCTTTGTCTTGGAATATAGGCCTCGGCGCGCTTTTCAATTGGCGGCCAAAATGAGGCATATGGGCTATATTTCTCTTAGACTGCATGCCGTGCTCCACTATGGGGGCGGCCGTCTCTTCCAGACGTAGGCTGATCGCCGCCTTTGTTCCACTGTTCATCCTGCTCGTCCCGGCACGGCTGCCTGCACAAAATAATTCCACTGCTGCGGCAGACGCGCAAGCGGCTGCTGAAGCACAGCGCCAGGCAGAACTGAACCCGGCAAAGCAGGCGCAACTGAAAGCAGAGGCCGCAGCGGAGGCAACCGCGCTGGAGGCCGAGGCAGAAGCGGCTAAAGAAGACGTGGCGCGCGCAAGCAGCTGCCGCCGCATTACGCGCGCAACTGTTGCAGCAGTTGAGCGAGATTTTGCAGACGAAAGATACGCCCCCGGCTTGGTGGTGCGCATGGCTGACGTCCTGTTCGAAACCGGCAAATACGCTATAAGCATGGACGCACGACTCAAACTCGCCAAGCTTTCCGGGATCATTCAAGCGCATCCGCACCTGAATCTCGCTCTCGAGGGCTACACGGACAATACCGGAACACCCGACTTCAACTTGAAGCTTTCTCGGCAGCCTGCTGATGCGGTGCGACAGTTTCTCATCTCGCAAGGATTATCGCCGAACGCCATTTCATCCGATGGCCTCGGCCAAGCCGATCCGGTCGCGGACAACAACACGGCTGCAGGTCGTAAGCAGAACCGGCGCCTCGAGATCATCGTAAGTAGCAAAGTGATCGGGGGTCAAATGGGCAAATGAATTACTCTCGACGCGCAGATCTCCGGGGATAATTTGAGGCTAGGCTCCAAAGACACTTTCGCAAGGGTGATTGCAAAAGGGTGGCCAATTTAATTCACAGCGATTCCCATGAGTGAACGCTCACAAAAGGTTGCAACCGATTCGTTCAACATTCATCTTCGACCTGTCTCCCAGGCGCGTGCGATCGATGGCGACCACATGGAGCTGCCCACCCAATAATTCGGTCAATCTCTGATTGGCTTACGCCTTCGCCGTTGAATAAAATGCGACGGCTCCCACCGACTCCGCGCGCAGTCTTGGCTGGCTTCACTAATTTGGCAACTCGAAAGATTTAGCCGGCTCACCAAAGGATCGTATCGCCTCTGATGACTATTCGCGAAATCGCTACATGCCTGGTCTCCGGCAAAACTACATCTTTCGTCTCTCAAGTTAGGCGCGAATGTTCCGGACGGAAACAGTCGTTCGTGACTCCATGGGGAAGATTTCCACAGCGCAACCAGATTCTCTTCTCGTGAACGAGGCTATTGGTTGCGCGGCTAAAACGACAACGCTCGACCCTGCGAGAGTGAGGGAGCACTACCGACGCTTGATGATCACTGCCGTTAGGTCATCCTGCTGTTTCGTGCCGCCTGAGAATTCGCTGACGGCTTTGTACATGGCCGAAATGATTTCGCTTGCCCGCTTGTCCCTGGATTTGCGAATTGTGTCTTCCATCCTGTCCGTCCCGAACATCTCGCCCTGCGCATTGGCCCACTCATAGAAGCCGTCGGTGGCCAGAACAAGCAGATCGCCGGAATGAAACTCTAGCTGAAGCGGTGGGTCCGAAACTAATGTTGGTGAAATGCCGAGTGGAAGGCCCTGTGCGTCTGTCTTGTCGAAGCGATCGTCCTTCGGAAAGTACATGAAAAGCGGACCGTGTCCCGCGGAGAGCAGTTCGATCCGCGAATTCCTCGGGCTGCATACTGCAACGACAAACGTTACAAACCGGCCTTCTTGAAGGTCTCTTGAAATCAGCGAGTTGATGCGTTCCATGGCTGGATAAAGATCATTGCCCGCAAAAAAATTGGCTCGTTCGTACGCGCGACAGACCGCGGCGAGCAGCGCGGGGCCAATTCCATGGCCCGTCACATCCGCTAAAACGGCCATGACCCTTCCATCCGGGAGAGCATAAAAATCGAAATAGTCTCCACCTGTCTGATCCGCGGGCTGATTCCATCCCGCGATATCGAAACCCTCGAGCTGGGGCATCTCTGTTGGAAGAAGAGATTGCTGAATCGAACGTGCGACCTCCAAATCGTGTTCCAGCCGTTCCACTTGGCGCTGCAATTCTGCTTCGCGAAGAGCCGCTTCGACGTGCTTTCGGATTTCTCTCGCCACTTCCCCTGCTACAAACCCGGCGACAAGGAGCGTTATGGCATATGCAAACACGATCCTTTCGGGAGAGAGGAGCGACGCTTCCCCACCTAGGGATGGTTTCCAACCAAGATAAACGGCCGCGATCAAATAGCCCAGTGCAGCAACCAGTCCGCAAAGCCGACAAAGAGCTGGATTCAGGCGAAGCGTGGAGAGAATGATGAAGATAAAGAAAACAAGAACGGCTGGATTCACCAACGGCCTGTAAGCGGGGGCAATACCTCCGGAAAGAAGAGCGATGGCGAATGCCGGCAGCGACGTTTCGATAATGATGTTGCAAATCCATATTCCTCCCCCGAGGTAATTGCCTTCTCGCACGCCGCGGTTGACCGCGCGGAGTACAAAAAACTCGTATGCGACAAATACAGCGATTACCAGGGCAGTTAGGATCCATAAGTGGAAATTTTCGCGGCTTGGGTGGATCGCCGTGCGAAGGGATCGCACGAAGAATGCCGCCCCCACGGCGGCCAGCAAAATAAAGATGCGAAGTTGTTCACTCTTCAGGAGTGCTAGTTGAAATGCACCGGAACTTTCGACAGATTCCTTCACCATATTTCGCCCGACCAAGCTCCCGTAAGAATCGCTCCAATCAGCCGCGCTATTCCGGGAGGCGATTCCTCCTACACGGCTCCGGATTATAAAGCCTCGATTCGACAAATGCACCGAGACATCTGCAAGCGCCAATCCAACGAACCACTGGCGAAATTAGAGACTGCGCCTTGCAAAGGGGTGCTGGAGATTTGAATCATTCCCGGCTAGGGACTGTACGGTTCCAGAATCAAGAAAGTAGCGCACAATTCTGGGAGCGCAAACTTGAGCAAATGAGCCGCGACGACTGGATTTCACGGCGGGAGAAGTCCGTGGCCAATAAAAATGATAATGATCTGAAAGAAAGCCGTCAGGTCAACCATCGGCTGGAGGTCGAAGGGGAGACCTATCTGAACCTCAACCAGCGAGGTTTGCCGGGAAATGCCGTCATAATCTGCGCTTGTTCCTGGAGTGACCGCTGGAGTTCGGTCTAAAGGGTGAGAGAGTGAATTTTCGCGCAGTGATTGTCACCACCAGCGATGAGTACGGCAACGTATCGACCGAGGTTACTCCAGAATCGATTTCGACCTGCAATACGGGGGCCTCTAGGTTTCCTTTTTGGCGCCGAAGTCCAACAATCCCTGGGCAAAAAAAAACATGAGATTTGGTGGGCTGGACAATCCCTGCAAGGTGCTCTCGATTGTGGGGTCGGCAGGCGCTTTTACGACAACAGGAAAGCTTCGCTTAGTGGGTCTGAGCGTAGGCGGAAAGGAAGAGATGCCACTCCGCTTTCATGTGCAACACGCGAGATATGAAGTCGGGAATCTTCGGCCTGCGTGGTATTTCGTCATGCCTTTGCTCAACTGTGTGGCGGAACTGACCGACCGCCTGCTGGGCCAACATCCTCTCCGCATTTTTCCCGACGCCGGAGGTCCCGGCGTCCCTTTCGGAGACCGACAAACTATGGGCCACATTCGAAGCCAACGAAAAGAATCATGTGGCTCGCTTCTTCATCGACGGTCAATTGTGCTTCGTGGAGCGTCTCGCGGATTACGACCCGCGATTTGCTGCTTTGAAAGGCGGTGCCGTTCGTCGTGTCACTGCGGTCCTTGTTGGCGATGTCGCGAATCGTCCGAGCGTCACGCTTGAGGAATTCTGGTCGTGGTTTCCCTTCGAGCTTTTCTCGGCGGTGAGCTTCGCATCAGGAGTGGAAGTAGGTCTACTGTGGATTGAGATCCAAGATGAAGAGGGTGCGTTGATTCGACGGCTTCACGGACGACCTGCGTTGCCGCACTTCTGGGAAGCGGACACTGTCTTGGGCCAATTTACGCGAGCGAGAACGAGTTGGGCCATGGGAGTTTTCTTGAATCGATATCTGGCCGCCCCTAAGCCGGTACGCTCTTATCTGGAAGTGGCTATGGATCATGCGCAGCTCGGGAGCCTCGGAGCACCGCTACGCCTCTAAGACATCCTCGACCATTTGATTCGGGCTCTCGAATGTTTGTGCCGAGAAGACGGATTTATCAACCAGGATCTCCTTCTTGGTTTAAGCGACCAATCGAAAGAAGAAATCCGCCGGATCGTCTCGCAGGCAACGAAACAGATTCAGCAACTACGTGATAGTGCCGGCTCAGCAGGCTCTTTAGAGGACCACAGGCTGTTGAGTACCATTCTAGGGAGAGCCGCAAACATCGGAACGACAGAGAAGAAGTTTGGTTTGGCGGTAGTTTCTTTGCTGGAAAGTTTTGGTTCCCGGACGTAGACTTCGTGGACCGGTACCTCGCAGCAAATCCGCGCACGGACGGCTTACGCGATTGGGCATCGGTTGTAACACAGTATCGTTCGGCCACAATCCATGAGGGGTACGTGGACTTCGAGAAGAAGGACGATATTAGCGACGTCGCGAGTGTATGCAACCACCTTGAAGACGTAATCGCACGCCTTATCCTGAAGCAAGTCGGCTACGACGGAACCTATGACTCACCCCTCCTCCGTAACTTTGGTCCGCAAACCGTCGCTTGGGTAGAAAAGCGACGCAACCGCGCCTTCTGGGATTGGGTCTGTAGCTCATGTCTCTATGAGCTACAGCTGGTCGTAGGCGTGACCGTTATTCGGCGACGGAACACCGTTATCATTCTTGCGGAACAATTTGACTTCCCAGTGCGGCACCAAGGGCTCACCCGATGTGTTCACGGCATCTCTAAGAGTTCCTAAGACATCGTCACGAAATCTCAGACAGCAGATTTGCCATCAGCAGAGGGGAAATGAATTTTGAGTTTTTGCCAGTTGAAATGACGAGGGTTAGAATTTACCTTCAACACTGAGAATTTCTTGGGCTAGCGGGATTGAGTCCCACCCTCTCCGCCATTTCGCGCGCAACTCTTTGCGTGACGCTTACCGTGGTCCCGGCTTTGCCGAGGGTTTCGGCTGCGCTTCTGCTTCGCTCACGCCTGCACCACGGCTCAAGTTCGAATCCCACGCTCGGCGTTAGGCGGATTCATGCTTCCGGTGCAACAGTTTATTGACTTGGGTTCCGGGCGTTATCATAATTGAATTTCGGGTGTTGGAGTTCGCCCTAAACCGCCCCAACAGGGGCAGATGACTCCTACCAGGGTTCGACCTGCTAGCGGGAGTCATTTGTTCCTGGGCTTTCCCTCCCCCAGCACGACGCGCCCCAATAGAAGACACGGATTTTCGCAGGCAACAGAAATTGGCGTGTCGGGTGGGACGGTCAATGACCTCAGACGAGCAGAAGCAGCAGGAATCGCTCAATCCCTTTCAGGCGACCCGCCTGCGGATCACATGCCAGTACATCGATAAGGTACTCGGCGATATTGAGGGGATTCTCAACACCACAGCCTCCAAAGCTGCCTTTCCCCGTTACGCCGTGGATATCCTTCCCGTGCAGCGACGGACCATGGAAGACTACATCGCGCGTGTTCGTTCGCAACTGGTGCGAATTCTCGAAGGACAACACATCGCCCGCGAGAAGCCGTCGATCCCGGTGTCTCGCGCCGTTCACGTCAACTTGGGCGCGATCGACATCGCCGCTGAAGAGCTGAAACCGGGACACATGGTTGGCTATGGAGATGTGCCACCATGGGTTGCGACCGAGCTGGATGGAATCGTCGGCGAGCTCACCAGCCTCATTCATCGGTTTGACCGTTATGTCTCCGAAGGCGTCGGCGAGGATCTGAAAGCGCGGCTGCAACGCCTGGATCAACCCGGAAACGACCTGGAACTGTTAAGGAGGGTGGAACAGGTTATTCGAGAGCGGGGATTGGTCGAATTCCGACCCTTGGTCGCTGCCATTCTCGACCGGGCGGAAGACAGGAGTTTTGAAATCGCAGTGTTCGGGCGCGTGAGTTCCGGGAAATCGTCCCTCTTGAATGCGATGCTTGAGACAGCCGCTTTGCCGGTCGGGGTGACCCCGATAACCGCTGTTCCGACACGCATTGTCTACGGCGAGGAACCTTCTTTGACGGTTTGGTTCTCAGAAGCACCCAGAAAAGAACTCGAGATCGCGCGCTTGCCGGAATACGTCACCGAGCAGCAGAACGCGGGAAACTCGAAGCACGTTGTTCGGTTAGTGCTTCGGCTTCCCTCAAGACGGCTGCTGGGCGGTGTGACGTTTGTGGACACGCCTGGACTCGGGTCACTGGCGGCGAGCGGCGCGAGCGAGACACTGGCATATCTCCCCAGGTGCGACTTAGGCGTTGTCTTAATCGACGCCGGGTCCACGCTCACAGCCGAAGACCTGCAGACGGTTTTGACTCTTGGCGAAGCGGCAATCCCAGTTCACGTGCTCCTGAGCAAGGCGGACTTGCTCGGAAGCGAAGATCGCGAACGAATCGCCCGGTACATCCGGGAGCACATCGTCTCGGAGTGCAAGCTCAGCCTCGAGGTTCATCCCGTCAGCGTTCGACCCTCTTGCCGCGGAATGCTCGATGATTGGTTTGAGAAGGAAATTTTGTCGCTGTACGCCCGCTCGCAGGATCTGCGGGCGGCGTCCCTCCGGCGAAAGATTGGCGCCCTGCGCGATTCCGTCGCAGCCGCTCTGGAAGCGCGTCTCAGGCGGGGGCAGCAGACTTCCGCAAAGTCACGGGCGCAGGCGGAAGGCGCCGAAACCCTCTTGCGGAAGACGACTGGCGTCATCGAAGAAGTGAGGTCGGCCTGCACTCTTTACGTGGAAGGAGCCTCCGAAACCGCTCCAGAAGCAATTGACCAAGCTTCGAAACGCTTTCTCCATGCGTGGTCCAAGAGCGACTACGGCGTCGTTGTGCCTGGACAATTGGTCCGCGACAGCGTCGGGCAATTCGTGCAGGTTCAGGCGCGAAAGCTGCAGACGGAGATCACCGCCCTCGCAAGGCAACTCGGGGCGGATCTCGGAAGGTGCGCGGCAGACTTGGGGATTCCTGACGCGCCTAGCGAAGAGGAGTTCGCGTCGTTGGTGCGTGGCGAACCTGTGTTCGAATTGCCTTCGTTCCATATGACGATCTCTCGCCCGTTTGTAATGGGTTTTCTGGGTCAGAGAGCCATGGAGGGCTCGGTCGCAAGGCAAATATCCCGCCGACTGCCGCCGGCGTTTTACGCCGCTCTCGAAGCCTATTGGCGTCTGGCTGGCAACTGGTCGAGTTCAGTCATTGGTCAATTGAAACAAAAATTCGACACCTATGCGGAGAACTACCGGGCGCAGGCGGAACAGTTGCTCGGCGGGCGCGAACTCTCCGGCGTTGAGGCCAGGGGGGTCGAGGAAAGCCTCGCGGCGATAAAGGTCGAGACGACCTCGGTGGGCGCAACGGCAGGTCAACAGAGGGCGGATGCAATGGATGCTCCACAGGAAGAGGCAGTATGAAGTCTCGAAAGGACAGAAGGCAAAGCGATTTCTATGACCAAATACCTAGTCATTGCACTTGGGGGAGGGATTGGATCGATGTTGCGGTTCTGGGCAGGAGGGTATGTGAGCAGCCGTCTCGGCACACGCTTTCCCTACGGTACGTTCGTAATCAATATAACGGCATCGTTTTTGATCGGACTCATCATGACGGTATTGGGGGAGGGGGCCCACTGGAGTCCCAATTGGAGGTATCTGCTGGTAGTCGGATTCCTCGGGGGATACAGCACTTTCTCGTCCTTTGAGTATGAAACGTTTCGGGTATTCGACGACAGCGAGTTTCTCGTCGCAGGACTGAACGTGGCATTAAGCGTGGGGCTAGGGTTTCTATCCGTATGGCTCGGTGTAATCACCGGAAGGACACTTGCATGACTCAAGAAGCGAATGCGCCCAAGCTTTCGATCACGAGCATCGCGGCGAGGACCGCTTGTCCGGTCTGCGTGGCGCTGAAGGAGTTCCAAAGTCTCCGGAAAAGGTCGAGGAGGTTCTTCCGAGGCTTCACCAGATGGCGGGAACAGGCCTCATTGAGATCCAAGGCACTCTAGTGGTTAAGCCGACGGAAATCGAGAAGAAACAGGGGACGCAAGAATCGCTTCCCCCGTTGAAGCGGGAGGGAAAAGCAAAACTCATGAGGATTTACATCGGCGAGAACGACAAGCGGCGCGACATCCCACTGCACAAGGCTTTGATCGAGAGCATGCGCGCGAACGGCATCGCCGGGGTGACCGTGTACCAAGGAATCCTAGGTTACGGGGCAAACCGGAGGATTCACAGGGATTCGGCTCTGCATCTCTCGCACGATCAGCCCGTAATGCTCTCGGTTGTTGTGGATACGGAGGAAAAACTTCGAGCTTACTTTCCGATCCTCGATGAAATGGTTCAGCAAGGACTGGTCGTCCTGTCGGACGTGGATATCATCAAGTACACCCACAACTTCCCGGCCACCGAATGCGGAAAGGGGGCCCGCCAATGAAACTTGCAGGCAGAGCCAAGATGCTTCGGGTTCACTTTGGAGAAGGTGATAATTGGAAGGACAGGCCTTTCTACCGCGCGATTGCGCAGAAATGCCGGGAGCTGGACATTGCAGGTGCCACAGTTCTCCGCGGGATTGCCGGGTATGGTGCTAGCAGCTTGATCCACAGATCGCACGTCCTTTCCTTTTCCCATGACGCGCCGGTGATGGTCAGCGTGATTGATTCGGAGGAAAAGATCCGGCGGCTGCTTCCGTTTCTGGATGAGGCGGTAGACGAAGGCCTCGTCGCCATGTCGGAAGTTGAAGTGATCAAATACGTGCACCAAGACGGCATCCGGTCTTAGCCCCTTCAGGATGCACTTGAACTCCGTGTCAGCGAACAAGAGGCAAATGAGTTCAGTCGACACAGTTCTTGAACGGTTGATCGGTCGCGAAGCGGAAATGCGAACTCTGCATTCGGCCTTGCAAAAGCGCCAAAGCCGATTGATTTGGGGCGCTCGGGATTCAGGGAAAACGTTCCTGGTTGCCAAGATGCTCGAGGAGTGTACGGAAAGCGAGAGACGCAAGTGCATTTGCTGCACGGGCACCGCAAGCCGGCGGCAATTGATCGAGCAGTGTGTCGGCCAACTTTACCTGGCAGGAGATCGTTTCGTACGCAGGAAAGTCCGTGCCGACCACTATGGCGACGCAACGTTGAACCGCTGGATCGGTGAGCAGTCGGCTCTTCGGTTGAGAGGGATCTTCTTCACTGCAGCCGAGCAAGGAGACTATCGATTTTTTCTGGACCACTTGTCCACTGCTTCGCATTCGGTCGCCCAGTTCATAAAGGAAATCATGAACCGAACCGGCACACCTGTCTATTTGACGGGCCACGGTTATTCGCAGGGGGAGATTGGATATGCCTGGAGCCTTTATTGGACCGACGAATACAGGATTCGCTTGGGGCCGCTTCCAGAGGCCTCTGCGCGTGAGTTGTTAGAGATTTGCGTTCAGAAGTTTGCGCTGCATTCGGTCGATTTACGTAACTTTCGTGAGGAACTCCTTCACCTGAGCGGGCATTTGCCGGGGTCGATCGTCAAAATGTGTGAACTCGCCACCGACCCGCGCTATCGTTACGGAGATCAAGTGAAGATGAAGGTGCTGCACGTGGATTATCTGCTTCGTGGCAACCGGTTTCCCTCCTCCGCGAGCTATCCGCCATGAATTCGACGCGCGTTGAACGTCCTCCCGTTGTTCAGGAACAGTCCGCGGAGAATCCTCTCTCTGCGCTGGCGGAGCTGGCGCGAGAATTCGGGTCCGAGCGAGTTTATGAAGAGGCGACGGGGCTATCTCAACGCACTGCCGAGGGTCGCTTCTTCGTGGCCTGTGTCGGACAGTTCAAGCGTGGCAAGTCGACGCTCTTGAACGCTCTTCTAGGCGACCGGATTTTGCCGACCGGAGTTTTGCCTCTCACAACGGTTCCCACCGTTGTTCGCTTCGGCGGCTCGCGCCGCGCCCGCGTGCGATTTAAAGAAGGAATGTGGACAGACATCCGCCCGGAAGACCTGTCGCAGTACGTGTCCGAAGATCTGAATCCTGAGAACAAAAAGGGGGTCGTTGGCGTAGAGGTTTTCTGTCCGAGCCCTCTTTTGGCAGAAGGAATGTGCCTTGTGGACACGCCCGGGCTTGGGTCGGTCTTCGCGGGAAATACCGCCGCGACACAAGCATTCATCCCTCACGTCGACGCCGCCATTGTGGTGGTAGGAGCCGACCCTCCGATCGCGGGAGAAGAACTGGTCCTGGTTGGCGAGATCGGCAAGCAGGTCGCGAACCTTGTGGTCGTCTTGAACAAAGCGGACAGAACGTCGGAAGAGGAACGGCGGATCGCAAAATCATTCACGGCCAGGATGCTCGAAAGACATCTGCGCCTGCCCATCGGCCATATTTACGAAGTCAGCGCCGAAGAAAAGCTCAGGAATGAAGGACCAATTCGAGATTGGAAAGAGTTGGTTGCGGCCCTGCAGAAGCTAGTGAGCGAATCGGGCCGCGACCTGGTCCGAGCCGCCGGCCAACGCGGTTTCAAGCGATTGAGCGAGGACCTTTCCACGATCCTCTCGGAAGAGCGGGAAGCCTTGGTGCGCCCGCTTGAACAGTCCGAGTTGCGGATTCGCAATTTGCGCCAGACGATTTCCGAGGCCGAGCGATCGCTGCGCGACATGAACTATCTGTTTACGGCGGAGGAGCATCATCTGTCGGATAAGTTTTTGGACCAGAGGAAAGAGTTCCTCTCGGCAACAGTGCCGACGATCAATGCCGAGTTTCAAGAGGAATTAGCGGCTCTGCCCCGCCACTTTGGGCCGCGGTTCCGCAGGGACGCATTGCGGGCGGCCCAGGTCGTTTCCGAAGCTCATATTCGCCCTTGGCTTGAAACGGAACAGGCCGCCGCCGAGCGGGAGTATCGGAAGGTAGCGTCCCGATTCGTGAATATTGGAAATGACTTTCTCAAGAAGCTCGCCGAATCGGGGGTCCCGGAATTCGTGCGGATGCCGAACGCGCTCGACTCGGACCGGGGCTTCCGCGTGCCTTCGCACTTTACGTTTGAGCAATTGCTTCACGTCGCGCTGCCTGCCTCGCCTTTGCGTTATCTCTCCGACGTGTTTCTAGGAATGGTGCGAGCGTACGGCGTAATCGAGAGGAAGGCTTGGGCTTTCCTCGGGCATCTGGTGGAGACAAATAGTACGCGCGTGCAGTCGGATGTCGTGAATCGCGTGCAGGAAAGCCGCGGGCAACTGGAAGTGGAAATCCGGAAGCTTCTTCACGAAGTGACCCGGATCGCCGAGCACGCACTCGACCGGGCTCGGGCAGCCAAGGCCGAAGGGACGCCAGCAGTCGAGGCGGCGCTCGCTCGCTTGGAACGTGCGGAAAGGAGTCTTCTAAATTTGGATGAGTTCGGGGAGCGAAATTTGATTGTTGAATCAAGCGGACAGAGAAAACCGGAAGGGCGAAACGATTGACGCATCGATGGCATGAAGCGAGCAAACCTCCGCGCGTTACAAATATTCTGGTTTCAACCCAACAGCGCGCAGAGATTGGCCGGCGACAAATCGACGAGTATGTTCGCCAGGTGCTTGCCCCTCGAGTCCTCAAGGAAAGGTTCGACACTGGCATTCGATTTGTGGCCAACCCAACCGGCAGCTTCGTTCATGGAGGCCCATCGGCTGATTGCGGTGTGACGGGGCGAAAAATCATCGCCGACACGTATGGTGGCGCCGCACGCCACGGCGGAGGCGCGTTCAGCGGCAAAGATCCCTCGAAGGTCGACCGAAGCGCCGCTTACTTTTGCCGGTTCGTGGCGCGAGATCGTGAAAAAGAAACTCTCGGACCGCGTTGAGATTCATGTGGCCTACGCGATTGGCATGTCGCGGCCGATATCCATCAAGATCGATACGTTTGGGAGCGGTGATGCGGGAGCGGTCGTTGGACACAGCATCACAGCATCCGTCTCGCCCTCGTGCGTCACCCGCAGGCACCTCTTAGAACTTATTTTGAACCCGTCTTGAGCGGCAACCAAGCTCATCCGCAATGCCCAAAGTTGGAGAGCGCCTCGGTCCGAACGGGAGCACCACATCCTGAGCCTTCCTAAGACAATAGGTGAAATCCGGCATATCAGATTTCTCATCGTTGACGGGAAATCCTCACTTTGGCCATACTCGTTCCATCGTAAGCTGTTTTGCCCGCAATCAAACGGTCTACGCGCATCCTACGATTTCCCTTTTCCCGCCCGTTCACCCGTGGCAGATTTCTAGAAAAACTGAGGTAACCTGGGACATCTTCCCTTGGAGGACTCTATGACGATTGGCAAAGCTAAATTCGTTCTCATCTCCCTCGCGATATTGGCGTGCTTGCTGGGCACTTGTGCCGCTGCCCAAGCCCCTCCCTCGGAGGAGGCACCTGTCGACATGTCCGGGAAGTGGACCGTCAATTCAAAGGGAGGCAACGGAAAAACGGGAACACAACATTTTGAAATCAAGCAGAACGGCACATCGCTCTCTGGAAAATTCATAGGGGTCCACCAGTCCGGAGGGATCGAAGGCACCGTAAACGGGAAGCACGTCATCATCAAGACCAAGACACGCTTTCCGATGACGTTTCGTGGCGTTTACGAGAACAACGTCTTTCACGGTGAATTGATTAACCCCAGAGGTACTGGCGAATTTCAAGCACAGAGAGATTCGCAGTAAGACCACTCGAAGGACGCAACGATGATTCTCTTCGCGCCCTTCTGCAGCTGGCCTGACCGTTCAGGACAGTGGCTTCTCCCAGCGCCCCGACTCGGCAGAACGGAATACGGCCTCAATCACCGCCATGTTGCCGAGCGCGGTTTCAAGAGTAACGGGTACTTCCGTATTCTCGCGAATCGCGCGCGAAAAGGCGTCGCCCTGAATTTCATACTGGTCGCAAGTCGGTATCGTCTCCGTCACAATTCCGCCGCCGAAAACGTCGCGGCCGTCGTCAATGAAAATTCGGCACGGCTGGTCGACGGGCGCATTGAACGGGATTTCGATCTCGATGCGCCCGGACGTTCCGAGGATCTGCACGCGCTGGTAAGGAACGAACTGAGTGCTGCAAATAAACGTCGCGTGGCCGCTGGGAAACTCGAGAAGTGCCGACGTCAAGCGGTCGGTGTTGAAATCGGGATCGCGCTCGATGAGACTCGCGACACGCAGCGGCTCCTCGCCGAAAATCTGGCGCGCCGCAAAAATTGAATAACAGCCGATGTCATAGAGCGCTCCTCCGCCGGCTTCCGGAATATTGCGGATGTTGGCGGCGTCGCGATTGTTGTAGCTGAAACAGACGGACACGCCCCGCACCTTTCCGATTTTTCCACTGCGGACCAGCTCGATGGCCCGCAACCATTGCGGGTGCGTCTTCACCATGAATGCCTCGCCGGCCTTCTTGCCCGCGCGATCGCGCGCGGCGATGAGCGTATGCACTTCAGCGGCGTTCATGCCCAGCGGCTTTTCGCACAGCACATGCTTTCCGGCTTCGAGCGTCTTCACAGACCAGGGCACATGTAAATTGTTCGGCAGCGGATTGTAGATCGCTTCGATAGAAGGATCGGCCAGAAGCTCTTCATAAGAACCGTACGCCTTCGGAATCTTCAATTCCTTCGCCGCGCTCTGCGCCTTGCTGGAATCGCGCGAGGCAATCGCCGCGATTTCACTCCATTTTCCCCGCTGCATCGCGGGAATTACCTTCTTCAAGCCTATCTTCGCAGCCCCCAGGATTCCCCAACGCACCTTGTCTGCCATCGCCGCTCTCCTCGGTCTCTCTGACCGGGACGATTCTATATCACAGCCGTCGCGTCCATCGCGCACAAACTGGCGCATGGCGAGGCTCAAAATCGTCCGGTTGTCTGCTACACTTTTATTTGCTTCTCCGGGGTAGTGCAATTGGTAGCACGCCAGCCTTTGGAGCTGGTTATCCTGGTTCGAGTCCAGGCCCCGGAGCCACTTCCCTTGCTTCTGTCACCGGCCGTCAATCCACAACCTCTGCAGAGCAGCCGGCGTTGCGTTTGGAAGCGTCTTGTCGCAATCTAGGCGCGGAGTAACCGCAATGGCGAATCCTATCGGTTACCGGCGCCCGGCGCCCGGGACACAGCCCGAATATTTGCATCCCCCTTACGTCTCTTCGCTCAAACGAGCGCCAACCAAACCGCTCGTACACCTGCCGCATACCCTTTCTGAGATCACAGGCCCAAGCTTTGCTTCCCTTTCTTCCAATGTAAAAGCGTTCGATTTGACGCGCCAACATCCCGGAGAGCCGCTCGGGGAGCGAATCATCATCAGCGGGCGCGTAATTGACGAAGACGGGCGCCCGCTGCGCCGAACTCTGGTGGAGATCTGGCAGGCAAACGCCGCCGGACGCTATCAACACAAGGTCGACCAGCATCATGCGCCGCTTGATCCGAATTTCACCGGCTGTGGACATCTATTGACGGACGATGAAGGCCGCTATCGCATCGTTACGATTCGTCCCGGCGCATATCCTTGGAAAAACCATCCGAACGCTTGGCGACCTGCTCACATCCACTTCTCGGTGTTTGGGCCCGCTTTTGCGACACGCCTGGTGACACAAATGTACTTTCCCGGTGACGCGCTGCTTCCCTTTGATCCCATCTTCAACTGTACGGCCGACGAATCCGCTCGCAACCGCCTGATTTCCTCCTTCAACTGGGAGACGACGATCCCGGGCGAAGCGCTCGGGTTCCATTTCGACATCGTTCTCGGCGGACGCGATGCGACGCCTATGGAGAAGTAGGATGGCGATGAGGGCCACGACTTCGCAGACAGTTGGGCCGTTTTTTTCCATCGGCCTTTCGCATCTGAATCGGGCAGAGCTGGCTGATCCGGAAGTCCGTGGCAAGCGTATTTCGATCGAAGGCCGAGTGCTCGACGGCGATGGCGCGCCCGTTCCGGATGCTGTTCTCGAAATCTGGCAGGCGAATTCGTTCGGAAAGTATGCGCATCCCGAAGATAGGCAGGACAAACCTCTCGATTCAGGCTTCAGTGGCTTTGGCCGGATTGCGACGGACGAGCAGGGCGGCTTTCGTTTTTCGACGATTCAGCCCGGACCGGTTCCCGGTCCTGATGGAAGGCCGCAAGCCCCTCATATTCTCGTTTCCGTCTTCATGCGTGGATTGCTGCGCCGCCTTGTGACTCGGATCTATTTCCCAGATGAACCGTCGAACGTGCAGGATTTTGCATTGAACCGCGTCGAGCCCGAGCGACGCGCGACGCTTGTCGCAAACAACCTGGAAGGACGCCCGGGAACGCTGGAGTGGAATATCGTCCTGCAAGGGCCTGAGGAGACTGTATTTTTCGATTGTGGTCTCTGAAGACGATTTTACTGATGCTCGGCTACCACTCCGACTCCGCGTAGGCGCGCGCGCGCTTCCTTCACAAAACTCAAGAACCGGCGCGAAAGTTCCACGATGCGGTCCGTCTGCCGCAGGCGAATTGCGTCAGGAGGAATCAACTCCCCTCCGACGCCAAGCGCGGAAGCTCCCGCAAGAAGGAATTTCAGTGCCGTCTGCTGATTCACTCCACCCGCGGCCATCATGGGAATTTCAGGGAACGGCATCTTCAGCGCGCGGATATAGGTCTCGCATCCGACCTGCGCGCAGGGAACCACTTTCACAAAATCAGATCCCGCCTTCCACGCGGTCATCACTTCGGTGGGCGTCAACGCCCCGGGAAATACCACAACACCGTGTTTGACAGCGAAGTCGACAACCGGGAGGCTCAGCCCTTCAGATGTCAAAAACTTTGCCCCCGCATCAACGCACGACTGCGCCGTCGCCTCATCCCACACACTCCCCGCTCCGACAATGAGCTTCGTGCTGCTCTTCGAAAGTTGCGAAATCAGGTCGAGCGCTCCGGGCACGGTCATCGTGATTTCCACGATAGGAATGCCGCCGTGCAAGACCGATTCTGCAGCGTACTGCGCGTCTTCCATCGAGGCGGCCCGCACGGATGGAACGATGCCTACATTGAAAATACGAGCACGAACGTCTTCCCTTTTCACGCCGGGCTCCTCTCGCGTTCGATCAAGCCTCAAAAGACGGGTCGGGCGCAGGCAGTTTGTCCCTGTCGCCGGCCACCCAGACATACAAGGCCGGAAGCAGAAAGATGCTCACGGTTACCGCGCCGACGAGCCCGCCGACGATCACAATTGCAAAGGGGCGCTGAGAGTCCGAACCGATGCCGCGCGAAACCGCGGCCGGCAGAAGTCCTAATGTCGCCACGAGCATCGTCATCAGGATTGGACGGAGCCGAAGAACCGCGCCTTCAATCGCCGCGTCCTTGATGGAATAACCCCCCGCGCGCAATTGGTTGATGTACTCCAGCATGATGACGCCTGTTTCCACCGACACACCGAAGAGCGCCAGAAATCCGACACCTGAAGACACGCTTAAGTGCGTCCCGGTTATCAATAACGCCAGCAAGCCTCCAAAGGGCGCTACCGCCACGTTGGCAAGAATGAGCGAGGCCCATTTTGCCGACGCAAACATCGCATACAGAATAATGAAAATCACGAGAATTGTGATGGGGACCACAAGCATCAGGCGCTTCTGCGAACGCTTCTGGCTTGCATATTCCCCCGCCCAGTCGATGTGATATCCCGGCGGGAGCTTCACACGGTTGTGGACTAGCTTCATCGCCTCTTCCACAGCGCTCCCGAGATCGCGGCCACGAACGCTATATTTGATCGCCACGTAGCGAGAATTTTCCTCACGATAAACTTCTGAAGCTCCATCGGTGACTTGGATATTTGCCAGTTGAGCCAGCGAGACGCGCTCACCAGAGGGAGCTAGCAGGCGGATATTCTCGATCGCCTCTTGCGTATCGCGATAGGGAGCTTGATAGCGAACCACCAGGTCGTAGCGTTGCTCGCCTTGCAGGACCTGGCTGACAGCTTTCCCGCCAACTGCGGTTTCGATGGCGTCCTGCACGTCCGCGACGTTGATGCCATACCGCGCGGCAGCTTCGCGGTTCACGGTGACGTTCAAGTTCGGCTGACCCAGAACGCGAAACAATCCCAGGTCAGCAATGCCCGGAACATTTCGCATGACGTCGACCACTTGCTCGCCCTTCTCTTCCAGCACGTGCAGGTCGTCACCATACAATTTGATCGCCAGCTCGCCTTTGACTCCGCTGACCGCCTCCTCCATATTGTCGGCGATGGGTTGCGAGAAATTCCACAAGACGCCGGGAATCTTGCTGAGCTGGCGGTCCATAGCGTCGATCAGTTCGTCCTTGTTCTCGTCGAAGATGGGCCGCCATTCTTCCTTCGGTTTCAGGTCGACAAAATATTCGGTGTTGAAAAACCCGGCTGTATCCGTGCCGTCGTCGGGGCGGCCGACCTGCGACACAACCTGTGTCACCTCTGGAAATGAGGCAAGGATGATGCGCGCCTGATTCATCACGCGCGTCCCTTCCGATGGGCCCGTGCTGGGCGCAAGCGTTCCGCGGACCCAAATGGCGCCTTCGTCCAGATGAGGCAGGAATTCCGAACCGATCACGCCGCTTACCATCAGAAAGACGGCCAGGACCACGGCAAACGCACCCACACCGACTGTCACTCGGCGGTGATCGATCGCCCGGGCCACGGCGATGCGATATTTATCGCGCAGAAAAAGCATCACGGGATTGCGCCATTCGCGCACGCCGTGGCGGAACTGCATGAGGGCCATCACCGGCGCCGTCACGATCGAGAAAATCAGCGCACCGATGAGTGCGAACGAAACTGTCCATGCCATCGGCTTGAAGAGGCGCCCTTCGACGCTTTGCAGCGTAAATATCGGCAGATAGGCGGTAATGATGATGGCGCGAGCGTAGAACACGGGACGCAGCACTTCGCGCACCGCGTCGCGCACCAGCTCCATCGGCGTCTTCGACGTCAGCGCCGCCTGGCTGAAATGCCGGACAATGTTTTCAATGATGACCACGGTCCCGTCCACCACCATCCCGAAATCCAGCGCACCCAGGGAAAGGAGATTGGCGGGAATTTTGCTCAGGTCCAGGCACACGGATGCGAACAGTAGAGCAAACGGGATTGTCAGCGCGACGATGATTGCTCCGCGCACATTGCCCAGAAAGAAAAACAGGATCACCGAAACCAGCAGCACGCCTTCCGTCAGGTTGTGCAGCACGGTATGCGTCGTCAAATGGACCAGGTCGCTGCGGTCGAGAAACGGCACGATCTTCACGCCGGGCGGAAGGATCTGCTCGTTCAGCTCTTTCACCTTCTTGTGGATGTCGTCGAGAGTACTGTCGGCGTTAGCGCCTTTTCGCAGCAGAACGATGCCTTCCACCACGTCATCGTCGTCAATGATCCTCCCGTCTTGGCGGTGGATCGCTTTTCCGATTTGCCCCAGACGGATTTTCGGCCCTTGGGTCACGGTTCCGATGTCGCTCAGATGAAGTGCGGCGCCGCTTTGCGTCTTCAAAACGGTGTTCTCGATATCCTGCACGTCTGTAAAGAGGCCCACTTCGCGGACATTAATCTGCTGCATGCCTTCCTCGACGAAGCTGCCGCCCGCGTTCACGTTGTTGCTGGCGAGTTGCTGTTCCACCTGTCCGAGGCTTAATCCATAGGCAACCAGCTTGTCCGGCTCCACGCGCACCTGATATTCGCGAGTGATCCCTCCGAAGCTCGATACGTCCACCACGTCGGGGATCGACTTGAATTGCTTTTCGAGCGTCCAATCCTCAATCGACTTGAGTTCCATCAAGTCGTATTTCGGATTTGTGCTCTTCAGCGTGTACCAGTAAATCTGGCCGACCGGGCTGAAGTCCGCGCCCATTTGCGGCTGGAGATTGTCCGGGAGAGAAACGAGCGAAAGTCGTTCGAGCACCTTCTGCCGGTTCCAGTCGTCCTGCGAGCTGTCGTCGAAAATCAGCATCACGCTCGATAGCCCGAACAGCGACACCGAGCGCAGATGCTCGAGATGCGGAATGCCATTCATCTGAATTTCGATGGGGATCGTGACCTGCTGTTCGACCTCTTCCGCCGCTCGCCCAGGCCACTGCGTGATGATTTGGACGTAGTTGTTGGCCACATCCGGGTAGGCTTCGACCGGGAGGCTGTGGAAGGAGATCGCACCCCAGATCAGCAGCATGATCGTCGCCGCCAGCACCATGAAACGGTTGTTGAGAGACGTATCGACGATCTTTCGGATCATGCGCTTCCCCGGGGATCTAGCAGCCGGATGTCACTGATTTTCGACAGCGTTTTGGAGTTCCAGAGCATTCGTGACAACCTTCTGTCCCGGGTCAAGCCCCGAGAGAATTTCCTGCATATTGTTGGGAAGCATGTCGCCGCTGGTGACGCCGACTCGCTTGAATTCCTTGCCACCCACCGGCACGTAGACCCAATCGCGATCGTGGAGATGCAGGACGGCCGAAGCCGGAACGGAGGCGTGAACTTCCTTTTGAAGCCCATAAATCGTCGCGGTGACAAACATCCCCGGACGCAAAATGCCCGGATTTCGCACCTCGATGCGAACCTTCGCGGTCCGGAGGTTTGGATCGAGGATCGCGCTGATGTTGCTCACGCGCCCTTCCATCACTCTGTTTGGGTATGCCGTAATGCGTATTTTTGCCTCTTCACCCAGGCGCACGTTGGGCAGATCGTTTTCATACACGTCGCACACTACCCACACATAACTGAGATCGGAAATCGTGAACGGATTTGGAGACGCCAATCCCTGCACGCCTCCGGCGTTCGTAATTTGCTGGTCAGTGATCACGCCGGAAACAGGAGCCACCACATCAACGACTTCCGAAGGATGGTTTGGATCGTCGCCAAGCAGCCGTAATCGTGCGGCGGAGGTTTCGACGTCCACTTTCGCTTTTTGCTCGGCGTCCTGCGCGGCTTCGAGGTCCGCCTGCGCGATGGCGCCGTGATTGTAGAGGTCCGTCGCGCGTTCGAGTTGCTTGCTTGCGAGCGTTTCATCAGCAACGGCCTTCTGGTAATCGGAAAATGCACCAGAGACATCGCTGCTCTCGACGCGCATCAACACCTGCCCTTTATTGACGGTGTCCCCGAGGCGCGCCCGAATCTCCACCACACGCCCAGCGGCTAGCGACACTACGGGAACCGTGCGTGATACGTCGGGGAAGACGCTTCCTGTGACGGAAAGCTGCGGTGCGGCGTCGTATTCGACTGCCGAGACCACGGGGAACTGGTCAGGCCGGTCCACCTGGATCGTGCTGACGTCACCTACATGCTCGACTTGTGCCGGAGGAGGGGCCTCGGCATTCAAGTCAGGCTTGCCTGAGCCACAACCAAGGAGGGCGAAGCACAACATGGACAGCATCAATCCGCATGCAGATGCCGAGGCCCTCATCCCACAACTCCGTGCCTGCGAATCTTCCTATAATCCTTGAGAAGAAAGCGATACGCGTCGCAAAGCATTCGATTCATAGGGCCTTCCCTGCCCGTCTGACGCCTCTGGCGGCAGCTTTCCTTATTTGTGCTGCTGGGAGCGATTGGCCGTCTCCTCAGCGAGGTGTCATAGATGATAGATATGGCCCGAGCCCGTGATTCGTACTTGAGTCAAAGTGGAGTTCGCGTTCGTGCCGGCATCGAGGCAGAACTACGCAGCAACAACTAAGCGAGCGGCGGCGCCCGGTCCGAGAAGCCAACAAGTAGGGAGAAAGCAAGCGAGCGGTTCCTCGGGAAACGCATCAATCGTGAAAAGCTCTGTGGGGAACGGGCCTTGATTGCGCACGATGAGACGGGCAAACGAAACACCGAAGCAAGTAGCGCCGATGCGTCGATCATTCCGCTCGCATACAAAACCCAAAACTGCTGCGGCGACGCAAGTGTGGACTCAAACGCCGCCGGCCTAAGAATCCGGAAATTTCCTGCGCCATCGTTGAGGAGCACGGCCACGGGCCGATTCGTCCAGCGCGTCCGGACAATTACGTCAAGGAATCCATCATCGTTGACGTCAAGCGACGATAGTTCTACTCCTCCCCACGGCGCGGAAATTCCAAGGCTGCTCCGCGACCCGCCGCTCAACCGAAAAGCAATCCAGTAGTATGCGCCCTCCGAATCGCTCTGACCATTCTGCACGAAGGCAAAATCCGGCCTGTGGTCGCCGTCAAAATCGGCGATGGAAAATTGTCCGGAGAAATTCTGCGTTGGATTGTGCAGGACCTGAGCGCAGGATTCGTCATTCCCCCGCGAGGCGCCGGGAAAAACCGTGCACGCGAGAAAAATCAAAGCGGCGAGCATTTTGAGACTAATTGCAGTTCTATAGGACTTCGGCATCACCTTGACACCTGCTACCTGAAGGATGGTTCCTGCAAACGCCGCAAAGACCCGCGTGCTCGCGAAGGGCGGCAGAAGGATACCATTCAAATTGCGGGAATGACAATCAAGCGGGAGGCGCATACTGCGCCTTACTCTTGCACTCCAGCAGGATAAACAGCGCTCGTACTCTCTTACGAGACTCGATTCTTGAGCCGAAAAGGCAGCACCGGCTTTTGTGCCAGTCGGGGGCGGAGGGCTGCCGAACGATGGCTGCAGAGGCGCAACAGCCTTTCGAATTCACGCTCGCGTGCATTTCGAGGCCCCACCGGGACGCGAAAATCGACAATCATGGTGGCCTCCCCCGGCATTCTTGCCGTCGGCTTTCCTGTGCGATCAGATACGGAGGGGTATTGCGGTCAAATTAATTGCAGGCGGGTAACATGTCAAGTGATTTGACCGCGCATCGCCCACCGATTGGATACTTGCCTTCGCCTCTTGCGCAAAGCCTCCTCGGCACGTAGTCTATGCGGCGCGATGAACGCAGAGTTTCTGGTTCTCGGAATCATCTGGTACGTCGTCTTTCTATTTTCCACCACGTGCCATGAGGGCGCTCACGCCCTGACCGCGAAACTCGGCGGCGATCCCACAGCCGCGCTTGGCGGCCAGGTATCGCTGAACCCCATTCCGCACATTCGCCGCGAGCCAATCGGCACAATTGTGGTTCCCATCATTACCTATGCGGCGTTCCATTGGATGATGGGCTGGGCGAGCGCACCTTTCGACCCGGAATGGCAGCGTCGCCACCCCCACCGCGCTGCCTGGATGGCACTCGCAGGGCCTGCGGCAAACTTTGCTCTTGTGATTGTGGCGGGCATCGGAATTCGAATCGGCATGGCTCTTGGGTATTTTCAAATTCCCGGGTCAGCGGGAATTTCTCACATCACTCAGGCGTCTTCGCCAGGGCCGGCGGAGTTTTTCGCCACGTTACTCAGTATTCTCTTTATTCTGAACCTGGTGCTCGGGACTTTTAACTTGTTGCCCATTCCTCCATTAGACGGCGGCACCGGCGTTGGAGTCCTGATGAGTGAAGCTATGGCCGTGAGGTTCTTTGACTGGACGCGCAGTTGGGCATTGGGGTTTCTGCCGCTAATTGTCGCTTGGTACGCATATGACAAAATCTTTGGCTTCCTCTTCACTCTCGCACTGAACATTCTCTATCCGGGCTCTCATTGGTCCTGATTTCGTAGTTCTGGGAAACACACGGGGCGGCGCAGTTTTTCGTTTTGGCTGCATTTCGCTCGACCTGTCGCCAAGTTTCGGTGCGGAACAGTCTGCTGCAAGCGGCACAGTTCCCTGCCACGCTGGGCTCAGACGATAACCCATAACCCCTGAATTGTTGGCACATTAACGTTGCCGGCTTTTGGCATCCACGCTGCAAACCAGCAGGTGGAGGAAGGCAAATGAATTTTGACTCTCAGCAGGATTCCTATACAGTCGAAATATCCGGATGGGATAAATCGGAGAATTTCTTCGTCGAACGCACACTGCTTGAATGGGGCTGCGACCGGCAGCACGAAATCCGTCTGCGATCTCCGCTCCGCGTCGGCAGCGTGGTGTTCGTCCGCCTGGTCCAGGACATGCTTGAGAACGTTGCCTTCCCAATCGCCTACCACGCCGCAACTGTCGGCGAAAAGGACGAGGGGGGATACACCCACGTGAAGCTCGAGCAGATGCACGGGCGGCATGCTTTTTCACATCAGGAACAGGTCCAGGAAACGAACGCTCGTGTTGTTTGAGGGAACCTGCACGAAGTGACCCCGCATCTTCTTAGGATCGCGGTTCCGTAAAAGAAACAAGCGTTCCAAATTAGCACAGAAACCGAAGTCAAAAGCTCCAGCTCAGCGCGCGCGCTTCGGTCAAGCCTTCCCGGTCGAGACGCTTGTTCCGTCGCCATCCATACGATTAACGCGAAGAATCGAAGTCTCTTACCCTCTTTCCGGCCCAACAGCCCTCCGCTTTGCCAAGCTGGCCCGTTTGTCTGCACGCGTACGGTCGAGATATGGCAAAGCCCTTGCCTGCAAATCCGCGTGCCCGTACTTGCCGAAAAGCCGGTCCTGGGAATCGCCCGAAAGCATCTCTCGGTCTGCGTCATCGACGACGAAATCGATCATGTCGAGATCACCACGGCTCGTCTGGAGAAAGCCGGTTTCCCTGTCACCGGAACTTCGAATCCACAGGAAGCTCTGCAAAAGATTCGCCTGGGCGGATGCCGCGCCGTTCTCGTCGACTATAAAATGCCTTCCATGGACGGAATGGAGTTCCTGGAGAAAGCTCTTCGCTGCGACCCAGGAGTTTACATCATTCTCGTCACCGGCTTTTATACAGTTGAATCCGCCATTGAGGCCATCAAGCGCGGAGCCTACGATTATCTCTGCAAGCCAATCGACTACACGCGCCTGCTGAAGACGCTCGACGAGCTTTCCGACGTGTTTACGACACGTTCGGAAATCAAGCAGCTTGAGGAGCGCCTTCTTCCTAACCTTCAGTTTCACGGCATCGTCGGGAAAAGCCCGGCGATGCTTGAAGTTTTCGACCTTGCCAAGAAAGTCGCTCGCCATTACACAAATGTCCTCATCACTGGACCCACCGGGGCGGGCAAAGAGCTCGTCGCTCGCGCTCTCCATCAAATGAGCCCCGTTGGCCAGGAACGCTTCGCTGTCTGCAATTGTTCGGCGCTCGTCGATACCCTGCTCGAAAGCCAGCTTTTTGGTCACGTCCGCGGCGCTTTCACCGGAGCTACGGATACGCGTCCAGGGCTCTTCGAATACGGCAATGGCGGCACCGTCTTCCTCGACGAAATCGGTGAAATGTCTCTTACGATGCAGGCCAAGCTTCTCCGTGTCATTCAAAACCGAGAAATCCAGCGCGTCGGGTCGCCGGAAGTCAAGAAAGTGAATGTCCGTTTGATCGCAGCCACGAATCGCGACCTGCGTGCCGAAGTTCTTGCTGGGCGTTTCCGCGAAGATCTCTTTTACCGGTTGAACAGCGTCGAAATCCGCGTCCCCGGCCTGCGGGAGCGGCCCGAAGACATTCCCATCCTCGTCCAGCATTTCCTGAAGAAATACGGCGAAACCTGCGGAAAGGAATTCCAAGGACTCACGCGGCGCGCCCAGATCGTCCTGCTCCAGCACGAATGGCCAGGAAACGTTCGCGAGCTTGAAAACATCATTTCGGGCGCCGCCATTACGGCAAGCGCTGATTTCATCGACGTGACAGACCTACCGGAACACTTGCAGCGTCCGCAGTCGCGGGGCTTGCATATCGAAGACAGTTGGCGGCCATTGCCTCTGGAAGAGGTCCGCAAGCAGCACATCCAGCGCGTCCTGGAAATGTGCAATGGCAATCGTGTCCGCGCCGCCCAAATGCTCGGCATCGGCCGGACCAGCCTCTACCGCTTTCTGAAGCGCTCCTACCGCCAGGCGGCAGCCAAGGGCGCTGCCTGAGGCGCGTTTCAGCCTTCCAGACTCCGCGTTTCAGAACCGCACAGCTGTTTCGCTTCACCTCACTCGTTCTGTTTGTTCAAGTTTTTCCGCGCTGATTTCACGCCACTTTCCGCAGCTCGCACTGGCAAGCCATCTGCATCGATATCTCATGGGTGCATGGAGCTCATGTTCAAGGAAAATTGGAACGAAATCATTCCGGAAGTTCCCAGGTGGTCATCTCTCAACTCAACGGAACTTGGACTCGAGTTTGTCGAGGTTTGTGGATTGGATAGCCGCGATCAATGTTTCATCGAAAAAACGAATTTGCGGGTGACGGACGATGGTTGTCTGGAATTTCTACTGACGACATCCGTGCTCTTGGACTCAGTTCTTTTGCTTCGCCGCGTAACAGTGGATTGGGACCGGGAAGTATCATCGTCGTTGTTCCAGGTGTGCTGTGTGGAAAGGACCGGTGGGCATCTCAAGATACGCATCCGCCCATTCGACCCTTTGCCCCAGTGGCCTCTGCGTAATTCGTCGTCCTGAAGAAAGTGCTTCAAGATTCTCCGCAGTCTCTCCTCAGGTTCCCCCGCGGCGCACGGCTTGTCCGAGCAAACTGTGCGCCGCTTCCCCCAACTCAGATTGGATACGCATGCGATCTCTCTGACGCTCGCAGCGCCCAGATTGTCTCACCCCTTCCGTCGCTTAATCACTGCTCGCGAAGCGGACTATCGTCCGCTGGTCACGTACGACGCATTGCGCAGCAGCGTCGGTGGCAGGGAGAGCGTGGAATCCATTCTCACCAGCATTCCCGTTTGCGCGGGCAATTCCACGTCTTTGCCCTTCTTCGCCACGATATACGCCGAGCTTCCGACAAGCCCTATCACTGTGCCGCGGACGACGTGGCTGAAAATCACACCCACCAGGCTGCCCGCGCCCGTGCCGAGCGCAACATCCGTCACGTCGCCCTTGATATCTCTCCGCTCTTGAATCACAACGCCTTCCACTGTCTTCAGGTCCTTCCTCGATTTTCCCGAATCCGCGCCGCCGTTGTAGAGCGCCAGAATGCTCATCTGCACGGGAAATATCCGGCTTTGAACTTCGACCGACCGGAATACCAGGTTCATCGAAGCTCCGCCTCGAATCATCGAGAAGAATTTTGGCCGGTTCACGTCGGTGATTTGGCCGTGAATGATGGCGCCCGCCGGCAACACCATCTGCGAGCCGATGAACACGGGCTCGGCCACCACAGCCGTAAATGGATCGCCGTCGTGCGCCACAGACGTGCTCAGTCCGTTTACCAAGTTCAGGCGAATCTGTGTTCCGGGAAGTACCTCGGTCGATTGAGCTCGCACACTGGGGGTGGCGAGCAGTGCCAGCAGCAGAACAGCCACAGCGGAGACAGCCAAACGCTTCATGGATCCTCCTTAGATCCGAGGCGAACGCTCGAATGGATCTCGTTTTGGGTGGCCCAAGCGAAACCGGGGCCCGCCCCGTGTCGTGGGGATTGCCGCTGGCGTGCGGAAAAGACGCGGAGGACGCGTCCGCGGGTTAGCATACGCTTTCGCAATCAAGTGCAGGCAAGAAATTTCTCCTTGAGGTGCTCATCAGACCACTCGGTGTTTTGGCCGGCCTGCTTTTACGCTCTTCTTCGCTGTGCTAGACTGCCGCCTTGCAGTCGGCGCGCGGAAAGTTTCGTGCGGGCTGCCGGTTGGTGGAACTTCGGGCTCTGTGCAACGATTCCCCGTGAACCCCGCCAGGCCCGGAAGGGAGCAACGGTAACGGGTCCGCTTCGTGTGCCGCGGAGTACCCGAAGTTCCTCTGACCGCTTCGGGGGAAGCCGGCCACCGCAGGGGAAGCGCATTTCCGATGAGCTATAAAGTCATAGCGCGCAAATATCGTCCGACAACCTTCAGCGAAGTTGTCGGCCAGGAACACGTCACGCGCACGCTCGCCAACGCCATTCAAACAGGCCGTATCGCCCACGCTTATATCTTTTCCGGTGTCCGGGGCGTGGGTAAGACGACCACGGCGCGCATCCTATCCAAAGCGCTCAACTGCGCGAAGGGCCCAACGCCCGAGCCGGACAACACCTGTGACTCCTGCCGTGAAATCTCTGCGGGAAGCTCTCTCGATGTTCTCGAAATCGACGCTGCTTCCAACCGCGGCATTGACCAGATTCGCGAGCTCCGCGAAATGGTACGCTATGCGCCCGCCTCCAGCCGCTACAAAGTCGTGATTCTCGACGAAGCGCACCAATTGACCGATGAAGCTTCGAACGCGCTGCTGAAAACTTTGGAAGAACCTCCCGAGCGCGTGATTTTTATTCTTGCCACCACGCGCTCTGAGGATCTGGTCGAGACCATCAAGTCCCGTGCGCAACTTTTCCAGTTCCGCACGCTTACCTTCCAGGAAATCGCTTCGGAAATCGAGCGGATCGCCAAGGCGGAAAATCTCGAAATCGAATCGGGCGCTGTCGCCGTGCTGGCGCGCGCCGCCGAAGGCAGCTTGCGCGACGGCCTCTCGTTGCTCGAGCAGGCCATCTCCTATTCTGGCGATAAAATCACGGACGCGCAGGTGCGCGAACTTCTCGGCGTCGTCGCAGAAAGCGTTCTCGACGAACTCGTCGAGGCCATCCGCGAGCAGTCCGCCGAACGCGCCCTTGGTCTCGTTCACCGGCTCATCTCCGATGGACAAAATCTCCAGCATTTTTGCCGCGAAGCCATCCGCCATTTCCGCAATCTCATGGTCGCGCGCATTTGCGGCGCCGATTCCGAGCTTGTAGCCGCGCCGCAGGACGAACGCCCGCGCCTCGCCAAGCAGGCGGCGCTATTCGGCGAAGAGGATTTGACGCGGTTCTTCAATCTGCTCCTCGCGACCGACGACGATCTCCGCCGCAAGCCCGACACCCGGCTGCACCTTGAATTGGGCCTTTTGAAAATGGTCCACGCGCAGAGGCTTGCGCCTCTGGAAGAGTTGTTGTCGGAGCTTCGTAGCGAACCGAGCGTCGCTCCGCGCAGCGTCAAAACCTCGACTGCAAGCGCGGCGACGCGCGCTGTTTCTGGCTCCGCCGAGTCCCGGCCTGCCATTTCTTCCGGCAGAATCTCTTCTCCGGTTTCCGGTTTTGCCCCTGGCGCGGGAACAGCCGCCACGGCGGCCCGCATGGCGCCCGCGGCAGCTTCTGCGGCCAGCGCTTCTGTCGCTCCTAGCGCGCCAAGGGAAGAATCAACACTTCCACCAGCCATGTCGAATGCGAGAGTTGAAACTACCCCGGCGGAAGAGCCTTCGGCCGCCGGCGACTCCGGTGACTCTCCGCAAATCCGCGCGATCAAATCCGCCGTGCAGAGCCAGAAATTTCTCTGGTCGATGGCCCGCGCTGCAAGCCGCTGGGAAGTGGACGATGGCGAGCTTCGCATCTACTTCCCCACGGAAAGCCGCGCCCTGGCCGATATGCTCCAGTCCCGCGAGCCGATGGAGCGTTTGCGCACAGTTCTCTCCGGTGCGACAAGCGAATCCCTCCGCGTCTGTGTTAAAGTCGAGGGTAGTCGTCCTGCAGCGGCACGAAGCTCGGAACTGCAGGTGCGGTTTCAACGGGACCCGATGGTTCGGGCCATGCTCGAACGCTTCGGGGGACACATTTCCAAGGTCAAGAGTCCGGGCGAGGAATAAGCGATGGAAGTAAAAGCGTTGCAACAAATGCTTTCGCAGTTCCGACAGGTGCAGGAAAAGCTCGAAAAGCAGATTGAGGAAATCTCCGTCGAGGCTTCGGCCGGCGGCGGCATGGTCACGGTGCGCATGAACGGCCAGAAGCAACTGACCGACGTGCGCATCGAACCGGATGTGTTCAAGAGCAAAGACCACGAAATGCTCCAAACGCTTTTGCTCTCGGCGGTGAATGAAGCCACGCGGCGCGTGGATGAAGAGCTCTCGCGCCAAATGAAAGACATTACCGGCGGTATTGCCGGAATCCCCGGCCTGAAGATTCCGGGACTGTTTTAGCGGGAATGATATTTCTGCGGGCCAGAATCCTCCCTCCATTCCTGAAATTGTGTTCTTCTGCTAGGCTCATACGGAACGGAGTTCCATGCCTGATTTCGCCCCATCCGTCAATCGCCTGATCGACGAACTCAAGCGCCTGCCCGGCATCGGGCAGAAGACGGCGCAGCGGCTTGCCTTTCATCTCCTGCGCGTCGACCGCGATCAGGCGCTCGCTCTCTCAGACGCGATTCGCGAAGCCAAGGAGCGCGTCCGCGAATGCTCCATCTGCAATAACATCACGGACACCGACCCGTGCCATTTCTGCTCCAGCAGCACACGCAACCGCTCGATCATCTGCGTCGTCGAAGAAGCCACAAACATTCAATCCATCGAGAAGACGCGCCAGTTCAACGGCCTCTACCACGTTCTTGGCGGCGCACTTTCGCCGCTGCAAGGCGTTGGCCCGGATCAACTGAAAATCAAGAGCCTGATCGAGCGATTGAAATCCGGCGGTGTCGAAGAAATCATTCTCGCAACGAATCCCACGGCCGAGGGAGAGGCGACCGCGGTCTATCTCTCAAAACTTCTCAAGCCACTCGGCGTTCGTGTAACACGCATTGCCATGGGCATTCCGGTCGGCTCGGATTTGGAATATGCCGATGAAGTGACGATGCTCAAAGCCATGGAAGGCCGCCGCGATTTATAGCGCCTTTGCTAAATCCCGCGCGCGATTTCGCGCCCTCTGCGACCGTCCTTTGAACCACTGAATCTGTTTCTCGCTACCGTTTCGGATTCCCAGAATCGTGCAGATCAAGGCCGAAGACTGCCTTGTCTTTTGTCCCCGTGATTTTGATGGGTAGGTCGGTTCCTGAATTCTTCCCCTTGAAGAACGGGTTGAGAACCTTGAGAAGGAACGATTTTGCGCCAGTAGTCGTTTGGGAGAGCTTGGCTTGCAACAGCAAATGTCCCTGGAAGGCGAGTTCCTCCGAATCAAGATTATAGGTCCCGTGCAAGCGGACCTCGGCGCCCTGTACATCGAAGAGCAGGTTCGAGAATGTGGCGACGGCATCGGTCAGTTGAAACGAGCCCTTTAATCCAGAGACCTCGCGATCGATATCCGTGTCCTTCGGTTTCCCCTGTCCACGACGGCTGAGAGCATCGACTTTCTCCTGCGTTTGAGGATTCGTGAAAAGCGCCTGCACGACATCGAATTGCCCGTCGAGCGCCATGCGATCCTCGATATCGCCGTTCGCACCATCGTTTCGGGGCGGGATGAGAATTTTCGTTTTGAGGCGCACCGCACCGGTCATTACCGGTTCGTCAGACCGGACCACGAGGAAGAGCAGGTCCTCGATGCGGGCGTTTTCCGATGTGGCGTTCAAGTCGATGTGGCGCCCCTTTTCGCCAGGTACGCCAACAATCTCTCCCGAACACAGGATTTCGGTATTCAGGAATTTTGCGTCCACATTTTTCAAGTAGGTGTTGCCATTTGTGCCGTCTACGATTGCCGAATAGGCGGTATGCAGTGCCGTAGGATGTGCTGCTGTCCGCAGCGCAAAATCAGGCGTTTCCGTTTCGCCATCCACCTGCAAATAGTCGAGCGGACCCTGAAAGGTTCCCTTAGAGGAAAGGATTCCCTGTAATCCTTTGAGCGTCGCCAAGTCGGCATGGTCAAAACTAAAATTGGCTTGGACAGGGGTTTCGGCAGGATCTTCCGCCACCCAGGGCCCAAGCTTGCCCGTGGTGTGGATCTCCCCTTGCGGAACGGGATTGGTCAAATCAGCATGGAAGTCTACCGGTCGGTCGAAGCTCGCATTGGTCAAAAGCAAACGGTGAATGGCGAACTGGCGAGGCTCCTTTGATGGGTCGCTGCGTAGTGTCTCCACTAGCGCATCATCTGCTTCGAGCCGGCCAATCACCATCGGATATTTCACTTTGAGGTTCTCTGTCGTAGCTCCGATCAACGGAGGCTCCCCAACCTGATGCGGAGGAAAGTGCAGGCGCAAGCCATCCAAGCGAATCAGAGATACGTGAGGTCGGGGACCGAAGAAGCTCAAGAGGCTTGTATCAATCGTGAGCTTTCCGATTTCGATCAGTGGAGGCAAGTCGGTTCGCCCGTGTAGTCGCAGCACCACGTCTTGTACCGTGGCGTGAATTCGCGGAAATATCGAGACCTGAAAGTTGTCGAACGTGAGGGAGCTTTGAAATTGGGACTTCAGCACTTCCTCGGTTCTCAAGCGGACGATCCTGCTGAGGACAGGTCCTGACAATCGGATCATCGCGACAACGATAAGGACGCCTAGAACAGAAAGAGTAATGATCCGACGCCGCATTCGAATCTGACCCTTGAAAGTGCGTGAATTGTGACTTCTAGGGTGGGAACTCCATTCTACCGAAGCCTCATCCCAGAGGCGAGCAGCGAAGGATGGCTGTCAGCGCGTCTCAAAGCCTCTCCCCGGTTGCGAGCTAGAGGCGAGTGGCGTATATAAGTCTCAACGGTGCGGAGGTGCATAGATGGCGTCCTTCGAGGAGTACATGGCCCAATATGATCACGAGCACACGAACGGCTGGAACAAGCTGCTGCATGGCATTGGAATTCCCGTCATCATCGTAGGGATCATCCTGATGATTCTGCTGCGGTGGAAAATTGGCCTCGCTCTGTTTGTCGGCGGCTGGACCCTTCTCTTCGCCGGCCATCGCATCGAAGGCAACAAGCCCGCCTTCTTTCAGGGCGTCATCTACTTTCTCGTTGGGCCGGTTTGGGTTGCTAAGGAGCTTTGGGACGCCCTTTCGGGCCGCTCTCTCCGGTCCGCGGAGAAGTAAAGTTACCTATTGCGCTCGATCCTGCGCTCACCCAACTCACAGGATGCGGGGCTAACCTCGAAGTTACCCTTTCGCACACCACCGCAGGCCCTTGGGACGCTGCCATAGCCGCGGTGCTACCCTTAAAGGACACCCCGGAGGGCTTTTGACGGACCTGCTCCCAGTGAACGACCCGGAAACCCAAAAGCGGCGCAGCACGCGCATCGTGCAGGCCGTCCCGCTCACCGTCACGGGTGTGGACGCTCTTGGCCAGCCGTTCAAGGAGCGGACGACCACAACGATGGTCAACTGCCACGGCTGCAAGTATCAATCGAAGCACTACGTCCCGAAGAATTCCGTCGTCACCCTCGATATTCCCCGCCCCGAACCCGCATTTCCGCCGCGCACGGTCAGGGGCCGCGTGGTTTGGGTGCAGAGGCCGCGCACGGTCCGCGAGCTATTCCAGATTGGCCTCGAATTCGAGACTGCCGGCAACGTCTGGGGCATTGCATTTCCGCCAGAGGACTGGTTCCCATATCCCGACGATGTCCCCGTTGTCTCTACGCCGTCGGAGCAGGACCTGACCGACGCGCTCGCCCATACGCCCCCCGCGCCGGAACCTGTCGCGCCCAAGCAGGAAATTCCAACCTTCCAGGTTCCCTCCGTGCCCGGAACAACCTCTGCCTCGTCCCCTGCTGCACCAAAGGCCGCATCGCCAGCGCCGCCCGATTCCTCTGCGGCCGTCGAAAGCAAGCTTCATGTGGTCCCGGCAGCCTCGTCGGCGCCGCCACAAACGGCCGCTCCGCCGCCTGCACGTCCGGCCGTCGATTCGCAGACAATCGCCCGTCAGGTCGCCGCCATCGTCGCCGAAGCGAAGTCTTCGCTCGACAAGACGGCGCGCCGCAGCGTCGAGACTGCCGTGACGGAGGAAATGACCGTCGTTCGCCAGCAGCTCGACGCGCAGCTCCACGAGGCCGTTGAGAAAGCGATCCGCGTTTCCATGGAGCGCTCTTCCGAGCAGGCAGTTACAAAAGTCGTCCAGCAAGCTTCCGAGCGCACCGCCATCATCATTGAGGAATCCAGACGGGCGGTGGACATCTCCGCCGAGCGCCTCGATGCCAGAATCCGCGAAGCCGTTGAACAGGCCGTTGCAGGCGCTGCCGAATCCGCCGCTCGCGAGGCTGCCCAGCGCGCCTCGGCGCAAAATCTCAAGGAATCCGTCGACGAAGCCGTGGAGCGCGCCCTGCGCGAGCGCGAAGCCTCCACACCGTCCCTTGAAATCCTCTCCTCGCCCGATGCCGCTCAGGCGCATCTCGATCAGTGGCGCAAGAATCTCGAAGCCGCCGCGCAAGGCGTGCGGGAAGGCGCTCTTGCTCAGTCCACTGCACAAACCGAAGCCGCGCAGCGCCGCTGGCAGGAGCAATTCGAAACCTCACTCAACGGCGCGACGCAGCAACTCACCGAGCGGTTGAACGAGACGACGCAGAACGCTGTTGCCAACGCGCAGCAGGAGCTCATTGGCCATTCGACGCAGGTTCGCTCCTCCATAGATGAAGCTATCGCCGAAGCCAAAGCGATGATTCAGTTGCTCGGCGCCGGCGTCCAGGAACAGAAGGCCAAAGCCGAAGAAACGAAATCGCTCCTTCAGGACGCTGCCGGCGCGGCCATTGATCGCGTCTCTCAGAAGCTCGGCGAAATCGCCTCCACAAAATATGAAGAAGCAGGCCGCAGCATTGACGAGCTCATCTCCGCGCGTGTCCAGCGTGTCGAGCCCTTGCTCGAATCCTCTGCTCAAAAAGTCGCAGGCCGCCTCTCCGCGGAGATGGAGCAATCACTCGCCCCGCGGATTGGCCAGGTGCAACAGGCGCTGGCCGATATCGAAGCGGCCGGCCAGCACGCGCAGCAAATCCAGCGGACGATCCAGGAGCAGATGCGGCAGGCCGGAGCCGAGGCGGCCCGGATTCAGGAATCTTTGCGCGATCAGGTGCAGCACGCTTCTGAGGAAGTGGTCGCACAATCCCTCGATCGCATGCGTCAGGAAACCTCGAAATTCCCTGCCGAAGTCGAGGCCGCCTGCCGCCAGGTGATCTCCAAAGCCGAAGAGGAATTGCAGCAGCGCAGCACCGAAGCGCAGCATGAGACCTACGAAGCACTGTTAAAGGCCGCCGACTGGTACCAGAAAAAAGCCCAGACGACGATGCAGACCTCGATGGAGCGCACCATCGAGCAATCCACCACGGCCCTGCGCGACCGCGCCGCCGAAATCTCGAGCCTCGTCGCCTCCGAACTCGATCATTATCGCCGCACCTACGTCGAACACAGCCAGGCGCAGATTGAAGACGCAGCCCGCGACACTGTCACCCGCGAGCGCGAGCGTCTGAAAGAAACCGCTGATGTCGCCACAGCCGAATTTTCCGACCGCGTCGCCCGCGTCACTGGCGACTCGCTCCAGCGCTTCGAGGATTCCTCTCGCACTGCCCTCGAAAAAGCCCGCTCCGACATGGAGTACACCCGCGAACACTCTCTCGAGCAATTCCAGCAGAAGCTCGATGAAGCCCTTGTGGTTGGGGGCGAACAGGCGCGCATTCAGATTCAATCCCAGCTTCTGAACTTGATGGAGTCCTGGGACAACCGCCGGGAAGCGCAGCAGCTCGAATGGATGGACCAGCTCAAGAAATCCACCGAGGAGACTCTCGAACAATTTCGCACGCGCCTGGAAAACGCCTCCAACACCTGGCTGCTCGCCTCCGCCACCACTCTCGGTCAACGCTCCCAGGCCGTCCTCGACACGCTCGCCAAGTCCGCGGAAAAACGGATGCGCGAAACTGTCGCCGATGTTCTCGCCGGCATGGGCGACACTTTGAAAAACCGTCTCCTGGGCATCTCTGCCGATATCGACCCCGACGACTCGGTTTCGAAAAAGAAATAGCTCCGCCCGTCATCCACCTCCCAAGCCTGGACCGCCCTTTGTTCCTCCCTTCGGTATAATAAGGGTGTGTCCAACCAAGCCTACATGGGTGTGTGGTGTCGCGATTTTCCCGAAGACAAAATGCCCGAGCGCCTCGCCGCTTTTCTCGGGAGCGTTCCCTTCTCTTCTTCCCGGCCGGGGCTGGCGTCTCTCACCATCCGCGCCGTCAATGCTTCTGAAACACCGGTCCTCGAGCAGGATTTGCGGGCCACGTCCGTCGACGCTGCCGAAGTGATCCAGTTGACGCAGGACAATCTTCTGGCTGATTGCTCCTGCGAGGTCGGCTCGCATTGGGATCTCTGGTCTTTCGAGCCGGCGACCGGCAAGAGCGCTCTCGCGCCTCAGCCCTTGACGATCGTTTGCAATGGCCAGCTCTACGACGACGAAGCGTGGCGCGACCAGGGTCATTTTCACGTCGACCTCGGCTTCGAGCACTTTTTCACCGGCCACGCCGGCGTCCTCTCGCGCGCGGGAGCAAAGGCTGCTCCTCAGTCCGAGGAAGAGGCCAAATTCCTCGAAGCCATGGCTTGGCCGGATGTTCTCGGCTCCTATCGCGAAAAGACTCGCGAAAATGTGCGGACACTTTTCGATTGGTCGCGCCAGATCGAACGCATCCTCCCCGTCGAACGCGTTCAATTTTGGTCGGAAGGCGAGGAAAACTTCGAAGCGAGGATCGAGGAGGTTCTGGCGGCTCGCTGATGTCCCTTGCAGGATTTCACGTAAAGGTTTCCTGCAAAGATGCGCTGTTGAACATTGCAGAATCCGCGGGACCTTTCGTTGAGTCCAATCAAGCATTAGAATCGGGGACAGATTTCATGCGCAGACGTTTTTTCTATAGCCTGGCGTTTCTTGCGGTCGTTGCAGCCTCTATTTCCTGCGGCGATTCTGCTGCGCCAGGGCCGGGTAGCGCCAAGGCCGAGCCTTCCATGCCCGCCGCACCTCGGTTGACGATTCCTCCCGATGTCCAGACCGCCGCAGAGGCTGTCCTAGGCAACGAAGCGGAGGTTCTCGCCTATGGCAACCTCGCCCGCACCGGAGTCGTCCAGGTTCTTGCCATTAACCGCCTCAAGACGGCGCCACCGGAAACAGTCCCCGGCACTCTCATTACGCGCCTCGCTGTAATCGAAAAATCGAGCGGCAAGTGGGTGGAAATTCTCCGTTGCGACGAGCACCTAAAGAATAGCCGAGGCTATCTCGGCGGCACGCCCCTTGCCGGTGTTCCCGCCTGGCGCCTCCAATACGAGCAGGACCCCACGAAAGGTCTCACTCTTTATTTCACGCCTCTCGCCAGACCCGCCGGAGGATACATCCAGACACTCGGCGTCCGCTGGAACGCAAAAGTCGGCCGCTATGAATCGCTCGACCGCAACTACGAGGAATTTCTGGCGGAGTCTCCTCAGCTCGAGACTCCGCAGTCGGTGCTTCGATGAGCGCGATCGCACAGCCAGTTTCTGCCACAGCTCCAAAGGCGGAGCGTCGTCTTTCCGGCGTGGACCATCTGAAGACGCTCATCCCCTACATCCTGAAATACAGGGGAATGATTTGTCTGGGCCTGCTCGCTCTTCTGTTGACCGGCCTTGTCGGCACCTTGCCTCAATTAATTCTGGGTGCGCTCATCGACTGCGTAAAAGGAGAGCCGCGCGCTCTCTCCACTTTGACCGGATTGTCTCGCGAAGTCCTCGAACCGGTCTTTCATTACTACTCGCCCAAGAGCGTCCACACCGTCGGCGTTTTCTGTCTGATCCTAGTGCTCATCATGCTCGTCAAGGGCTTCCTGTCCTACTGGACCCGCTGGATTCTGATCGGCATGTCCCGCGAAATTGAATACGACATCCGCAACGACCTTCTCGCCAAGCTCGTCGAACTCGAGCCGGAATTTTACGTCCGCAACCGTACTGGCGATCTCATGTCCCGCGCCACCAACGACCTCAACGCCGTGCGCATGGTTCTCGGCCCGGGAATCATGTATAGCGCCACGACGATTGCCACCATGTCCCTCGCCATCTACTTCATGCTCAAGCTTTCCCCGAGCCTCACCCTCTGGGTCCTCTTGCCGGTTCCCATTGTCGCGGTCGCGGTGCGCTATTTCGGCCAGATCATTCACCGCCTTTCCGAGCAGATTCAAGCCGTTCTCGGCGTCCTTTCCACGCGCGCCCAGGAAAATCTTTCCGGCATTCGCGTGGTCCGCGCCTATGCGCAGGAAGACGCCCAAATCGCATCTTTCGACGAAGCCAATCGAGGCTATGTCGGCAAGAACATCCAACTGATCAGCGCCTGGAGCCTTTTTTTCCCCGGCCTTTCCACGATCATTGGTCTCACTTACGTCATCTTGCTTGGCAAAGGCGGCACGCAGGTGATGCAGGGACACGCCACCATCGGCACTTTCTGGGCGTTTTACATGTTCCTCGTACAGCTCGTTTTTCCGATGATCGCCCTCGGCTGGGTGACCAACATCTTCCAGCGCGGCGCCGCCTCCATGGGCCGCCTTAATTTCATCCTCCACGCCGAGCCTTCGATTCGCGATGAAGCGCCCGCTGCCCCGCGCGCGCATGCATCCATTTCCGGTAATGGCGACGCCGCTCTCGCCACCGCCGCGCCAGAAATTCGCGGCGATATCGAATTCCGTCACATGACTTTCGGCTATCCGACTGTCGCTTCTGCCAACGGAGAGCCTGTTTTGCGCGACATCAACCTGCACATTCCCGCAGGCTCCTCGCTCGCCGTTGTCGGCCCCACGGGCAGCGGAAAATCCACGCTCGCCTCCTTGATTGCCCGCCTCTGGGAAGCTCCTCCGGGAACCCTCTTGCTCGATGGCCTCTCGATTCGCGCTTATCCGCTTGCCGAGCTGCGCCGCGCGATTGGCTACGTCCCCCAGGACACATATCTGTTCAGCGAGACAATCCGCGAAAACATCGCCTTCGGCGTTCCCGAGGCGCGCGAAGAGCATGTCCTCGAGGCCGCGGAAATCGCCAGCCTTTCCGGCGATATTCAGGGATTCCCGGAAACCTTCGATACGATGGTCGGCGAGCGCGGCATCACTCTTTCCGGTGGACAAAAGCAGCGCACCGCCCTTGCCCGCGCCGTTCTCCGCCAGCCCAAGATTCTCGTCCTCGACGACGCGCTTTCCAGCGTCGATACCGACACGGAGGAAAAGATTCTTCGCCGCCTTCGCGACGTCATGCGCCTGCGCACCACCGTGATCGTCGCGCACCGCATTTCCACGGTGAAGGACGCCGATCAGATCGTCGTCCTCCGCGATGGCCGCATCATCGAACGCGGCACGCACGAGCAGCTCCTGGTGATGAACGGTTATTACGCAGATCTCTACCAGAAGCAGTTGCTCGAAGAGGAACTCGAACGCGAATGAGCGATTTCCGCGAAGAAGAGAGGCTCGGCAAGTTTTACGACTCGCAGTTGACGCGGCGTCTTCTCCATTACCTGCGCCCTTACCACTGGCAAGTCGTCGCCGCCCTCAGCATCACCCTCGGCGTCACCGCCATGGATCTTGTCGGTCCTTTCCTCTTCCATGTGGCGATTGACGACTACCTTTTGCCCGGACAATCCGGCGCGATTGCCCGGCATGTGGCGATCGGCGGGCTCATTTGGGTTGTCGCCGCATTTCTCGGCGCGCTTCTGGCCGGATTCGCCTTGCAATACCTGCAAGTCCGCATCATGCAGTGGGTCGGCCAGAAGACCATGTACGACCTGCGCCGCGAGATCTTCTCTCACTTGCAGCGCCTGCCGATGAGCTTCTTCGACCGCAGCCCGGTCGGCCGTCTCGTCACCCGCACCACCACGGACGTCGACGCGCTCAACGATCTCTTCGCTTCCGGCGTCGTCGCCATGCTCAATGATTTCGTCCTTCTCTTCGCCATGGCCATTCTTCTGTTCAAATGGCACCGCTATCTGGCCCTCCTCACCTTCTCTCCCCTTCCCTTCATGATCCTCGTCACCTATTTCTTCCGTGGAAAAGTGCGCAACGCCAACCGCCTCATCCGCACCGCCATCGCGCGCATCAATGCCTTCCTGCAGGAGCACATCAGTGGAATGGCGGTCGTGCAACTGTTCAATCGCGAGGCGAAATCCCGCGAGCAGTTCGCCGGATTCAATCGCGTGCACATGGAGGCTTACAAGGAGGCGATCGACGCTTTTGCCTTCTTCTATCCCGCCGTTGAATTCTTGAGCATGACAGGCATCGCTCTGTTGTGTTGGCAGGGCGGGCTTGGCGTCATCCACGGCGCCATCGAAATTGGCGTGCTCCTTGCCTTCGTTCAATACAGCCAGCGCTTCTTCCGGCCCATTCAGGACCTCAGCGAAAAATTCAACATTCTGCAAAGCGCCATGGCCGCTTCCGAAAGGATTTTCCGCCTCCTCGACGAACCTGTCACCGTTGCCTCCCCGGCGGAAGTCGCCAGGCTCGCTTCTCCCCGCGGCGAGATCGAGTTTCGCAACGTCTGGTTTTCCTACACCGGCGGAGCCAATCCCAAGGACGAAGACTGGGTCCTCCGCGATGTTTCCTTCCGAGTCGAACCTGGCCAGAGTCTCGCTATCGTCGGCCATACCGGCGCCGGCAAAACAACCATCATCCAGCTCCTCCTTCGCTTCTACGACATCCAGCGCGGCCACATTCTTCTCGATGGCGTGGACATCCGCACTATGGACCTTCAGGATCTCCGTCGTCTTTTCGGCATCGTGCTTCAGGATCCGTTTCTTTTCACCGGCACACTCGAATCCAACGTCCGCCTCGCCACTCCGACCGTCGATCGTGCCGACGCCGAACGCGCCTTGCGCGAAGTCGGCCTCGGCGATTTCGTCAATAGCCTTCCAGATGGCGTCGAAACGCAGGTTACGGAGCGCGGCGCTACTCTTTCCGTCGGCCAGCGCCAGCTTGTCAGTTTTGCGCGCGCCCTCGCCCACGATCCTCGCTTCTTGATTCTCGACGAGGCCACTTCGAGTGTTGACACGAAAACGGAGCTGATGATTCGCGATGCTCTCGACCGTCTCCTTCGCGGCCGCACCGCCGTCGTCATCGCCCACCGTCTCAGCACCATTCAGCACGCGGACCGCATCCTCGTATTCCACAAAGGCCGTCTGCGCGAACAGGGCTCTCATCAGCAGTTGCTCGCGCTGCGCGGAATTTATTACCGCCTCTATCAGCTTCAGTACAAAGAGCAGGAGCTCGCCTTGCCCATGTCAGGCGCTGGTTCCTCTGGGTTTGCCGAACCTCTCCCGGCAAATGACTGATTCTTACTGGTCCGGGTTGCGCCCTTCGCCACTCCCGCTCGCCGAATCTCGCATTTACGACGTAGAATCGGCCCATGCCTGACAGCCGGGTCCTCATCTCCGCAGGCGAAGCCTCCGGCGATATGTACGGCGCGCGCCTCGCTGCGGCCCTTGCCGCGCGCACGGGCGCTTCTCTTTTCGGCATGGGCGGCTCGCGCATGCGTGCGGCGGGCGTCGATCTCATCGCCGATTACCATGAAATTGGCGTTGTCGGCATCGCCGAAGTTCTCCGCAAGATACCCACGGTGATCCGTGTCCAGAATCGCCTCGCCCGCGAAGCCGTGAAGCGCCACGCGGCTCTTGCGATTCTCATCGATTCGCCCGGCACGCACCTCGGCGTCGCTCGCCGCCTGAAAAACGCCCGCGTTCCTGTTGGCTATTTCATCGGTCCGCAAATCTGGGCCTGGCGCGCCGGACGCGTGCGCATCGTTCGCCGCCGCGTGAAAAAGATGGTCGTCATTTTTCCTTTTGAAGAGCCGCTGTATCGCAAAGCGGGCGTGCCCGTGGAATTTGTCGGCCATCCGCTGGTCGATGTTTTGAAGCCCACCGCCACCCGCGCCGAATTCGCCGCTCTCCACGGCCTCGATCCCTCCCGCCCCATCGTGGCTCTGATGCCCGGCAGCCGCCCTAGCGAAATAGCCCTCAATTATCCTGGCGTCGTTGCCGCCTGCGAGCTGCTGGCTCAAAATTCGCGCATCCAATTTGTGCACGTCACGGCGCCGGGCCTTTCGCCCGATCTCTTTCTTCAGCACGCCCAGCTGAAAATTCCCATTCACCGCATCGAGGGAGAAACCTACAACGCTCTTTCTGCCGCAGATTGCGCCATCGTCGCCAGCGGCACGGCCACCATCGAGGCCGCCCTCCTTGGCACGCCCATGGTCGTGATCTACCGCGTCGCATCTCTCACTGCCTTTTTCCTTCGCCGCATGGTTCGTACGCCCTATTACGCCATGGCCAATCTTGTGGCGGGACGACGCGTCGTCCCCGAGCTGATGCAGGACGACTTCACGCCCGAGAACGTCGCGCGCGAAATCCGCCTCCTCCTCGATTCCGAGCCCGCCCGCGCCGAAATGAAGGCGGGGCTCGCCGACGTGCGCGCTCGGCTCGGGCCGCCGGGTGCCATCGAGCGCGCTGCGGACATTTTCGCTGCGATGATGTAATCTGGATCGTCGTACCGGATTGTTCGGGCAACTGCCGGCCGTGAATCCGTATCCTAAAAAGCTGGATAAGTCGGCTCTCTCAATGCGGAGTCATCTTTTGCTCAAGATGCGTTTCCCCGGCGCCCTCCTGCTGATTCTTGCCTTTCTCCCGCTCTATTCGCAGGCCCAGATTTCCCATCCCTACCCCTTTCGCGCCACCAATTACAATGTCGAGGCGCTGGTCCAGCCCTCGGATCAAACGATCACCGTCGAAGCCCGCGTCGTTTTCGTCGCTGCGGAAGTTTCTCGCAACGTCCTCGTCGAGTTGCATCCAGACCTTCGCGTTCAGTCGGTAAAGGCCGCCGACGGCCAGCCTCTGAATTTCGAGCGCGACGATCATTCTCCACTTCTGCTCAATATCGGGCTTCCGCAAGCGCTTCCTCCGGGAAAAACCGTCACGCTCACTTTCCAGTACAGCGGTCCGGTTTCAAACGAAGACGATAGCCCCGCCAAAGGCATTCGCCTTGCTTCCGTCGACAAGAGTTCTGCCTATCTTCTCCAGCCCGCCCGCTGGTTTCCCCTCACGGACTATCCCGCCAACCGCTACACGGGCACGTTCAAGATTGTCGTTCCCGATACGTTCGCCGTTGTCGGCACGGGTCGGCCAGACGCTCCTGTCTCGATGCCTGCCATCGGTCGCGGCCAGTCGGCGCAGGCGGCTTACGTTTTTCATTGCGACAAGCCCGGCCCCGTAGGCACATTCGTCGCCGGTGCTTTGCAGCTTTCTCCTCAGCAGTCCGAAGGCCTGTCGATTCCGGTCTATACGCCCCCTGCTTGGGCCTCCACTGCTCCCGCCTATGCCAGTTCTTTGACGAAAATCATCGGGTTCTACCAGGAGACCTTCGGCCCTCTGACCGACCCTCCCAATCGTCCTCAGATCACAATCGCTCAGATGCCCGACGGTTCCGTGCCAGGCTTCTCTGCCCCCGGACTCATCCTCATCGGCGCGCAGCAGTGGACGACGAAGCCCAACGAGCAGCTTCTTTCCGAGCTTGCCGCCGGCCAGTGGTGGAACGATCGCGTCATGCCCGCCTCTCTTGCTGATGAATGGCTCTCCGACGGCCTCGCCAGCTACGCCTCCGCCATGTACGCCGAAGAAAGTGAAGGCGTCGCCGGCCTGCATCGCGACCTTGAGAATTTCGCCATTGGTTCGCTCATGTACGACGACACGATCCCCATCGCGCAATCCGAGCACGTTGACCAGTTCACCGAGCGCTATCGTTCCATCGTCGTCGACAAAGGCGCCATGGTCTTCCACATGCTCCGCAGTGAAATCGGCGACGATGCATTCGATTCCCTGCTTCAGGATTTTTACAAGCAGCACATCGGAAAGAATGCCACCATCCTCGAATTCGAGAGGCTCGCCGCTTCCCGCGTGCCGCCTCCCGTCAAGGGCGACCCACCTCTCAATCTCAACGCATTCTTTTCCCAGTGGCTGAATTCCACCGGCGTCCCGGAATTCAAGATGGACTACATCGTCTATCGCATTCCCAAGGGATTCAAAGTCGTCGGCAGGATCAAGCAGAATCTCGACCTGCTCCGCATGCCCGTCGAAGTTCGCGTCGAAACGGAAGGCAATCCCGAAACCAAGAAGATCCTGATCACGGGCACTTCCACCGAATTTGAAGTTGACACTTTTGGCCGCCCGAAGCCCAACGGCGTCGCCATCGACCCCAACAACAATCTCCTGAAATCCAGCCCGCAGTTGCGCGTCCGCGCTCTCGTAGCCCGCGGCGAAGACCTCGCCCGCCGCGGCCAGTATTACGACGCCATTCAGGAATACCAGCGCGCTCTCGACATGCAGTCCAATAGTTCGCTCGCTTTGTTCCGCACCGGGGAAGCGATGTTCTACGAGAAAAATTACAATGCCGCGGCCAATTCCTTCCGCGCGGCTCTAGGCGGGGACCTCGATCCCAAATGGATCGAAGTCTGGAGCCACATCTACATCGGTCAAATTTACGATTTGAATGGCCAGCGCGCCCGCGCCGTCAACGAATACCAGTTAGCGCAGCATTTGAACGACAATACAGCCGGCGCACAGGATGTTGCCGCACAATACATCCAGAAGCCTTACACCGGAGATATGGGCGCGCCCGCTGCCTCCACTTCCGCTACTTCCAAGCCGGCCGCCACGCCATCGGGAACCGCGAATCCCGATGCGTCTTCACCCGCTTCTTCCGACCGTCCCGTACTCAAGAAGCGTCCCACCGACAGCCAGTAAGCTTTTCTCCTACAGATGCGCCATCCCGTCTCTGTCGAATCCCACCACCACTCGCCCGCCGCATAGAACCACGGGGCGCCGGATCAAATTCGGCTCCTTCGCCATCATGCGGATTGCCTCGCGCCGCGAAGGCGGGTTCTCTCCCATCTTCTTCCGCCGGTAGATTTCGTTCCGAGGATTTAGGAATTCCGTATGATCCCGCCGCCCGATCAGCTTTTCCAGCTCGGCGGCGCTCAATCGGTCCTTCGCGAGATCGCGGAAATGCAATCCAAATCCGCGATTTTCCATATACGCTCGTGCTTTCCGGCACGTCGTACAGTTCGTCTTATGAATAAACGTCGCAGTCTTCGCTCGTTTCCGGCGCGTCTTCGCTGTCTCGCTTTTCCTTCTCGATTTTCTTTGCGCCGTTTTCCGCTTTGTTGGCATCGTATTTTCCCCTCAGTATCTCGGCACGCTTGAATCCACTTCGATCGACCAGCGGTCGATTCCCCCCGTCATCGATTGCGCTCCCGCCACTCCCTGTGCTCTCAGCCATGCCGCAGCGTCCAGGCTCCGCATTCCATGATGACAGTATAGAACGATCCCGTTCGCGTCCTCGAATTCTCCCAGGTGTGCGGCAATCTCGCCCATCGGGATCAGCACCGATCCTGCAATCGCCGCCGTCTCTCGTTCCCACGGCTCGCGGACGTCGACAAACATGAACGATTCGCCATGCTCCATCCGCTCTCTCACCTGTGCCGGCGTAATTTCAATATCCTCAAGAGGATCGCTCACGGTTGCATCAATCTCCTAGTAGCCGAAATCCGCTGTTGCTGAAAGTGCCTGCTTTTTCACCGCCAGCTCTGCCCGCCTTTCCCTCCCCAGCAGTTGCGCGTACTCCTGCCGGTTCGCAGGCCGCAACACCCATTCTTCCAGCCACCTCTCAAAATCGTCGCTGTTCCGCGAACGCTCGTGATACTCCGAAAATGCCGCATGATCCCGACCGTAATACCCGAGCACAGGCGAAGGATGCGCTCCCAACGGCTCATGGACCACGGCTGCCACCACAATTCCCGGCACCACGGTTCGGTTTGGGTCTGAAGCGATCACTTCGGGCTCGACGATCTCCTCCGCCACCACGATCGCCTTCCGCGCCGCCCGTGCCGCGTCTGCCGCCACTCCCAGGTTTCCCCACAGGTGCGCGTTCCCCTCTGCGTCGGCCCTCTGCGCGTGAATAATCGCCACGTCTGGCCGCAGCGCCCTCACGGCCACAAGCGTTTCCTCGCCGACCGGCGAGGGAAACTCGCGCAAATTTCCGTTCTTTTTCAGCAGGTCGCTTCCGAGCGTTGAATAGGTCGGCATGAACGGCGCTCCCAGCGCCGCCGCGTGCAGCGCCAGCGCCAGCGTGAAATTCGAATAATCCACAACTTCGATTCTTCGCGGATGGCTCTGCTCCACAGCTCGCCGGTAACAGTATCCCACTCCCGCCGACACGTTACCCACCCACGCCGCCATCACCCGCCCAACGCAACCTGCCCCAATCAACTGGTCAAACAAGATATCCGACACCGGCCCGACCAGTGTCAGATCCCGCCGCCCCTGCCGGATTAATTCGTGCCCTGCGGCAAACGGAATCATCTGTTCGAGCTGCGCGCCAAGCGCCACCATCGACCCCGATGGCACATGCTCAGCGATCGCTTCTTGCATCGTCGTCAGTTTCGAGTCGCTCGCCATCTCCGCCTTGCCTTATCTCCCCTGCCACGCGGGACTGCGCTTCTCCAGAAACGCTCGCACGCCTTCTTCCGCGTCGTGCGTGTGCAGTAGCTCCCGGATGTACAGCTCTTCGGACGCGTGCAGCGCTTCCTCAAATTCCGATCCGCGAAATCGCCCCATCGCTTTTCGCGCGATCCGGAGCGCGCTCGCGCTCTTCGATCCAATTTCTCCGATCAGCTCGCGTGCCGCTTCCTTCGCCTCTCCGTCTCCCACAACCCGAGTGACCAGCCCCATCTCACGCGCTTCTCTCGCTGAAATTGTTCGCCCCGTCAGTATCAAATCTGCCGTCGCTCTCGGCCCAATCAATCGCGGGAATGTCACAACCGCCAGCGGCGGGAAGCACCCGAGCTTGATTTCAGGTTGTCCGAACGTCGCCGATTCCTCCGCAATCACAAAATCGCAGAACGACGCCAGCTCGCATCCCCCTCCCAGGCAAATCCCGCGCACCGCCGCCACTGTAATCCACTCGCCCAAAGCAAGTTTCCGGATGATTCCGTGAAACGCTTGAAGCATCCTCCCCGCGCGTTCCGGCGCGTGATCCCGCACGTCCGCTCCTGCGGAAAATGCCTTCTCGCCCGCACCGCTCAGCAGGACGAAATCCGTCTCTTTAGAAAGTCCGTCGAGAGCAGCCGAAATCTCCTCCATCATCGGAATATCCAGAATGTTCAGAGGGGGCTTGCTGAGAAGAATCCATGCACTGCGTTCCGCGCTCTCAAGTTGTATCGATTGAAATCCCATCTCAGCGGGTCCAAAAGCGGGTGGGATCGAGCGCCCGGATCGCCGCCAACTCTTCTGGCGAAGGCGGCAGCGTTTCGATCAATTCCCCCGCCACGCGCAGCGGCCAGCCCGTATTCGCCAGCGCCTCTTCCACGCTGATTCCTGGATGCACCGAATACAAGTACGCTTCACAATCGTTGCTGAAACGCAGCACTCCCAGCGTCGTGATAATTGCCGAAGGGCCGGTTGCCGGAGGCAGTCCCACATGCCGCCGCCAGCCTGTTCCCCTCCCGTATCCCGGTGAAGTCAGGTGCCCGATCCGCTCTACCAAGCGATCGCGGCGGTGCGCCAGCATCACCACCGTTCTCCGCGCCAGGCAAGCGATATCGCATCCTCCTCCCGAACCCGGCAGCCTCTGCATTTCCCGGTCCCTGTGTCCCCATGTCGTGTTCAAATTTCCGAAGCGGTCCACTTCCGCCGCTCCGAGAAATCCCACGTGCACGCGCCCCTGCTGCAGCAATCCCATCGTGTCCAGCATTTCGCCGCACTGCGTCGCGCCCGTCAGATTCGCCGGATCCCCCATTGTGTAAAGCATCTCGGACGGCGGAGTCTCGCGGATGACGCCGTTCTCAAACAGTGCCACCGAGTTCGGCGCGTGCACTCGGCGCGCCACACTCCACGCCAGAAGCGGCAGCCGCATGCCCACAAACACCCATTCCCCGTCGCGAATTTCGCGTGCCGCGGCGGCCACCATCAGCTCGGCAAGCGAATAGCCCCGTTCGGCAGATTCCTGGTTGTCGCGCGCGGACGCGCTTGCCTGCGGAGATTTTCGTGGCGGAATTGTGCTCATTCTCGCGAGAGTACGGCTTTGACGGGTCGCAGCAGCGGTTCAGCGGCCCATAAAATTGGGTTTTCGCTTTTCGAAGAATGCTGCCAGCCCTTCGGCGCAATCCTCCGAAAGGAAGCAGTGAATCTGCAGGCGGATCTCTTCATCGAGCGCCGCTTCCAGTTCTTTTCTCCGCTCGCCGATCATCGTGTGCTTGATGTCCCGGTATGCCAGCGGAGGCCCCGAAGCCAATTGGTTGGCGCGCTTGCGCCATTCATCCTCGAAAATCGCATCCCCCGAAACGCAGCAGACGATTCCGATTCGCCGCGCTTCGGCCGCCGACAGCGTGTCCGCGGTGTAAAAGAGCTCCGAGGCACGCGCCAGCCCCACCAATCGCGGCAGAAAATACGTGGCTCCGAAATCCGGATACAGTCCCACCTGTGTAAACGATTGCGCAAACGTCGCGCTCTCGGAAGCGACTCGCAAATCGCAAGCCAGGGCCAGGCTCATCCCCGCGCCTGCAGCCACTCCATTCACCGCCGCCAGCACCAGTTTCGGCGTCGCCGCAATCGCCAGGCAGATTTCCTTTCCCGCATGCAACAGCCCTTCGAGTTCACGTCCGGCATTGCGCTTTCTCGCATCGCGAATCTGCGCCAGATCCCCGCCGGCGCAAAACGCCCTTCCCGCGCCGGTAATTACGATGGCTCGCACGCTCTTGTCTTCCGCTGCGCGCAAAAACGCGTGCACCAGCGCGCGGCTCATCTCCAGGTTCAGCGCGTTCATCTTTTCCGGACGGTTCAGCCGGAGAATTGCCACGCCGTTCGCGCGCTCTTCCTGGATGAGCGTCGAAGTCGCCGGATGCTGGACTGTTACCGCCATGGTGGCCTCCTTACTCTTTCAGGCTCTTCAACAGCGCGGCCAGCTTCTTGAAATACCGCAATTTCAGGCCGCGCTCCGTGCCGGCGTTCTGCCCGCTCGTGGACGGGAGGACAAAAACGTGGGCGCCATAGAGCTTCTCTTTTTGCAGGCCGAGCTTGCATGTCCGCCCTGCAAACTTCTCATACACCATTTTTCCGTTGAATGCCACTACTCGCGGCCGCAGGTCCTCCAGCTTTTGCGCCAGCAGCACTCTTCCTTCGGCGAACTCCTGGCGTTCAATCTCTTCGATCCCCCGCGTAGGCCGCTTCACCAGGTCTGTCAATCCAATTCCGAATTCCAGCGCTCTCCGGTCGTCTTCGTATCCCAGCGGCTCCGGAATCACCCCCGACGCGTGCATCATCGGCCAGAATTGATTCCCCCGGCCCGCATAGTAGTGCCCCACTCGCGCCGAGCGCTCTCCTGGATTTGCCCCCACCAGGATCAGCTTCATTCCCTTACGAAGATAGTCGGGCAGCGTTCGCATCCCCATGTCCCTTCAGATTCGAGCCCAGTTCTACCGCTCCTTGATTCCTAAGCCTCTCGAGGCTGTTGCCGCGCGCGAAAGCACACTTCGTGTACCTTGGGGTTATTCCTGGAGCGAAGGCACACCCCTCGCGTCCCTGGATTGTTCTCGCCGTAAGTCCCCTCTTTGTGCACCCTGCTGGACCAACAGGGCTCCCCCGCAAAATTATCCGGCCCGCTCCTCAATCCGGCAAGGTAGATTTGGTCACGGGTTGCTGTGGTTGAAAACTCGGGCCTTCGTCCGTGCTTCTCAACTGTTCGATAACCTCTTTTCGACCAATGAATTAGCGGAACCACGAGAACTCTTTCCCTCGACCCTCGCCTTCCAAGCGCTGCGACCCTATCTGTGATACGCTAGTAGAGCATCACTTCCCCCTATGAGTACTCGGAATGTCCAACCCGTGAAGCCTCACCCTCTTCCCTCGCAGGTGGTGAAAGAGGACGAGCCTGCCTTAGTGGCTGCCGCCAAGTCCGGCGACCTGAACGCGTTCGATACTCTCGTGAATCGCTACGAGCGGAAGATCTTTCGCTTGGCGCAAAATATCACGCAGAACAAAGAAGACGCCGAGGACGCCATGCAGGAGGCGTTTCTTAAGGCCTTCGAGCACCTGGGCGAGTTTGAGGGCAATTCCCGCTTCTACACCTGGCTGGTCCGCATTGCTGTCAATCAGGCGCTCATGAAACTCCGCAAGCGCCGTCCCAACCAGGTCTCCTTGGATGAGGAAATCGATACCGGCGAGGAAATGCTGCCGCGAGAGATCGAAGACTGGGGCCCTTCACCGGAAGAGAAGTTCAAGCAGACCGAGCTCGGGGAAATCCTGAATGAGGCAATCCAGGATTTAGACCCATCTTTCCGAATCGTTTTCCAGCTCCGCGACATCGAAGAATTGTCAACAGAAGAGACCGCGGAAATGCTGGGGCTTTCGATTCCGGCCGTGAAGTCGCGGCTACTGCGGGCGCGGTTGAAGCTGCGCCAAAGACTGAACCGATTTTTTCGGCGGAGCGATCAACCGTGAACTGCAAGACCATGGTCATTGAGCTGGAGAATTACCTCGACGAGGAGTTGGACCCGTCCCTTCGCGCCGAAATCGAACAGCATCTTGGCAAGTGCAAGAAGTGCCGCCTCATCGTCGATACCACGCGAAAGACAGTCCAGATCTACTGCAACTCCGAACCCGCTCCGCTTCCCGAAGAGATTCACCGCCGCCTTCACGACGCGCTGATGAAGAAGCTTCGCAGCAAGAACTGCCAGTGCTGATGTGCGCCGTCAGGCTCCTCGTCCCTCTGCGGCACGGCTTTCCTCTTCCCAGAGCTTGATTTCCCGCCCGATTCCCTTCTCGCGAGCCATCTCAAACAGCTTCCCCGCTACGGCAATATCCTCGGTCGCGATCCCGTTCGATTTGAATAGCGTGATTTGCGATTGGTCTGTCCTTCCGCGAATTTTTCCGGCAACGATCTCGCCGAGTTCACGCACCGTTTTCCATCTCTCCGCATCCGTGCCGAACGCCTGAATCAAATCTCCCGCTTCTTCCTTCGATTGTTCGATGGAATCTGCCGCGATCACAACTGCGCGCAATACGGCATCGCTGTCCAGCTCTCGTTTCTGCGGGAAATTCGCGCCAATCGCGTTGATGTGCGTTCCCGGCGCTAGCCATCTTCCTTCCACCACCGGCACGCTCGCGTTCGTCGCTGTCACGATGATGTCTGCTCCGTGCACCGCTTCTTCCGCCGTCGCCACCGGCTCCACGGTCACTCTGAGCTTGTCTGTCATCTGCCGCGAAAATTCCGCTCGCCGCTCCGAATCTCTGCCGAATGCGCGAATTCTCTCGATTTTCCTTACGAGCGCGATTGCTTCCAGTTGCGTGCGCGCCTGCAAACCTGTTCCTGCAATTCCGATAGTTTTCGCATCTTCGCGCGCCATCCATTTCGTCGCGATCCCGCTCGCCGCCCCCGTGCGCACTTGTCCCAGATAATCCGCTTCAATCATCGCCAGCAGATCTCCCGATTCCGCACTGAATAGTGGCACCAAAAATCGCAGCCCGCTCTTCGAACTTGTGTAAATCTTCATTCCCATGTACCCGGATTCGCCATCCGCCGCGGCCATATAGTGCAGATAGGTTTTCTTCGGCACTTGCAGCCTGTGCCTCGGGTGCAGGTGGGCAGCGCCCGCCGCAAGCCGCCGGAAGGAAGTCTCCACAGCTTCGAGAGCCAGGGGCATCGTCAGCAGATTTCTCACATCATTTTCACTCAGCAACAATGCCATTGTGTTCCTCCCTCATGAACATGAGAGCGTTGTCCCTGCGCATCGATAAGCTTTTTATTTTTTTCTCAAAATTGAATCCGATATCTCAACACGCGCGTCGCGGAATCGTCGAGCAACAGAAGCTCTTTCCCTGGACTCACGGCAATCTCAGGGGCAGGGCGCCTGGCCTGCCCCAGTTGCGGCGCCAGATCTTCGCTTCCCTTCCACGACCCATCGAGCCCGAAAATCTGAACCGTGCGCCCGTCCGCATCCATCGCAAATACAGCATTGGAAGACACTGCAAACTGGGCGCTCAATTTTCCACCGCCCGCAGGAGGACCTATGATGCTCTCTGCGCCGCCCTCGCTCGTCAATTTTCGTATCGTTCCGCTAGCTTCATCTGCGACATAGAGATTCTGATCACCACCCGCCTCGATCGGCCCGATTTGCGCGGCTTTTCCTGTTGAAATGCCAGGTACCTGCCAAAAACGTGCCAGTCTCAATCTGGAGTTGAATTGCGTCACTCGTCCCGTGCTCCCATCGAGCACGAAGACCGTCCCATTATCATCGACCGCCACGCTCAAAAGATTCTCTTCGTTCCTTTTTGCTCGCACGCGCAATTCGCGATACTTGTCTCCGTCCGGCAGAAAAACGAAGACGCTCGTTCGCACCGGGTCGCTGACATAAATTGCACCACCGCTGTCCACCGTCACAAACTGCGGATGATTCAAACCCAGTTGTTGAAATGACAGCAGCGGTGTTCCCGTTGGATCAAATTTGTCGATGTAGAAACTTCCCGCGTCGGCTATGAATACGTTGCCGACGATATCGGTTGCAATTCCCGCAGGTTTGTCCAATTCCCCCGGGTCGCTTCCCTTCGCGCCCCAGGATCCGATGTACGCGAGCGGCGAAGGAGGAGGTTCCTGCGCCCGCGCCGTCACCTGATTTCCTGAGCATCCGGACAGAATTTCGCTCGCAACCAGGAGAGTCAGCAGAAAACAGATTGAAAAGTAGCTGCCGAAGTTTGCTATCCGAAAACAGAGATGTCCTTGTTTTAAAAAAGTTCCAGGCCGATTGTCCTGCCGTGTCATCGCGTTCGTTTGCCGGGATGCTCCGGCTCGCCCGGTTTGCGTTCGCGGCGGATGATCGTCTGGTGCATGTGATAGGTTCGCTGTTGATCGCCGTCGCTCACGTCTCGGAACCAGAATGTCGAATCACCGCCAAGTTGCTTTGCCGCGTCCACGTGCAGCGGAAGCATTCCGCACAGATCGCTTTCGACATACGCCGTCTCGTATCGTTGGCTCTTCATCCCCCACGTGTATCCGCGAAGCATTGTGAAGTCGCATGGCCCGCCCTCCGGCCCCTGTGACGCCAATACCAAATACTGCGGATGCATGGTTCCGTCGCGATCCCGCACATGATTGAGCACGGCCCAACTTACGATGTGCACTCCCGCCGAACTCGCATAGTCCGGCAGCGGCTCCGGCACGTCGAGATCGATGAATCTCCCGAGCACCCAGCCGGCTACGACGTCATCATCGCTGGTGTGAGCTTGTACCAGCCACCAGTCTTCTTTCTTCGCCTCCGGTGGCTCGTTCGAATCTTCCTCGTCGTTCGGGTTTGTGGTCACAGGCACGTCGAGAGGCTTCCGAAGATACAGATCGACGGGGACGTTCCGATTCAGTTGCCGCAGCCTGGCGGCGTCGCGTCCCGGCAAAATGTGAAGATTCGTCAGCACGCGCGTGTGTCCCTGCGCCTGCACCGGCATCTTGGCCACACCCTCTTCCAGATCCTTCGCCTTCAGCCACAAATCCGCCGTCAGCACTTCCCGCTCGCTCACCCAGCCGATTGCCCCTCCCGTCGTGCGCACTTCCAGATCGTCATCGGTCCTCTTCAATACGTCCAGCGGTGCCCCATAGTTGACGATGGCGACGGGCTCGCGAACCTGCGCCGTTGTACTCCAGATCGTTACTTGACGATTGCCTGCATAGGCGAACTCCAGCGGGCCCTTCGTGCGGGAATGAAGCAGGTAATAACCGCCGCCGAAGACAACAACGAGTGCGAATCCGATCAGGATCTTGCGGGCCGCGGCCCCGGCGTGGGATGGGGGCTCGGGAGCGGCAGGCCCAGGGGAATTCTCACCAGGTTCGAATGCGTCGGGCTGGGTCATGAAAGCGCGAAATCGAACAACACAGAATCTTACACCATCTCACGCCGCCGCCCGCTGCGTTCGCCACGGTTTTTAGGGGGAATTTCCATGGCAGCGCGCCGTTGCGGAGCGAACACAATGGTTTGCTACAATCTTCACATCATCACCAAATCCTGTTGCATTGCAGAATCGGGGAGGTTTGCGGAATGGAGCTTCTGGACAGACTCAGGCCGTTGGCGCTGCTTTTGTTGCGGCTGGCGGTAGGAATCATTTTTGTGACGCATGGTTATCCGAAACTCTTCACGAATACGTCCGGCATGATGCAAGCCTTCGTGCACATGAGATTTCCCTCTTACTTCGTCTACATCGCGGGCGTGCTGGAATTTTTCGGCGGGTTGATGCTGATCGCCGGACTCTTCACGCGCATCGCAGCAATTCTTCTCGCGGGAGAAATGGCGGTGGCGATCTGGCGCGTCCACCTGCCGCAAGGACCGATCACGGCCGTGCACAACTACGAGTTTCCGCTCGCGCTGGCGGTCGCGTCATTTGCGATGGCCTGCTTCGGCGCGGGAGCCGTTTCCATCGACGCTCTGATCTTCCGCAGCGGCGGCGGGAAGCCTCCGCGAAAACCAAAATCGCGCGAGCGCGACTGAATTCCTCGAAAAATTCCGGCACGCTCCGGATCTCGCAATTCGTTCAGACGGCCTGCGCAGAAGGCGGCGCGGGCTGCGAAGACGCGGGGCTCGGCACCGCGCCGGGCAGGGGCGCGCGCGGCATCACGAGCCACGCGACGATGTAGCCGAGCACTGCGGGGACCAGCGGCACCGGGAAAATTACAAGCAGAACCCAGATCAGGCGGATGAGCGTCGAATCCACATCGAGATATTCGGCAACGCCGCCGCAGACTCCCGCCAGCTTGTAGTCGGTGGACGAGCGCATGAGCCGCTTCGCGGCAGGAGTTCCCACCGGCGCACGCAACTGCTTTGCCCCGCAGAAATAGCAGAAATTCGAATACTCGGCGATGTCACGATGGCAGTTCGGACATGTCATGATTTTTCCTCCCGGGCGAACGAATGCCCCGCCTTGCTAACAGTGGATACGCCTTCGCCCCCAAAAAGGTTTCGATGAAAAGAAATAATTTGAGGAGGGGTTTCTCCACTCCGCGGACGCGCATGCCGTTCCGCGGTATGGCACAAAGAGTGGCGCGTCCTCTCCGGTCGAAATGAAAATTTCGTATCCGGCGCCAAATGGAAGAGAGGTTCGTCGCATTTCATCTAAAACTCCAGAATTTCGCGGACGGCGCGGGAAATATCCTCCGTCTGCGGCAGGATGGCGTCCTCCAGCTTCGGCTGATAGGCGCAAAACGTATCGGTGGCCGCCACGCGGCGCACAGGCGCATCCAGATCGCTGAAAAGCTCGTCGGCAATGCGCGCGGCGATTTCGGCGCCATATCCCCAGGAGCGTGTGTCTTCATAGGCGACGATGACGCGATTCGTCTTCTGCACGCTCGCGGCAATCGCTTCCCAATCGTAAGGACTGAGCGTTCTTAAATCGATAATTTCGACCGAAAATCCCTCGCGGTGAAGCTCCGCCGCGGCCACTTCCGCGCGATGCACGACGGCGCCGTAGGTGATGATGCTCACGTCCTTTCCTTCGCGGACGACGCGCGCTTTTCCAAAAGGAATCGTGAAATCCGGGCCGGGATAGACAGCGCGGTTGTAGGGCTGCCGGTAGAGGTGCTTGTGTTCGAGGAACATCACAGGATCATCGGCGCGAATCGCCGTGCGGAGCAGGCCGCAGACATCGAGCGCCGTCGAAGGCATCACAACGCGAAGCCCGGGAAGATGCGTGAACACCACTTCGCCGCATTGGCTGTGATAAATCGCGCCGCCGGTGAGATAGCCGCCGATGGCGACGCGCACAACGACAGGCGATTTGAAACGCCCTGCCGAGCGCCAGCGCATTACTGGCAGTTCATCGCGAAGCTGCATCATGGCCGGCCAGATGTAATCGAAAAACTGAATCTCGGGGACGGGCTTGAGGCCGCGCGTAGCCATGCCAATCGCGCGGCCGATAATCGCAGCTTCCGCGAGAGGCGTATTGAAAACGCGCGCCGCACCAAAGCGCTTCTGCAAACCCGACGTTGCCTTAAAAACGCCGCCCTTACCCTTGACGGTCTCCAGATATTCCTCGCGGCTGCAATCGGCAACGTCCTCGCCGAAAACAAGGATTCTCTCATCGTGCGCCATTTCGTCGAGAAGGGTCGCGGAAACCATTTCGACCATCGTCTTCGGCCCGCCTTCGGACTTAGGCGTGGTGATGAACTGCGAGCTTGTGGGGTCGACATCCGGTGAATAGACGAACTCGTAGATGGATTCTTTTTCGGGAAGGGGCGCGGCCAGAGCGCGGTCGGTGGCATCGGCGATTTCGCGATCCACTTCCGCTTCCATCTCCTCGATCTCGGTTTCGTTGATGAGCCCTTCGCGCACCAGAAAGAGCCCGAATTTCGGAATCGGGTCGCGCTTAGCTTGCTCCTCGCGCTCGGCTTCGATTCGGTAGAGCTTTTCATCATCGGAGAGCGAATGCGAATAGGGCCGCGTGACGTGTGCGTGCACGAGCGCAGGGCCCAGACGCTGGCGGCAGTGCGCGGCGGCGCGCGTGAGAGCGGCGTAGCTTTCAAGCGGCTCGGTGCCGTCGCATTCTTCGACGTGAAGATTCGGAAAATTCGCCATCAAATGCGAAATGCTCTTCCCCGCAGTTTGCACTTCGATGGGAACGGAGATGGCGTAGCCATTGTCTTCGACCAGGAAGAGAACCGGAAGGCGCTTGTTCGAAGCCGCATTCATAGCTTCGAAAAATTCGCCTTCGCTGGTGGCGCCGTCGCCACCGGAGCAGTAGACGATCTCGTCGTGATGATGGTGGACAAATTCGCCGAGCGGCGCGCGGCGCGCCTGTTCGAATGCTTTTGGATGCGCTTCGTAGTAGAGGCTGGCTTCGGCGGCGCCGACTGCTTGGACCCACTGCGTGCCCGTGGGAGAGGAGCGCGAGACGATATTCCACTTCGGATGGCTCCAGTGCGAAGGCATCTGGCGACCGCCGGAGGCGGGATCGTCCTTTGCACCGACGCCTTGCAGCAACATCTCGTAGGGTGTGACGCCGAGGCCAAGGCAGAGGGCGCGGTCGCGATAGTAGGCGTAGATCCAGTCGTAGCCTGGCTTCAGAACGAGCGCGGCAGCGGCGAGAACGCCTTCGTGCCCCGCTCCGCTGATCTGGAAAAAGATCTTATTCTGGCGCTTGAGCTGAATTTCACGGTCGTCGATGCGCCGCGAGACATACATCGTGCGGTAGATGCGGACCAAGGCTTCCCGGCTGAGGCCCTGATATTTGGACGAGTCGAATTTGTCGGCGTCGAGCTTTACCGCTTTCACCTTGGTCGATGAGGACATGGCCTGCCTTTCGCGCAAAGTCGCAGGGAGTCCGGCCGGGCGTGCGCCATTATAGCGACAAAATTGCGTACTAATAAAGCCGACCATGCCGAAGCACGAGTCGGGGTTCCCGCCGTTCCGGAGCCGAGATTCCTCATCCTCACCACGACGGGCGATTTCCCCGCGCCCCGAACACCCGGGCGGGGAAATCGCGCTGCTCGTCTTCGGAATGACAATGCAAAAGAATTGTTCCAACAAATTGGGAGGCTCGACAATGGCCGTCTCATCGGTCGCTGGCTAGTCCAAAGAGTCAAATTGGCCTGCCGTGGCAGCAAATGCCTGGTCCGCAGGGCGGACAATTTCCGCTTTTGCCGCCTTGAACGGTTCCTCCGTCGGGATTCGTTCGATCCAGCGGTGATGCGAGAGCTTCTCGTGGTCGGAAAAGTCCAGGCGAACGAGAAGCTTGACCTGGCCGTTGGAAGCGGTTTCCTCTTTTTTCGCGGCGGACTTTTTCTTGCCCTTTTCAGCCGGCTCGGCGGCCGACTCGGAATTTTCTTCACGTACGAATTTGAGGAGCATTTTATTGCCGAGGCGAAAGCCCTGCTTCCAGCCTTCGATTTTGTGGCGCGCTTTCTGCGCGGCGTCTTCATCGGCGCCGAAATTAAAGATCAAAAATGTTTGCGGCATGGGGTTTCTATAGTCTCCGAAGAGTGATGTGTCAAGGGAAGGCCGTGAAAGCGGCCTGAAAAGGCGAAAGGCCCAACCCCGGGTTTTGTTGCGAACCGGACGAATCGCGATCCTTTGTTTTCATGGACTTGCGTCGATTCCGGTTTTTCACATTGTTGCGAACCGGATTCGGGAAATGAAGAGTGAAAGGCCGTCAAGAGGGAGCGGGAGCGAGGCGTTTTAGACCCGATGCAAGGCTGCAAGAGCGGGGAGAAAGAGCCAAAGGCTCCGGTTCGTTCGAAAGGGGGCGAAAGTTTGGAAGTGCTGCGCATCATAAGCTACTCAACCGACGCTAGCACTTTCCGTGGGCGAAAACAAATCACCGTAGCTGTGGACTTTGAGAAAAAGGCCGGAAAATAAGGCGATTGGGGCAGCTCAAGTACCCCGAAACGCGTGCTTTGAGATTGCCACTGGGATCTGCACAATTCTGGTGCAATCGAGGATGGATTCGCTACTTGAAAGAGGCAACCACAAAGAAAAGGCAGTAGGAGGCGAAGGCATACAGGAAAGAGTGAGCCGCGGGAGGGCCAGGAATAACCGCGCGGAATTCGTTGTTTCCAATCAAGGACGGCGGTAGGATGGCGGCCAAGAAATGCCGAGGAGGAGCCGGTCGAGCGTAAGACCGGCGATGGTCAACTCCTGGCAAGACGCGCGATCCCCCAGCCCGACCTTGAAGCAAAATGGCATTGCTGGGCTTCTCGTGAAAGGCCAACGATAAGGTGTCCGCCGTTCCGGCGCCGAGATTCCTCGTCGTCGCAAAGGCGCCCGATTTTTGCGCAGTTTCTGGGCGTGGGCGCAAAAATCTGGCTGCTCCTCCTCGGAATGACAATCCCAGGAGCTGCAGAACAAGTGAGATTTCAACAGAGCCAAGAAAAAGACAAATTCCTGCGAGTGAGGTAGGCAACGATGCCGACTGCGGAGACGATTGCGGCCCTGAAAAGCAAGTTGCGCGGAGAGGTGATCGAGCCGGACGACGCGCAGTATGAAGAAGCGCGGAAGGTCTATAACGCCATGATCGACCGGCGGCCGCTGCTGATCGCGCGGTGCAGGGATGTCGCGGACGTGATGGCGGCGGTGAAATTCGGCCGGGAAGAAAAACTGCCCCTGGCGATACGCGGCGGTGGACATAACGCGGCGGGGCTCGGCGTCTGCGACGGCGGGCTGGTGATCGACCTCTCACCGATGAATTACGTGCACGTCGACCCGAAGAAAAAAGCGGTGCGTGTGGGAGGAGGAGCGCTGTGGCGCGACGTGGACCACGCGACGCACGCATTCGGGATGGCAGTGCCCTCGGGAATCATTGCGAGCACGGGCGTGGCGGGGCTGACGCTCGGAGGCGGGCTGGGATACCTGACGCGGCGTTTCGGACTGACGATCGACAACCTGCTGGCTGTGGATATGGTGCTGGCGGACGGGCGGTTTGTGACGGCGAGCGCGAAGGAAAATCCGGACCTGTTTTGGGCGGTGCGCGGGGGCGGCGGAAATTTCGGGGTGGTGACGTCGTTTCTCTTCAAAGGGCAGCCAGTGCACACGAATTACGGCGGGCCGATGATGTGGCCGCTCGAAGAGGCGGAGGACGTCCTGCGCTGGTACCGGGATTTTATCCGGAAGGCACCGGAAGATTTGAACGGCTTTTTCGCGTTTAACATCGTGCCGCCAGTTCCGCCCTTCCCCGAACATCTGCACCTTAAGAAGATGTGCGCGATTGTGTGGTGCTACACGGGAGGAGTGAAAAAGGGAGAGAAGGTTTTCAAGCCGATCCGGAAGTTCAAGAAGCCGGCGCTCGACCTGGCGGGGCCGATTCCGCATCCGGTGCTGCAGAGCCTGTTCGACGGCCTGTTTGTGAGCGGGCTGCAGTGGTATTGGAAAGCGGATTTCGTGAGCACGCTGCCGGACGAGGCGATTGCGAAACATCTGAAATATGCGGCGACAATGCCGACGCTGCAATCGACGATGCACCTTTATCCGATCAACGGAGCAGCCAGCCGCGTGAAGAAAAATGCGACAGCGTGGTGGCACCGGGATGCGAATTGGGCGGAAGTGATCGTGGGCGTCGATCCGGACCCGGCGAAGAAGGACGAAATTACGAAGTGGGCGCGGGAGTATTGGAACGCGCTGCATCCCTACTGCCACGGCGGCGGATACGTGAACTTCATGATGGAAGAGGGCGACGACCGCATTCAGGCGACGTACGGGAAGAATTACCAGCGCCTCGCAAAGATCAAGAAGAAGTACGACCCGACGAATCTGTTCCGCGTGAACCAGAACATCAAACCGAGCTGAGCAGGCGTGAGGGGCAAGCCGCGAATGCGGCAGGATCGCCATCCCTCTCCATTGCCGCATGCTGGAACCCCATCCTACGAGTTGTGTGAGGCAAGGCTTCGCGCAATGCCAGTTGAGATGTCGGAAAAGGAAGACGCCTAGTCTTTCGGAAGTTTGGACCAATCGGTGACGACGACGGGCTTTCCACCTCGAATGACCGTTACGCAGATGGAGTCGAGGCCCTTGTGGTTCGTGGGGCTGAAGCTGAGCAGCAGATTCGACCCGAGGCCAAGATTCTTGTGGTGCATGCTTTCGAGCGAGGAGATTAGCTTTCCGCGCGTGAGGTCGCGTCCTGCGTCGCGTAGTCCGTCCGTAAGAACCATCGCGTCAACAAAGCCCTCGAGGCTGACAAATGTTGGCTCTGTGTTGCCCATATATTTTTCGAGCGCGTCGCGGTAGAGCTTGATGGTAGGCAAGTCCGTGCGGTCGTAGGGCGGCATGACTTGCGTGATGATCATTCCTTCGGCGTCGCCGCCGGCGATGTTTAGCAATCCTTCCGTGCCGACGAACGAAACGGTCAGGAAACGCGGATGCCAGCCGGAGGCATGGGCCTTTTTAAGGATGGCGTTGACGGGAGCGTAGGGTCCGACGAGGACGACGGCTTCGGGATTGGCGGCGCGGACTTCTTTGATGCCTGCGTCGACGTCGAGCGTATTACGCTCGAAGGTGCCGAGAGCGACAGGCGCGGAATCGTGGCGGGCGAGGGCGCGCTTGACCCCTTCGAGGACCGCCGTGCCGAAACCGTCATTCTGGTAAATGACCGCAATCTTGCGAACTCCTAGCTGCTCCCAAAGGCCGTCGACCTGCGCGAGCGTTTCATCGAAATACGAGGCGCGGACATTAAAGATGGTGGGATGAACGGGATCAATGAGCGCTTGCGCTCCGGTGAAAAGGCCGACGAGGGGCGTATGGCTCTCCGCGGAGAGCGGAATGTATTTCAGGGCGGTGGGAGTGCCAACGAAGAAGGCGGTAGCAAAGACTCCAGCTTTTTCCAGACTTGCCCAGCAGGCGGAAGCTCGGTCGGCTTCGTAGCCGTCGTCTTTTGTGACGAGTTCGATGGACCGGCCGTTGACGCCGCCTTGCGCGTTGACGAGGCTGAAATACGCTTTGGCGCCCAATACCATCTGCAAACCCAGAAACGATGCGGGACCGGTGAGAGCGTTGCAGGAACCGATTGTGATGGTCTCGGGAGTTACGCCGGGTGCGTTTTTCTGCGCGGATGCCGCGGGCAGAAGGAGGCTGCATGCCACGAGGATGATTAGAGAAAACCTCGGGAGAGACAAAAGTGACCCGTGCCGCGAGAGTTCAGCTGATTTGTGCAATGCAAGCTCCTCAGAAGGTTGGACGCTGCTGGATGAGGCAGCGTATGAAACCAGCGTAATGGAGTTTTGAAGCGAATGGAGTTGCAACGCGCCGGGGCGTGCTTAAAACAGTATTGCGCCGGCGTGAACGGGCGGGCGAAAGTGGGGGCAATGGTCCTAGGCTCGAGGAGTAGCGATTTTCCATAGTTGCGCGGAGAAAGGCAGCATGATAGGGTAAGCGAACAAAAGGCGAAGAGCGGCGAGTCCGTTTGCGGGCGAGGCTCGCGCTTGTTTGGGGGCTTACGTGACATCGAACGCGCAAGGGCTAGCGGGTGCGGCCCAAGACCACGCTGGACACGTTTGAAGAGGCACTGAGCGCGCTGGCGGGGCGCTACAAGGCCGATTGGGAACGATCGCGACGGCGGCTTACAAGCGGCAAAAGGCTGCATTTGAGCATCGCTTGGCCCGGCTGGAACGCAAGGCAAGTAGGGCACTTCTTGATGCGCGGGAAGCTGAATCCGCCTACTGAGCCGTGGAATCGAATGACGAAGGGGCGGAGAGGGGAGTGAATTCCATGTCGAATCCGGATGGCGTGGCGACAAAGCTTGCGAGAAGCTCGGCTGCGGAGGATGCGCGTATGGCCCAAGTGACGGAACCCTACATTCGCGAACAACTGGAAAAGCGGCGCTCGGAGTTGGCGCAGGTCGCGGCGACGTCAGGCGCAGGAGACTGCTGCGAAACGCTGCTGCAGGAAGTGGACGCAGCGATCGAGCGGATCGACGAAGGCACATACGGAATTTGCGAAGTCTGCCACGATACGATTGAAAGAGAGAGGCTAATTGCCGACCCGCTGGTGCAATTGTGCCTGGATCACCTGAGCGCTCCGGAACAGCGTGCGCTTGAACGCGACCTGGAGCTGGCGTCGCAGGTGCAGCGCGGGTTGCTGCCGCAGGCGGATATTCATCACCGCGACTGGCACGTCCACTTTCAATACCGGCCGGCGGGGCTGGTGAGCGGGGATTACTGCGACGTGATCGTGCCTCCGAACGGCGGCGGGAAGATGATGTTTCTTCTCGGCGATGTGGCGGGAAAGGGAGTGGCGGCTTCTCTGCTGATGACGCACCTGCACGCAATGTTTCGCAGTCTTTCGGGGCTGGGACTCGAGCTGGCGAATCTGATCGAGACGGCGAATCGCGTGTTTTGCGAGAGCACGTTTGCGGGGCAGTACGCAACGCTGGTCTGCGGGCACGCGGGCGCGGACGGAGCCGTGGAAATCACGAGCGCGGGGCATTGCCCGGCGCTGCACGTCACGAAAGACGGCGTGAAGGAAGTGTGTTCGACCGGCGTGCCACTGGGAATGTTCTCAAAAAGCGCGTACGCGGTGGAGCGGGTGAATTTGGCGCCGGGTGATGCGCTGCTGCTTTACACGGATGGAATTTCCGAAGCGGCGGATCCGACGGGCAAAGAGTTCGGCGTCGACAGGATTTCGCGGCTGGCGGCGGAGCGGCGCGGATGGGCACCGAGCAAGCTGGTTGGGGCGTTTCTGGATGACGTGCACGTCTATTCTGCGGGAGCTCCGCCGGCGGATGACCAGACAGTGATGGTGATTCGCAGGGCTTGATTCGCTGCGCGGAGAATGGCCTGCTACCTGGGACTTTCTGAGAGCAGGGCCGCGGGAGGAACGGCGCGGGCGAAGGCCGCGTCGGTAAAAGCTTGCGAAGCGGTGGCCTTGCCCGGAGCTGGGGCAGGAGCGCCGGGCCATCCAGCGGCATGGCTGATTTTTTCAAACGTCTCGCGCGTGGAGCCGTCGACGATGAGACATTCGCGCCCAGCGCACTGCAAATAGACGCCTCCTCCGGGAGTTTGAAACTCAAAATAATTGGGCCGGCGGTGAAGCGCGCTGCGCGTGTGATGCAGGTCTTCGAGCACTTCGCTGTACTGGCCGAAGAAGCGGGCGGCATCGTCGGAGCTATCGAGAGCGACGCGGAAAACCAGGTGAGTTTCCGTGCCGTCCTGATTTTCGAAAATGGCGTAGCGATCGCCGGTCCACATGGGAGCAATCGCATCGCCACGCTGCGGCCCGAGAAATTGCTTCAGAACCTCGCCTAGACCGAACTCTCCCATCGCATTTTCATCGAGCAGCTTCCAGTCCGCGGGGGCGATTCCCTTCCACGCAGGGAGCGTGACTTTTTCCGGCTGGACGCCCTTCAGGTAGAGCTGCGGGTGGAGAATCTGCTGCGTCGACACCGGCGGATTTTCGAATAGAAGATGAAGGTCCTGCCAGCCCTGGTGCGCCTTCAGAAACTGCTGCATGAAGCCGATCCCCGCGAGATAGGGGAACAGAAGCTCGTCGCGAATGAAGGGGGGAGCGCTCGAGAGTTTTGGATCCTTATTCATTTCCTCGACGGCGCCCGAGCGGACCAGAAAAGTGACGTCGGGAAGGTCGCGAATGCTCATTTTTTCGTCGAGGAGCGCATAGTCCTCCATCGCCGCAAGCGCCGAACCTTCGCTAACGGAATCGCGCGCGAGCTCGGCGTCGTCGTTGGGACGAGCGGCCTTGATCCACGGATCGACCTGGAAGGACTGGTCTTCGAGGGCGTGGGTCAGCTCGTGGGCCATGACTTCCTTCTGCTCATCCGCGGGAATCCAGTCGGCGATGTAGAACTCCTGCGTTTTGGAATCGTAGAGCCCGGCGACCTGCTCGGTGAGAACGTCGAGAAGAAACGAGTCGAGGGGGAATCCCTGCGGGATCAAGCCGAAGACTTCCAGCGTCTTGACCGTGGCGTGGCGCTCGGCGTCGGTGCGGTCTTCTTTTTCCTCGCGGACCAGGTAATCGCGGATTTCGGCCTTCGAGCGCAGGCTCTTCTTCAGCGGCTCCTTGATAGGCAGGTCGAGCAGATTGCTCATTTGCTGGAGAACTTCATCGGCGGCCTTCAAGAATGCGCCATTGGCGGGCGGAGGAGACTGGGCCGCGCCGGCGGAGGGAGCATGAGCGGCGTCCGCGGGCGACGCGGGGGAAGCAGATTGGGCATAAGCAGCGGGCAGAAGGACGAGCGCCACAAACAGCGCGAGAGAACGCCTGGGCAATTTCGAATCTCCTAGTATCGCCTCTTCAGGATAGCAGGTTTTCCCGCAGAGGCTGGGAAGCGTGCGCAGGCGGCCCAGACGGAGCGGGGCAACGCCAAGGAAACCCGGCGGTGGAAGGTACAGTCGTCCTATTGCCCTCAGCGGGTTGCACGTACACGATAAGGCACTGAGGCGGACGTGTGCGTTCCTGAGCACCTATAATTTAGGTTCACGGAGCCCCCTGTGGAACCCGAGAGAATACTCGTCGTGGACGACGAGGAGGCAATTCGAGAAGTCGTATCCACGCTGCTGACGGCCCAAGGTTACGAATGCACGACGGCCTCGAATGGACGGCTGGGGCTGGATGCATTCCGCAAAGGGTCCTTCGACCTGGTGCTGAGCGACATCGTGATGCCGGAGATGGATGGCCTGAAGCTCCTGGGGGAGCTGAGGCTGGAAGACCCCGACGTTCCGGTGATCATGGTGACAGCGATGCACGACATCGCCATCGCGCTCGAAGCCATCCGCGCCGGCGCCTACGATTACATCCTCAAACCATTCGAGAAAGATCAACTGCACCTGAGCGTGCGGCGGGCGCTGGAGCACCGTTCGCTGGTGATCGAAAACCGCACCTACCAGAGCGACCTGGAACACCTGGTGGCGGAGAGGACGCAGCAGCTTTCCGTGGCACTGCAAGAGCTCGAACAATCCTACGACTACACGCTTGAAGCGCTGGGCGGGGCGCTGGACGCGAAAGACGCCGAAACCGAAGGCCATTGCCAGCGCGTGACGGCGTTTACGATCACCATGGCGAAGGCCATGAACATCGACAAAGCGATGCTGCGCCACATCGCTCGCGGAGCCTTCCTGCACGACATCGGCAAGATGGGAATTCCGGACAGCATCCTGCGCAAACCGGGCCCGCTGACGTCCGAAGAACGCGAAATCATGCGGCGGCACTGTGAAATCGGGTACTCGGTGCTGGAACGGATTCCCTTCCTGAAGGAAGCGGCGGAAATCGTGCTGTCCCACCAAGAATGCTACGACGGATCGGGCTACCCGCGAGGATTAAGAGGCGAGCAGATTCCGCTGGGCGCGCGGATATTCGCCGTGGCAGACACGCTCGACGCGATGATTTCCGACCGTCCGTACCGCAAGGCGTTGCCGATTTCCGCGGCGCGCGAAGAGATCAAGAAATTTTCCGGCAAACAGTTTGACCCGAAGGTCGTGGAAATATTCCTTTCGCACCCGGACCGCGTGTGGCTGGACCTGCACCGGAACATAGGCGAGTTCCGGCTGACTGCGCTTGAAACGGTCTGAAGACCCTGCGACAAACCTTGGCCGCCGTCATACGAGTGACAGAAGCGCGCGAATGCCCTCCGTGAATTCCTCCTCGCGCGGAATCAGACTGACCACGAAGTTCCCTTCCCCTGGAAAATCGTAGAAATGCCCCGGATGCAGATAGACGCCTGTTTCGCGCAATAGCGCGATTGCGAGATCTTCGTCGGTGCGCGTGACGGGCACGAGCAGGACGGCGTACCAGCCTCCTTCCATTTCAAGACGCGTGACACCGGGAGAATTCTTCAGGCTGCGGTCGAGCGCGGCGAGATTATGGCGCACGCGAGCTATCAATTGCCGCTGAAAATCCTCGCGCATTGCGAGAAGGTGCGGCAGGGCGTGCTGGACGGGCGCGCCGACGGAGAGATACGTATCGGCGACAATCTCCAGGCGTTCGAGAGCTTCTTTTTTCAAATCCTCCGGGCCTTGCGCCACAATCCACGCAGCTTTCATCTGCGGCAAACCGCAGATTTTTGAAATTCCGCTCAGCGTGAACGTAAGCACTTCCCGATTCACAGCGAACGAAAACGGCGCTCGCGCGTCGAACTGAAAATCCCAAAACACTTCGTCGGCGACGAGCGCCAGACGGTGCGCTGCGGCAAGGCGGTTCAACTGCGCGAGCTCAGCGCGCTTCGTGAAGTGCCCGGTGGGATTGTTGGGATGAACCACGATGACGGCTCGGGTTTGCGGGGTGATGCAGCCTTCGAGCGCGTGAAAATCGACCTGCCAGCCGTGATCGTAGACGAGCGGATAGCGAACGACGCGAACGTCTTGAATCGCCGCGAGAAAATCGAACAGCGGATAGCCGGGCGCGGGAACCAGGATTTCCGCGCCGGGATCGCAAAGAGCGCGAAACAGGAAGGAATAGGCCTCGCTGGTGCTGGCAGTGAGCAGGATGTCGTCCAGCGACAGCGAGTCGCCGCGTGCAGCGTAGTAATCGACTACCGCGCTCCGCGCGGAGGGAAGGCCGAGAGGATCAGGATTGTAAGCGAGCGCTGCTGGGTCAGAGAGCGCCGCCAGAATCGATCGCGCGTCGAGCATGAAGCCAACGTGTGTGGGATTCGACGCAGCGAGATCGATAATTTGCTTGCCGGCGCGCCGCGCGTCGTCCAGCGCGATGGCGAGCGCATTTTTCTCCCGGTCCCAATTGGTGCGTGATGCAAACAAATGGAGTGCTCCCTTTCGCCGACGACGAGACAGGCTAGCACGATTCGCTACGGGCGGCTGGCCGGGCCGCGCGGGTTCGTCATATACTTTTCCATGCAGGCAATTTCCTTCTGCGAAAGGAGAGGGCGAATTGAAGAAACTGCTATGGGGAATCCCGACGCTTTTGCTGCTATTTGCGGCAGCGCCAAGAGGGGCGACGGCTCAAACACCGCAAATCGCCAAGACCAACTTAAAGGTGGGCGAAACAGCGCCGGACTTCACACTGTTGAGCGATCAGTGGACGCCGGTGACGCTCAGCTCCTACCGCGGGAAGAACAACGTCATCCTCGCGTTTTACGTGCTGGCGTTCACCAGTGGCTGAACGAAAGAATTGCAGGCCTATCAGGCTGATATGGCCAAGTTGAAAGCCAGCGACACCGTAGTCCTCGGAATCAGCATCGACAGTCCCGCCGCCAACGCCGCGTTTGCGAAACAGATCGGCGTCACCTTCCCCCTGCTCAGCGACATGAACCGGAAAGTCCTGACCGCTTACGGAATCCTGAAGCCCTACGACGTGAAGGGCGAAGATTACGAGTGGGCGGAGCGGACGACGATCATCGTGGACAGAGAAGGAAAAATCCAACACATCGAACAGGGCGACGGCGCGGTGAATCCGAACACCGCCGTTTCGATCTGCACGGACATCCACAGGAAGCACAGCTAGGAGCAATCCAAGAGACGGCGCGCGCAACAAAATCCATTGCGGGCAATGCGCGCGCCAGCTCTACCCTGCTTGCACTCGGAGGGCGAGAAGCGCCAAAAGGAAAAGCCAGATTCCCGCAGCAAAGTTCCAGTAGATGGCGAGCGCCTCCGCCAGCGAGGATTTTCTCTCGATAGAGCGCGCCCGTGTTGCCGTCCAGTCCGCGACTAACCCGCCCAACACCAGCAGCGCGTGCACGCCGCTGAACAGCAGAAAATAGCTCGCGGCGGGATTGCCGTTCGTCACAACGCCTTCCACGAGCACGCTCCTCCATGCAAAGCCCTGCGCGGCAAGGAAGAGTGCGGCTGCGAGGGACGCAATTCCCACCCAACGCGAAAAATGCGCTTCGCCTGCCTCGCGGCGGACCTGGAGCGAGGCGCCTGCCTTTGCCACAGCTACGGCAGCGGCGATCAAAAACGCCGCGGCAATCCATGCGGCATAGGATGGCGAAAAGCTCATCGCCGCCGGAGCGGCACCGGCGCGGCGGACAAGATAGGCGCTCGAAAGGGCCATGTAGAAGACGAGCGCACTGCCAAACGCGAACGTCGCCAGCGTAACTTGCGGGTTTCCACGCGTTGGGCCGGGGATCTGCACGCGGCGCCATTCGAGAGTTCCGGCGCTCCAAGGGTCCGCCGTCGCCGCGTGGCCCGCCGCGGCGCTCTTCCAGAAGTTATAGACAAAAATCAACTGTGCGGCCCCCGTGACCAGGGCAGCGATTCCCGGCAGCGCGGCAAGCCAGCCCTCTGGTCCGGCAGTCGAAGAAAGCAGCGAAACTCCGAAAAAGTGGAGCGGCAGAAAGATCGAGTAAGCGCCCGCGAACGTGAGCCAGAAATGAATTTTTCCCAGCCGCTCGTCGAGCATTCGCCCGAACATACGCGGGAACCAGAAGTAGAAGCCGGCGAACATCGCGAAGACGGCGGCCATCGCCAGGATCAAATGGAAATGCCCGGCGATGTATTCGGGCTCGCGCATCACAATTTGCAAAGCGGGCAGCGTCAAGAAAAGACCGGAAATTCCGCCGGTGACGAACAGCGCCACGAAGCCGACGGCAAAGCGCATCGCCGTGGTGCGCTCGATGCGCCGCTCCCACAGCGTGACGAGCCACAAGAGCGTCATCACCATGGCCGGAACGCCGATCGAAAGCGCAAGGATGGCGAACGAGAACGTCGCATAGGGATTCAGGCCGCTGACGAACATGTGCCGGCCCCAGATCGCAAACCCAGCGAATCCGAGGGCGCAAATCATCAGCACGGCCAACCGAGGAGCAAAGAAAGGCTTGCGGCAAAAAATCGCGAGCACGTGAGAGACGATGCCGATGGCCGGAAGCAGGACGATGTAGACAAACGGGTCGCCAAAAAACCAAAACAGGTGCGTCCAGGTGAGCGTGGAATTTCCAAAAATATCGCGGAAGCCAGCGGCGAAAAGCGAATCCGGCGCATAGAAGAAGCTAGTGCCCGCGAGCCGGTCGATGACAAGCAGCACTCCGGCGGCAAGCTCAATGCTGCAGGTCATCAGAATAAGGATTGCGCTGATGAACCAGGACCACACAGTGAGCGGCATTTCAAGCAGCTTCATCCCGGGCGCGCGAAAATCGACAATCGTGACGCAGAAATTCAGAGCGGTCGCGATTGCACACAGGCAGAACAGGCAGACGCTCGCCACCCAAACCATCTGGCTCGCGTTTTCTCCGGGCACCAGAAAAGAGCCAACGACGCCCAAGAATGAAACGCAGGTCCCCCAAAATGCGAGCGCGTTTAGGCGCGGAGCGGCCATCTCCTCGGCGCCGATTTGCAGGGGAAGAAAGAACGATCCGAGACCCTGTTGCGCAGCCAGCGCAAGAACGAAGAAGAGCATCAGCGCGCCGTGCATGGCTACGACCGCCTCAAACTGCGATTGCGGCATCCCCGAGGCGGGAGAAAACGGCAGATGCGCGCCGGGCCAGATCACGCGCATACGAATCAAGATGGAGAGAAAGACGCCGACGGCAACAGCGACGAAGGAGAGGAAGAGATAGCGGAGGCCGATCGTCGTGTGGCTGGGAGAAAAAGGCGCGCGAGCGGGCGATGCCCCGTTTCCTGATGTGACGGGCGGCGCGAGAGAATCGGCAGAAGTCATTCGGAAGATAGTTGGTGCGGAAGGGGGGATTCGAACCCCCACGCCTTACGGCGCCACCCCCTCAAGATGGTGCGTCTGCCAGTTCCGCCACTTCCGCAGAGGAGAGGTGAATCCAGATTGTAGCAGAAGGCCCTATTTCTTGGGAGCCGGTGTCTGCGAAGGCGCGCTTGGCGGCGGCAGCGGGGCCGGAGGCTTTGCCGCCGGAGCGGCGGGAGCAGATTTTTCAGTCTGCTCGAGGATCGAACCAATTGCCGACTGCTCGGTCGGCGAGCGCTTCACGGACAGGGCAAGCGAAGTCATCATGAAAACGATGGCGCACCACGTGGTGGCGCGAGAAAGAAACGTGGCGGCGCCACGAGGACCGAAGGCCGTCTGGCTACCTGCTCCGCCGAAGGCTCCGGCAAGGTCGGCGGCCGACCCGCTCTGCAACATGATGACGATTACCAGCACAACGCAGACGGCGATGTGCAGCGTGATCAGCAGCGGCAGGTATCTCCAGCCGAGCGCGATCAGCGCCAGCGCAACTCCCAGCGATACACCCCATTTTCCCCAAGACGGCATTACATGCTCCTGCGCGGCCAGGCGGGAATTTCCCATCCGGAGGCCGCGAATCTAAAAATTCACAATCGAAGCGAACGATTGCGGGTCGAGACTCGCTCCGCCCACGAGCGCCCCATCAATTTCCGTCTGCGCCATCAATCCCCGGATGTTGTCGGGCTTGACGCTGCCACCGTAGAGGATACGGAGCGCACAAGCAGCTTCCGGCGTAAATCGAGCGGCAGCGATCAAGCGAATGTGGCGGTGCGCGTCCGCTGCAATTTCCGGCGTGGCGGTTCGCCCGGTGCCAATGGCCCAAACGGGCTCGTAAGCAATCAGAATACGCGAGAACTCGGCGACGGTCAACGAAGCCGCCCCGCCACCGAGCTGGCGTTCGAGCACGGCGTTGGTCAGGCCGGATTCCCTCTCGGCCAGAGTCTCGCCGATGCAGAGGATCGGGGTCAATCCCGCTTCAAGAGCGGCTTTCACCTTACGGTTCACCGATTCGTCCGTCTCGCCGAAATACTGGCGGCGCTCGGAATGGCCGATGATGACGCCGCGGCAACCGGCGGCGGCGAGCATGTTCACGGAAACTTCGCCGGTGAAGGCCCCCTCCGGCGCCCAATAGCAATTCTGCCCGGCGATGGCGATGGCGGTGCCTTCCACGGCATCGGTCGCGGCAGGAATACCTGGAAACGGAGGAGCGATGACGATGTCGCAGTGGGTGGCCTTCGCCACCAGCGGCTTGAACGCGTCGAAGTACTTCCGCGTGTCCTCCGCCGTCTTGAACATCTTCCAGTTACCCGCAATCACCGGCCGCCGCAAGGTCGTCTCCTCAGCCTTTGTTCGTCAGCGCTTCGACGCCGGGAAGTTTTTCGCCGGCGAGGAATTCGAGCGAAGCGCCGCCGCCCGTGGAAATGTGAGATACCTGCGAAGCGACTCCCGCCTGCTCGACCGCTGCGACGGAGTCGCCGCCGCCGATGATGGTGGTGGCGCCGGCTTTCGTCGCCGCCGCAACGGCGCGGGCGATTTCGAGAGTGCCGTGGGCGAAGGCCGGCTTTTCGAACATGCCGAGCGGGCCGTTCCAGACAATCGTGCGCGCCTTCGAAATCTCCCGCGTGTATTCGCGAATCGTTTCCGGGCCGATGTCGAGCCCCATCCATCCATCGGGAGTGTTTTCGATGCGCGCAGTCTTGGTAACCGTCGAGGCGGGAGATTCGGCGAGCACGTGATCGACGGGAAGATAGAGATGGAAATTTTTCTGCTTGGCCTGTTCGAGCAAGGCGCGTGCGAGATCGAGCTTGTCGTCCTCGACCAGCGACTTGCCCACGGGATGGCCCTGCGACTTCAAAAACGTGTAAGCCATCGCGCCACCGATAAGCATTGCATCGGCGAGTTTCATGAGGTTTTGCACGACCTCGATTTTGTCGGAGACTTTCGCGCCGCCAAGAATTGCAAGGAACGGCCGGTCAGGGTTGGAGATCGCCTTGCCGAGATAAGCGAGTTCCTTCTCCATCAGCAGCCCCGCCGCCGCCTGCTTCACGAATTTCGTGATGCCGACGACGGAGGCGTGCGCGCGGTGCGCGGAGCCAAAGGCGTCGCAAACGAACATGCCGTCGCACAGAGCGGAGAGTTTGCGGGAAAATTCCGCGTCGTTGGCTTCCTCTTCGGGATGGTAGCGGACGTTTTCGAGCAGCAGGACGCCGCCATCGGCCAGCGCCTTGCTCTTTGCCTCCGCGTCCGCGCCGATGCAGTCGGAAGCGAACTCGACATGCTTGCCGAGAAGCTCGCGCAAGTGTGCAGCGACAGGCGCGAGGCTGTATTTCGGATCGGGCTTGCCTTTGGGGCGTCCCAGATGCGAGGCGAGCACAAGGCGCCCGCCGCGCTCCATGGCCAGGCGCAGGGTCGGCAGCGTCTCCCGCATCCGCGTGTCTTCGGAAACCTTTCCATCCGCGAGCGGCACGTTGAAATCCACGCGGATGAACACACGCTTGCCTTTCAAGTCCAGGTCACGTATCGAAAGTTTGTTCATCGCTCTTCCTCGCGGCAGGAGCCGCGCTTGTCCGGCCGGAAATTACAGCTTAGCGGCGAAGACCTTGATCAGGTCGCGGCAACGGCAGGAGTAGCCCCATTCGTTGTCGTACCACGCGAGCACTTTCACGCAATTGTTGCCCACCAAGCGCGTGTAGCCGGCGTCCACGATGGAGGAGTGCGGATTGCCGCGAAAATCGACGGAGACGAGCTCTTCTTCGCTGTAGGCGAGAATGCCCTTCATCGGGCCGTTCGCCGCGGCCTTCAGCGCCGCATTCACGCTCTCGACCGTCGCCGGTTTTTCCGTGATCACCGTGAGATCCACCACGCTGACGTTCGGTGTGGGCACGCGCATTGCGTAACCGTCGAGCTTGCCTTTCAGCTCGGGAATCACCAGGTGCAGCGCCTTCGCGGCTCCGGTGGACGTGGGAATCATGGAAAGGGCGGCGGCGCGGGAGCGGCGAAGGTCCTTGTGCGGCAGGTCGAGAAGCTTCTGATCGTTTGTGTAGGAGTGAATCGTGGTCATCGTGCCGACAGTGATGCCAAAAGTGTCCTGCAGAACCTTGGCGACGGGCGCCAGGCAGTTCGTGGTGCACGAGGCATTCGAGACCACATGATGCTTCGCCGGATCGTACGTCTTGTCGTTCACGCCGAGAACAACCGTGTGGTCCGGATCCGTGGCGGGCGCGGAAATCAACACCTTCTTCACGGGCCCGCGAATGTGCTTGCGGGCGTCGGCGCCTTTGGTGAAAAGACCTGTCGACTCCACGACAATCGAAGCTCCTACCGAGGCCCAGTCCAACTCGGCCGGATCCTTCACGCGAAACACTTTGAAGCTCTTGCCATCGACGGAAATCGAATCGTCAGAGTAGGTGACGGTGTTCGGGAGATTTCCGAGGATCGAATCGTATTTCAGCAGGTGCGCCAGGGTCTTCGAATCCGTGATGTCGTTCACCGCGACGATTTCTATCGCAGGGTCGCCCAAAGACGCTCGGAAGATGTTGCGCCCGATGCGTCCGAAACCGTTGATGCCCACTTTGACTGCCATAATTCCTCCGATGAGTTTGTGATGATTGCAAGCCGGTACGGTGTGGCTTACCGGGACGAGTGGAACTAATGATGCTAGGGTGCGTCGCGAAGAATGTCAACGAGGCTTACTCGAAATCTTTCACCCGAATGACCTTGTCGCCCTCGAAAGTGACAAACACAGTTCGTCCCGGGGGATCGCCGTAAATCCAATCTTCGGTCTCATCTCCCTGCGGGTCGCGCTCGCGGACCTTGTGATCCGGCCGACCCATGGCCGCAAGAACCATTTCGTGATCCATGCCGACCACCGCCCGGCGATCCTGAATGGCCTGCTTGAACTCCGGCGGCAGCGTATCCACCCAGTTTACTGCCGCGGAATGCTTGGAAAAATCCAACAGCGTCGAAAGCTGCTGCTTCAAATCGTCGGCGGTCATGTCCGGCAAATCGCGGCCGTACTCGAGATAAAGAGTGGCGCCAGTTCCCTCCTGCGAATTCACCGCCGGCGAGGGACCCGACGGCTCTCCTCCGACTCCCACCTGGATGTGCTGGAGAAGGTGGAAGTGTTTTTCGCCGCCGCCGTTCAAATCGATGATGATTTCCTTGGCACGAAATTCGATGTTGGTGATTTGCACGGTATCACCAGGCTGGATTGCCGCTCCCTGCGACTGAAGACTCTTCGTTAAGCCCTTCTGGTCAAACGGTTTTGTGGGATTGAACTTCAATCCCTTTTTCCCTGCTGGCAGCGGCTTCAACGCTTTTACAAATTCACCGTCAACGTAACGGATAATCTCAAGGCGTGTCGAGCCCTCCATTGCAGAGCCCTTGCTTGAAGCGCTCTGGCCTACGCTGACGAGAATTTCCGGTTGGGACCCGGCCGTGGCGAGGACGGCTGTGTTGGGTGACGGCAAGAGGGGCTGCGTGCGGATGCTTCCGTCGTGGATCGTGGCACCAAGGGCGAGCGCCAGTCCAGCGACAATAGCGGGTGAGATATTCATCCGTGTCCCCGGCGCTATTTTATGGCTTTTTCGGCCTGACGGGAATACGGTTCCTGAGTCCATTTGGGGAAGGCGGGGGGGTAAGGGGGGTGGGAGCGGCTATTTCGCCGCGGCGCGGGCCTTCTTTTCACCAGCGTCCTGCTGCTGGGCAGACTGTTGCGCGGGGAGGGGATCGAAACACCGGCGGCAGCGAGCCTCGTAAACGCCACCCGCGCCGACGACAATGAGTTCGTCCGAAGCAGTCAGCCGCTGCGTGTGGACGGCGGGATTTCCACAGTGCATACAAATCGCAAGCAGCTTGGTGATTTCTTCGGCCACTGCGAGCAGTCGCGGCATCGGCTCAAACGGGCGGCCCATAAAATCAGTATCGAGTCCCGCGACAATCACGCGCTTGCCCAGATCGGCGAGCTTCACACAGGCGTCGACCACCGTCTCGCCCAGAAATTGCGCTTCGTCGATGCCGACCACTTCCGTGCGCGCGGCCACACGGTCCAGAATTTCCTGTCCAGTGCGCACCAATTCCGAGGGGATCTCCAAGCCGGAGTGGGAGACGATCCCGTTTCTCGTGTAGCGCTGATCGATTTCCGGCTTGAAAATCTGCACGCGCTGGCGGGCGATCTCCGCGCGGCGCAACCGGCGGATCAGCTCTTCGCTCTTGCCCGAAAACATCGGGCCCACGACCACCTCGATCCAGCCCATGTTGCCCTTGACGATATCCACTCGGTTTGCCTCCCGGCGCACGAAAATTCCGGAATCGAAGTTAGGCTAGCATAACTCTCCGAGGATGTTCGCGCGAATGTTCATTCGTTGGCTGCGGCCCTCTCCGCGTCGTACGCGGCTCGGTTGTAGAAAGGCGAGAAGGCATTGATGATGGCGACGCGAAACGCCTCTTGCCGCGTGATGCGCCCGCCCGTGAGTATACCCCATGCTCCTTCGGCGTCGCGAATTCCCCGCCCTCCGGCGAAAATGTCGATGGCATGGCCAAGCTCTTGGCCTTCATCGACCACGGAACGCACCAGAGGTTCCGGCATCAAAACGGAGCCGGAGCCGCCGAACGCTCCCCGTAAACCGTCGGTCACGTAGGCCCAATTTTCCAGGAACACCCAGCGGCGGCCATCCTTCTGTACGACATCGAGACCGCCTTCGAGACCCACGAAGAATTTCCAGTCGGCTCTTTTCTCCGCGGCAAGCTTCACCAGAAATTCGGCGCGGTTTTTCGCGCCTTGCATGATTTCTTCTTTGGAAAGAGGCGTGTGACGCACGCCGCTCGACGTCTCTTCGCCGGCGATCTCCCAGGCGGCTCCCGGGAAAATCTGGTGCGAGAAGGATGGCAGCGCGGCCGCGACGGCCCCCAGTTTCGGCTGACGCTTGCTCGCGACTGCGACAATTACGGTTTCCATCGTGGGAGAACTTGCTAATCCTTCCAAAGCTGCGTCTGCTTTTCCCGCGCAAAGCGCGCGGCGAGAAATTCCTTCAGCGCATCCACCGAGCCGAACACGTGGTCGGCACAACCGAGCATCCAGCCGCTCACCTCTCCAACGTCGAGAGGCGTGACGAGGAACACCGGAATGCCCTTGCGGTGCGCCACGGTCAGTTCCGCCGGAGTGCCTCCACTTTGCGCGCCTCCCGCATCCCAATAGCAGATCAGGTAATCGGCCTTGTGCTCGATCAGGTCGAGATCGAAGGCGATAATTTTCCGAATCACCCGCCGGTAGCGCTCTGTATCCTGCGTTTTCCACTCGCGGAAATTCGCGCGTTCTTCATCGGTCAGATTCTTCTTTTCGTCCTCGGCGGGATCGTACACGCGGTGTCCAAGCTGCTCGCGCAGAAAGGGCGTCAATTTCCGCCGCCAGAGTTTTCCGCCGTCATTGGCAAATTCGATTGGGCCGCTCAAATACGCGAGCATGGGCTTGGGCGAACTCAATCTAGCATGGCGGTGAAAAACTGGCTACAGGACGAAGAGGAAGGAAATTCACGGCGGGAGCATGGAGCGGGATAAGGGATAGCCCACCGGCATCAAAAAGAAGCAATAAAAACGAGGCTTTTGCTGCAACCGCCTTGTTTCCAACTGCGTGTTTCACTCACATACTCTCATGTACTCTCATTGGTTTCAAGGAAAATCTGCTTGCGGGCTACAGTTCGGGCTACAGTCCAGCCAGGGATTCCTTCATTCTCCGACGCGCACACTTTCGAGGAATTTCTCGATGTCGGACGGCTTGAACTTCCAGGCTTTCGCCACCAAGTACGCCTTGAGCCTCCCCGTGTTCACGAGTTTGTAGAGCGTGGGGCGGGAGACTCCCAGGATTTCAGACGCCTGCTCCGAGGTGAGGAGCTTTTCCATCCGCCGACCATAGCGTGAAAAATGGAAGGACACAACAGGGAGCGTTGTCGGCGAATGCGCGGGGTTGACAGGTCAAGCCGTCCGTTTGACATCGGAATCTTTGGGTGCTAAGTTTCGCGCAAATGAGGGGAATCTTCTGGCTCTCGCTCTCTGTCGCAGTTCTGACCATTGCGGCTTCCGTCTGCTATTTTCTGCTTGTCTACGTGCCATCCCGAGAGCGATTCAAGGACCAGCAACTCGCCGAAACATCCAAAAGGGAGTTGGCTGCGAAGCACGAGAGCGATTGCTTCGCGCAAGCACAGCGGGCGACTGAGAAATACGAGCACGAAATTTCCGCCATGGGCAGCCACGAAGTGATTACCGATTCCTCGAATCACTATAATCAAAAGTCGCAGGAATGCCTTGTACGAATCCAGACTCTCTCAAATGACGGGCACAGGACTTTTATCTACATCGAGGACGCCTACGAAAGCAGGATGGTGCAAAGCTGTTCCGTCAGATTTGGAGGAAAGGGAAGCGGGACAGTATGCTTGGACGGCGATAACAACGAAATTGCCTCACAGGATGCTGACAG
>DATKPM010000030.1:0-28959 GCA_035524135.1 Candidatus Acidiferrum sp. | reverse complement strand
AGGGCGAGCGTCCAGCCGGCATGGCCGCCACTGAGCTTCACGCCCGCGCGTCACCAGCCCCGCGCGCTGCAGGACCTTCAAGTGCTTGGACACGGCGGGGAGACTCATCTCGAACGGCTCGGCCAATTCCGTCACCGAGAGTTCGCCCGAAGCGAGCCGCGCGAGAATGGCGCGGCGGGTCGGGTCGGCGAGGGCGGCGAAGGTGGTGGTGAGGTGATCGACGGGCATCGTATTTAACCTGATGGTTAAATACAAGAGCCGGCCGCTTCTGTCAAGCGCTTTGTTTCAAGTGCTCTTTTGGGCTTGAGTCCAAACACTGCCGCGCTGAAGCGGCCCCTCCTTTGTCAGAGGAAGCCGGCCTACGCTTAAAGTCTTAAAGGCCCCAGCGTTTTAATTTAATCGACGAGGCGGATGGCGTGGCTCTTCAAATACCAGCAGGGGGCGTAGTCGAGCTGCGGGAAAATGGAGCGGACGCAAGGTTGGGACTGCGGGGCATCGTAATAGATGCTCATTTTGCCGCCTTTGATTGGGGCGGCGTAGAAGATATTCACGGTCGAGAGGACGGAGTCAGGACCGTGGCGGGCGACGCGGATTCTAAGCACGATGTAGTCGCCGGCGTAGAGAGCGATCAGCAGGGCGCATAGTGCAAGCATGGTGATGAGGATTGCGTTGCGCATGGGCCGTGGCCGGGTGAATCATAGCGCAGAGTGCCGCCTCGCAGCCGAAGTTGTAGAGCGTGCCGGCTGATTGCCTGCACAAAATGGTCCTGTGGTGTTGCGGGTGCCGCGAGCGTTAGCCGACGTCGCGCGCGACACCCCGATCACGTCTGAAGATCAGTGGGGATGGATGTAGATGCCGAAGTCGAAAGCGTTGTGGTCCCAATCGGCGTGATGGTCGCGGCACCACTGGCGCGTGCGGTCGAGCCGGTCGACATCGTGGTACACCTCGGGACTGTGCTGTCCGAAGCGCGCCGCGTCGCGGTCGATCCGCTCTTTGTCGTGCTGCAGGCGATGGTGGCATTCGTCGCGCCAGTCGTGGTCGGCGCGAGCCGTGCTGCAAAGGGGAAGCGAGAAACCGACGGCGAGAGCGGCGGCGAGAATGAATCGCAGGTGATTTTTGATCATGATTCCTCCCACCGAGTATGGGAGTACGAATGAGGCAGTCGGGCCATCGGAGAGAAGCGTTATTTTGGCGAGAACCGTCGCTGTAGGTGCAATCGGGTATTGAAAATTACCGCGTCGGAAATGATTTGACAGATGGCGGACAAGTCTGTAGAGTTAGCGATTGTCTGTCGTCCTTCCAGCTGGCCTGGGAGTACCTGCTCTTTGACAATCGGATGATACAAGCCAGAACCCGTTTGGTTTGCCTATCCGTCTGCGCAAGCGGACGAATGGGAATTTGAGTAAAGTTCCGCTTCAGTGTATGGGGCGGGATAAACCGAGCGATGTAACAAGTTCGTTCCGATCGTGGCGCAAGTCACGGTCGTAACATCAGGTTTCAAACGAGAGTTTGATCCTGGCTCAGAGCGAACGCTGGCGGCGTGCTTAACACATGCAAGTCGAACGAGTGTAGCAATACATTCGTGGCGAACGGGTGCGTAACACGTGGATAACCTTCCTTCAGGTGGGGAATAACCCAGTGAAAATTGGGATAATACCGCATAACAAGACGAGGGCACATGCTCATGTCTTCAAAGGCGCAAGTCGCCAGAAGAGGGATCCGCGGCCGATTAGCTTGTTGGCGGGGTAACGGCCCACCAAGGCATTGATGGGTAGCCGGACTGAGAGGTTGGCCGGCCACACTGGAACTGAGACACGGTCCAGACTCCTACGGGAGGCAGCAGTGGGGAATCTTGCGCAATGGGCGAAAGCCTGACGCAGCAACGCCGCGTGGGGGATGAAGCTTCTCGGAGTGTAAACCCCTTTCGACCCGGACGAATGCCCGCAAGGGCTTGACGGTACGGGTATAAGAAGCCCCGGCTAACTACGTGCCAGCAGCCGCGGTAAGACGTAGGGGGCCAGCGTTGCTCGGAATTACTGGGCGTAAAGGGTCCGTAGGCGGTGTGGCAAGTCGGGAGTGAAATCTCTGGGCTTAACTCAGAGGCTGCTTCCGAAACTGCTGTGCTAGAGTGTGAGAGAGGCGAGTGGAATTACGGGTGTAGCGGTGAAATGCGTAGATATCCGTAGGAACATCCGAGGCGAAAGCGGCTCGCTGGATCACAACTGACGCTGAGGGACGAAAGCTAGGGGAGCAAACAGGATTAGATACCCTGGTAGTCCTAGCCCTAAACCATCAGGACTTGGGGTTTGCCCTGTACGGGGCAAGTCCCGTAGCTAACGCGTTAAGTCCTGCGCCTGGGGAGTACGGTCGCAAGACTGAAACTCAAAGGAATTGACGGGGGCCCGCACAAGCGGTGGAACATGTGGTTCAATTCGACGCAACGCGAAGAACCTTACCTGGGCTTGAACCGCACAGGACCATTCCTAGAAATAGGGACTTCCCGCAAGGGACCTGTGTAGAGGTGCTGCATGGCTGTCGTCAGCTCGTGCCGTGAGGTGTTGGGTTAAGTCCCGCAACGAGCGCAACCCTTACTCGTAGTTGCTACCCGCGAGGGAGAACTCTACGAGGACTGCTCCGGATAACGGAGAGGAAGGTGGGGATGAGGTCAAGTCAGCATGGCCTTTATGTCCAGGGCTACACACGTGTTACAATGCGCGCTACAGAGCGTCGCGAACCCGCGAGGGGGAGCTAATCGCAAAAAAGCGCGCTCAGTTCGGATTGCAGTCTGCAACTCGACTGCATGAAGCCGGAATCGCTAGTAATGGCGTATCAGAACGACGCCGTGAATACGTTCCCGGGCCTTGTACACACCGCCCGTCACATCACGAAAGTGAGCTGTACTAGAAGTCGTCAAGCCAACCGCAAGGAGGCAGACGCCCAAGGTATGACTCATGATTGGGGTGAAGTCGTAACAAGGTAGCCGTAGGAGAACCTGCGGCTGGATCACCTCCTTTCTAAAAGAAAAGGGAGCACGGCTCGCCTTCGGCGAGTACGGCTCTCCATCCCGGTCCTCACGACCGGGCGTTTGATTCCCTACACCGGGTTCTGGCCTGCTTCACTCGATGTCATAGAGTTCACCAGACCATGAAGGCCTGCGCCAATGAAATGGCAGCGGGCCTTTTTTATTTTCCGCTTCCCTTTCCGCTGCATTCCCCACGCAAATTGCGCATCAAATTCCCTCACCCCTTCGCCTGCGGCGATGTAACGTTTCGCGGCAAACGGCAGTAAGACCAGTAGAGAGGGTGAATGAGCATCGCCGAGCGGTTCGCACAGGGAGACCGGGACGCCTTCGAAGAGCTCTTCCGCGAATATCAGGGCGACGTCTACCGATGGGTGATGCGCATTGTCCGCGACACTGGAGTTGCGGAAGACCTGACGGTCGAAGCTTTCTGGAAGATTTTTCAGGCACACGCGCGATTCGATCCGGACCGGAATTTCGCAGCGTGGGCCAGAAGGATTGCGACGAATCTGGCGCTCGATCAACTGCGGAAGCGCCGCCGGGAATTGCCGCTGCTCGGCGAGCCGAAGGAACAGCCTGCGGCTTGTCGGGAAGCAAATCCCGGGGAGCGCGCGGAAGCGAAGCGGTGGATTGAGCAGGCGATGAACGAGCTGCCGCCGAAGCTGCGTGTGGTGGCAACGCTGGCGCTGATCGAAGAAGTGACGTATCGCGAGATCGGCGAAGCGCTGGGAATTCCGGAAGCAACGGCGCGGGTCCGCGGATTTCGTGCCGTGCGGATGCTGCGGGAAAAATTGAAGAACCTGGGGACAAACTCATGAATGAAAGTGCTGAAAAGGAATTGAAGGAGCTGCTGCAGCGGCATGTGCCGCGCGGGAATGCCGAACCGCGCCGGGACCTGTGGCCGCAAATGCTGAAGCGCATGGAAGCGCCGCCGCGGAAATGGGCATGGCTCGATTGGGCGCTGGCGGGCACGCTGCTGGCGGGGCTGCTGCTGAATCCGGGAACGATTTTAGTGTTGCTCTATCACCTCTAAGCGAGGCGTGGCCCGAGGCCGCGAAGAAAGGAGAAACGCGATGAATACACATCCCTACTGGCGGGCCTATATGGCAGCCAGCGTCGTGCCGACGATTTTCCTACTGGTGGTGCTGACGGCATTTGTGGTGGTCCGATTCGTTCTCCAGGCACCGGTGCCGATCGAGCGAATCATCGTGTTTCCGATGGCGCTGGCGCCGAATCTTTTTGGAATTTGGAACGTGCTTTACCAGCGGCTCAGCCGCCAGCGGAGCTTTCCCATCGGATTGCACGGAGCGATTTTGCCGTTCGTGATGGCGCCGCTGGCGTACACGCTGGCACACGGGCTGGGATTCGTCTCTCACACGCCGAACGGGCTTTTGTGGTTCGGGCTTGTCGAGGAACCTTACGCCTGGATCGTGTTCGGGATTTGCGTGGCGGTCTGCGTCTACTATCTGGTGTGGAAATACATCGTGGATTTTTTCAACCGCACGCTCGGCATTGCGTGAGGAGCGCGAAATTTCATTACATCGGTGCAATGCAAGGCGCGGACCGCGGCTGCGCCTTGCATTGCGAGCTTCGTTCTATGAATACGGAACGAAAAGGTTGTCAGGTATAGAAAGCTCAACGCCCTTCAGCTCCGTACGCACGCGGAAGCGGCGAAGATCGCCTTTCGAGTTCTTCGCTGGAGCCGTGGTGAACGACAGCCAGTATTGATTTTTCAGCACGACGTTCAGTTGGTCGAGAAACGGCGTGAGGGAGACGGGCGTCTGAAAACCCTGATAGAAGGTCTCTCCACCCGATGCATCGCCGATTTCGCCCAGGTTGCTCTGGCCCAAGCTGATGCGGAACAGGCTGCGGGTAACCCGCCCCACACCGGTGCAGAAGATCGAGTGAATCATGATGCCGTCTCTTTGCGCGGCCCGGGCGGTGGAATCAACGTCTGGGCTGTGCGGATAATCACCGCGGAAGCGGTCGATCCCATCGGAGAGAAGGAGGATTTCCCGCCGCGAGCCGGGCGTCACTGGCCAGCGTTTCATGAAGTCCATCAGCGAAAGATAGATGCTCGAATAGGCGCCGAAATTGCCAAACGGGATGCGCACCGTTTTCGCCACGGCATCGTGATTCGTGCTGAATTGAGACGCCACCTGCACTGTGCCGTTGCTCGCATAAAAGACGCCGACGGCCGTTGTCGCCGGCTGTCCTTGAATGAAGGAGCGCAGGTCGTTGAGCTGAATCGCGAAGTTGGTCTCAAGAGCGTCGTCGAGCACGATGGCCAGCTGCAGATTCGACTTATCGCCCTGGGCCGGATACCATGCGGTGACTTCTTCCTTCTTCTTGCTGTAATAGACGGAGATATCGTCCTTGGAAACCGCAGGCGGTGGCGTGTATTTCGGTCCGAGGACCGTCACTACTGTCGTAATCGGAACCGTCGTGCCGCCGGCCTGCGCGCCAATCGGCAGGGGCGCTGCTAGAAGCCCCAGCACGAAAAGAATAACGACTCCGAATTGTGGTCGAAGCATTTTCCGCATGAAAAACCTCCTCAGTCGTCCCTGCGCAGGCTCGCACGCCATCTTACTGCAGCGCGGGAACTCCCGTGGTCCCAACTCTATTGGCCTCGTCCCAGACTGTCAAGAACGATGCCTCGGACAGACCAACTCCAAGCCGCCAGCGGACTCGTACGACCCGGTACGACATTTGATGCACTGAGAACAGCAAATGTGGGATTAAAATGGGACATGGAGCCGGCCCCCAAGTCCCCTGTAAGCCTTGCCGCGCGCAAAGCTGTCGATCTCCGCTTCGTTGAGCTGATGGACAAGATGCGCCGGATCCGTCCGGGCGACGACCAGGAGCTGCTGCGTCGCGCCTACGATTTTGCCGCCAAGCAGCATCACCAGCAAACGCGCCTTTCCGGCGAGCCGTATCTTTCACATCCCGTCGAAGTCGCCCACATCCTGGCGGATATGAAGCTCGACACTGTGTCGCTGTGCGCCGCTCTCCTTCACGACGTGGTGGAAGACACGAAGATTCCCATCGAAACCATCGCCGATGAATTCGGCCACGACGTGGCCACGCTGGTCGAAGGCGCCACGAAGATCAGCCGGCTCGACCTGCAAGCGCCCGAAGCGCGCCAGGCGGAAAACGTCCGCAAAATGCTGCTGGCGATGGTCAATGATGTGCGCGTCATCCTGGTGAAGCTGGCCGACCGGCTCCACAACATGCGCACGCTCGAATTTCTCGACTCCGACCGGCAAAAACGCATCGCCCGCGAGACTCTGGACATTTACGCGCCCGTTGCCAACCGGCTCGGGATGGGCTTGATCCGCGGGGAACTGGAGGATCTGGCGTTTCAGTATCTCGAGCCCGAGGCGTTTCTCGAGCTGCAGAAGAAAATCGCCTCGAAGCAGAAATTTCACGACCGTTTCCTCGAAGACGTCCAGAACCAGATCCGCGCGAAGATGGTGGAAAGCGGAATTCCCGCCGAAGTGCAGGCGCGCATCAAGCGGCTCTATTCGCTGCATCTGAAAATCCAGAAGCAGCAACGCACGCTCGACCAAGTGTTCGATTTTCTCGCCGTGCGCGTGATTACGGATACGGTGAAGAACTGTTATGGCGCACTCGGCGTGATTCACCAGATGTGGCGGCCCGTGCCCGGCCGCTTCAAGGACTACATCGCCATGCCCCGCCCCAACCTCTACCAGTCGCTGCACACCACCGTTATCCATGCCGGACAGCCGTTCGAAGTTCAGATCCGCACGCAGGAAATGCATCGCATCGCCGAGCAAGGCGTGGCCGCACACTGGAAATACAAAAACGGCCGGGAATTCGCGTCCTCTTCCGCAGACGACCAGCGCATCGTCTGGATGCGGCAATTGATCGAGTGGGTGCAGGAGATGCAGGAGCCGAGCGAATTTCTATCCACGCTGCGCGTGGACCTGTACCCGGAAGAGGTCTACACGTTCACGCCGAAGGGGCGTGTGGTGGTGCTGCCGCGGGGCGCCACGCCGGTGGATTTCGCCTATGCGATTCACACCGAAGTGGGCCACCAGTGCGTGGGGGCAAAGGTGAACGGCTCGATCGTCCCGCTGCGTCACACGGTAGCCAATGGCGACGTGGTCGAAATCCTGACGCAGAAGGGGCACGAGCCATCACGGGACTGGCTGAGCTTCGTCCACACTTCGCGCGCCCGCAGCAAGATTCGCCAGTGGATCAACCTGCACGAGCGCAACCACGCGATCGACGTCGGCAGGCGCCTGATCGAAAAAGAAGCACGCCACGCGAACATCAACCTGAAGAAAATCTCCGACCAGGATTGGCAGCGCGTGGCCTCCGATTACGGCTGCTCGCGCGCCGAAGATCTCTTTGCGGAGCTGGGTTACGGGAAGTGGTCCGCGCGGCAGGCCCTAGCAAAGGCCAGCGGCGAGACGCTGGCCGAAACTCCCGACGACAAGCAGCCGAAGCTGGTTTCGTCGGTCAAAAAAATGTTCGGGATGGGCGAGCAGGCAATCGTCGTGAAGGGTCACGACGACCTGATGGTCTACCGCGCGAAATGCTGCAACCCGATTCCCGGCGACGAAATCGTCGGCTACGTCACGCGCGGTCGCGGCATCGCCGTCCACGGCGTCAATTGCCCCAACGTGCAAAACCTGCTGTATGAATCGGAGCGGCGCATGCCGGTGGCCTGGGCCAGCGTCACCGAGACCACGTTTCCAGTTCGCTTGCGCATCTTCACCGAGGATCGCCCGGGAATGCTCGCGGACATCACCGGCGTGATCAGCGAGACCGGCGCGAATATCCGCACGTTTGAAAGCGGCGGGCAAGACATGCGCGCGCGGATCGAAGTCGCGCTCGACGTCCACGACCGCAAGCAGCTCGAAAAAATTCTCGCGGGGGTCAAGCGCATCCCCGGCGTTTTCGATATCGAGCGCGTCTACAACGTGTGATTTCCTGCCCTGTCTTTTATCCCGCTTCCCGCTGTCCGCCGCTTCGGGCGTGTTGCTCAAAAAGCCAAGCGGGGCGCGATGAATCGAGCGGGCGCGATGTGTGCGCGCATACAATGATTGAATGGCGGCGAATTGCGCTGAGCGTCCCTCTCGGCCCGCGCAAAGCACATGCATCCGACGCGCGGGAAATCTGCGCAGGATGGTGCTTTCGCTCGGCTTCACCGCAGCCATTTCAGCAGTCATCGCCGCGGCCGGCTGCCATCCCGCGCCGCCGCTCGATACGTCTCCGCTCGACCAAGCCGGCATGTCGTACGACGCCGTGAAGGAATTAGAAGCGGCGAAAATCTCGCAAGCCGAAATCGGCGAGATTGCAAAGATTCGCCAGGCGGGAATGAGCGACGACAGTTGCGTCGAGCTGCTGAAGCTCTATCACGCTCGGAAGCTGCCGTTCGATGCGGGCGATGCGGTCGCAGGCCTGCTGCAAGTCGGAATCACCGAACCCGATGTAATCCAGCTCGCTCAGTGGAATCAGTTGGGCCTTGGCGTGGGCGAACTGCAGGCGATCAAGCTCGCCGGACTTTCCGAACAGATTGTGATGGACGTCGCCCAGGCGCACGCGCAGGGAAAGCCGGTGCTTTCCGGCGCATCGCTCGGGGGAATGAAAAACGCCGAAATTCGCAGCAGCACTCTGCTCGAACTCGTGAAGCACAACGTGCCCGATTCGCAGGCGAGCGCCATCATTGCGGCCCACAAGCACGGAGTGAGCGACGCCGAAATTCTCCGCCACTTCGCCGGCTCGGGATAGGCGATCCGGCGCAGCAAGAAATATCAGTTTTGACCGCGCTCGGACGAGTCTATAAAATTCACTTGCCTTGAAATCCAACCCTTTCGCCTCACGATTCGCGGCGGCTCTGGCTGGCCTGCTCCTCCTTCTCACTTCGGCGTGTTCGGTGCCGCTGGCGCCGGGATACACCATTCAACGGCAGCAGCGCCAGATTCAATTCCTTCCGGGCGATCCACCGCAGATTCGCATCCAAGGTGACTTCGCCATTCAGAACACGGGCAATGCGCCGCTCTCTTACCTCGACGTGAAGCTTCCGCCCGAAGAAACCTACGGCCGCGGCGGCGCGAGGGCGGAAATCAACGGGCGCGGCGTCGCGCTGGCGCCAATCCCGGAGGAATACCGGTTCGACCTTCCCGATAGCGTGAGAATTCCTTTCGATCCCGCCTGGGAACGAGGCAAAAAACTTAGCCTGCACATCGAATACACGCTCTCGCGGCCGGCCGATCCCGGCTGGCATGTCACTCTCGGCGCGAACGAATTTCATCTGGGCTCGCGCGGATGGTCGCCTGCGCCGCAGCCGCCTCCTCACTTCCTTTCTCCCTATCCAAAGCGCCCGCAGAAGACGAATTACGTGGTGCGTGTGCCCGTGGGATTTCTGGTGTCGGCGCGCGGCGCGCTCAAGGGACGCAAGCAATCGAACGGCGAATGGATCTACACGCTCGAACTCGTCAAGGGAGACCTGCCTCCATTTGTCGTCGCCGGGAAGTATCAGGTGTCGCCCGCGGGCGCGGATGATTCCGAAGTGCGTTTCTGGACGCTTTCGCCGGTGCAGGGAGACGTAGCGGCGGCGCAGAAAGATTTGCAGCAAGCGTGGGACACGATGCGAAAGGAATTTGGCCCGTCCGATCGCGGCGCTCTGGCGCCTCTGATTGTCGAATCGGCGGAACTGCGCGAGGGCGACAACGTGGAAGACGGCATGGCCACGGGATTTCCCGGCGGAGCGCTTGTCTCGCCCTCGCTGCTCGCCGAAGGAGTCGACAGCCCTAAATTTCTGTATGAAGTGTCGCTGGCGCTCGCGCACGATTGGTTCGGCGACGAAATCTATCCTCCGCCCTTCGCGGCAATTTCGATGGGCCAGGGTTTACCGGAATACGCCACAATTGTGATGAGCGAAGCGCGTGAGGGAGAGGCGGGCCGGCAGCGCAGAATTGCCGAATATCTGGCGCGCTACGATGTGGCGTGCAAGCGCGGCGCCGAAGAACCTCTCGGCGTAGTGCGGCCCAGCGATCCCGCGGCGACGAGAGAAATTGCGCGTGCCAAAGCGCCGCTTTTTTACGCGGCCCTCGAAGACGAATATGGAGAGGCGCAGGTGCGCGCGGGGCTGCGGCAGATGGTGACGTTATTGCGAGGGCAGGAAGCGGGCATCAATGTCCTGCGCTCGTCGCTCGAACAGTCCACGGGAAAGGATTTAGCGCCCGTATTTCGTCTGTGGCTCTATCAGAAAGGAATTCCGGCAGATTTTCGCGCGAGATATCAGACGGCATCCGCGCAGCCATAAGAGAGATTTCATTTGTCTGAATCATGGAGGGCAGCGATGAAGGGCATAGTTTCCACGGAGAAGGCGCCGAAAGCGATTGGTCCGTATTCGCAGGCTGTTCGTGCAAACGGGTTTTTGTTCACTGCGGGCCAGGTAGCTCTCGACCCAGCCACTGGAGCGTTAGTGGAAGGCAATGTGGCCGCGCAGACCGGACGTGTGATGGAAAATCTGAAAGCGGTTGTCGAAGCCGCGGGAACGAAGCTCGATCAGGCCGTCAAAGCGACGGTGTATTTGAAAGACATGAACGATTTTGCGGCGATGAACGAGGTGTACGGCCGCTATTTCCCGGAAAAGCCGCCGGCGCGCTCGACGGTCGAGGTGGCGCGCCTGCCGAAAGACGTGCGTGTCGAGATCGATCTAATCGTATTGATTTAGGTACGGGGATTCTGGCAAGCATTTCGCTTTTTGAGTATGCTGTTGAGGTCGCCTTTCTGGCGGCCTGCCAGCGCGAAGAACGAGCTGGCCACGAAATCACCCCTTCCCGCAAGAGAGCCCCACGGCTGGAACTTGATTTTTTCTTGTTCGAGCCTGGCCAGCGAACGCACTCAACGGAAAGCGCCAGGGCGCGTTCGCAGAGGATCACAAAAGCCATGCCAGACACGACCTACGATTTGATCGTCATCGGCAGCGGTCCCGCCGGGCAGAAAGGCGCGATCTGCGCGGCGAAACTCCGAAAGAAAGTCGCGGTCATCGACCGCACAATGATGATTGGGGGTGTCTGCGTTCACACCGGCACAATCCCCAGCAAGAGCGTGCGCGAGGCGATCTTTCAGCTCACGGGGCCTGCCGTGAAATCCTTCTACGGCAATGAATTTCGCGGGCGAAACGACATTTCGATGCAGGACCTCGAGACTCGCGCCCTGGCCGTGATCGGGCGCGAGACGGAAGTGATTCGCGCGCAACTGAAGCGGAACCGCGTGGAGGTGTTCCAGGGCGTCGCGAAATTTGTCGATCCTCACACCATCGAAGTGCAGGGTGAGGGAGACAGCACGATTCTTCGCGGCCAGAATGTCTTGATTGCCTGCGGCACCCGCCCGGCGCACGACGCGAGCATTCCGTTCGATGGAAGGAGAATCCTGGACACCGACGGCCTGAGCGGGCTCGCAGGCATTCCGCGGGAGATTATCGTTGTGGGCGCGGGAGTGGTGGGGCTCGAATACGCCTCTTTTTTCGCCGCGCTCGGCACGGACGTGACGCTCATCGATCAGCGGCCGCTGATTTTGGATTTTGTGGACCGCGAAATCGTCGAAGCGCTGGCCTACCATTTGCGGCAGATGGGGACCACGTTCCGGCTTGGTGAAAAAGTGACGCGCGTCGGCGTGGATGAGCAGCGCGACCTGGTGTTTGCCGAAATGGAAAGCGGAAAGAAGGTGCACGCGGAAGCGCTTCTGTACGCTGTCGGAAGGCAGGCGAATGGCGATCAACTCAACCTGGAAGCAGCGGGGCTGAAGGCAGATGCACGCGGAAGGATCGTCGTCAACGAACGGTTCCGAACTGCGGTGCCGCACATCTACGCCGCTGGAGACGTGATCGGTTTTCCGGCGCTCGCAAGCACTTCGATGGAACAGGGGCGCCTCGCGAGCTGCGACATGTTCGGGCTTCCATTCAAACACCTGCCGCAATTGTTTCCGTACGGAATTTACACGATTCCGGAAATTTCCATGGTTGGGCAGAATGAAGAGCAGTTGACTGCGCGGAAAATTCCCTATGAAGTCGGCATCGCGAAATATGCGGAGCTGGCGAAGAGCATGATGCTGGGCGACGAAAGCGGCATGCTCAAGCTGCTGTTCGACCGCAACACGAAAAAGCTGCTGGGAGTGCACGCCATCGGGCAGCGCTCGACGGAGATTATTCACATTGGGCAGTCCGTCCTCTTCTATGACGGCAGCATCGAATATTTCCGCGACACGGTCTTCAACTACCCTACGCTCGCCGAAGCCTACAAAGTGGCTGCGCTCGACGGGCTGAACAAGCTGTAATTTCTTGGCTCTTCTCGAGATCCTGCGCGACACTGCATTTTTAGCAATCCCCGCGCGTGCCTTCGCAAAGCGCGCTAGGAAGTGTGCGGGACGAATGGTAAAATTATTTGGTCTTTCCTTCCCGTTGGGCCTGTAGCTCAGGTGGCTAGAGCGCACCCCTGATAAGGGTGAGGTCGGTAGTTCAAGTCTACCCAGGCCCACCATCCTTCGTCCGCCACGGCGGACTACGGCTTGGCAGGCCAGCTATTCTTCGCCTGCTCCTCAGCCTAACGCGAATGCAGTTCGTTGCCGCCGCGGCGGACTATGGCTTGGCAGGCTATCTTTCGCCCGCGCATCTTGTCAAAAATTCAAACGAAGGCTAATACCCGTGAGTTACGGGCTTGGCAAGCCGTCCCTTGTTCACAACGGCAGGCTACGGCTGGCAAGGTCATGCTAGAGCCAATCCGACAGACGTCAGGCTTCAGCGAGGGCGTGCAGACCATTTCTACATTCAGAAAGCGAGTGAAGGCTGCACGTCGCCCGCACTTCATCACGATGCGCCTTTGCCGAAGGTGAAGCGGACGCCGGTGCTGAGGACAATGTTGCTGCCCGAAATGCCCGGAGGCGGAAAGCTGGTGTAGAGGTCGCTGAACGTGAATTGCCAGCTCAGCCAGTTGTTGATCTTCGTGGTGTTGCCTGCGTTCAGATTGAAGCGGTATTCGCCGGTCTGCGAGAGGTTTGGGAAGAAATCGAATTCTTCGGTGAACATCATCTTGGGACCAAGCTTCTTGGAGAACGATTCGCCCACCATCGCTTCGGCACTCTTTTGCGTGAGCGGCGTCGAATAATACGCCTGGTCGTACGAACCGCCGCCATAGACATCAAACTGCGTCGCGTCCGTCTTGATGACGTGATCGCCAAAGCCGCCGCCGAGTGTATTGCGCAGGTCGAGCTGCTGAAATTCGTCGTGCTGGAAATCGGTGAAGCCGTAAACGAAGAAGCGGTTGGTGATGTTGAGATCCATGCGGATCCCGCCGTTGATGGAGTTGGCGGTGGTGAGAGTTGGGCCGGTGACGTTGCTGTTGGAGAAGACCTCATTGTAGTAGACGGAGATTTTGTCGCGGGTGGTGGTGCGGACGGCGCGGGCGCCCATGACGAAGCTGAGACTGTCGACATTGCCACTGGCCAGGCTGAACGCCGTATCCAAGTATCCGCCCCAGAAATCAGTGAGCTTGGGATTTCGCAGCCGGTCGATCTGTGCCTCATAGGCGAGCTGCTCGTCCTGGTTGCGGACGATGCCGACGTCGCTCACATCGGTGGAGACAACGCCGGCGTCTTTCGTGGTGACGACGTATTTGCCGTCCGAGGTCACGACCGTGCCGACGAGCGTCTGCCCATCCTTGAGATTGAGGTAGAGCGGCTGCGAAGAAACGATGGACGTGATCGCGTCCCACTGAACGTTCACGTCGCCGGCCAGATCGGACTTGATGAGCAGAACCTTGCCGTCGGACTTGACAATCTTCCCGGTGAGGCGATCGCCGTTCTTGAGAGTGACTTGATCTGCGGCAGCGCTCGCGGCGAACGCGAGCGCGAGCGCGAGAGACAAGCAGAGGAAGGAACGTTTCATTTCAGCTCCTCAATGTGATTTCAGACAATGAATTTTCCGCGGCGTTTTTGAAGCGCGCGAAGGCAAAACCCGCAACATTCGCTGGAAAATGAAAATCCGCCGGGCGTGGGATGGGCGGATGCGATTTGGGCGACCCAATGATATTCCAGAATTGGAGCGCAGAAAAATCGAAAGAGAAAAATTCAGGAAGGGACTGAGGTCACGTGCCTTTCTCGATGGGGTAGCCGCGCGCGACCCAATCGGTGGCGAAATCGTCGGGAAGCAGCAAAACGCGGAGATGCGTGAACCCCATGTCGCGAAGAGCGGCGAAGCCGGGGCGGATATTGGGGCAATGGACCATGGGACAGCAACCGCAGTAGACGACGATATTGGCGTTGCGCGGCAGGCCTTGCGCCCATTTTTTCAGGTCGTCGAGGCCTTCGGTGTTGGAAGCCGAGCCGTGAAACACCGCGCCGGGAACGTGCGCGCCTTCGAAGAGAGGGCGAAATCCGACGCAGACGACGATGGGGCGGTGCGAGCCAGCAAGTTCGCGGACGAGCTCTTGGGGCTGGACGGTTTGCGCGGGCGACCAGGGATCCGGCGAGGACTGTGCCGGACGGGCCTGGGCATCCGATTTCTGCGCGACAGGAAAGGCTGCAGGGCTGCCTTGCGCATTCGCTGACGACATAGGAGAGGCTGCGGAAAGGGCCAAGGCAAAGAGAGCGAGAACGAAGACCAACCACCTGATGGGTAGAAAATACCCGCGATTAGAAAATAGCGGAAGTTCGATGACGGATGCTAGAAATCGGGTGATTGGGTGCGTCGGTGAATCGGGAATGGAGGCTTGAACCGAACGATCTGCGAATGATTTTGAGGACTTCCCCTGCGGCGCCATGGCCGTTTGCTCCTTCTGAGAGCCATTATAACATTCGGGTCAAATGACCGTGGATGTGGACTTGCGGAGAGGTGACTGGTGATTGGTGAAAAGCGGACGCGCGAGAGTGGCGAGGAGCGAATTTGAGATTTGAAATTGAAAATTTGAAAGGCAAGGCGCGGGCACGGCATGCCGTACCCCTACGGAAACTGGCAGACAAGCCGTGCGCGGGAAGCTGCGCTTCCCACGCTGCCCATTCGAGACACGCCCGCCGCGGCAGGCAAGTCGCTCAGGGTGAAAATGCGACGGAGAGGGATTTACGGGACGGGTGAACGAATCAGGGGGAGAGGCGGGAGGAAGCAAGGCCGTAGACAGGGCCCGGAGCAGGGTCTTGAACGACGGCGATGAGACGAAGATTGCCGGCATGACCGCTCGGAAGAGCAATGTTGACGTCGCCGGAAAAACCAGCGGAGCGGGAAACGGAGCCTGCGCGACGGAAGGCGCGGAGGACGGAGACGTGGCAAAGGGTGCGGCCATCGTTTTCCCCGGCAGCTACGTGCGAAACGTCCGAATCGTCGGCGGCAGCGATCCATAGCTCGGCGGAAGAGGAGGACACGGACGAGGGCAAGGGATCGGCCTCGACGTGAAGGGAAACTTCATTGGGCGAGGACCAGCGGGCGGAAGAAAGAGCGACGCGAATTTTCTGATCGCGGGAAGCGGACTCAATGGCGGAAACGGCGCCGCGCTCGTCGCTGCCGACAAGCTGGAAGCGGCCGTCTACGACCATCTGCGGGGTATAGACGCTCCAGAGATGGAAACTGGAGGCATAGGCGTCCTGACGCTCACTATAGGCGTGCGAGGAAAAAGGATCGTTCCAGCCGATATTGTTCCAATAGTCGACATGCTCGCTGAGAACGATGACGTCGGCGGAAGAGACGGGTTGCGCGTGGTCAAGGCGAGCGAGGAGCGCATCGGCCGGGGGACAATCGGAGCAACCCTCGGAAGTGAAGAGCTCGACGAGAACCGGAGTGGGCGCCGCGCCGGCGGAGACGCCCGCCGCGGGAGAAGCAGCGGCGCGGAGACCGCCGCGAAGAACGATCGCGACAAAACCCAGAGCTACAAGAACCGCGAGCGAAATTCTGAAACGCATGGTGCGACCTCCGCGCCGAATCAAACCGCACAGCAAAACGAAGCGAAAAATCAGCTGCCCACAGACTGAGCAAAAGTGAACGTTTCCTCTTCGGCCACGAGGATGACTGGCGGACCGCCGGAAGAGATGGAAATCGCGTGGCCGATGACCTCCTTGCCGCCCGGCGAAGCTGCACAAGCCTGGAGAGCCTCGAGAGAGGGGAAATAGACTTCGGCGATGCGATGGAATGCAGGCGCACCCTGTGGCGAAGCAAGAATCTTTGTGGCGACGATTTTGGTTTTGCCGGCAAGCTTGGCGACGGCAAGGGGCACGTGATCGTTGGCGTAGACTTTTTCAAATGCCTGGACATCCTTGGGGGGCGGATACATCACGACGATTTTTGCGACTGCCATGGAATTCTCCTTATCTCTAAGAAATGACCTCAAAAATGAGATTCGAAGACGAGGCAGAAAGATACTAGATAGAGTCCCGGAATCATCACAAGGAAAGTACGTCGCGGGAGGGGAAACGGATTTGCGGGGCGGCGGGGGAAGCGGTCAGGCAAGCGAGCGGCGCGCGATGAGACGGCGCGCGTAGATCCAGAGATTGAGGGCGCACACGGCGACGGCGCCGATGGTGAGAGCGAGCGGGGGAACATCGGGATACACGAGGGCGTCCAGATAATGAAGAAGAAACGGCCCATGGTAAGGCGCGACACCCCCGCGGGCTTCGAGCCAATTTTCAAGCGCGGTGAGCGGGCACCAGAGAGCGAAGATCTCGACCGTAATGCCGTAAAAGAGGGTAAAGACATGCAGAGCGGCGAGGCGGGGACGGCATCGAGTAAGAAAAGCCCCGAGCATGATCCAGGCGATGTAGGCGAAGTGGAGCAGCAGAACCGCGTCCGCCAAAGCAAGATACGGCTGGGGAGAAATTATCGAGCAGAGTGGTGTATATAGGGGAACCATGCGCCGCCCACTGAAATCGATTGTGAGACGAGAGATATTCGCCTTCGGAGTCCTCGCGGCCATCCTCCCATTGGGATGCAGGGAAGCCGCCACGAAGCAGCCGGGGAAAGACGGAATCCATGTAAAGACAACAACGTTTAGCGAAGGCACGATTCCAAGAAAAGACGCGTGCCGCGAACAAGGCGGCGAGGACGTGTCGCCGGAATTGTCGTGGGACGCGCTTCCGGCGGGGACGAAGAGCATCGCGCTGATCGTGAGGGACGTCGATGCGCCGCTCGGCACGCTGCGTGGCTACTTCACGCACTGGACGCTCTACGACCTTCCGCCGGGCGAGCGCGAGCTGCCAGAAGGGGTGCCGCAAGACGAGCAACTCGAGAGCGGAGCACGGCAAGGGAGAAACGACTTCGGCAGGATTGGATACGGAGGACCGTGCCCGCCGGGACATTTGCCGCACCACTATGTTTTTTCGGTCTACGCGCTGGACGCGAAACTGGGCCTGCCGGCGGGCGCGAAGGAGAAAGAGGTGGAAGAAGGGATGCAGGGGCACATCCTGGCACGCGGCGAGATTACGGGCAGATACGCCGCGAGCGATTAGCTGGCGCGGGGGAGACGGCTTTCGTCAGGAGCGAGATCCGTTTCGGCGGCGAGCACGGGAGGAGAAGGCGGCGGGGCGGAGTCTGCCGCAGGAGACGCGGGCTGAGCGAAAAGTTCGGGACGCGCGCGGAGGCGGGCGACGAGGTAAAGCGCCGCGAAGGTGACGACGGCGAGGGCGACCTGTCCCCAGCCATAGATACGATCCGCATCGTTCATCATGGCGATGCCGATGAAGCAGAATAGGAAGTGAGTGCAGAAAACCTGAAGCGACGACTGGCCGAGAAGCGCCAGAGGACGAACGGCCAGGGGCTTGAGCGCGGCGCGGAAACGAACGAGCAGAAGGGCGATGGCGGAGAAATCGAACAAGCGCACGGCGCCGAGATTCCATTTGTCGAAAAGCGGAGCGAAGCGGCCAAGGTCGAGGCCAAAGACCTGCGCATAACGAAGCGCGAAAAACGCGGCGGCAATGCCAGCGGCCGGGAGCCAGGCGCGCCGCGCCCATTTTTCAGGATGCAAATTGCCGTTGGCCCAGCGCACACCGCACCACACTCCGACGATCCAGATCAATTGCCAAGCCCAGAGATTGAAGGCTCCCATTTCGTTGAGCGGGATGCGCAGGCCGAGGTGTTGCGCGAGAAACGCGTAGACCGCCTGGCGGAGGCCGAACTGCGCTCCAAACCAGAGCAAGAAGCTGCCTGCAAGAAAAAAGCTCCAACCGATGCGGTTGGCGGCGATGATGAGCCAGGGAGAGAGGAAGAGAAAAATGATGTAAAGAGGAATGATGTCGAGAAGCGGAGGACGATAGACGAGCAGCAGGGCGTTGAGAAAGGCGTGAGCGGGACCGGCGGCAAAGTAATAGTCGAGAAGATTGAAGAGACTCCTGCTGTGAACACCCAGCGCGTAGCGGGCGACACCGAGAAACACGAAGAGGATGAGGAGGACGTGGTACCCGTAGAGACGCAGAGTGCGGAGAAGGAGCTTGGCAGTCATTTTGCCGGGACCGGCGCGGCGGAGGAGACGGTCGTAAATCTGGCCGGTGAAAAGAGCGGAAAGGAAGATGAAACCTTCGGAGGCGGAAATATAACCGAAAGGCTGGTTGACCCAGGGAGTGATCGCCGTGGGAAGGTGGACGAGCGTCATCCAGGCGAGCATGAAGCCGCGAACAGCGTCGAGTTCAATTTCGCGTTTCATGCGCCTGCCAGTTGGGCGGGTACACGTATTGGACGCAAGAGACCCTGCGAACGGTTGCAAGGAGTCATGAGAAGCCCGAGTTTCGACGTGCTGTGGCAACGAATGGATCCAAAGGGAGAGAATTAACAAAACCTCGTGGTCAATATGATTGCACGTATCGGCGGGAAATTGCGCATCTTGATGGACCAGACGCACGCCGTCCTCGGGGCCTGCTCGGTGAGGGCGTTAGAATTCCGTGTCGGCGACGACATTCAAGAGGCGCAGAAGGCGGGCGCGGTCGTTCGGCGATAGTTTCCTGCGAAGGGCTTCGTCGGCAGCGCGGCGTTCGCGAATAAGAGATTCGCGATACTTGTGGCCTTGGGGAGTGAGCTGGAGAAGGAGCGCGCGTCCGGCGGACGCTTTCCTTTCCGAAACGAGACCTTCGCGAACGAGCGCTTTGACAGCGCGGTGAACTACGGTGCGGTCCATTCCCAGAAGAACCGCAATCTGGTTCTGGTTCAGGACAGCGCCTCCACGAAGCGTGGACAAAATGAATCCCCTGGTTTCCGAGCAGTGAGTCTTCTGCTCGAGGCGCTTGCTGACCGCGAAATAGGCGGCGGCAAGATGGATGAGGACGGAATCTTTGAAGATCTCTTCGGGGATTAGTTTGCGGTCGACGGCGATCATAGGAACGTCACCGTGGATTCAAGGGGGCGCCGCCATTGGGGATGGTCTACATGCTGGACGGATTTTCTGCCGATGGCGATGACCATGACGATTTCGTGATAGCGGGGCGCGAGGCCGAGAAATTTGGAAAGGCGAAGCGAATCGAACCCCTCCATCGGGCAAGTATGGAAGCCGAGAGATTCGGCGGCAATCATCAGGTTCTGGCAAGCAAGCGAGGCGCTCTTGGTGGCCCATTTGAAGAGACTGGTACGCGTATAGGGCGCGACGCCGACGATTTTCCAGAAGTGGACGATGCGGAGAATGGCCCACTTCACTAGTCCGAGAGAATTGAACCAGCCTTGAATGAAGAACCATTTCACGAGGCGCGCTTTCTTTTCGGAGTCGGCGATCTTTTCAGCGGTGAAGCCCGCGGTGCGCATCCAGGCGACGTGATCCTGAGCAGTGGATTTCCACGAGCCGATGTCGGCGACGCAGACGACGAGGGCTGAAGCCGTCGCAGCCGGAGACTGGCCAAAACAGAGCTTCGCGGCAATCCCGCGCTTTTCGGGAGATTCGATCCAGTAGAAGCGATAGGGCTGGATATTGAAGCTCGACGGAGCGAAGCGGGCGGCGTCGAGCATTTGAAAGCGAACGGGCTCCGGGATTTCCACGGGGTCAAAAACCTTAACGGCTCTTCTTTGCCTGATGGCCTGCAGGGCGTGGGACATGACAGCCTCCATGTTGCCATTACAACATATTTCATGTTGTCATTGCAACATAAAAGACAGGCGTTGCTGGCTGCGATACGGGGACCGTGGGGCCAGCCAGGATTTATCAGCAAAAGCGTGTGGAAGATTCTTTCGGAGCCATCGGCACGCGGGCAGGCAAAAGAGACGCGGCGGGGCCTGTGGCCCCGCCGCGCGAAAGCTGCAAGGAAGAATGGAAGCCGGACAGACTAGGAAGCGGGAGCGCCGCTTTCCATTTGTTTCTGCTTGATGGCTTTGACTTTTTCCACGAGATCATCGGCGGCCTGGAGATCGGCGTTGCGGGCTTCGGCGGTGGTCTCGAGATCGGCCTTCTGGCGGTAGAGAAGATTGAGGTAGGCCATGGCATCGGAGTAATCGGGCTGAAGCTCGATTGCTTTCTTCAGGTTGTCGACCCCTTCCGAGATGGTCGCGCCATATTTATCGTTGAACTGGCTGGCAAGCGCCGTGGGAAGAGCATCGGCGTCCTTGAGCGGCTTCTTTGCGTTCTTGTTGTAGTCGGCACGCAACTCTTTGTTCCCGCGGAAAGCGAGGGTCCAGTCGATCACGCCAATCCAGTAGTAGGGCGCGGGATCCTCCGGCCGCAACTGGATATGCTTTTCGTGGTAGGCCTTGGACTCTTCGAGCTTCTTCTCGTCGAAGGGTGTGCCGCCCATATTGAAATAGAGGGAGCCCAGGCCGTCGATAGCGGAAAGATTGTTCGGGTCGACGGACAGAACGTTCTGATATTCCTCAATGGCCTGATTGCCCATGGCGATGTTTTCCGGGGAGGGAGCGCCGGGAATGTACTGGCTGGCATAGGCGGCGGCCAGATACAAGCGGGCATTCATGAGAGAGGGATCGAAATCCTTTGCCTGCTTGAAATCTTCGATGGCCTGATCGAACTGGGCGCTGCGGAAAGCCTGAACGCCTTTATTGAGCTTGTCGCGAGCGCGCAGCTTATTGCAGCCGGCGGCGGCGACAGAGGCGGCAAGAACAGCACACAAAAAAAGACGGGTGTGAGGATTGCGGTGCATCCCTGCTTCTCCTTGACGCTGGATGCGCCGGCCGACGACAAGCGCGCGACCGGCGAATGAAATCGAACGCAACAACGGACTACTGCCCGGCTTCGATCTTGGCGGTGATAAGGCCGACGTGCTCGATGCCTGCTTCGCGCATAATGTCGATGGCGCGGGCGACTTCGGCGAACTCGACGTTGTCATCACCCTTGACGAAAGCGACCTTTTCGGCGCGGTCCTTGAAGATATTTTCGAGCGAAGGGCCGAGCTGATCCCAGGAGGACGGATCCTGGTTGATGAGGACCTTGTCGCCATTGGTGACTTGGACGACGATGGTCTTGTTCAAAAGGTCCGGATTTTCCTTCTGGTTTGGGGGAGTGGGCTGGGGAATGAGAGCATCCAAGCCCTTCGGAGTGGTCGGAGTGATGACCATAAAGATGATGATCAGAACCAGAAGAACGTCGATGAGCGGAACGATGTTCGGCTCCGACATGCTTCCCTTTCCACCGCCAACTGCCATTCCCATAGGAGACTCCTTTTTAGATCCGACAAACCGCCCTCAGGGAACAAGACCCCTGAGGGACCGACGATTTCAGCGCGGCCAAAACCTCAGGCCGAGAAATGCACAAGCAAGAAGCTAATCCGAACCGCCGGGAGGAGGAGGAGCTTGCTCCGCAGCGGGGAGAGTCTTCTTGTTGGTTTCGATCTTCTGAGTGAGCAGACCGATGTTATCGACGCCTGCCGAGCGAATTTCGTCGACGGCCTTGACGACGTCGCCGTATTTGGCGCGGGCGTCGGAGCGGACGTAGACGGTCTTGTCGAGACGGTTGGCGATGAGGTCCTTCACCTGCTCGGTGATTTCGTTCAACTCGATCTTCTTGCTGCCGAGGTAGAGGGTGCCATCGTGCGTGACAGCGATGATGATGGCATCGTCCTTATCGGCATTCTGCATGTCTTCGGCAGTCTCCGCCCTGGCCATGTCGACCGAAACGCCCTTGGTGAGCATCGGCGTGATCACCATGAAGATGATGAGCAACACCAGCATGATGTCCGCCATGGGGATGACGTTGGGGGCGGACATCACCGGCGGTGCTTTCGGTTTATAAGCCATAGGTTACTTCTTTCCGCCGCGACGGGTGATGAAGTAGTTGATCAGCTCCATCGAGGAGTTGTCCATCTCGACGTCGAAGGCTTCGACACGGTTGGTGAAATAGTTGAAAGTCCACACTGCCGGCACGGCGACGAGCAAGCCGAGAGCGGTGGTAACGAGGGCCTCAGCGATACCGCCAGCGACGGCGGACAAGCCGGTGGCCTTCGAAGCGGAAATTCCTTTAAAGGCGTTGATGATGCCCATGACGGTGCCGAACAAGCCGACGAAGGGGGCCGTGGAGCCGATGGTGGCGAGGCCGGAGAGGCCGCGCTTCATTTCGGCGTGGACGATGGCGACAGAGCGCTCGAGACCGCGCTTGGCGGCTTCGATGACTTCCGCATCGCTGACCTGGGAAGAAGCGGCCTGGAATTCGGAAAGGCCCGTGGCCACAACCTTGGCGATGTGGCTCTTCTTGTTGCGCTCGGCGATAGAGATGGCTTCATCGAGCTTGTTGTCCTTGAGGGCCCCGGCGACCTGCTGAACGAAAATGCGGGATTGCTTCCGGGCGGCGCTGTACATCAGAGCGCGGTCAATCATGATGCCGACCGACCAAGCGGACATGATGAACAGAAGAATAACGACGAGCTTGGCAGGGACGCCCATGTTGTGCCACATGGTGATCAAATCCCAACCGACTTCCGGCTGCTGTTGCAGCAAAACGGCGATCAAAACATTCGCAAGCATAGAGTTTGCTCCTCCTCGGTACTTTTCAAAAGACTCGGCAGCGGAAATCTGCCGGCTGTAAAACTTGCCACCAACCGGCTCGAATCCCGCAAGCGGGCGCCGGGCCGTGAACTGCTACCCACCCATAGTGAAGACGACCGAAATCGTGGTGTCGACCTCGACCGGCTCGCCGTTCAACAGGGTGGGACGATACCGCCACTGACGGACAGCGTCCATCGCGGACCTCATCAAAAGCGGGGGTCCGGAAACATATTGAAGCTCCTCAATCGAACCGTCCTTGGCGATGATTGCATGGAGGACGACCGTGCCCTGAATGTGGGCCGTGCGAGCGATCGGGGGATAGATCGGCATAACCTGACGAACCAGGGAAGCCGCTTGCACGTTGCCGCCAACCTTGATGCGGCTGACGCTGGGCTTCGGCGGAGGCGGAAGATTCGAGCCAGGTGCTCCGCCAATGATGCCGCCAAGAACGCCGCCACCGGATCCGCCGGGAATACCTCCTGCGACGCCACCTTCGACACCCATATCCGGCGGAGTTTCTTCTTCCTTGATGATGTTGACCTTCTTCGGGATGACGGTCGGGGCCATCAGCTTATTCTGCTGGATCAGGTGAACGACCGGCTTGACGTGAACAACCGCGGCCGGAGGCGGAGGCGGCGGAGGAGGTGGAGGCGGAGCGACAAGGAATGTCGTCAGCATTGCTTTCGGCAGAGCCTCCGTGTAGATGAGCGGAATCAAGATGAGGATGCCCAGGATAATCGCCTGGATCCCTGTGGAGACAAACACAGTCCAGCGAGTGTTGGTCTTCTTGACGTTCGCTCCGGAAACGACCATATCTTCGAACATTGGTTACCTCCTAGCAACCGCCGGCACGCGCTTATCGGCTGCGGATCCGACGCGCACCGCGGCACCTTGGCCCCGATGTTTGTTCCAAAGGACGACGATGGGGGCAGCAATCCCGAAACTGGAGTAAGTACCTACCACAACTCCCACCACCATGGCAAAAGAGAAGGCGCGGAGAACCTCTCCGCCCATGAGAAACAGTACCAGGACCGTGAGAAACGTGAGGCCGCTGGTGAGGATGGTTCGCGAGAGCGTCTGGTTGATGGCCTTGTTGACCACATCAGGAAACGCTTCGCGACGCATCAGGCGAAGGTCTTCGCGCACCCGGTCGAAAATCACGATGGTATCGTTCATCGAATAACCAACCAGAGTGAGCAACGCCGCAATCACCGTGAGAGAAATCTCGTAATGAAATAGCGAGAAGAATCCCAAGGTGATGAGCACATCGTGAAAGACCGCAATGACCGCCGCCGCCCCGTAAACCCACTCGAAACGGAAGGCAATATATATCAACATGCCCCCCAGAGCATAGAGAGTTGCGAACAGAGCCTGGCGGCGCAACTGGGCGCCCACCTTGGGCCCGACGATTTCCACGTTGCGAATCGTAAAGTCTCCGAGCGAAAGGCCGGAACTCAGGGCAGCGATAACGCTGGGCGTGGCACCGTCGACGTTCTTGAGCTCGTCGAAATTGGTAACGATGCCGCCGTGATCGGAATCGCGCGCAGAGATGAGCCTCTGCGCCAACTGGTTGTAGCGCTCACCGGCGGTGGCGCCAAGGCCCAGCGGATCTTTCTGCGTGAGGTACGCAGAGAGGTCCGCAACCGAAATTGAATTGAAATCCGGGCGGCCGGAAGCGTCCGCATTGAACATTTTGTGAAGCACACCGAGAATCGCTTCCTTGCCCGCGTCCAGAGCCTGATCTCCCTGGCCCTTCTGCTCGAGGCCGATTACCACATCGTTGCGGGAGTCGGGATTGTCGATATCGCTGATGCTTTGAATGGTGCTGTTGGCGAGACCAGCGGCTTGCAGGCCGGTGCGAATCTTGTCGATCGGCGGTCTATCAGCAAAGCGGACATAGACGAGCGTGCCACCACGAAAGTCGATGCCGTAAAAGAGCCCGTGGTGAAGAAAGATCGAGGTCCAGCCGATGGCGAGGAGAATCAGGGAAAGCGTAACAAAATACTTGGCTTTTCCCATCCAGTCGATGTTGACGTCGCGAAATAGCTCCATTCCGAGTCCAATCCGTCCTAATTTGACACCGCGCATCCGCGGTTTGTTCCCGGTTGGCGGCGAATTATTTCCCGCAACCGGCATGGCCAAAAAAAGGCAACGGCAAGTGATCTCACCGCAAAACGCCCGCTAAATACTCAGAGCTTCCTCGCGCTTGATATACGTCAAGTGATAGTCAAAGATGGCGCGGGAAACGTAAATCGATGTAAAGAGGTTCGCGATCAAACCAATCGTCAAAGTAATGGCAAAGCCGCGAACCGGACCAGTGCCAAAGAGAAACAGGAAAACAGCTGACACAACCGTGGTGACGTGCGTATCAACGATGGTACGGAACGCGTTGGCAAAACCAAGTTCGACCGATGAGCTGTTGGATTTTCCGGCGCGCAATTCCTCGCGGATGCGCTCGAAGACGAGCACATTGGAGTCGACGCCCATGCCTATGGTCAGAATGACTCCCGCGATGCCGGGAAGAGTGAGAACCGCTCCGGCGAAGGCCATGAAGGCGACGAGAATAATCAGGTTGAGAATCAGAGCCACAACCGCATTGACACCGCTCAGGCGGTAATAGATCACGAGGAAGATCATCACAACAAGCAGGCTGCCGATGGAAGCGCGCACGCCTTCGCGGATCGAATCGGCGCCGAGCGACGGGCCGACGGTGCGCTCTTCGAGATACTTGATCGAGGCGGGCAGCGCTCCGGAACGAAGAACGAGCGCAAGATCTTCAGCCGATTCCTGCGAGAAATTTCCTTCGATTACGCCGGAATCCTCGATGCGGCTGTTGATAGTGGGCGCGGTATACACCTTGCCGTCGAGAACGATGGCCATGCGGCGGCCCGTGTTCGTTTCGGTGAATGGGCCAAAACGCGCGGCGGCAGCGGTGGAAAGGTGAAAATCGACTTCGTACTGACCCGGATAGCGCGAGCTAGGTGCCGGAGTGGCCCCCTTCAGATCCATACCAGTGACAACCGGAGAACGGCTGACGATGTAATAGACCTGTGATTCGGACTGGCCGGGAGTGCTGGTGTCCGGGCGACCAGGAAGAATTTCCGCGCCAACAGGAAGGATGCCGTTGTGCGCAGCGAGAGCGGCGGCTTCGGATGGATAAGGCTGGTCGTCGAGAACGAGTGTGAGAGCCAACTGTCCGCCAGCCTGAATGACCGCCTTGGCGCGCGAGGGATCGCCTTCGCCGGGAAGTTGCACGAGAATTTCGTTGTCCTCGCGGCCGGTGAAGGCGATGGTCGGCTCGGTGAGGCCAAGAGCGTTGATGCGGCGCGTGATGGTCTCGAGCGACTGCTGCATTGTCTGCGTCTTGATGTCCGCAATGACCGAAGGCTTCATAGTGAGCAGATAGCCGTTCTGCTCGCCGGCAGCAGGGGCCAGGCTCCAATCCGTGAACTGGTTGGTGACCAGATCGCGGAAGGCGCCGGAGGTGGAAGGATCGACGTTGCGAACGAGAATCTGGGTGTCGTTGAGGCGGCGGATTTCACCGACATTGATGTTCTTGTCGTGAATCTGGCGAGTGAGATCGTCGATGGCCTGATCGCAGCGAAGGCCGACGGCTTCCTCGACCTGAACCTGCAAAACGAGGTGGCTGCCGCCTTTGAGGTCAAGGCCGAGTTTGATGCGGTCGGCGAGATTATCTCTTACCTGAGCCAGCGAGGTGGGAAAAGAAGGAAGGCCGAAGATGCCATAAATACAAAGGAGAATGACGAAGGTGACGAAGACGAACTTCCATCTGAGCTGGGGATTCATGAGGACTGGCTAGCTCTCCTTGGGTGGTTCGGCCTGGAGGCCCGCGATGGCGCTGCGCGAGACTTTGATCTTGACCTGATCGGCGATGCGAAGCTGGATGGCTTCAGATTCGACACCGACAATCGTGCCGTAAATGCCGCCGTTGGTGATGACTTTGTCGCCGTTTTTCAGCGCGGCGTGCATCTGATTGACTTTCTTCTGGCGGCGCTGCGCAGGGAGAATCATCAGGACATAAAAAATCGGGATAATGAAGAGAATAGGTAGCAAAACTCCCAGACCGCCCGGCTGCGATTGAGCCAGGACAAAGACAGCCATCTCCCCCGGATTATTGAAAGCGAATGTCACGATCGCTGCGCCTTTCCCGCCAGGGCGGGTACGCCTGCCGAGGCCGGCAGGCTCTCGGAAAACCCATCGAAGATACCGCCCCGCTCTGAACCGCGCCCAACACCTGCCTGGGTGTCGTTACGAGAGGCGAGCCTGAAGGTCAGAGCGGAATCTTTCGAGCTTTCCAAAACGGATAGCCTCTCGGATTTCCCGCATGATGTCAAGGTAAAAGAAAAGATTGTGGTGGGTGTTCAGGATGGCGGCGAGGGATTCGCCGGAGACATAAAGATGGCGTAAATACGCGCGCGAGTAGCGGCGGCAAACGGCGCAGCGGCAGCGCTCGTCGAGCGGGCGCGGGTCGCTGGCGTACTGTGTGTTGCGAATGAGAATGCGCCCCTGAGAAGTGAACAAGCAGCCGTGGCGAGCGCTGCGCGTGGGCAGAACGCAATCCATCATGTCGATGCCAAGCGCGACATAATCGGGGATCTGTTCGGGTTTGCCGACGCCCATCAAATAGCGCGGTTTTTCCGCGGGCAAACAAGATACAGCGGCTTGCGTCATGCGGCAGGTGACATCGTGAGGCTCGCCAACCGCTAGGCCGCCGACGGCATATCCGGGAAAGTCGAGCTCGACAAGCGCAGACGCGCTTTCCTGGCGCAGCGCGGCGTGCGTTCCTCCTTGAACGATTCCGAAAACGGCCTGGCAGGAGGAATCGCCGTGCCCGGAAAAAAATTCCTTGGAGCGGCGGGCCCAAGCGAGAGTACGTGCCGCCGCGTCGCGTGCGCGGGACTCTTCCGAAGGCGCTTCGATGCATTCGTCGAGAACCATAATAATGTCCGCGCCGAGAGCGATTTCGATTTCCATCGCCTTTTCGGGAGAAAGGAAATGCTCGGAGCCGTCAAGATGGGAGCGGAAAAGAACGCCTTCGTCAGTGACTTTACGGAGATCACCGAGACTGAAAACCTGATAGCCGCCGGAATCGGTGAGGATGGGGCGTGGCCAGGACATGAAGCGGTGGAGGCCGCCGAGGCGGCGAATCAGCTCGTGGCCGGGACGCAAGTACAAGTGATACGTGTTGGCGAGAATGATTTGCGCATCAAGAGACTCGAGGTCCTGCTGGGTCTGGCTCTTCACCGTCGCCGCGGTGCCAACGGGCATGAAGGCGGGCGTTTCGACAACGCCGTGAGGCGTGGTCAAGCGGCCGAGACGCGCGCCTGTGGGGTCGGTGGCGAGAACTTCGAACTGAAAAGCCATCCGAACGAGTGTATCAGGAGAAAAGTGAGGTCAAACCCACCTTTACGAGCACGAAGAAAATCCAGACTACGACGACCATCGTCAGTGCTTTTCCAAACGTGAGTTTCTTAGGATTCGTTGTGCTGAATCCGATGGCCAGGAGAATCATGGTCCAGATTGCAAAGATGTCGATGGAACCAAGCAGCGCCGAAAGCCATTTCGGAGCGTCGTCCGCGAGAAATGCACCGGGATTGGAAGCGACCAGATTTTCCAGGTCGACCGTGGAAGGATCCTTGAGAAACAAGATCAATATTCCGATGAGCCCGTGCACCAGCCAGGGAGTCCAGGCAAAGGCGACGATGCCCAGCGCAATGTGGAAAGTGGTCTGCGTCGAGTTCGTGAGATTGAAAATGCCGAGAAGGACCGCCGCAACGATCACCGCGGCGAGAGCCGGCAGAATGACGCCCTCCACGTAACCGAATACCGGAGCGATTTTCAACTGACCGTTCAAGGTCTTCTCCTGATTCTCCGGAGACAGCTTCTGGAAGCGGGAGCTATTCGCATTTTGCCTTTCGAAGAAGGCGGGCCAGCCGCCGCGTTGCGTGAAAATGGCCACGATGGAAATGAAAACGATGGAGCCGAGAACGATGGGCAGCACCCA
>DATKPM010000029.1:0-31906 GCA_035524135.1 Candidatus Acidiferrum sp. | reverse complement strand
CGGTTTGCACCAGGCCGTCGAAGCCAAGGAAGGCGTCAAAATCGAGCGCGAAAATCAGACGCTCGCCACCATCACCTTCCAGAACTATTTCCGCATGTACAAAAAACTCTCCGGCATGACCGGTACGGCGGAAACCGAAGCGGCCGAGTTCCAGAAAATCTACAATCTCGACGTCTGCGTCATTCCCACGAATAAGAATCTGATTCGCGTCGAACATCACGACGTCGTCTACCGCACCGAAGCCGAGAAATACGAAGCCGCCGTCAACGGCATCCAGCAGGAAGACGGCACGAAGGCCGGAGGAATCCGCCAATACATCGAGCGCGGCCAGCCCGTTCTGGTTGGCAGCATCTCTATCGAAAAATCCGAAAAAATCGCCGAGCATCTCCGGAAAGCCGGCATTCCTCACCAAGTCTTGAACGCCAAGCAGCACGAGCGCGAAGCGAAAATCATCGCCCAGGCGGGACGCAAGGGCGCCGTTACCGTCTCCACCAACATGGCCGGCCGCGGAACCGACATCCTTCTCGGCGGCAATCCGGAAGCCATGACGCGCGAATACTTCCTGAAAAACAAAGTTGCGCTCCCCTATGCTCCCGCCGGCTCCGTCATCGGCACCGCCCCTGGAACTGAAACCGCCGCTCAGGCCGATGCGCAGGCGAATGCCGAGGCTGCAAGCGGCAATGGAAACGGCTCCGGCTCTGCCCCTATGGTTCTCTTCCAGCAGGAAGGCCGCATCTTTCAGGTTCCGCTCGAACAGTGGAAACCGGTTTACGACCAGTTCTCCGAGCAGTGCCGCTCTGAACGCGAGGAAGTCATCGCCCTCGGTGGCTTGCACATTCTCGGCACCGAGCGCCACGAGGCCCGCCGCATCGACAATCAGTTGCGTGGCCGCGCCGGACGCCAGGGCGATCCCGGCTCCTCGCGGTTTTTCCTCTCGCTTGAAGACGATCTGCTCCGCATTTTCGGCGGCGAACGCGTCAAAGCACTCATGTACCGCCTCGGCATGACCGAAGGCGTTCCCATCGAATCGCGACTCATCAGCAAGCGCATTGAAAACGCGCAAAAGGCCGTCGAAGCGCAGAACTTTGAAGCTCGCAAACACCTGCTCGAATATGACGACGTGATGAACAAACAGCGCGAGACGATTTATTCGCTCCGCCGCACGTTCCTCGAAGGCCGCGATCAGAAGGAAGTTGTCCTCGATAAGGCCACGATGATCGGCGAAGATCTAGTCGCCACATACTGCCCGCGCGAGCAGCATCCCGAGCAGTGGAACGTAACGCAATTCGCCAACGAAGTCCTCAACCAGTTCGGCATCGACACCAAATCCATCGCCCCGGACCTCACCGAGCTCAGCCACGACCAGCTTGCCGATGCCTTCGTTGAAAAAGTGAAAGAGCGCTACGACGAGAAGGAAAAGCTCTTTGGGCCGGAAGTCATGCGCTGGCTCGAGCGCCGAATCCTGCTCGATATCGTCGACGCCCAGTGGAAAGACCACCTTCTCACTCTCGATCACTTGAAAGAAGGTATCGGCCTTCGCGGCTACGGCCAGCTCGACCCACTCGTCGAGTTCAAAAAGGAAGCTTTCCGTCTATTTGAAGATTTGATGGAGCGCATCGACAACGAGTCCGTGCGCTTCCTTTATCTCGTTCGCCCGGCCGAAGCGCCCCAGGCCGTCGCCGTCGCTCCCGCGCGCGCGCCGCAATCCGACGCAGGGGAAGCAACGCCGAATCTCGCGATCGCGCGCCATCTCGAAGCGCGCCAGCGCCGCCAGCAGCAGAATCTGCAATTCCAGGCGGGCGCCGCGCAGGCCGAGCCTCCCAAACCCGTTCGCGCCGCCGCAAAAGTCGGCCGCAACGATCCCTGCCCCTGTGGCTCCGGGAAAAAATATAAAAAATGCCACGGTGCCGCCGCCTGATTCTTCCGCTCCGTAAATTTTTTCTGAAGATTTATTGAAATTTTAGCGCGGTCGCGGGGGCGCGTTTCTTTTTCGTCACACCTTTTCCGGCAACTTCACAAAACTGTGATAGGCTTTGCCCACTTGTCCCGTAGCAACGACGCTTCGGGATTTCAGGGTGGCAAATGAACTCCGCGCTCTCTGTGACCTGCCGAAAGAGCGGCTGTCTCCGCGAAATCCCCCCTGGGCTTTCCGCTGAGCAGCTCTGCCTCGATCACTTTCTCGAACAGGCGTTCTCGCGCACCGAAGAATCTCTGAAGTCTTGCCGCACCGGTTTGCCGCTCGACCAACACGTCCTCGAATGGGTTCTCTCGGACGCGCTTGCGGTGGTAAAGAATCTCGAGGACAGCGCGGACGTGCCCGATCCGGAACAGCGCGACCGCATGCTTGAGCTGCTGCTCAGCATCGCCAACCTTCACGAATATCTCGCGCACCACTCGATTCGCCTGCAACGTCCGGCCTGAACGGCCGCTGCAGCCGCATTGGTGCTTCCCGCAAGTGTGCTCTTTCGATAACGCACCGGCGTTTCTCTGCCTTGCTATTTTCCCCGATCCCCTTCAACCTATCATTTCTGCCGAAGGCTCATTCCAATGCCCGACGATCACCTGCCGAGCAATCCCTTCAAACCGCAGCAGCCGCGCATTCCTGGCGTCTCCGAAGGTTCTTCCTCGGAGGGGCAAAAGGAAAGTGTCATCACAGGCAAGAAGATTGCAATTGGCGGCGGGATTTTTGTCGTCGCGCTCATCGTGATTCTCACTGGATCGGCGCTCGGCCACTGGCTGTATCACAAGACGATCGCGAAGCCAGCAAGTGAATCTGCTGTGGTGTCTCCTGCAATTCCACCACCAGCACCCGCAGCGCCACAGGAAAGAGTTGCCGTCGGTCCCGGCCCGATCGCCACAACGCGAGAGCTGGAAAAAACATGGTCATCGAAGCGTTTCGATTTTCGCGACGATGCCAGTGGAACCATAATTCAAGCGCTCGTGGTGCATCTGCCGGGAAACATTTATTGGGGATTTTCCTTGCGCGAACCTTACGGAACTTGCACGCTTCAATACGACACCGACCTGAAGGAAATTCAGGCAGACTACAATTTCACTTCGAATTATCCGCTGGTTGCTGATCCGTGCAATCAGTCGCTATTCGATCTCACAAAATATGGCGCGGGACCCGACGGCCTGGTTCGCGGACAGATCGTGCAAGGCCGCGCCGTGCGTCCACCGGTGGCCATCGAAGTGCGCGTGAAAGGAAGCGAAATCGTTGCTGTGCGCTCCGAATAGGCAACGAATCGTTTGCAAGGTTCGACAGCTTTAGATCATTGCTTCGCAAATGCGTCCGCCGAGGCTGCGGCGCATCTCTCCACTTCAGCGTTCATTTTCCCCGCCAGAACCATCGCAACCATTTTTTGATCGGCGAGCCAAGACCACAATGGATGGCCGAATGTCGCCGGGCGATTGTGCTCGATGAAGAAGTGTGAAAACCAGGCGAGCGCGTACGGAACAGCGAGCGCGAGGAGGACAAACCACGGGCGTCGCAGCGCGAGCGCCATCGCGAAAATCAGCCAACCGGTGAGCGTGCCCACGGAATGAAACATTCGCGTCAGGGGCTCGCGGTGCGCTAGGACGTAGACCGGCCAGAAATCGGAAAACGTTCGAGGAGATTCCATGGCGCGAATTCTATCGCAGCAACGCCGGAAAACAAGCCTCACACACTCCTGCAAATGCCAAGCGCCACTGCTTGCTTGAGAGAGCAAGAACAGCGGCGCTTGGCGTAAGACGTCCGCGCGATTAATCCGTCAATTGCTCGACGGCTACAGCGACCATCACGGGCTGGCCGGTGGAAGGATTGATGAGGATGAATCCGACCACGCGGATGGAGATTGCCTGCGTGCCGGAAAGTCCCGCAAGACCACTCAGGTTGATGAAACGCGTCGCGTTCGTGGTCATTACAGTCAACGGACTCGGAAGAAGAACGCCTGCCGTCCAATCGTCATTCAACTGGAAGCTGCCTTCATTCCCTGAATTCAGGACAGTGCTGCCGGGAACCCACGTTCCTGCCTGGCCTTGGCGCCGCAAAACGACACGGTGAACAGTAAGCGTGTCGACGCCATTCGACTCTGTGAGTTTGCCGCCGACATCGACGCGCTGCCCCGCTGCCATCGCCGAGTTGTTAAAGAGCAGAGTTGTGAGAGGGAGAGTGATGTTGCCGATCCGGTAGACTTCGCTGCCATTGAGGTTGAGCGTTTCGATCTGCCCGTCGGAAATTCCGGTGACATCGGGCACTTCGTAGCGGACGTAAAGATCCGCTTGCGTCGCAGCCCCGGTGGGCGGACGGACGCTGGTGAGCAAGCCGCCAAGGACGAAATCGTCATTGGAGACGACTTGAATTTCCGAGGCGTCGATGCCTTTTGATACGGGATCGAGCTGCCCGGAGATGGAAAGAATCGTGTTCGTCGTGTAGGAACTGACGGGGATATCGGAATCATCCATCACTGTACTGTCGCCGGTCTCGACGGTCCACTGACGGCCCTTCGGGCCCTGCACGGTAAAAGTGTTGGAACCGGTCGAACCGACAAATCCCGCGTGAAAATCGTCAATCGACACATTTGAATCGTTAGCAGCCAGAAGTTGCATATAAAAGACCGGATTCACGGCACCGGTGACTTGGCCGTTCTGGTCGGTCGCGAGAGACTTGCGAAGATCAAATTCCATGCGGAGGCCGACAAGATCGTTGTCCTGCAGGACAAATGGATTTGCGAATTGAACGGTGACGGTCGAAGTCGAAAGCGTGCCGTTGATCGTATTGATTGCGGGAGGAGATTGCGTTGTGTCGATGAAGCCGATGACGGGGGAAGAAAGCGTGACGGTAGCGGAGGTATAGGTCCCCGTGGGAACGGCATTCAAGTCGAGCAGTTGATGCAGGCCGCTCAATTGCGCGAAATCAACGACCTGAGGATTCGTCAAGACAGGAATGTCGTTGGTCCCATTCGAAATGGTGACGCCCGTAACTGTAATCTCGCACGAAACGACGCTCGGCAGAGGAGCATCCGTGCCGATCGTGAAGACGGAAGCCGACGACTGTGGTGAAGTTCCGCTGCTATTGCCGCTGGAGCTGCAACTGGAGAGAGCTGTGACCGCGAGCAGACACACCACGAGTGACAGAATTTTGCAATTCCGCATGACCGATCTCCTTATGAAGTTGCGAGAAATTCCGCGGGCCGAAACCCCTGTTCCGGCGCTGCTAGAGGAACCCTCGAACCTCGGAAAAGTTGTGTAAGGAAGTGTCGGCAGAAACTCGACAAAGAAAGCAAGGAAAAGTGCCGCTTTCGCAGAGGCTTGGAGTTTTCGCCACCAGAAATGGGCACCTTTTGGCTTGTGGCGCGCATCGTAGTACGCTGAGAGAAGATAATGTGGTGTGGTAGGGCTGTGGCCCCTGCGAATTGGATTACCTGGAAATTTGGGAGGAATGGAATGCGTACGAGATCGGTGGTCTCGATCGCGATACTGGGAGCGATGATGGTCTTCGCCGGATGTTCGAAGGCTCCCAACGATGCCGGAATCGTGACGAACATCAAGTCTCTGATGTTCTCCGACCCGCAACTGAAAGATTCGTCGCTACAAGTGACGTCGAGCAAAGGCGTGGTGACGATTTCAGGTACGGTGACGAGCGATGCGGCCCGGCTAGATGCGTACAAGATCGCCACGCAGACAGCAGGCGTGACGAAGGTGGACGACCAGATGACCGTCCAAGCGCCTCCTGCTCCAGCAGCGCCCATGCCAGTGGCGAGCGAGCCACCAAAGAAGCCGGAACCTGTTCGCAAGCCAATTCACAAGAAACATCCGGCGAAGACGGAGGTGGCCGACAATGTCGCTCCTGCACCTCCTGAAGAGCAGCCTGCGCCAGAGCCTCCGCCAGCCCCCGAGCCAACGCCTGCTCCGGCTCCGGCGCCAGCTCCACAACCGGCTCCGCCACCACCACCGCCACCTCCTCCACCTCCTCAACCGAAGCAGGTGGAGATTCCGGCTGGAACAACTGTCACGATCCGTATGATCGATGGAGTAGATTCAAGTGTGAATCATCCGGGTGAGATCTTCCATGCGTCGCTGGATGCACCGATTGTGGTTGGTGACGAAGTGGTGGTGCCGACGGGTGCGGACGTGTATGTGCGGCTGGTCAGCGCCGCATCCGCGGGCCGGTACACCGGAAAGAGCGAGCTAAGCCTGGAACTGGTGAAACTCGAATTTCAAGGACGCTCCTATCCGATGGTGAGCAGCACGTACGATCTGGCAGGGAGTTCGCGCGGAGCGAATACAGCAAAGAAAGTGGGAATCGGCGCCATAGCCGGCACGTTGCTGGGAGCAATCGCGGGCGGCGGAAAAGGCGCAGCCATCGGCGCGGCGGCAGGCGCGGGTGGCGGCGCAGTGTGGAACGGCGTGACGCACGGCCAGCAAGTGAAAATTCCGTCGGAGACGAAGCTGGATTTCCAGCTCGATCAGCCGACGACGGTAACCGTGCTGCCAAGGGTGACGTCGAGCGACAACAACTGACAAGCAGGGCAAATCCTGAAACCGGGAAGCGGCGGATGTCTGTTTCCCGGTTTTTATTTTTCATGAGTTGCAAATGTGGGATACAGGGCGATTCGCCGCTTGCGCAGGCATGAGGCGTTGTTTACGATAAAGCACTCAATCACAGATGATTGGCGAAACGATTTACCACTACAAGATTCTGGAAGCGCTTGGCAGCGGCGGGATGGGACAGGTTTTCCGCGCCGAAGACACGCGGTTGGGCCGCCAGGTCGCGCTGAAATTCCTTTCGGTCGAACTGGCGCGCGATCCGATTGCGCTAGAAAGGTTTCAGAGAGAAGCGCGCTCGGCATCTTCGCTCAATCACCCGAGTATCTGCACGATTTACGACGTCGGAGAGCATGAGGGGCGCCCCTACCTTGTAATGGAAGTACTCGAAGGGCAGACACTGCGGGAGCGGATCGCGGGACGGCCAGTCGCGACCGATGCGCTGCTGGACTTCGGCGCGCAGATTGCCGATGCGCTCGATGCCGCTCACAACCGCGGAATTATTCACCGCGACATCAAGCCGGCAAACATCTTCATCACGACGCGCGGACAAGTGAAGGTGCTGGACTTTGGGTTGGCGAAAAACCTCACGGCGCGCCGGATCGCTGAGACTGTAGGCGCGACGGCAACGGCAAATCCCACGACGGACAATCTGCTGTTGACGAGTCCCGGCTCGGCGCTTGGGACCGTGGCCTACATGTCCCCCGAACAGGCGCGTGGCGAGGAGCTGGATGCGCGGACCGATCTTTTCAGCCTAGGTGCGGTGCTTTACGAAATGGCGACGGGCCGGCCAGCATTCACAGGCGGAACTTCGGCCGTAATCTTCGACGCGATTCTGAACCGCTTACCGGAGCCACCTACGTCCACGAACCCGACTCTTCCGCCAAAGCTGGAAGAGATCGTAGAGAAGGCGATCGAGAAAGACCGCGACCTGCGCTATCAAACGGCGGCGGAGATTCGCGCCGATTTGAAGCGGCTGAGGCGAGATTCGGACTCAGCGAAGATCGGGTCGGGCAGCGCTTCGGCATGGGCGGGCGCGGCCGCGAGAACCGGGAATCCCGCAAGCGGAACTTCGCGTGCAGTGGCCGCGGCGAGCCAAACGCATCAAACGGCGGCTGTCGAGGCGCCCACAGCAGATAGCCAGCCCTGGAAGCGAATCAGCGCGGTCGCTGTGGTTTTTGGGTTGCTGGCCGCGGCAGCGTTGTTTCTCCACGAGCGGTACGGACATCACCAAGAGGCAACATTCGGGCAGATGACGATCACGCCTGTGACCTCTTCAGGACAAGTGCACACGGCGACGATTTCGCAGGACGGCAAGTGGCTGGCATACGTGTCCGATGAGAAAGGTGAGCACGGAATCTTCGTGAGGCAGCTGGCAACAGGAAGCGTTGCGCAGATCGTGCAGGGATCGGAAGGAGAAGTGACTGGACTCACGTTTTCACCGGACGGAAATTACCTGTACTACGTGAAGCAGCAGCCCGGAACGGGGCTGGGAACGCTTTATCAAGTGGCGTCACTCGGAGGCACACCACGGCAGTTGATCGTGGACGTAGACAGCCCCGTGACTTTATCTCCTGACGGCAAGAGGCTTGCGTACATCCGCGACTCCTCGACGACGAGAACTTCTACTTTGCTGCTGGCAAATGCAGACGGGAGCGGCGAGAAGACGCTCTCCGTGTTGAATTTTCCGACGAGTTACTCGACCGGAGGGCCAGCCTGGTCTCCCGATGGGAATGTGATTGCCGTGGCGAAATCTGCATCAGCGGACGGACAGACGTTTGACCTAGAGGCATTCAATGTAGAGAACGGAAGCGAAAAGCGCGTGGGGACGCAAACGTGGTTCAGTCCGAGGCAGCTCGCGTGGCTGCCGGACAGCTCCGCGCTAGTGCTGCCTGCGTCGCGCGATCGCACGTCGTTCAACTCGCAAATCTGGGAGGTGAGCTACCCGGGCGGAGACGTGCGACGAATCACGAACGATTTGAATTCCTACACCGGCGCTTCGGTAACGGGCGATGGAACGCAAATGGCAACGGTACAATTGTCGCTCACAGGAAGCCTCTACGAAGCAGGACTTGGGAGCACGCAAGCGTTCAGCACGGCGAAACAGATCACGTCGGGAATCGGGCGGGCCGACGGAATGACCGGTGTCGCCTGGCCGACACCGGACCAGATTATCTATACATACATTGCCTCGGGAACGAGCTCCATGGCGATGTCGGGGAGCGACGGAAGCGGTGTCAAGGATGTGCCGGTTCGCGCCGGGTTGGCGCTAAATCCTTCGGCGTGTGGAGGCGGAAAGTATATCGTCCTGACAGTCCTCAAGCAGGATGGCGGAGTGACCATCTGGCGCTCCGATAACACGGGCACGAATTTCAAACAACTGACAAACGGCCCACTGGATTTGCAGCCAAGCTGCTCGCCGGATGGAAGCTTTGTGGTTTATACAAGCGCCCTGGGCGACCAGCCGAAGCTGATGAAGGTGGGAATCGACGGCGGAACGCCCACCCTGGTGAACAAGGAAATTCTTTTTTCGCCGGTGATCTCCCCGGACGGCACACAAGTGGTGGCGGCTTACAAGCCGGATGCAACAAAGCCGGCAAGCCTGGCGATTCTGGATGTCAACGGCGGTGAAATCCGCACGCTCATCAACATCCCCCCGGAAACGCACGTGAATACGGGCGAGTCGGGGGCCACAATTGCGTGGGCGAAGGATGGACGATCCATTTTGTACGTCGTGGACGAAGAGGGCTCGGCGACGCTTTGGGCACAGGAATTGCCCGGGGGCGGAGGGCAACTGCCGAAGCCAAAGCAGTTGATGAATTTCGGACCAGGGATGGTATGGTCCTACACGCTGTCGCCAGACGGCAAGCAGGTACTGTATTCGCGGGGCAATGCAATCACGGATGCCGTTTTGATTTCACACTTCCACTAAGACATTCCATCTCACCGGACGGACCGCGGAGATGCAGTAAAGGATTTAGCGAAGGATTTGCGAGCGCTCGCGAAGAAATTGAATTAATCGCGACTCGACCCAGAAACGGTCTTCTCCATTCGCATGGTTGCCAGTTTCCTTCCGCGCGACAAACCCGCAATGACCGCCATAGCGCGAAGCGACAAACGAGATGTTGGGATTCGCACGGAGCGCTGAAAGATCGAACGAGGTGATAGGCACGAAGGGATCGTCTTCAGCGGTAAGCACGAGCGTGGGACGAGCGATGGAAACGACGACATTTTTCGCGCTGGAGCGAGCGTAGTAATCATCCGCATCGCGAAAGCCACAGAATTTTGCGGTGATCACATCATCGAATTCGCGGACGCTGCGGACCGAAGCGAGCGGCCGAAGAGTGGCGGCAGGATAGCGATCGGGAAAGAGCGACGCCTTGTAGCGCATATGGCGGCGGAGATTCGTCACGAAGTGCCGCTGGTAGATGAAATTCTCCGTCTTTGCGAGGGCATCCGCGCAGACGGCCAAATCGAGCGCGGGAGCGACGACGGCGAGCGCGCGGAACGAAGAAGGCGCGGCCACAGACCACTCGCCGGCCATCTTCAGGACGAGGTTTCCGCCCATCGAAAATCCCGCAGCGAAAATTTCGGGGAGGGAATCGCGCTCAGAGAGTTCGGCAATCACGGAACGGATATCGATGCTGAGTCCGGAATGATAGAGGGTGGGAGTAAGACGCTCGGTGCCGCCGCAATTGCGCTGGTTGAGGCGGAGGACGTTGAATCCCGCGAGCCAGGCTTTTTCGGCGCAGCCAAGCATGTAGCCGGATTCGCTTGAACCTTCGAGGCCATGCAGCAGGACGAGAGCGGGATGCGACGGTGGATCGGGTTGCCAATGGCAATCGGCGCGGACCTGCGTGCCGGGCTCGGTCTCAAAAAATCGAGGCTCGGCGGCGGGAAGGCGCGGAAATCTGCGCCGCCAGAAGACAGCGGCAAGAGTCATCGCATGAGGATTTTTCAGGAGCGCCGGCGGATGGAATTCTTGCACCATAATTTATGGTAAGGATTCGGCGAGGGGCGCGCAACTGTGGACAATGGGTGCGCCGCGGGGGCCATGCCGGAGACGCGTTCTGCGAGCGAGGGGGCGCGCTTGATTTTCGGTGAGAGGCGCGGCTAAAATAAATTTTTATACCATGAATAAACTTTTGCACTGAGGATTTTGCCCTCCGCCCAGCGAAGCATGCTGGGCTTTGGCGTATTCAAGGGCATCCAGAGTTTTGAGGAGAGATGGATGATTGAAGGGATTGTCGAAGGATTGACGTTCGACGACGTGCTGCTGCTGCCGGGAAAGTCTTCTATCCTGCCGGCGCAGGCGGACACGCGGACGTGCTTGACGCGGCGGATCGCGATCAACATTCCGATCGTCGCATCGGCGATGGACACCGTGACGGAATCGAGGCTGGCCGTGGCGCTGGCACGGCAGGGCGGAATCGGGTTCATTCACCGGAATATGTCGATCGAGCGGCAGGCGGAAGAAGTGGACAAAGTGAAACGGTCGGAAAGCGGGATGATCGTGGACCCAGTGACGATTGCGCCGGAAATGACCGTGCGGCAGGCGCTCGAAATCATGACGAAATACAAAGTTTCCGGGCTGCCGGTGACGCGCGGGCCGAAGCTGGTGGGGATCCTGACGAACCGCGACCTGCGATTCGAGCGGAACCTGGATCAACCGGTAAGCAATGTGATGACGAAAGACAATCTGGTGACCGTGCCTGTGGGAACGACGCTCGAAGACGCCGAGAAAATCCTGCAGAAGCACCGGATCGAAAAGCTGCTCGTGGTGGACAAGGATTACGGCCTGAAGGGGCTGATCACCGTCAAGGACATCCAGAAAAAAATGGAGTTTCCGCTGTCGACGAAGGACGAACACGGGCGCCTGCGCGTGGGAGCGGCAATCGGCGCGACGGGAGATTTTCTGGAGCGAGCGCAGGAACTCTCTCGGGAAAAAGTCGACGTGCTGGCCATCGATACGGCGCACGGGCACACGTCGCGCGTGATGGACGCGATCCGTGACGTGAAGAGAAAGCTGCCGGAAGTGCAACTGGTTGCCGGAAATGTGGCGACGGCGGAAGGAACACGGGATCTAATCTCGCTGGGGGTGGATGGATTGAAAGTGGGAATCGGGCCGGGATCGATCTGCACGACGCGCATCGTGACGGGCATCGGCGTCCCGCAGATTTCGGCGATCCTGGAAAGCACGAAGGCGGCGAAAGGTTCGGGCGTACCGGTGATCGCCGATGGCGGAATCAAATTTTCGGGAGACATCACGAAGGCTATTGCGGCTGGCGCGTCATCGGTGATGATTGGCGGCCTTTTTGCAGGGACGGAGGAATCTCCGGGCGAGACGATCTTGTATCAAGGGCGGACGTTCAAATCGTATCGCGGCATGGGCTCGATCGGGGCGATGGAAGCGGGTTCGGCGGATCGCTACGCGCAAGAAGGGGCCGCGCGTGGCAAAAGCGTGCCGGAAGGAATCGAAGGGCAAGTGCCTTACAAGGGGCCGCTGGCCGCGCTTGTGGAACAGCTGGTGGGCGGCTTGCGAAGCGGCATGGGATATACGGGCTCGGCGAACCTGATGGAATTGCAGGAGAAGAGCCAGTTCGTCAGGATTTCGCAAGCAGGACTACGAGAGAGCCACGTCCACGACGTCATCATCACGCGAGAAGCGCCGAATTACCGCCTGGAATAATGCTAACAATCGAGCGAGAATTTTCGCGCAAAATGACGTGCGCGTCCGCGGGGAAGCGCTGACGTGAACTGGCTGAAACGCTGGTGGCCGGCACTGGCGTGGGCTGTCGTCATTTCCTGCTTTTCCACGGGCACGTTTACTTCAGCGAACACGGGGAGAATCATCATTCCCGTGCTGCATTGGTTGTTTCCATCTTTTTCTCCGCACGGTTTGGACCTGATTCATCTGGTGATCCGCAAATGCGCGCACTTCACGGAATATTTCATTCTGAGCTGGCTGATCCTTCGAGGCCTGCGGCGCGGGCAGAGGATTACAAAGCTGAAATGGGCGGCACTGACGATTTTGCTGATTTTCGCATACGCGTCGCTCGATGAGTTTCACCAGTCGTTTGTTCCCGGACGGACGCCGGCGTTTCACGACGTGATGATCGACACGTCTGCCGGCATTGTGGCGCAGCTTGTGGCGCCACTGATCTTCGAGAGGGAACGCAAGAAAATGGCCGCGTCTGTGGCACCGGCCGGCACGAGTTCGCAATAGACCCAGATCATTTCGAGGAGACTGCCATGTCCAGTCGTGTGATTCGAGCGTTCACTGCGTGTGCAATGATTCTTCTTTCCGGATGGGCGGCGCGCGCGGCAAGCCCGCTTCATTACGACCTGAAATTCGAGCGGCCAAGTTCGCACCTGCTCGACGTGACGATCCAGGCCGACTCGCTTTCGGGCAAGACGGTGGATTTTGCAATTCCCGACTGGGCGCCGGGATCGTATTACATCGAGAACTATTCGGCGAACGTACAGCGGTTTCGCGCGCACACACCGGACGGCAAGGAATTGAACTGGAAAAAAACGGACAGCCAAACATGGCGGATCGAGCTGGCCGGATCGAAAGCCGTGGTGGTGGAATACCAGATTTACGCCAATACGCTGCAGAACAACATCGCACAGTACAACGAGCTTCATGCATTCATTGGCGGCCCATCGGTGTGGATGTACCAGACGGACGGCAAAGACAGGCCGATAACGCTTTCGATTGCGGTACCAAATGGATGGCGCGCAGCCACGGGCATGAACCACACGTCGCCGACGACGTTTGATGCGGTGAACTACGACACATTTGCCGATTGCCCGCTCGAAATTTCCGATTTTGCCGAAAAGGATTTCGAGGTACTGGGGACGAAATACCATGTGATCGTCCACGACATCATCGGGCAGAAGGATTTCACCCAGTTCGCAAACGATCTGCAGAAGGTCGTCGAGACGATTGTTCCGATGTGGAAGACCGTGGCGGGAAGCGGCAACCAAGCCGCCCCGTTTTCCGAATATTATTTTCTATTTCACGTCTGGCCGAACGCGGGCGGCGGGCTCGAACACCTGGATTCGACGCAAATCGATTTTCGCTCGGATTGGGATGCTGCCGATCACGCGGGAGATTTTCCCTCGGAATACGATCTGAAGCTGTTCGTCGCGGCCCATGAATTCTTTCACGCCTGGAACGTAAAGCGGCTGCGGCCACGCCCGCTTGGGCCGTTTGACTACACGCAAATGGTGCACACGCCGTCGCTGTGGATTTCCGAGGGTCTGACGAGCTACTACGGCGATTTGGCGCTCGAACGGGCCGGCTTGATCACGCCGCAGGAATATCTGGACAGCATCGCGAAGCTCATCACGAAATTTGAGTCGGAGCCAGGACGGAGCGAGAGGAGCATCGAGGATACGAGCTGGGACACGTGGTACAACGGCGTGATCAAGCAGGACAACAACCTCGTGAATACTTACTACTCGTATTACGACGGTGGGCAAATCATGGGGCACATTCTGGATTTCGCGATCCGCGAGGACACGAACGACCAGAAATCGCTGGACGACTGGATGCGGCTGCTCTATTTGCGCTACGCACTGCCAAATCCGGGATTCGAGCCGGACGATCCCATCCGCGCGGCCAACGAAATTTCTGGCAAGGACTTGAGCGGGATTTTCACCCGCTACATCAGCGGCAAGGAGCCGATTCCCTACGCGGAATACTTCGCCTACGCGGGAATTGATGTGGAGAAGAAGCTTGATACGGAAAAGCCGTGGATCGGCGCGGCGATCGCAAAGGCCGATGACGGAAAACCAACCGTGAAAAATGTGATTCCGGGAAGCCCTGCGGAAACCGCAGGGCTTGAAAAGAATGACGTGGTGCTCGCGGTGGATCGGCGCGCGGGAGACCTGGACACGCTGACGAAAATCATTTCGGGGCACAAGCCGGGAGACACGATTCAGATCGTGGTGGAGCGGCTGGGGCACGTGAAGGAGGTTTCGGTGAAGGCAGCGACGAGCCCTTACTACACGTACACGCTGAAACCTATGGACAAAATGACGCCGGAGCAAAAGGGGATTTACGATTCGTGGTTGGGAATCAAGTGAGACACTGGCTGGGAGAACGCACTTTTAGAACCACTTCTAGAACCAAAGAGAGATTTCTCCGCTTCGTAGCCGCCCAGAACGGACGCCTACTCCGGTCGAAATGACAGGGGGAAGCATCGGCACACATTTAGGAGGATGTTTGAATCCTCTTGCGTGACGTTCAATGCGGCAGAGCGGACCTGAACTCCTTGCTCATCGCTGCTTCGAAGAAGTGAAAAGGCCCGTTCGGTGGTGACCGGACGGGCCCTTTTCGTGAAAGCGTTTGCGGAGATGGGAGAGCCGAGCGCTACTTCACTGCCCCGACCGCTTCTTCTTCCTTGGGAGAAGTTTCGGCGGCGGGCTTGCGCGCTTTTTTGTCTTTTTTCTTCAGCTCCGAGCCGATGAACTCGAGAATCGCAAGTTCAGCGCCGTCGCCGATGCGCCAACCGACACGGATAATGCGCGTATAACCTCCGGGACGGTCAGCAAAGCGGGGCGCGAGATCAGCGAAGAGCTTCTTCGTCGCCTCAGGCGTGGTGAGAAACGCGGCGGCCTGGCGGCGGGAATGGAGCGAATCGCGCTTGCCGAGAGTGATCATGCGCTCGGCGAGCGGACGAGCCGCGCGGGCGCGGAGGATCGTGGTCTGGATGCGCTCCTTCTCGATCAGGTTCGTCACCAGATTACGGAGAACGGCCTTCCGGTGCGCCGGTTGCTTTCCAAGTTTGAAGCCGGATTTCAGGTGTCTCATCGTTTCGTCCCGTGGCCTAGAGCGAAGTGGCTTCGCTTTCAGCCGGAGGCAGAGCCGTCTGGCTCGGGAGCGGCGGCCAGATGATGCGGCCGTGCTCGTCGAACTTCATGCCCAGGCTCAAACCCATCTTGTGAAGAATGTCCTTGATCTCGTTGAGCGACTTGCGTCCGAAATTCTTGGTCTTGAGCATTTCGGATTCGGTCTTCTGCACGAGCTCGCGGAGATTCTGGATGTTGGCGTTCTTCAAGCAATTGTAGGAACGCACGGAAAGCTCGAGTTCCTCGACGGAACGGTCGAGGTATTCCAGGCGCGGATCGCTATAGTTTTCGACCACTTCCTCGGGCAGATCGGGAGTCTCTTCAAAATTGATGAAGATGCTCATGTGGTCTTTCACGAGCTTGGCTGCCAGACCGATGGCGTCCTGCGGCGTGATGGCCGCATTCGTCCAGACCTCGAGCGTGAGCTTTTCGTAATCGGTCATCTGCCCCAAACGGGCGGCCTCGACGGCGTAGTTGACCTTGCGAACCGGGGAGTGAACCGAATCGATCGGGATATAGCCGATCGGCAGGTCCTCGTCGAAGTTGCGGTCGGCGGCGACATAGCCGCGGCCGTTCTTGACGCGCAGCTCCATTTCAAGCTTGCCGCCTTCGCTGACCGTACCGAGATAGACATTCTTGTCGAGAACGGCGATGTCCGCATCTTCTTCAATCTTCGCAGAAGTCACCGGGCCGGGCGTATCGACGACAAGCGTGATTGTCTTCGGCTGATCGGTATTGAGCTTCAGTGGCACCTGCTTGAGATTGAGGATGATGTCGGTGGCATCTTCCACCACGCCCGGAATCGGCGAGAATTCGTGGAGAACGCCTTCGATCTTCACGGCCGTGATGGCGGCGCCTTCAATCGAACTGAGCAGGGCGCGGCGAAGCGCATTGCCCACCGTGGTGCCCCATCCGCGCTCGAACGGCTGCGCGGAAAACTTTCCATACTTGTCGGTAAGAGTCTCGGGCTCGGCCGCAAGTCTCTTCGGTTTCTGAAAACCCTTCCACATATCTGATGCTCCTTCCGGCCCGGCTGGCATGGGCCTGCCAAACTGTTCGATTCGAAACAACCGGCGTGAATCAATCCGCCGGCGCGCGCTACTTCGAATACAACTCGACGATCAACTGCTCGTTCATCGGCGGCGTCTGTACGTCTTCGCGCCGCGGCAAAGCCACGACGCGCGCCTTGAAATTCTCGCGATCGGTATCGAGCCACGGCGCGGCACCCTGGCTGCGGGCCAGGTTGCGGGCCTCGAGAATCATGGTGTTTTCGCGCATCTTGTCGCTCAACGTGACCTCGTCACCAACCTGGACGAGATAGCTGGGGATGTTGACTTTCTGTCCCTTTACGCGGATGTGGCCGTGCAGAACCAACTGGCGCGCCTGCGAGCGCGAGCCGGCGAGGCCCATGCGGTAAATGACGTTGTCGAGACGGCGCTCGAGCATGACGATCAAGTTCGAGCCCGTCGGACCCTTGATGCGGACGGCCTTCTCGAAATAGTTGCGGAACTGGCGCTCGAGCAGGCCGTAGGTGCGCTTCACTTTCTGCTTTTCGCGCAACTGCACGCCGTAGCCGACCATCTTGGCGCGGCGCGCCTGGCCATGCTGGCCGGGAACGAAGTTGCGCTTCTCGATGGCGCATTTTTCCGTAAAACACCGGAGGCCCTTCAAGAAGAGCTTCTGCCCTTCCCTACGGCACAACCGGCAAACTGCTTCACGATGTCTTGCCAAGTGCTGTCTCCTTCTTCAAACCTTACTTCAGGGGCTGAAGCCCCGATTTCTTTGCGCTGCATACGTCGCGGCTAAAGCCGCGACCTACAAAGCTCTCTCAATTTTCCTGCATCCTACCAATATTCCAAATGCACGAAGCTACCTTACACGCGGCGGCGCTTCGGCGGACGGCAGCCGTTGTGCGGAACCGGCGTGACGTCCTTGATGGCATTGATGTGCAGTCCGGAGGAAGCCAGCGCGCGGACCGCGGACTCGCGCCCGGCGCCCGGCCCCTTTACTCGGACTTCGACGGACTTCATTCCATACTGGTCGCGGGCGACGCCGGCAGCGCTCATGGCCGCCTGCTGCGCGGCGTACGGCGTACCCTTGCGCGAGCCTTTAAATCCGGAAGCGCCGGCGGACGACCAACTGACCGTGCGGCCTTCTGGATCGGTGACGGTGACCACCGTATTATTGAAAGTCGCCTGGATGTGCACGACGCCGTGCGGCACCACGCGCTTCTCTTTCTTCTTGCGGAATTCCTTCTTCCGCTTCGTCGGTTTTGCGCCTGCCGCCGGTGCAGCGGCTGCGTCCTGCGGTTCCTTAGCCAATTCGAACTCCTCTCACGATTACATCAAGTCTCAAAAACCGGGCACGGCATTCCATACCCTACAGATTCTTCGCCGCCACACAGGCGGCGAAAAATCACTACTTGCGGGCCATCACTTTCTTCTTGGCCGCCACAGCGCCCTTCCGCGGTCCCTTGCGAGTACGCGAATTGGTGTGCGTGCGCTGGCCGCGAACCGGCAGATTGCGGCGATGGCGCAACCCGCGATAGGCCTGAATTTCAATTAGGCGGCGGATGTTCATCTGGATCTCCTTCCGGAGATCGCCCTCGACCCGCCCTTCGGCTTCGATAGCGCTGCGAAGACGCGTGACTTCGTCCTCGGTGAGGTCCTTCACCTTTTTCGTGAAGTCGACACGGGCCTTTTCGGCGAGCGACTTCGCGCGCGCCTGGCCAATACCATAGATCGCGGTGAGCCCCACCCAGAGCCTCTTGTTCGGAGGAAGATCGACGCCTGCAATGCGAGCCATACGCTGTTCTCCTTACCCCTGGCGCTGGCGGTGCTTCGGGTTGCTGCAAATCACCCGGACCACGCCGCGCCGATGGACGATCTTGCACTTCATGCAGATTTTTTTTACCGATGCACGAACCTTCATTTCTACTTGTCCCTTCCGCCGGAGCTACTTGTAACGGTAGACGATCCGGCCCCGCGTGAGGTCGTACGGCGAAAGCTCGACGGCCACGCGGTCTCCGGGAAGAATACGGATAAAATTTTTCCGCATCTTTCCGGAAATGTGAGCGAGAACTTGATGCTTGTTCTCAAGCTCCACGCGAAACATGGCGTTCGGCAGCGGCTCGACAACCGTCGCCATCACCTCGATGGCGTCCTCTTTCCCGCTCCCCTCGCCGGGCTTTTTCTTTTCCGGTTCCGGCCTGTTTGGTCTAGCCATGTGCTCCTGTCTTTTCCAATCCGACTCTTCTCTTCTCGCCGCTCACCACACGGGGCCCGCGGCGGAATCGGGCCGGGTCAAAATCCAAGGCCCGTTCGAGGTGACGGCGACGGTGTGCTCGAAATGCGCCGAATCGCTGCCGTCCGCGGTGACCGCGGTCCACTCATCGTCCAGAATCCGAACCGCAGGCCTGCCGGCATTGACCATCGGCTCGATGGCCAGCACCATGCCTTCCTGCAGACGCGCGCCTTGGCCGGGCTGCCCGTAATTCGGGAGCTGCGGATCCTCGTGCATCCGCGTCCCGATGCCGTGCCCAACGAACTCGCGCACGACCGAGAAACCGTTCTTCTCCACCCACTGCTGCACAGCGGAGGAAACGTCGCCGAGGCGGTTGCCGAGGCGAACTTTCTCGATGCCGTGCTCGAGCGATTCGCGCGTCACCCGGAGCAGCTTTTCGCGCTCGGGTTTCACGGAACCAACCGGGACCGTGAGCGCCGCATCGGCGAAGTAGCCCTCCATCTCGACGCCAAAATCCATCGAGAGAATGTCGCCTTCGCGAAGCTTACGCGACGCCGACGGGATGCCGTGGACGATTTCCTGGTTGATCGACGTGCAGACCGAACCCGGATAGCCGCGGTAGCCTTTGAACGCCGGATGGCCGCCGCTCTTCGCCACAAATCCTTCGGCAAACTCGTCCAAATCCTTGGTCGAAATGCCGGGCCGAACCATCGCGCGCATTTTTTCCAGCGCTTCCCAGACAATCAGGCCTGACCGATGCATCTTCGCCAGCTCCGCCGGCGATTTACAAATGACCATTTCTTCCGCCTGCCCGCTTCACAATCTCCACGAGCGCCCGGTGCACATCCTCAACCGGAGCCATTCCATCCACCGATTCGAGCACGCCGCGCCGGCCGTAATAATCGACCAGCGGCGCCGTCTGGCGCTCGTAAGCCGTAAGGCGCTCGCGAACGACTTCCGGCCGGTCGTCAGGCCGCTGGACCAGCTTTCCGCCCTCGAGGTCGCAAATTCCCGCAACCTTCGGCGGGCGTTCGTAAATGTTGTACGTCTCGCCCCCCACCGAACAGGTCCAACGTCCCGCGAGCCGCCGCAGCAATCTTTCCGAATCGACGCGAAGCTCGATGGTCAATGGCTGCCCGAAACCGCGGCGCTCAAGAATCTGGTCGAGCGCTTCAGCCTGCGCCAGCGTGCGCGGGAAGCCGTCGAAGATGAATCCTTTCGCGGCGTCCGGCTGCTTCAAGCGCTCTTCGACCAGCGCCATGACGAGAGCATCGGGCACCAACTCGCCGCGCTCCATGATCGGCTGCGCCTTGCGGCCAAGTTCCTCGCCATGGGCGATGGCTTCGCGCAGCATGTCGCCCGTCGAAAGGTGTGGCACGCCATACAACCTGGCAAGCCGCTTCGCTTGCGTGCCCTTGCCCGCACCCGGCGGGCCGAGCAGAATCAATGCCCGGTGGAGGCTCATTCTCACCGCCGAGACAACGTCAACTGCGACGGCTCCGCACACGGCCCTTCCTGACAAACCCGTCGTAATTGCGCATCACAAGCTGCGCTTCGAGCTGCTGCACCGTATCCATGGCCACGCCGACAACAATCAGAAGCGACGTGCCACCGAAATAAAACTGCACGTTCAGACCGTCGAGTATGAACCGCGGCGCGTGATTATCGAACCACGTTCCGATCGGCCCCCACAGGTGCTGCAAGTGGATGCCGGAAATCAGCCATTCGGGCAAAAGACAAACGAGCGCCAGGTACACACCGCCGACGAATGTAAGCCGCGTCAGAATCTTGTTGATGTATTCCGACGTGTTGCGGCCGGGGCGAATGCCGGGAATAAAGCCGCCGTACTTGCGCATGTTATCGGCCAAATCCGTGGGATTGAAAATGATGCCCACGTAAAAGAACGCAAAGAAAATAATCAGCGTGACGTAAATCAGCGTGTAAAGCGGCTCACCCCAGGAGATCATCTTCGCAAAATTCTGGAATGCGGAAGATTTGCTCGTCGAACTCTGGCCATTGGCGAAAATCAACGCCAGCGTCTGCGGGAACGTGAGCAGAGAGCTGGCAAAAATCGGCGGAATCACGCCGCCGGAATTTACGCGCAGCGGCAGATAAGACATCTGCCCGCCCATCACGCGGCGGCCCATCACGCGCTTTGCGTACTGCACGGGAATGCGGCGCTGGCCGTTTTCGACATAAACAATGAAGGCCACAACAGCAGCCATCAACACAACCAATGCGAGCAAGGCAATGGGCGTGAACGAGCCCCACTGGCGCGTTTCCGCCTTGTCCCACAAATCCTGCACGGCGCGGGGCAACCCGACCACGATGCCAGCAAAAATGATCAGCGACATGCCGTTGCCGATGCCGCGGTCGCTGATCTGCTCACCGAGCCACATGATGAAGGCGGAGCCGGTGGTGAGCGTCAGCATGGTCATCAGCGTGAAGCGCACGCCGGGGTGGTAGACCAACGACATGCCAATCAGGTTCTGCCGCTGCAGAGTGAGCGCAATCGTGAACGACTGGAAGGCGCTCAGGATGATCGTCAAATAGCGCGTGTACTGCGTGATCTTGCGCCGCCCGAGCTCGCCCTCTTTTTGCAGGCGTTCGAGATACGGCCAAACGACGACCATCAACTGCAGGATGATCGAGGCCGTGATGTACGGCATGATGCCGAGCGCGAAAATCGTCAAACGGCGGAAATTGCCGCCGCTGAAAAGATCGATGATGCCGAGCACCGAGCCGCGGCCTTGCTCGAACAACTGCTGGAGCAGCGCCGTATTGATGCCAGGCGTGGGGATGAACGCACCGAGGCGATAGACCGCCAGCAGACCGAGCGTGAAGAGCACGCGGTTGCGGAGGTCCGGCGAACTGAATATGTTGCGAAACGCCTCAATCAGCTTGTTCATGCCAAAATTTCGGCCTTCCCGCCTGCTTTGGAGATTTTTTCCTGCGCCGACTTGCTGAAGGCGTGGGCGCGGACGGTGAGCGCGACGCTCAGGTCGCCATCACCCAAGATTTTCACGCCGTCGCGCAGCGCGCGAACCACGCCCGTGCCGACGAGCAGCTCGGGCGTGACTGTCTCACCCGCCGGAAACGCGTTAAGCGTGCCGACGTTGACGACAGCGAACTCCTTCGGAAACGGCGCGCGGAAGCCCCGCTTGGGGATCCGGCGATGCAGAGGCATCTGGCCGCCCTCAAATCCCGGACGGCGCGAATAGCCGCGCCGCGACTGCTGGCCTTTGTTGCCCGCGCCGGAAGTCTTGCCCATCTTCGAGCCCATACCACGGCCCACACGCACCTTGCGGTGGCGCGAACCACGCGGCGGCTTCAAATTCGAAAGCGTCGGTTTCTCTGCCATGCTATCCCTCAATCTCCACCAGGTGGTGCACCTTTGCGATCATCCCGCGGATGGCGGGATTGTCCGGGCGCTCGATCACCTGATTCATGCGGCGGAACCCGAGCCCGCGAATCGTTTGCCGCATATCGTCGGGGCAGCCGATAAAGCTGCGCACCCATTTGATTTTCAGCGTACCGCCCGGCGCATTTTTCTTCGTGGTCATTCCATTCGTCCCGTTCGAATTGATTGCCAGCCGCCCGCTCAGGAAACAGCTGCCACTTCTTCGCCGCCCTTGCCGCGCGATTCTGCGACTTTGGAAGCATCCTTCAGGTGCAGAAGAGCGTCGAAGGTGGCCTTGATGACGTTGTGCGGGTTCGACGTGCCGATGGATTTCGTGAGCACATTCTGAATGCCCGCAACCTCCATCACCGCGCGGACCGGGCCGCCGGCGATCACACCGGTTCCTTCCGGGGCGGGCTTGAGCAGCACCTGCCCGGAACCGTAGCGGCCGACGATCTGGTGAGGAATCGTCGTGCCCTTCAAGTTGAGCTTGATCATGTTCTTCTTGGCTTGCTCGATGGCCTTGCGAATGGCCATGGGCACTTCACGCGCCTTGCCCATGCCAAACCCGGCATGGCCACTCTGGTCGCCAACGACGACCAGCGCCGAGAAGCTGAGGTTCTTGCCGCCCTTCACGACCTTTGTGACGCGGTTGATCGCGACCACCTGGTCCTTGATGCTGGCCGGATTGGCTTCCACCGGCCGGCGAATTGCAAGCGTGTCTTTAAGTTCTTGTTTCGGCATAGTGTTTAGAACTGCAGGCCCGCCTCCCGGGCCGCATCGGCCAGCGCCTTCACGCGGCCGTGATAAATGTAACCCCCCCGGTCGTAGACAACTTTTTCGACGCCCTTGGCGCGGGCGCGTTCGGCGATGATTTTTCCGACGACCTTCGCCGCGGCGACGTTTCCGCCGCCTTTGATTTCCTTGCGCACATCGGCGTCGAGCGAACTCGCCGAAACAATCGTGCGGTTCGACTGATCGTCGATCACCTGCGCCCGAATGTGCTTGATCGAGCGATAGACGGCCAAGCGCGGGCGCTCTGCCGTGCCTTCGAGCTTCTGGCGCAGGCGCCCATGAATGCGTTCGCGCTGTGCCGCGCGTGAAAGTTTACGTGCCGCTGTTGCCACCTTGCTTCTCCCTTCCGCCTTACGCGGCGGTCTTGGCTCCGGCCTTGCCGGCCTTCTTCTTCAAGCGTTCGCCGGTGATGCGAATCCCCTTCTGCTTGTATGGGTCGGGCGGGCGCAGGGCGCGCAGATTCGCGGCCACCTGGCCCACCTGATTCTTGTCCGCGCCGGAAACGGTCATGTGCGTCTGCTTTTCGACCGCGATCTGAATTCCTTCGGGAATCGGGAACTCGATGGGATGAGAATAGCCAAGCGCGAGGACGACGTTCTTCCCTTTCACCTCAGCGCGATAGCCGACGCCCACAATGTCGAGCTCTTTTTTGAAGCCGCTGGTGACGCCGGTGACGGCGTTGGCCACCAGAGCCCGTGCGAGACCGTGGAGAGCGCGCTGTTCGTCGTTTTCACGTTTGGCGACGAGCGTCGAATCCTTTTGCTCGAAGGAAATTCCGCGCGGCACCTTCACCGTCATCTTTCCCTTCGGCCCCTGGACATCCACCAGCCCGTCCTTGACGGCGATCTTCACGCCGGAGGGTACGGGAATGATTTTGTTTCCAATTCGCGACATGGCGTTCTCGGTTCCTCTTCGCTCGAATTCCGCTCTACCACACTTCGCACAACAGTTCGCCGCCGATGCCTTCCCTGCGGGCGGTTTGTCCGGTCATGATCCCGCGCGGCGTGGACAGGATCGAGACGCCCATGCCGCCGACAACCGGCTTGATTTCCGTCTTGCTGACATAGCGGCGCGAACCGGGCCGCGAGACGCGCTTGAGATCGGTGATCACGCTGCGGCGGTCCGGCGTGTAGCGGAGAAACATGCGCAGCGTCTTGTGGCCTTTCTCTTCGACCACCTTGAAGCTCGCGAGATAGCCCTCTTCCTTCAGGATGCGCGCGATTTCGACCTTCAACTTCGAAGAAGGCACGTCGACGCGCGGGTGCTTGGCGCGGGCCGCGTTGCGGATGCGCGTCAGCTGGTCGGCAATCGGATCAGTAATCATTCGTTTCCTGTCTCTCTGTCAGTACGTTCCTGCAAAATGTCTTCCTGCAATTCCTACCAGCTCGCCTTCACGACGCCGGGAATCTCGCCCTTGAGCGCCAAGCCGCGGAAGCAGATGCGGCACATTTCGAACTTGCGAAGGACGCCGCGCGCGCGCCCGCAGATGCGGCAGCGGTTGCGCTCGCGGATCTTGTACTTCAGTTTCTTGTGCGTCTTGGCAATTTGACTGGTGCGCGCCATCTGTCTCTCGCTCTCTTTTGCCTACGAACGGAACGGAATGCCGAGCCCCTTTAGCAGCTCGCGCGCTTCTTCGTCGTTCCGCGCCGTCGTCGTGATGGTAATGTTCATGCCCTTGATTTTGTCCACCCGCGTGTAATCGATTTCCGGGAAGACCAATTGATCCTTCAAGCCCAGCGTGTAATTGCCGCGGCCGTCGAAAGAATTCGGCGGCAGCCCTTTGAAATCGCGGACGCGCGGGAACACGATGCTCGCCAGCCGATCGAGAAACTCATACATCCGCTCGCCGCGCAGCGTGACCATGCAACCGATGGGCATGCCCTTACGGATTTTGAAATTCGCGATCGACTTCTTCGCGCGCGTGATCACCGGTTTCTGCCCGGCAATCTGGCCAAGCTCGGCCGCCGCCGTATCGAGCAGCTTCACGTTGGCGCTGGCTTCGCCGAGGCCGATATTCAGCGTCACCTTAGCGACGCGCGGCACGGCCATGGTGTTCTTGTAGCCGAAGCGCTTGGTCAGCGCCGGCATCACTTCACTGCGATACTTCGTGTGCAACCTGCTCGTCATCTTTAGAACGCCTCGTCTTTGCTCGGCTAAAACTCAGAATCTCTTTTCTCTTAATTCTCAAACGTCGTGTTGCACCGCCGGCAGATGCGTACCTTCGTGCCGTCGGGCAGCGTCGTGTGGCCCGCGCGCGTATGCTTGCCGCAGCCGGGGCAGACCAGCATGACGTTGGACACGTGAATCGGACCCTCCTTATCGAGAATGCCGCCCTTGATATTCTTCGACGGGTTTGGCCGCGTGTGCCGCTTGATGATGTTCACGTGCTCCACCGTAATCGTGTGCTTCCAGGGATTGACGGAGAGAACTTTGCCCGTCTTTCCCTTCGAGCGCCCGGACATCACCTTCACGGTATCGCCGTGGCGAATCGACATCCCTGCAGGTTTTGCGTTCGTTTCTCTCATGGCTACCACACTTCCGGGGCAAGCGAGACGATCTTGGTGAATTTCTTGTCGCGCAGTTCGCGGGCTACCGGCCCGAAGACGCGCGTCCCAATCGGCTCGTTCGCATCATTGATGAGCACGGCGGCGTTGTCGTCAAAGCGGATGTAGGTGCCATCTTTCCGCCGGTGCTCTTTTCTGGTGCGCACCACCACGGCGCGCACCACTTTGCCCTTCTTGATCTGGCTGTCCGGCGTGGCTTCCTTAACGGCCGCCGTAATGACGTCGCCCAGGCCCGCCTTCAGCCCCGCATCGCCTCCCACCGGGAGGATGCAGGTCAGCTGGCGCGCGCCGGAATTGTCCGCCACCGTCAGCCACGTCCTCATCTGAACCATGGTCTTGCTCCTCGATTCCTCGGCGCCGGGGGTCCGGGCGTTACGCCACCCGGGTGGACCGCGCCACCACTTCCTTGAGCCGCCAGCGCTTCAGTTTTGAAAGCGGGCGGGTGGAAACGATGCGCACGGTATCGCCGATGCGAGCGTCCCCAGATTCGTCGTGGGCGTAGTATTTCTTCGCCGAGCGCACGACGCGGTGATACAGCGGGTGCTCGGTGGTGCGCGTCACCTTCACGACGATCGTCTTCTGCATCTTGTTGCTGGTGACGACTCCCACCAGCTCCTGCCGTGCGCCGCGCACCACGCCGGAGGGTTCGCTTGCCTGATTTGACATTACGCCTTCCTCAATTCTTCTTCACGGAGAAGCGTCTTGACGCGCGCGAGGTCGCGCTTCGCTTCCCGGAGTTTCCGGAGTCCCTCGGCCTGGCCGGTTGAAAGCTGGAAGCGAAGCCGGAAAATCTGCTCAGCCAGCTCGCGTTCCTGCGCTTGCAATTCGTCTTTGCCTTTGTCGCGATACTTGTCGGCACGCCGCGCCATCAGAGTTCCTCCGCCCGGCTGACGAACTGCGTGTGAATCGGCAGTTTGTGCGCCGCCAGTTCCATCGCCTCGGTGGCCGTCGCCAGATCCACGCCAGACATTTCGAACATGACGCGGCCAGGCTTCACCACCGCCACCCACCGTTCCGGCGGCCCTTTGCCCTTGCCCATACGCGTTTCGGCCGGCTTTTTCGTGAACGGCTTGTCCGGGAAAATGCGGATCCAGAGCTTGCCACCGCGCTTGATGAAGCGCGTGATCGCTACGCGCGCGGCTTCGATCTGCCGGTCGGTGATCCACGCCGGCTCGAGCGCCTTCAGCCCGTATTCGCCGAACGCCAGCGAGCCGCCGCGCCACGCTTTTCCGCTGCGCCGGCCGCGCTGCTGCTTCCTGTATTTCACTTTCTTCGGCATCAACATGGTCGTTTGCCTGTTTCCCTCTTACGCTTCCGTGCCCGGGCCCGGCTTGCCGCGCTCGGGAATCTTCTCGCCCTGATAGATCCAGCACTTCACGCCGATCAGGCCGTAGGTGGTTTCGGCTTCGGCCGTGCCGAAGTCGATGTCCGCACGGAGCGTTTGCAGCGGCAGCCTCCCCTGCAGGTACCACTCCTTGCGCGCGATTTCCGCGCCATTCAAGCGGCCAGCCACGCGGACTTTGATACCCTTGCAGCCAAACCGCAGAGCGGAATCAACCGCCTTGCGCATGGCGCGGCGGAAGGCGACGCGCTTTTCCAGCTGCAGCGCGATCGACTCGGCCACCAGTTGCGCGTCGAGCTCCGGGCGGTGCACTTCTTGAATATCGATGTGCACTTCGCGCTTGGTGCGCTTCTGCACTTCGCTCTTCAGCTTGTCGATTTCCGACCCCTTGCGCCCGATGATGATGCCGGGACGCGCGGTGTAAATGCGGACAACCAGCTTGTTGGCCGCGCGCTCGATATCAATGGCGCTGACACCGGCAGACTTGAGGCGCGCCTTCAGCTGCCTGCGCAGCACCACGTCTTCGTGCAGCAGGTCGGCGTATTCGCGCTTGGCGAACCAGCGCGATTTCCAGGCCTTGTTGTAGCCCAGGCGAAATCCGTACGGATGAGTTTTCTGACCCAAACGGCCCTCCTACTTCTTCTTTTTCTGCGCCTGCTTGGCGCGCTGTTCGATCGCTTTCCGTGCCTTGCGGACCGCACCCTTCACGCCCTTCGATGCTTCGGCTTCGGCCGCTGCCGCCGCCACACGCCCCTCGGCCGCGCGGTGATGCTCCGCCACTTGCACGACGATGTGCGCTGTGCGCTTCTGGTAGCGGAACCCGCGGCCCATCGGCGCCGGACGCATGCGCTTCCAGCGCGGGCCTTCGTTGACGAAACATCCGGTGACAAACAGCGAATCGACATCGAGCGATTCGCCGGCATCGTCCGCCTTGCGTTCGGCGTTGGCAATCGCGCTCCGCAATGTCTTTTCAATTTCCCGCGCGATGCGTTTTTTCGTGAAGCGCAGACGCTCGAGCGCCGCGCCCGCCTGCTGCCCGCGGATCAAGTCAACCACCAGGCGCGCCTTCTGCGGCGACACGCGCACGAATTTGGTCTGCGCCAGGCCTTCAATCTGCGTTGGTGTAAGGGTTGCCATGTTCGATGCCTATCCCTTGGCCGCCGGAGCCGCGCCAGCCGCGGGAGCTCCCGCGGGAGCGCCAGCCGCTGCGGCCGCCTTCTCAAGAGCTGCTTTCACGGCGTGACCTTTGAAAGTGCGTGTCGGCGCGAATTCGCCGAGCTTGTGTCCCACCATCTGCTCGGTGATGTACACGGGGATGAATTTCTTCCCGTTGTGCACGGCAAGCGTGTGCCCCACCATTTCCGGCACAATCGTCGAACGGCGCGACCACGTCTTCACCACTTTCTTTTCGTTCCGCGCGTTCATCGCTTCCACTTTCTGCTGCAAGTGCGTATCGACGAACGGGCCTTTTTTGAGCGACCGCGGCATGAGAGTCCTTACTCCTCTACGCGGCGCAGTTTGATGTACTGCGCGCGGCGAATTTTTTTGAATCCGCGCACCGGACCCGGCACGCGATGCGACAACGGGCAGAACGGGCAAACGAAGCGCGTTCCCTGCGCGTTGGGAGCCTTCTCCACAATCACGGCCCATCCCGGACGGCACAGGCGAAACATCACCTGCGGTGGCGGGATCATCTTCGATGCAATTTTGCCGACGGGCTTGGGGGCCGGCTTGGCAACAGGCTTCACTGCTCGCCGGGACGTCGGCTTCGCGAGACGCGTCGCGCGCCTCGGTGTGCGCCGAGTTGTACGTGTGGCTGCCATGGAATAACCCTCGATTCCCCGCCGCGCCGGATTCAGTTTGCTGCTCACCACTCTTCAAAACTCCTGCGGCTCCGCCGCCTTGCCCAGCCGAGCCTGCTCTGCAAGCTCGGGCTCGAATTTTCTTACGGCTTCCGCCGTTCCACAATCATCCGATCGCTCGGCCTCTTCTTGCGAGTCTTCGCACCCAGCGTGGGGAAGCCCCACGGAGTCTGCGGATGGTTGCCCTTGACGCGGCCCTCACCGCCGCCGTGCGGATGGTCCACCGGATTCATCGCCACGCCTCGGACCGTCGGACGGCGCCCCTTCCAGCGCGTGCGTCCCGCCTTGCCATAGCTGACGTTTTCATGGTCGAGATTGCCGAGCTGGCCAATCGTCGCCATGCAATCAACGCTGAACTTGCGGACCTCGCCCGAGGGCAGCTTGACCAGCGCGATTTCGCCTTCCTTGCTCAGCAGTTGCGCCGCGCCGCCCGCCGCGCGCACCGCTTGCCCGCCTTTGCCTGGAAACAACTCCAGGTTGTGCACCATCGTGCCGGGAGGAATATGCCGGAACTTCAGCGCATTGCCGGGAAGAATGTCTGCACCTTCACCATTCTGCACCGTCATGCCGACTTCGAGTCCCACCGGCTGGAGAATGTAGCGCTTCTCGCCGTCCGCGTAGTGCAGCAGGGCGATGCGCGACGAACGGTTCGGGTCGTATTCGACCGCGGCCACCTTCGCCGGAATGCCGATCTTGTCGCGGCGGAAATCGATGACGCGGTATTTCTTGGCATGTCCGCCGCCGCGGTGCCATATGGTGACCTCCCCGTGCGCATTGCGCCCGCCCGAGCGCTTCTTGGATTCGACCAGCGATTTCTCGGGCGTCTGCTTGGTGATGTCGCTCTTGTCGACCACCGTCAGAAACCGCCGCGCCGGCGTGTACGGTTTGAATGTTTTCAGTGCCATCGTTGCCTCTTGCCTTCACTTCCCGAAGACCAGCGAGCGCCACCGCTCGCGCGCTTCGCGTTTACAGATTCTCTGCGTACTCGATCATCTTCTGGTCCGCCGCAAGACGGACGTAAGCCTTCTTCCAGTCCCGGCGGTGCCCTTCGGCGCGCCCCCGGCGGCGGAACTTGCCGTGGAAATTCGCCGTGCGCACCTGATCGACCTTCACCTTGAAGATGCGCTCCACCGCCTGCTTGATCTCCGTCTTCGTGGCGGCGGAGGAGACTTCAAAAACCACGGTATGCTGCGTCTCCTTCACGCCGAGACCTTTCTCGGTGATGATCGGGCGCCGGATGATTTGAAACGTCTTGGTGGCCATGGCCTATCCCTTTTTCCCTTTGCCCTTCGGCGCGTCTTTCTTGGCCGCCGGCTTCTTCGCCGCCTTTGGCGCGGACTTCTTCTCCGCCCTGGCCGCAGGTTTGGCAGCCTTTTCCTCGGCCGGTTTCGATGCGGAAGCCGCCGGAGCCGGCTCGATCTGCACGGGCGTTTCCGGCTTGGTGGCCGAAAGTGCACGGCTGATTTTGGCCGCCGCTTCGCGCGACAGCACCAAACGGTCGTGGCGAAGCAGGTCGTAGGGTTCAAGCCCCGCGGCCGGAACTAAAGTGACGCCTTCGATGTTGCGGCTGGCGCGCTCGAGGTTCAGATTTGCCCCGTTCTCGACCAGCAACATCGTCCGCGTATCTTTGTCGAGCTTGTCGAGCGCTTCGCGGAACGGCTTGGTCTTGTGCGACGCAAGTTGCCAGCTTTCGACGATCGTCAGCTTCGCCTCTGCCAGCTTTGCGGAAAGGGCCGAACGCAGTGCTCCCAAAGTCATTTTCTTCGGCAGCGCGTATTCGTAGCTGCGTGGTACCGGCCCGTGCACCGTCCCGCCGTGACGCCACAAGGGCGAGCGGATCGAACCGATGCGCGCGCGGCCCGTTCCCTTCTGCCGCCAGAGCTTCTTGCCCGAACCGCTCACCTCGCTCTTGTCCTTGGTCTTGTGCGTGCCCGCACGCTTGCCCGCCAGATAATGCCGCACGGCCTCGTGCAGCAGGTTGCGGTTCACCCCCGCGGCAAACACGTCGTCCGCCAGCTCGACCGAGCCAACTTTCTTGCCATCCAGATTCAAAACGTCGACTACAGGCATGTTCGTCTCTTTTTCTTTCTCAGCCTTACTTCTTCTCGGCCTTAGCCTTCTTGCTTTCTTGAGGTTTCGCTTGCCGCTTGGGCGATTTGGCCTTGCGGATGTAAATATAAGCGCCCGCCGGGCCGGGAACCGCGCCGCGCACCAGCAGCAGATTTTCGTCTGCATCGATCCTTACGACGCGGAGGTTTTTCGAGGTCTTCTGTTCGTTGCCCATGTGCCCCGGGAAATGCTGCCCCAGCCAAACGCGCGACGGGAACGAGCTCGCGCCGATGCCGCCCGGGGCGCGGTGAAACATCGACCCATGCGACCCTTCGCCGCCGCGGTAGTGCCAGCGCTTTACACCGCCTGCAAATCCCTTGCCTTTGCTTACGCCTCTCACATCGACGAATTCGCCCACCTGAAATCCATCGACCAGAACGCGATCGCCCGGCTTGGTTTCATCCTTCGAATCTTCCAGGCGAACTTCGCCCAGATACCGCATCGGAGCCACGCTGGCTTTCTTGAAGTGGCCGGTCAGCGCCTTGGTCAGCCGCTGCGGCTTGATGAACTCGACAAGCCCCAGCTGCACAGCGTCGTAGCCGTCCTTGTCCTTCGTGCGCCGCTGCACCACCACGCACGGGCCCGCCTGCAGCACCGTGCAGGGCTGCGCCGTGCCGTCTTCGGCGAACACCTGCGTCATGCCGATTTTGATTCCGAGTATGCCGTTGACCGCCATGTCGCTTTTTCCTTTGCAAAAACCCCGGATCTGAAGACCCGAGCTACATTATTTCGCCGCGTGTTCCCGGCCGAACGCCTTGATTTCCACGTCCACGCCCGGCGGCAGGTCGAGCTTCATCAGCGCGTCCACCGTATCCGGCGTCGGTTCGAGAATATCGATCAGCCGCTTGTGCGTCCGCATTTCAAACTGCTCGCGCGATTTTTTGTCCACGTGCGGCGACCGCAGCACGGTCCACCGGTTGATCACCGTGGGCAGGGGAATCGGCCCGGCCACATCTGCGCCGGTGCGCTTCGCCGTATCGACGATTTCCTTTGTCGATTGGTCGAGCACGCGGTGATCGTATGCCTTCAAACGAATCCGAATTTTTTCTCCGTTAGGCATAGGTTACTCGATGATCTCGCTGACGGCGCCGGCGCCGACCGTGTGGCCGCCTTCGCGAATCGCGAACCGCAACCCCTTTTCCAACGCCACCGGCGTGATCAGCGTGATCTCCGCGCTCACGTTGTCTCCCGGCATCACCATCTC
>DATKPM010000028.1:0-31920 GCA_035524135.1 Candidatus Acidiferrum sp. | reverse complement strand
GCCGCCGAAGGCACAAAAGGCGGCGGTCCCGGCACCGGTACAGGTTCTGGAAGCGGCAGATCCGGCAGCGGCACAGGAACGGGCGAGTCCGGTTCGGGTACCGGGAATGGAAGCGGCGGTGTTGGTGGAGCTGGAAACGGTCCAGGTGGTAGCGGAGGTGGAGTTGGCGGCTATTCGAGTGGCCCGGCAGATCTCACTGGCCGGGGCGGCTCGGTGCAGAATGCGGGTGGAAATGCACCTGGATTCTATTCGTCCGGTTTAGGGCGCGCGTCCGGCTCTGGCGGCGAAGGAGCAGGATTCAGCGGACCTGCAACGGCCATCAACGCAGGCAGCCATTCGGGTTCCGGCACAGGAACAGGCGCCGGAACGGGGGGCGGGACCGGGACTTGGAATATCGTGAATTCCTCCGGTGAGGGCGGTGGAGCGCCGCTCGACCCGAATGCTGGCGGGTTTTGGTTGGGCAAGGAGTCAGGTGGTGGAACTTCTGGCGGCGGAACGAGTCTGACCGGTGGAACTGGTGTTGTTGCTGGAAGTGAATCAGGGAGCGGAGGCCCTGCGCCCAGCGGCGGCTCAGTGGGAACGTGGAATATCGTGAACTCGTCTGCCGGTGGAGGTGGAGCGCCGCTCGATCCGAACGCAGGAGGATTCTGGCTGGGCAAAGAATCGAGTGGTGCGCCCAGCGGCGGTGGAACGAGCCTGAGCGGCAGTGCCCCCATTGTTGCCGGCCGCGAATCAGGCAGCGGAGGTTCATCTCCAGGTGGTGGGTCCGCAGGAACATGGAACATTCTGAATGCTTCAGGAGGAAGCGGCGGGACGCCGCTCGATCCAAACGCAGGAGGATTCTGGTTCGGTAAGGAAAGCTCTGGCACCGCGTCGGGCGGAGGAGCAAACGGTCCGACGGGAGTGGAAATTGGCGGTTCACCCGGAGCCGGAGCTGCCAGCATGCATGGTGCGCCGAGCGGCGCCCCGCAGGGATCTCCAGCGCCGGGAGCTATCGGCGGAGGCAGATCTGGATCGGCGCCGAGCCCGAAATCGTGGCAAGTTCCGGAAAGCAGTGGCGAGAACGAAAGTCAAGGTGCGGGGGGAGTGGGCCGGTGGACCACGGCGACAAAGGGAATTCGCGGAACGCGAAACGCGCGCAACGTGACACCTGGTTCAATGTCCGTCGAGACCGGACTGATGACACTGCATCAGGACGAACTGCAGGGAATTCTGCAAGTGCTCGCACAGATCGCGCGCACGAACGAAGGCGAAAAGAACAAGCTCGATCCGACGGCCTTTCAATCGCGGCTTTCCACACTGCCCCGGCGCGCGCGATTCACGGTGAGCCAGGCGCTCTCGGCTCTGGCGGCGCAAGCTCCATCGGAATCCTCCGACCGTCCAACGCTGATGAAGCTGGCGGAACACATCGCGATCCGATATGCGCTTGAAAGCTACGAGCGCGGCGACATTGAAGTGAACACCGTGCGAACGATGCTCGATGACATGAACCAGGAGCTCGACGGGCTGCGGAAAATCCTCGGTGTGTACGAAGAGAAGATGGCGCAGGCGGGCCTGGACGTGCAGTCGCACGTGGATTTGCTGGCGCAGCAATTCTGGGCGCAGGTGACGGAAGAGAAAGCGAAGAACGTGCTGGAATCTTCGGAGGCATGGTGCGTGCCTCCGCAGAAAGTCCGGGAATACGTCGAAAGTCTTCTCAAGAAAGAAGACAGCGAAGGCGCCGAGAAAGTCTTAACCAATTACGCCTCGTGCATGGCGGCAAAATCGCCGGAAGCGCGACGGCAGTCAGCGATGGGCGTGGCGGAGCTCGCCAGCCTGTATGCGAAATTGAGCGACCGCTTGCTAGTGAGCACGATTCGCCAGGCAGGCGTGCAACTGGCAGAAGAAACTGACTCGCAATTGCAAAGCGTGGTGGGAGCGGCCTTCGTCCGCCTGTCGCAAGAGGCAACGAAGAAACGTGCTTTTCCGGCAGTGCAGCGCGCGGTGGAACTGGTGGATTACGTGGAGACGGAAAGGCCGGGGGTGGGGAAAAACCTTCGCCCGAGAATCGCCGTCGAAGACCGCTTGCCGGAGTTCATCGAAGAAGCCGTGAAGAATGGAAGCGCACCAGATGGGCTGACGGACTTGCTGCGGCGAATTCCTGGACCGGCGGCAGATCACTTGGCGAAACGGTTCAGCCGCGCCGGATTCCGCGACGATTGCGATCTGCTGATCTCGATGACCAATAATCTCGGCCCAGAAGGGATCGAGCACTTGCGCCAGCAACTGCTCAACGGAAAATCAACGGAGGCGCTGGAGGCAGTGGGATTGCTCGCTCGCATCGACCTGCCGATGCTGGAGCAGGCGCTGCCAGGCAAACTACGCGAGTGGAAGCGCACCTCTCACGACCGGATGGTGCGGCAGATCGCCGCCAGCGGATCTTCCGAGCGCGGACGGCTGTTGCTGGGCCTCTTCGATCTGATCGACCCGCTGATCCAGCCTCTGGCCGTGGACGAAATCGGGTTGAGCAGCGAAAAGCTCGCGGATATGAAGTTGGTCCGGCTGGCGGAAGGGGATTTGCCGAGCGACGGGTCTCCTTATTTGCAACTGAAAGCGATTGAGGCGCTCGGGAGGCTCCGCACCGCTGCCGCCGAACACGTACTGCGAAAGATTGCGGAGACCAGGAAGGTCTTTGGGTGGGCAAGCGCGAGTGAGTTGCGCGTGGTGGCGACGCAGGCGATGGAAAAGATCGATCCAGAGTGGGCCAAGAGCTTTTTGCCGTCGAGCGGACTGAGCGTGGCGGAGCTTTCGATCGAGGTGTTGGATCCCGATCCAAACTCGTCCGCGATCCGGCAGCGCCGCTATCCGAGAATGCGGCTGGAGCGGCCGGTTCCCGCCACAACCACGAACCTAAAAGAAAACTGCCACATGGAAATTCCGGAAATGACGCTGGGCGGGGGCGTGGCGTTTTGCGACGCGAGCTTGCATCCGGGAACCGTGGTTGGAATCCGCATGAATCCGGGACAGAAGCCGGTGAAGGCGAAGGCGATCGTGCGCGACGCGAATACGCAGGCGCGCGCGTTTGAAGTGGTGGAAATGGATTTGGAAGAGAGAGCCAAGCTTCGAAAACTGCTCGTGCAACTGGGGAATTTGCTGAAACAGACCACCCCGCAAGAGCGCAGCCGGCGCGGCGCGCGCACGCTGCTCACGTCACAGTCCTAGGAAAACCGAAACACGGCGGGCGCAGAAAAGGTGCCGATCGGCAGAGCCGCTCGCACGAGCAGAAGCAAATCTCAGCCCAATCTATGAAAACGCTGCGATGCGGATGACAAGTTGCGTCATCCAACGACGGCGCGGACCAGTCGCTTGACGTGGCGAAGGCGAATGCGGCGAGCCCTGTGCAGCAAGCCAGAGACGCCGGATTCGCGGAACGTGGCGCGAGCGTCCCGCCAGTAAACGTCAAACATACTTTCCGATACATCCCGATAGAACTGCGAAGAGAAAGAGCCGTTGGCAATCCGGCGAGAAAGCTCCTCGAAGCGTTCGAGAATGGCGTGTGCCTCGGCCTCTGAAGGAACGACAGCCCAGCCATCTTGCGAGAGAACAACCGGACGAACTTCGAGCTGAGCCAAAGCACCTTGGTCGGTAATAGAGACGACTACGACGAGACCCTCCGCTTCGAGAGAAGAGGAAATATAGCCGGAGACGAGGCTGCCAAGACCGTAGAAGCAGGCGGAGGTGCGGCAGGAGGAAGCGACAAGACGCGCGCCGGAAATTCGGTGGGAGTGTGATGCGGCGACCACGTCGAAACCGGCGGCGGCGAGCGAGTCCAAGAGACGGACGTCTTCCGGGTCTGGATGGCTGGTGCGAAGGAAACCGGCGTGAAGCAGACCGACGCAGAACTGCGCGCCCGCGGCGCGAAGCGAGCGCAGCGCTTGCATTGCGCGGGCGAGCGTGGCGGGCTCGACTCCTGCAAAACGACGGGTTGCGGGATCGCGCGTTGCCTTGGCAGCGACCCAGAAACCTACGCGAAGATTTTCCGGACCGTTCCAAATGAACACGCCGGGAGAGTCTCTAAGAGAACGGCCGGCACCGATGGGAGAAAGACCGCGGCAGGAGATGGCAGCGAGAGTATGGTCGACACCCGCAGAACCAAAATCGAAGGAGTGATTATTGGCGGCGCCTACGATTTGAAGACGGAGGGCCACGAGATAGTCGAGCGAATCGGCGGGAGCGGAAACGATGTCGCCGAGACCGTTGAGGCGGCGCGGAGGAAGACCTGCGGCATCGAGAACCGCTTCTAGATTGACGATGCCAATGTCGGCATCCTGAAAGACAGGCGTGACGAGACGCGCCATGGATTGCCATGTCTCGCCCTCTGGAAGGGCCAGGCGGCCGGAAGGAAGGAAGTCTCCGACGATCGCAATGCGAGCGACCGCCTTTTCGGCGGAAGACGATTGCCACAGGACGCGAGAAGGTGCGGATGCCGGTTCTTCGGGCATGGCAATTATGCGGGGAGGCGCGAAGCGATCCATTGAAGGAGCCGCCGCCGCATGGGATGGGCCCACATGGGAAGAACGACCATCAGAAGAAGCGCGACAACAATGCCGGAAGCGGTGCGGATGGAGAATAGAGATGATGTCCATGAAGAGTGAAAGTACGGAAGGAAGAGAGCCGAACCAAGGACGGCGGCAAAGAGGAGAAGGAAACTATTCGCAGGCCAAAGATAGGAGAAGGAGAGACGGTGCTTGCGATGATAGGAAATAAGAACGATCAGATAACCAACCGCTAGAGAAATTGCCGCCGCCACGACTATGGCAAGACCTCCCAAGAATTTCCCCGCGAGAAAACCGAGAACCGCATTTAGCGTTAGCGTCGAAAGACATCCGACGCCAACCGAACTCAAGTCACCCACGGCCAAGTCGACAACGTAAGCGGGGTTGCAGAGGATATTGACGAGCCAGCCAGCCGCGAGAAGAGCGATCATCACAACGAACACAGAATCGCAACGGCCCAGCCAAATGCGCGAAACGACAGGTGCGAGCACGACCAAGAACGCAAACAGAGGAATCGAGAAGTAGAAGACGACGCGATAGGAATCGCGATAGACGCGGGGGATCGTTGTGGGATCACGTTCCTGAAGACCGGCAATCGTGGGCACGAGCACCTGGTTGGCTTGCACGATTAATTCTCGGAAGGTAATGACCCAGCGCATGGCCATGTCGTAGAGACCGGCCATGAAAAGGCCGCCGAATTTGGCAAGGAGCGCCTTCGTGAGCGGTTCGCGGGCCGCCTGGCCGGCGGTGATGAACTGGAACTGGAGACTGTAGGAGAACATCTCGCGGAAGAGCGGCTTATTGAAGCGATGGGGAAAAAGCGGCAACTGGGGCACGAGCCGGTGGAGAAAAATCCAAGCGGCGGCGAGGGAAAGCGACGCAGTGAATAGTTGCGCTTCGGCCAGGCCAAAGAGGCCGCGCGACGGGACGAGCAGAAAAGCCAAAACGAGATAGGCGACGGAAGCTCCGAAGACCAGGGAATTTCGGTGTGTGACGAGTTCGTGCCCGGAGAGGCCCGCCTGAAGGACAGAGGCACAGAGATTCAGCCAGAGAGAGACGAGCCCGAAAGGGAGAATCGCGAGTGCCTCGGAAAAGCGAGAGGCAGGAAGAACGAAGCGCAGCGCCCAGGAGCCAACAGGATAAAGCAAGAGAGAAGCCGCGCCGACAGCGACGGCAATCGAAAGAAGGGCTGTTTGCAGGAGCAGGGAGACGCGCGAGGAATCGCCGCGAGCGGCGTATTTCGCAACGAATTTAACGACTCCCGTGGAGAAGCCTTGGTTGGCGAGGGTGACGATAGAAGTGGTGGCGAGAACGAGAGACCAGATACCGAGACGCTCGACGCCGATGGTGCGGACGAGAAAGCGGTAGAGAAAAAATAAGACCGCGGCGCTGCCGAGGATTTGCGCGAGGGCGGAGAGGGCGTTGTCGAAGATTTGACGGGTTTTCACCGGGAGCGGGTAGACAAACGCGAAAGACGGTAAGGATCAAGCGGCGCGAGAGTGACGGCGGGCAGGGGTCCACTGTCCTGCGGGACGGCGCGCGAGGCATTGGAGCGTTCCGACCAGGGCGGCGAAATTCACGAGGCAGAACGAGAAAGGCATAGACCAGAGCAAGAAACTGCTACGACGGCGAAGAGCGGCTCCAAGAAGCGCGAATGCGTAGAAAACAAGTTGCAGAAACAGCGAAGCGCGAAAAACGGGGTGCGCAAGAAGAAACAGATTCGAGAGGAGCAGGGAGATCAAGAAATAGGGTACGAGCCAGCGGAGGATTTTGTGCGACCAAAGGGCGATAGCGACGGAGCCGTGACGAAAAGGGTTGAGGATTGCGGCGTTGGCGAGGAGGCCACGAAAGTCTTTGGAGATGATGCGCGATTTGAGGCGAAGCATCGAAGCGGGCAGTTTCTGTTCGAGGAGGGTGACAGCAACGGCGCGCGGCTCGAGGAGGTTGAGGAAGCCGGAGGACGCAACGCGGAGGGGCAAGACGAAGTCGTCGCCATGTGCGGGATCAAGTGGCTGCCAGAGTGACCGGCGCATGGAGAAAAGGGAGCCGGAAGCCATGGCCAGAAGGCCGCGAGCGCTTTCTTCGGCGCGGATCCAGGATTCATAGCGGAGATAGACGCCTTCGTTTTGCGTGACGGGAGTCTCGGATTCGTTTTCATAGAGAGGCCTGGCTGTGACAAGCCCGACGCGCGCATCGGAAAAACGGAAGACGAGGAGCCGCAGCGTCTCAGGAGCGAAGAAACAATCGGCGTCCGTGAATACGAGCAGCGAGCCAGTGGCAAATTTGACGAGCCCGTTTTGAATGCCGCTTTTGCCGATCTGTTGGGGGAAGGAGAGAAGGCTTACACCTTGCGAATGGAAGCGGCGGACGATTTCTTCGGTGCGGTCGGAGGAGCCGTCGCTGCCGACGAGAATCTCGATTTTGTCGCGTGGGTAATCCACGGCCAACAAGTTGAGAAGTTTTCCTTCGATGACGGATTCTTCATTCCGTGCGGCGACGATGATGGAAAGAGAGGGCCAATCGACGATAGGCGCTTCCACGGGAGACCGGCGGCGGCCGAGCAGTCCCGATACGAGGATGAGCGGGTAGCCGAAATATACATACAAAATGAGTGCGGCGGAGGTGCAAAAAAGAATCAGCATGGAGATCCCAGATTCATGCGGCAGCCGTGCGAGTCGCATCGAGCGAGGCACGGGCAGACGGGAGCCTGGCGTAGGAAATCAGGCGAATTCCGCACCCGGCTATGATAGCGCGCAATTCGGGATTCACGAGCCAGCGGAGTTCCTCTTCGCGCTGAGAACAGATCGCGTCGAGCGCTGCTCCATCACTCGATCGAGGGAGGCTCGGATGGCAGGCGAGTTCGAAGATCCCTTGTGGAAGATGGTGAAGCGCAGTCGACCGACGCGCTGCGAGCGCGGAAGGATTATTGCGGTCCCGCGAGAGAAAGGAAATGCGCGCATCCGGAGAAATGAGGCGGCGAAAAATTGTAGATTGCAAAGCGGTGCGATAGAAACCAACCAGGATGCGGCGAAGAGGTCCGCCCTCGTGCGGGCCGCCAAGCGAATGCGGGCGGGGAAACACGGCACAGCGGGAAGAGCGCGCGCAGAAGACTCCTTCGGAGGCAAGCACGCGGGCGAAAGGAACGGCGGCGGCGGGATAGAGGTGCATGTGATGGTGGGAATCCGCGTGCGTGGGGGAGATGCCATGAATCTTCACCCAACGGAGCTGCGCGCGGAATTCGGCCTCGATTTCACGGGGATTTACCTGCCAACGCCAGAGACGGCGTGCCATTTCGAGCGGGGGATGGAAGAGGCCGGAAGAGTCGACGAGCGAGGGGACTTCCGAGAGATGAAGAAGCGAACGCCCCTGGCAGATATTGAGATGACACCCGACGCCGAGAGTGCGCGTATCTTGAAGGCGCTCGACGGCGTATTCGGCGGCGGGCATATTGGGCATGAGCGAAGCGCTGGTGAGGATGCCGTGAGAGTGGGCGAGGAAAATGCCGTCGGTGATGGAGTGCGTCATGCCGAGATCGTCGGCATTGACGATCAAGAAGGATAGATTCATCGGAGAGCCTCATTGATGATGAGAGGAATTTTTCCGCCAGGCCGCGACAGGGGGCGGTCGGCAAGCTCGAAAGAGACGCGGACCTGAGGTCCGAGGAGCGATTGGAGACGCTCGCGCAAGTCGGCGGTTTCTTCGAGCGAGCGCTGACCTCCGGGGACAGATCGAATGGAAACTTTGCCAGGAGCCGAGTGTATGAACTGGCAGAAGTGCAGAGAAGAAGTCTGTTTGAGAAGTTGATTCAGGGCGCGTGGAGAGAACAGGCGGCCATCGGGAAGGCGAAGGATGTCGCTTTCGCGTGTGATCGTAGGAAGGACGAGGGGAAATGCGCGGCCGCAAGCACAGGGCGGGCCGAGCTGCCATCGGCCACGGTCGCCGATGCGATACCGGACGGCGGGCATGGCCAGGTTGAGGAAACCGGTCCAGACGAAATGACCTTCCTCACCGGGGGCGACTGGCTCGTTGCGATCGTCGAGAATTTCGAGGTAGCCGAATTCGGGAATCAGGTGCATTCCTCCGGCTTCGCACTGATGAATCAAGCCACAGTATTCCGTCATTCCATAACTATCGAAAACGGGAGCGGAAAAAGCGCGGGAAATTTTTTCGCGCGCAGCCGGGTAGAGAGGCTCACCGCTCGTGAAGATGACGCGCATAGGAATGGAAGAGCCTCGCGCGAGGATGAAATCGGCGAGCACGGAGAGGACGGAGGGAAACCCCTCGAGGATTTGTCCGGAATGTGAATCGAGAAACGAGAGGTAGTGTGGCGCATTTTTTTCAGAGAGATGGAAGATGCTGGCGAGGATCTGATGTTCGGGAAGATTGCGCGTCCAGAAAGGCGGAACGGTGCGGGAAGCGGGGACCACGCGAGCGCCGAAGAAGGTGACACGAGGCTCGCGGGGCGAAACGCCCGCCCAGGCCCATTGGCGGAGGAGAAAAGCCCAGTTTGCGCGCGCGAATTCCTCGGTGTAAGCGACGGTGAGGTTGGCGCCGGTGGTCCCGGTGGTTCCGGCGCGGATGCGCTGATGGGCGGGAATCGCGGAAGAGAGAAATAAGTCCGGATTGCGTCGAAGGGATTCGCGGGGAAGAACGGGAAGAGCGCAAAGGTCGCCGAGGCTGCGAAGCGGAGTGTCAGGATAGGAAGCGTAGAAGGGAACAGTGCGGCGCGCGTAACCGACGATGTGGCGCAAGGCGCTGAGCTGGAAGGAAGAAATATCTTCCAGGGACCAGCGCTCGTGAGCGCGGAGTTCATCGACAAGCGACGAAGTGTGGCGCCCATAGCGGAGGCGAGCGAGAAACCATCCGCGGGCGCTGGTGAGAAGATCGCGCACGGGAGAAGGAGCGCGGTCGTAGAAAGATTGAAGGTGGGGAAGGCTGGAGCGAATGAGCGGTTCGAGCATGGTGGAGTGAACGGAACGAGAACCGGCTATGCGGCGATGATGCGGCGGCAAAATCGCGAAAAGCGCGCAGCTTCAGAACAATTGTTGAAGCGATTTTCGATAGCGACGCGGCCGGCGCGGCCCATGCGGGCGGCGTCGGCGGGATGGCCGAGCATCCACAGAATCGCCAGGGCCAGCGAGTGAGAGTCGCCTGGCGGGACAAGAAGGCCCGCGTTGGCGGAGCGAAAAAAGGGCCGCATGGGACGAAGGTCGGACGCAATGACGGGCAAACCGCAGGCCCAGTATTCGAAGACTTTGACAGGGATATTAATTTCGAATTTTGGAGTGGAAAGCAGAGGGCTGATGCCGATGCACGCACGGGAGAGAGCGGAAGCCATTTGCTCGTGAGGAATGCGGCCGAAGATTTGCGTGGAATTCTCGATGCCGAGCGAACGAATTGTTTCTCGAAGCTGGGCTTCTGCAGAAAACGAATCGGAGTAGCCGATCAAGAGCAGCCGCACAACGCTGCCTTGTTGCTGGAGAATGTGCAGGGCTTCGAGGAGGACGTAGGTCCCGGCGCGCTCGGAAAGGCCACCGCGATAGACGAGGTCAAATTCTTTTGGACCAGACTTCTTGGCGGGAGCGGGGAAGAAATCGAGATTGGGAAAGTTATAGAGGACCATCTTGCGGCTTCGGCCATTGCGCGCAAGGCGGCGAAGAGTGATCGGATCGGCGGTGAGAATTCCGTCGAAGTGGCGCGCAGCGAGACGTTCCGCTGCGGCTACAACGAGGAAGGCTGCGCGGCGCAGCCATGGGGGAACGCGCGAGCTTTGCAGCGCCATCGAGGGGAAGTCCTCGTAGGCGTCATAGAGGACACGCTTTCGGAAAATTATTTTGAGGAGGAGTGCAACGGGCAGCAGTTCAGGGTCCTGAAAATGATAAAGAGCAGGACGCTGACGAAGGAGCGCGGCGAGAAGTTGCGGCCAGGAGAGCATCTGCCGCAGACGCCCCGACAGACGGGGGAGGCGAACGTGATGCATGCCGCTGTAAGGGCCTTCGATCGAGGCGGGAGACAGATAACGGACGTCAAAACCATTCGCGACGAGCGAAAGACACAGGCGATGAAAAGTTCGGCTCTTAAGTTCCGCGTGCGAGAGGGTGAAGTGACAGAAAACGGGATGAATGGATTCGGAGCGAGGCACCGAGAGGGCGACAACAGGGGCCAACGGCCGAGACGCACCGATACGGACGGAAGGTGAGGCGGAAGTTTGCCTAGGCAGGAATCGAGGCATCGGCGTTTTGAACGACGCTAGGGTTTCGAATTCCGAAGAAATGCTTCGAGCTGAGCGCCACGCGACGTCGCAGAGATGTGCGGTTGCAAGGGGCAATTTGCTTCGCGTTCCGCGAGAGCGCGAACGGCGAAGACGAGCGCGAGAAAAAGCCACGTGAGGCGATCGGAGTTGATGTCGCCGGTATTCGTGGCGTTGATGATGCCGGCGAAGAGCAGGGCGGCGACCAGTTCGGCGAGGATCGGGAAAGGATTGGAGCGGGCGCGCAATTGAAGGAACGAAGTCCGCAGGGCGCCGCCAAAGACTATAGCCATGAGGAAAAAGGCAGGCAGACCGAGTTCGCAAGCGACCTCGAGAAAGATGTCGTGCGGCCACTTGTAAACTCCGGCGTTGAGCGAGTGAAAGCGGTAGCCTTCGAGTCCGACGCCGATAAGCGGATGCTGCCGCAGGAGATCCCAGGCGAAGGAAACCAAGTCGGCGCGGGAGGCGACCATGTCGCTAAGATCGTGGCAGTGCAGGAAGGAGCCGAGATAATCGAGCGAAGCCTGTGGCAGCCCCGCAAGCGGAGCGAGCAGGAATCCGAAAAAAGAAAAGAGGCCGAAATCGAGAAGCAAGTGGCGGTGGAAACAGAGGCTCAGCAGGATAACGAGGAGAAGAGCGATGACGGGGCCGCGAGAACCGGAGCCGATAAGAGCGAGTGTGGGAACGGCGAGTAACGGATAGAAGAGAGCCCGGCGCGAAAAAGGGAAGCGGGCGATCAGCAGAAACCAGAGAACGATAAACAGGGAGCAGGCGATGTGGCCGAGGCCGATTGTATTGTCGCTCGGGGAGGCGAGGCGTTCATCGCCGCCGAGGCCTGTGAGCGAATAGGTGCAGATGACAAAGGCACAGGCGGCGAAAGAGAGCAGGAATCTCTTCATGGCCTGCGGCGTGGTGAGAACAAAGAATGGCGCGACGATTACGATGGCGGTGACGGAGAGGAAACGGGCGAGCTTGTCCGCTCCGGCTTCAAAGACGGGTGTGTAAGAAAGACTGACGAGCATCCAGAAGACAAGAGGAATAAAGAAAGAATAGGCGCGAGGAAGGGGCAGGGGCCGAACGCCGCGCAGAAGATTGAGCAAGACGCCCGCGAGAAGAAGAGCGCCGGCGGCAAGGGTGAGATCGAAAGGAAAGAGAGATGAGAGGCGATTGTCGCCTTTGATATCGCCGATGACGACGTAGAGAGCAAGAGCGAATTCGGGATAACGGAGGAGTACAGCAAGGGCCAATCCCGCGGCCCCGATCATAAGAAGAAGGAATGGGGAGAAATGGGCCGAAAAGAGGAGGAATGAAGGTACCACGGCCAGGAGAAAGATCCAGATTGCGGGTAAACGATTCGTGACCGAGCGAGTTTGCGCGGAGGAGTTCATGAGTGAAAGCGATTCGGAAGAAATAGAACATCGTCGACGCCTCGCAGGGCGGTGATGTCCACAGGAGTTGCGCCATCAATAATGTCGAAAGCGGAATAGCCGAAGCGTGTCATGTAGTCGCGCAAGGCGGAGAGACACTCGCCGAGGAGAGGATAGGCGCGGGGAGCGATTTCGGAAACAATGACAGGGCGAGGGTGTGTGGAACGGAAATATTGTTCGAGGCCGCGGAGGATGGGAAACTCAAAACCCTCGGCGTCTATTTTGATCATGGAGATTTCGCCGAGATATTTCTCCGCGATGTATTCGTCGAGCCGGACGACATGGATGGTTTCGAAGGAAGTGACTTCAGTGCCGGATTTGTAGCCGGGAACGAGCGTATTTTGCCCCGGCTGGCGAGTGACGGAGATGCGGGATGGGCCGGGAGTCTCCCCAGCGGCACAGCAATTGGCGACGATGGTGAAGGCCGGATTGCGTTCGGCGAGTGAGCGCAGCCTCTCGAAATAGCGCGGAACGGGCTCGAAGGCGTGCACTTCCCCGAGAGGGCCGACGCAGTCGGCAGCGACGGCCGATAGATAGCCGACGTTCGCACCGATATCGAAGAAGACCCCACCGGGACGAAGAAAGCCGCGAATAGCCTCGACGACGAGAGGCGCATACGAGCCGAAATACATCGGAGCGGCGCCACGGTGATCTTCGGCGCCGCACTCAAAGCGAACGCTGCCGATGAATTTCTCTGCCGGGAGCGGAGGCAGAAGGCGCGTGGTGGCAAGTTTGGCGGCAGCAACTCGCCAAAAGAGCGAAGGATTCTTTGCGAGAAGATGAGTGGCTTTGGACGCCGCGGCGCGGAGGCGCATGGGAGTTTTTTTGTGGGAGACAGTCAGTCTGCGAAAGCGGCGGCTGCGGATCGATAGACGGATGAATCCTCGACAGGCGATGCGTGCGCGAAAAGTAATTGCAACGGCGTGAGGCGAGCAAGCGCGGATTCGGCGATGCGATTCTCGCGAAAATCGCGCGCGATACCCGATTTGTAACCGTGAATGTCGATTTTGATAGCAGTGCGGGGCTGGTTGGAGGGATCGCCCGGGCGTGGCCAGGCAGGCCCCTTGTGAATGCCATTGCCGTAGACCCAGGCAACGCTGCCGCGGACAGTTCTCAGGGAAACCCAGGAGTTGCGAGGATAGACGCGCGAGACTTCCTCGTCGCTCAGGCGGCCGTCGTTGGCATCGAGCCCGAGATCGCGGGAAAGCCGCGGGCGACAGGAGCGGGCATCGTAGCGGTGCGAGCCGGGGATATAGACGAGCGGACCACGGGTGTCGTCGATGTCGACGAGATAGATGAAAATCTGGAGGGAGTCGCACTCATCGTTGTCCTTGTGAAAATTACTCGAATGCAACGGGCGATTGTGAGGGAAATCGCGGACGACGGTGACGCGGCAGAGCGGCGGAATATAGCCAAGGAAATTTGCAACGACTTTGAGGATGGTTTCGTGGAAGGCGACAGGAAAGAGTTCGGGAATTTGCAGGAGAGGGTCGCGGACGGCGATGAGTTTTTCGCGCACAGCAAGATCGTCGTAGGTGAGGCCGGAAAAGTCGCGAAGATGGCCGGATTGGACGGAATAGGAACGGAGCGGATCGAGCGAGAGCGCCCGAAACAGGCAATCGGACGAAGCAGAGAGAGAATCGGCGACGGCGGCTGAGAAAAATCCTGGCGCGAGAGCGTAGCCATGACGACGAAGAGATGCGATGAGCGAGCGCTCGAAATCATTGGTGACAAAAAGGCGAGCGTTTGCGCGGAATTGCCTGCGCCCTACGGCGGCGGCGACGCGGCGGGAATAGAGCATGCGCGCGCGACAAATGGCGCTATAGAGATGCGGCCGGGCGCGGAGCTGGCGGAGAAAGAACGGCGAGCGGACGGGCTTTGGCCTGATAAGGGCGGATGCTGATTCTGCGCTGGCCATGACGGTTACCTCGAGGACGTCAGAATTGAGATGGTTTTTGTCACTCGGCCGATTGAAGAACGATAAAGGAAACGAAAAGACGCTGGCCGAGAAGCGAAGTGTAGGCGCACTTCATCAGCGGCAGAGCGCCGGGAATGTGGAGTCCAGCGAATTTTACGGCGTTGACGAGCCGGCGGCGGCCGGCCTGCTGCCACCGGGAGCGAAGGAAGAGCTCCTCTTCAAAAGGAACACGGATGCGACGCGCGATGCGGAAACCATATTGGCGGCAGGCGAATTCGAGGGTGCGCTGGCCGAGGAAATGAAGATCGTCGGGAATACCCCAGTGCATCTGGTTCCAGCGGCTGGCGCGGGGAGACATTTCGCTGGTGCGGATGAGCACCTTTCCTCCAGGTGCGAGAAGGGAACGTAGCGAAGCGAAAAGTCCGGAAAAAGAGGGGATGTGGGAGAACACGTTGATCAGCGCGATGACATCGAATTTGCGATCGCTGCGAAATTGCTCGAACGGGGCTTCGAAAATTTCACAGGCGGAGACTCGACGGGCGAACGCAGCGGCTTGGCAATTGAGTTCGATGCCCGCGAGATGGAACGCGCGCATGGCCGAGAGACGTTCGAGAAGATGGCCCGTACCGCAGCCGACGTCGAGAAATGAAGAAGCTCCCACGCATTCCTCCGCGATGAGCTGAAAATGGCGGTCGTAATAGAGTCTTTCGCCCTGATAGCGGCGGGCGCAGTCGAGAATCTCGATCTCGTCGTTGCGTCCACGGGAAACTTGCGAGTGCTGGCGACTACTCTCTGGATAGGGAAAAACGAAAAAGAGATCGCAATTGCGGCAGGCGCGCAGCGAGCATCCGGCATCGCGAAAGGCGAAACGCGTGGAGGCTGAGCCGCAAAGAGGGCAGGCGGGCTCTATGCGCCCGTCTGCTGTGCGGACGCTGACCGAGACGGCAGACGCCGGGTTTGAAAACGATCTTGCGGAAGCCATTTGTCGAGAAGCGAGATTCTAGGAAGCGCCAGCGGATGCACCCAGCGCGCGGCGGGATGAGGAGCCTGCCCCTTGGATTCCCGCGAGGGTCTTTTTGACCGCAGCGCAGACTTCCTCTACCTGTTCATCCGTCATGGCTGAAAAAAACGGAAGCGCGAGACATTCGCGGCCGGCAGCCTCGGTGTAGGGAAGCGAGTGATGAGGCATGGCGGAGTATCGCCGGAAATATGGCTGCTGGTGAATCGGGGGGAAGTAGGCGGCGCAACCGATTGCGCGGCGGCGAAGAGCGGCGAGCAGATGGTCGCGAGTGGAATGCGCCGAAGGTCCGGAGAGACGCACAACATAGACAAACCAGCTCCGGCGAACCGAGGGATTATCCGGCGGCAAAGAAAGATTGGGCACACCCGCGAGATGGCGGGAGTAAGTGGCGGCGACACGTGCGCGGGCGGCAAGGAGTTGCGTGACGCGGTCGAGTTGAACGATGCCGAGCGCGCAATGCAATTCGCTGAGCCGGTAGTTATGGCCGAGATGAATGTGGCGAAGCCAAGGGGATTGGTCGTCGCGGCCCTGATTGCGCGTGCTGCGGCAAAGGCGCGCGATTTGCCAGTCACTGGTGACGATGGCGCCGCCTTCCGCCGTGGTGATTTGTTTGTTGGGATAAAAAGCGAAAACTCCGGCGTCGCCGAACGTGCCGACGGCGCGGCCGTCGAATTCGGCGCCCAGCGCTTCGCAGGTATCTTCGAGAATGGAAAGGCGGAACTCGCGTGCCAGGGAAACGAAAGCATCCATGTCGCACGGAAGTCCGAAGACGTGAACAGGCAGGATAGCGCGGAGCTTACGACCCGTGCGGCAGTGGACAAGATTTCGGCGATTTGCGCTCCACACGTAATCGCGTTCGATGAGAGCGCGAACGGCGGCGGGATCGAGATTGAGCGTGCGCGGATCGATATCGGCAAAGACCGGAACAGCTCGTTCGTAAAGCAAGCAGTTGACAGAAGCAACGAAGCTGAAGGATGAGGTGATGACTTCGTCTTCGGGGCCGATGCCGAGAGCCTTGACGGCGAGATGAAGCGCGGAAGTGCCGCTATTGCAGGCGACGGCGTGCCGAGCGCCAACGAAGGCTGCGAGCCTCTCCTCGAATTCTTCGAGACGCGGGCCGAGACTGAGCTGGCCGGAGCGAAGGACGTCCGCAACGGCTTCAATTTCGCATTCGGAAATGTCGGGGCGTGAGAGAGGAATTTTCATGCAGCCCCCAAAGAGGGCAGCGCGGCACGAGTTTGGGCCGCCGCTGGACGCAACGGCTGAACGTTGGAAGAGCCGACGCTCGTTGAATTCTGAATGCTGGAAACACTGAATTCGGGCATGAGCTGGTGCAGGAGGTTGAGCAGGCCAGAGAAATCGTCGCAGGCGAGGAGGTCTCCGAGAGCGGAGATGTGGGAGGAGACATTGCGACAGTGAGGATTCGGCTCGCTGACAACTAGAATTCCCGGTGCGGGAGTGGGTCGCGGATTTTCCCAGTCTTCCCAAAGGTCCTCAGCAATTTTTTCGCCCTCGCGCAGACCCGTAAATTCGATCGGCAGGTCGCGCCCAGGCTTGAGGCCTGCGAATAGGCTCATCGTCTTAGCAAGTTCATAGATATTCAGCGGCTCGCCCATGTCGAATACGAAGGTCTCACCGCCTTTTCCCAAAGAAGCCGCGCGAAGAATCAGGTGAACTGCTTCGGGAACGGACATGAAGTAGCGCGTGGCGCGAGGGTCGGTGACGCGGATAGGCCCGCCCTTCTGGATCTGGTCCCAGAAAAGGCGCAGGACGCTGCCGGTGCTGCCAGCGACATTGCCGAACCGGACGTTGCTATACGCAACGCAGTGTTCGCGGGCCGTCTGCTGGACGCAAAGCTCGGCAATTTTCTTCGAAAGGCCCATGTAGCTGCGCGGGTAGACAGCCTTGTCGGTGGAAATGTTGACGAGGAGCGGAACACTCGCAGCAAGCGCCGCTTCCACAAGATTGCGTGTGCCGAGGATATTGTTGCGTACTGCTTCCTGCGGGTGAAGTTCGAGGAGTCCAACGTGTTTGTGCGCGGCAGCGTGGAATACGACATCCGGTCGAGCAAAATGGAGAATTTCGCGAATGCGATCGCGGCAGGCGATGTCGGCAAGAATGGGCTCGGCGCAGCGGGCGGGAAGCATTTCTGAGATTTCGAGATGGATGTAGAAAAGGCTGTTTTCGGATTTGTCGAGCAGGAGCAGTTTGCTCGGGGAGGCTGCGGCAATCTGGCGGCAAAGCTCGGAACCGATGCTGCCGCCGGCGCCGGTGACGAGGACTGTCTTCCCAGCGACAACGTGCCGGATGACTTCAGGGTCCATGCGAATTTCATCGCGCTGGAGCAGGTCCTCAACGCGGGGGCGGCGAAGATCGCGATGCGAGACTCTGCCGTCAACAACTTCGGCGAGCGTGGGAAGCGTGCGGACGGGAACGCCCGAGAGGCGGCAAGCGTCGAGAATGGAGCGCATCTGGGCGCGTGTTGCGCTGGGGATGCAGATAAGAATTTCCTCCGCGTTGGCTTCGGCCGCCAGCCGGGCGAGCTCGGAGGTGCCCCCAATGACGGGAACGCTGAAATAGCGGCGGCCCCATTTCGCACAATCGTCATCGACGATCGCAACGGGACGGCAAGGAGATGCGGGATCAAGCGCCATTTCCTTGAGCAGCATCATGCCCGCGTCGCCAGCCCCGACGATCAAGACGCGCTTTCCGTCTCTTCTAGCGGTCGCCTGCTGTGTTTTTAGAATTCGGACTCCAAAATGCAGCGCGGCCCACAGAATCTGAAGGAAGGCCCAATCGAGAAGAAAGGCAGCTTCGGGAATGCGAAGCGGGCGGAAATGCCACGCGGCAAGCGCCCAGAAAAGAACGGAAGTCAACGAAACCGCCTTAGCAATCGAAAGGAGATCAGGAATGCTCGCGTAAAGAAGCGACCTGCGATAGAGACGAACGCTGGCTAGTCCGACGAAACGGCAGAGGAGAAGAACGATAATGGTCGAGGACAGGACATGCATTGCCCAGCCGCGTCCGCGCGTATCGGAAAGGGCCGTCACGGCACAGGCGTAGGAGACGGCGGCGAAGAGGATCTCCGAGAGGAGAACCAGCAGGAAGCGGCGCGCGCCCATGGCCCAGTTCACGGCGGCAGCAGCGGTATCGCGAAGAGCCACCGCTGGCGAGAAGTCAGTTTCGCGAAGCGATTCTCCGATCCATGAGTTCATGTGCGTGTCCCCGATTTCTTCCAATCGAATGCGGAATTCATCTTACGTCATTCCTGCGAGAGCGACAGAGATAGAAGAGGATATTTGTGGGCAAAGCTTCGCCCTGTGACTCCCAAAGAGCGCTTTGGGAAGCCGACTTGCGAATAGCCAAATTCCGACGCCCGAACCCGCGCGTGCCTCGTTACAACTTCCGATAAAGCTTTTCCGGAATGGGAAACGTGCGTCGGTTGAAGACAGCGCCGAACACCGGCACCGTTGCAGCGTCGAGGCTTCGCTTGACGATTCGAGCCGATTCGCGGCGCGTGGAATCCGAACCGATGACGAGAACTACGCCCTCAACCGCCTGCCCGATCAGGATGCCGTCGTTGAAAAGGCTCAGTGGAGGCGTGTCGATGAGCACCTGATCAAATTCAGCGCGAAGTTCTGCCAGGCGTGCACGCAAGCGAGCGGGATTAAGCGCTCCATTCGGCTCACGGCCTACGGGGCCCGAGGGCATCAACCAAAGATTTACGCCGGGTATGCGTTGCGCGAATTCGGCGACCGGACGCGTACTCTTGGCAAAATCGGAGAAGCCGAAGAGGTTGCTTGCCTCGAAGAGGCGGTGCAGGGAAGGCGAGCGAAGGTTTGCATCGACGAGGCAGACCTTGCCGGCGAGTTGCGAAGCCAGAAACTCTGCGGCATGAGTGCAGACCCAGGTGCAACCGTCTCCCCCTGAGACACCGCAAAACGCGACTGTTGCAGGAGCCTTTCCTTCGCCGGGAAGGATGAAGAGGCGCTGGATGAGCTTGGTGACCTCGTCCTGCGCAGGCAAAGGGATCTGCGGGCGGAGGGGTTGGGTTGCAGCCTCTGCCTGCGAAGGAGGACTGGGGAAATTGCCGCTGGCCTGAGACGCCTTGTGCAGGATCTCGAAATGATTGCTCATGGCTGTGCCTCACGGGCGAACGGAACTGGAGAGATCGGAGAATTTGTTTGAGCGCGATTTTGCCCGGAATGCGGATTTGTCGCTGAGTGCCAGGGACCTGAGGCGCCGGCGGGATCATTCGAGGATGGGCCGAGAGCTGGTTGGTCTTGATAAGACGCAACGACGTGCTCTGCCGCCTCCATTGCCGGCAGGAAGTCGATCGCTGGATAGTGCCAAGCGGAAACCGCAAACGGCGCCGAGACATAGGAGAACGCGAGAATTACCCCGGCTGTGAGAGAGAGAGGAAGCCAGCGCCAAGATGGAGACCGCAAAGAAAGGCTCGCCGTGCGGGTTCGGACGGCCTCTGCGAGCTCTGTCTTTGGTTTTTCGAGCCCGCCGGCAAGATGCAGCACAGCGAACGACTTCGAAGGCGACGGCAATTGCCGGATAGCGCAGGAGGAACCGGCCAGAGCACCAAGGTCCACATCAGCCAGGGATTCGTGGACAATTTTCGAGTCAATTCGGTGAAGGCCATGCGAGTAAGCCAGCGACATCGCGTTGAAGCAGATCGTATTGATGTTGCGCGGGATCCCGTGGCTGGTTTCGGCGATGGCGACCTGCGCACTAGTCGAAAAAAGCTTAGGTCCTTGATAGCCCGCAACCCAGAGGCGATGAAGGATGTATTGGCAGGTCTCTTCCTCCGAGAATGGGTCGAGGCGAATTACCGACGAAATGCGCTGGCGCAGCTGCGAGAGCGAGGGGCGCGCCAACTGTGTGGCGAGTTGCGGTTGTCCCGCCAGGACGATTTGCAGCAGTTTTTTCCACGGCGTTTCGAAGTTGGAGAGAAGACGCACGGATTCAAGGCTGCGCTCGGACAGGTTTTGCGCCTCGTCGATGACAAGAATAAAGCGCCGGCCAGCGCGCATTTCCTCAAGGAGAATGCGATTGAGCGCCTCACGCAGTCCAGGAAGGTCCTTCGCATCCGGAGCGATGCCAAGCTCCGCGAGGATGCTGCGAAGCAGATCACGCGTTGTACCGTCGGTCTGAAAGACGTATGCGGTGCGGGCGCGAGACCTTTGCAGCTCGAGGAACTGATAGAGCAGTGTCGTCTTGCCCATGCCGGGCTGGGCGATGAGCGACAGAAAACCGCGATCAGTCTCGACGCCGTATTCGAGCGAAGCCAGCGCCTCGCGGTGCTTCGGTCCGAGGCAGAGAAAACGAGGATCGGGCGTGACTCCGAAAGGCTGTTCGACCAATCCAAAGTAATCGAGAAACATGTCTATTTCTCCACTCTGTTCGCAAGCGGGCCGCGCGGAATCGCGGCCAGAACTCGCGTTTCGAGGTAGAGCCCGAGCTCCTCAGGAGTGCGGAAGCGAGGATCGAGGCGGTCGACCGCAAACGCTCCACCGATGCTGACAACACCGGCAGCGAAAAATCCGCCAATCAGAATCCAGCCGAGATGAAGGGCAGGATAGGCAGGGACTGTAGCTGCCTCGGCCACTGAAACGTTAACGATGCGATGGCTATCGAGAGCGTCGGAAATGCGCGCCTCTTCCCGCTTGCGCACATAGAGGAGATAGCTGTCCTCGGAGGTCCTGACATTGCGCAGCAGCGATTGCTGCTCGGCGCTCTCCTCGTCGAGCTGATGTGCTTCCGCTTCGTAGCGAGCGAGGACACGTTCCTTGGCCGCCGCTTCCGCTTGAAACTGCGCGCGGTCGGCCTCGGCCTTCACGAGTTCGGTGGCCATCCAATCCTGAGCGGGGGAGCGATCTGTTGTGGTCTGGCGAACGGGCGATTGGAGGGCCTGAGCGATGGACTTTTTCGTGCTGGTGATTTGCTCTTCGAGTTCTTGAACCGGGGGATATTCCGAAGCGTAGCGTGAGAGCATTTCGCTGCGCTTCAATTCGAGAGTGAGTAGGGCCCCTTCCAGTTGCGCAAGAAGGGGCGCATTGTCGAGTGTGGTTTCGGCAGTGGTCTGGCGAAGCGGTGAGGAGGATTCTTCCGCGCGGAGAGCCACGGCGCGGCGAGTGACGGCCGAGGATTGCGCCTGTGCTTGTTGCAGCTCAGATTCGAATTGGCTGAGCTGCTGCAGGACGAGCTGCTTCTGCGCGGCGGCATCGATCACATTCTGCTGATTATCGAATTCGATCAAGCGCGATTCGGTAGCCGCGAGTTCGGTGCGATAGCGCTGCGCTTCCTGATCGAAAAACTGAAATGTGCCGGGAGGGCGGTGAACGGCGGCATGTTTTTCCTGATAGAGCGCGGCAAGCGTTTGCAGAACGCGCGCAGATTGCTGCGGATCGCGGGAGGAGTAGGAGACGCGGATCAACGTGGTCTTCTTGAGTGGATCGACCACCAGGCGGTTTTCAAGAGTTTGCACTTCGCGAGCCAGACGTGTGGCAGGGCCCGGCTTTGCGCCGTGGAGGAAATCACTCGCGCGCTCAAGAGCCAATGACCAGGAAGATTCGCCTGTTCTTGCGAGCCCGGAGGCTTCAACCACCTGAGCCAAAAGGTCGCGGCTCTTGAGAAGCTCGACTTCGGAATTGATGTCCTCTTCGCTGACGAGGGGCTGCGGCTCCGCCATGACGGGGACGGAAGGATCCGGCGAAACGATCGGGTCGACGCGCTCTCGATTGACGAGGATTTTCATTTCGGCCTCGTAACGCCGCGGCGCCAGAAGTCCCGCCAGAAGAGCGCCGGAGAAGATCCCGCAGAAAAGCCAGGCGGCCACACGGCGCTGGCGAAATACAGGCGCAACCGCATCGCGCAATGACACGGCGAGAACCGGAGATTGGTTCCTGCGCCGAATTGCGAGTTCCTCCATCGCCTGCTGTGCCTCAATTCGTCTGAAAATAAGCGCCTACACCCGATCGCGGGATAAAACGGTCGATCTTCGAAATGAAGTTTTGCGGAACGACGAGCATGTCTCCCGGCTGGATTTCCGGGTCTTCATTGAGATTTTTCCCAGCCAGAATGCGCTTCATGTCGAGTGGCCTCGCTTCATACCAAGCATCATTGACGCGGCGGAACAAGAGCACTTGAGAATGCTTCGCGGAGGTTGTGAGGCCGCCGGCAATTTCGATGGCCTGGGCGGCCGTTGTCTCGCCGCGCAGGTCGAATTTACCGGGGTGGGCCACTTGCCCGCCGACGATGAAATAGGGCTTGTTGTAATCCTTCAGCTCAATCGTGAGGAGTGGGTCGCGAAGGACTTTTGAATATGCAGCTTTGATAGCGATTGCAGACTGGTAGAGAGTGAGCCCTTCCAGCTTGACTTCCCCGGCTGCCGCAAGGCTGACAAATCCATCGGGCTGGATATTGAGCGTCTGGTCATATTCCGGAGTAAGAGGAAATGTAAGTGCAATTACATCGCTTACACATAGGCGGTAGCGATCGTCACGATGCTGCAAAGCGGGATGTGCGGTGAGGTGTGAAGCTGCGCTTTCCGAGGGCGGGGGTGCAAGCGCCGAATCCTGCTGCGCGAGCGAGGAGGCAGGGAAGAGCGCTAAGAAGAAAAGTGCCAGCAGTCCGGCGAAAGTGCCTTTCACTCGTCTTCCTCCTTTGTGAGCCCCGCTGCTATAAGCGGACCACATCGTAACCATCCAGACGCATCACCACCGAACGCTGGATCAATTCGACGGAAACCACGAGATTTCTTTCCGATCCTCCCCCGACGAATACGCCCTCGATGCCTTCCAGCGAGCCGCCGCGAATGCGCACACGCGTGCCTGCGGGGAGAAACTGATAAGGACGCAGACATATGCGCCTGGCGAGAAGGGTTCGCACGCTTTCGATCTGGCGCTCAGGGATCGGTAGAGGCACGCCGTTCCATCCGATCATCGAGACCACGCCGGGAGAGCACGCTATGGCCGCCCGGATTTGAGGCGTGAGCGCTGCGTGAAGAAACGTGTAGCCGGGAAATAGGGGCACATCAACAATCTTTCGGCGATCGCTCCACCAGTGAACCTCTGGGGTGAGAGGAAGAAAGGCTTCCCAGCCGCGCTCATGAAGCAGAGAGGTCACTTTTTTTTCATGGCGGCTGCGCGTCCAGATGGCATACCAGCGGCGCGATGGACCACCCGCTGCTGAATGCGTGACGGCCACATCGGCGGTGAGTGTCCCTGCTTGTGGAGGAAACTGAGTTGCGGAGCTCATGGCATGGGTCGAGGATGTAGCAGGCATCTCATCGTTTCCTTTCCCCTGGACCGCTAGGCAGCGCAGCCTACAGGTTGCAAAGAATCAGACGCTGGTTGGCGATCGCAAATCCGACCATCCCCTGGCGCAGCCGATCAACGCGGAGAATCAAGCCCTCTGCTTCGATTCGCAACGGACGTGTCTCTCCCGGCAGTGGAGGGAGAGAAATAACCGTGCGGACGGAAACGCCTCTCGGAGGGTTTTCGGGAGCGATGATATAGGCGCCGCGGTGGCTGACGTCACGAGTCCAACCCTTGCATTCCCTGCGCCGCCCCGCGGAGTCCACCCAGGAGCAACTGGCTGCGGCTTCGAGGCAGAAGCGAACCGCTTTGCGCGATTCGGCTTCCGGATTTCTGTTTGCGCGAAATTTGCCGGGTGAAATCTGAGAAAGCCCCATGATCTCTCCTGGACGGCTGCGTGCAATCAGGGTGCGGATGCTATGGCGAGTGACAAAGGCAAACAAGAGACCGAACGTCTCCCAGCACGAAGATGTAGAACGCTTCTATTCCGGGCCGATGCAACAGACCTCAGGCGTCGTAGGGGCAGGAGACACGGTGATAGGAGACGAAGGTATTTCGTGGAACTACTGAGCCGTACTTAGTGGAAAAGGAAAGGGAGTGTGGGAGTCCGCAGGGCAGCATCCGTAGTTCTACGGATATACGATTGTGAACAGACCGGATTGTAATCGGCTTTGCAGAGCGCTTACAATCCGCCAGAACGTAGTCAACCTATCCACGAGGGACAAGATGCAGAAGGGGCTGCTATCGAAGAGTCCCGTCGTGACTGTTGTTGTTTCCGAAGCCAACAAGTTGAATTGCGATTTGATTGAAAATGCCCTGCGTTCGCGCCGTTCCCGCTTATCGGTGGTGGGCGGCGCCGTGGGCAGCAAGGTCGCGATTGAGCTTTTGAGAGAGCTGCGTCCGGACGTGGCAGTCGTCAGCTCGGAATTGGGCGACGGCGAGGCGGGTGGATTTCGCGTGTTGCGCGAGCTGCATGCGCTCCGAATAAAAACGAGAGCGATCTTGCTGCTGGATGATGGAGACCGAGACTTGATCGTGAATGCATTTCGGTCTGGAGCGCACGGAGTGGTGACGCGAGACGAGCCGCTCGAGACGCTTTGCAAGTGCATCCATGCCGTGCATCAGGGGCAGGTGTGGGCTAACAGCCAGCAGTTGAAATACGTACTCTCAGCCCTCGGCCAAACGAAATCTGTCCAGGTCCAGGACTCGAAGGGCGCCGTCTTGCTTTCGAAGAGAGAGGAAGAAGTCGTGCGACTCGTGGCTGACGGGCTGACGAACAGCGAAATCAGCCGGGAACTCCAACTGAGTCAACACACCGTAAAAAATTATTTGTTCAGAATTTTTGAGAAACTTGGGGTGTCCTCGCGTGTCGAGCTAGTGCTCTATTGCCTGCAGACACGCACTGACGAGGAAGGTATGAAGAACAATCTACGCGTTTCGACGAGCCCGTGAAGACACGAACCGGCCGTTTCTAGATGTTCTTTTGCTCTCGCAGGAAGCGTGATACTTCGGCAGCTTTGGGCATTGAGGGCTGGGCCCCTCGGCGTGTTACGGAAATTGCGGCGACCGCGGAAGCATATCGCGCGGCTTCTTGAATTCCTTTCCCCGCCAGCAAACTCACGGCAAATCCCGCGTTGAATGCATCGCCCGCTGCTGTCGAATCGATCGCTTGCACGTGAAATGCCGGGATATTGAGACGCTGCCCATCGCGGGTTGCCGCCAAACATCCTTGCGATCCCATCTTGATGAGGACATTCTTCGGCCCGCGCTCGAGCAGCATTTCCGCACAGCCCGCGGCGGTTTCGGGAGTGATCGGTTCATCGGGAGGCAAGCCGCAAAGCGTGCGCGTCTCGCTTTCGTTGGGAGTGATCCACGTGGTGTCGCGCAACAGGCCGGAGGGCAATTCGCGCGCGGGGGCAGGATCGAGAATCAAGGGAATTTTCTCGCGGTTGGCGAAGACGGCAAGCGTTTCGATAACGGGCAAAGGGATTTCAAGCTGCGTCAGGAAGGCGCCCGCACGGCGAAGCAAAGAAGCGTTCTTCGTGATGTCCGTGGGCTGCATCTTTGCGTTCGCGCCGGGAATGACAAGGATACTGTTCTGCCCGTCCTTACCGATATTGATCAGCGCAACGCCGGAGGAGGTTTTTACAGCTTGCACGCTCCGAACGTCCACGCCCGCCGATTTCAATGCACGCTTGAGCGGCGGGCCGAAGGCGTCGTCGCCGACTTTCGCAATCATGTGCACGGGCCATCCAAGCCGTGCCACGCCAACCGCCTGGTTCGCACCCTTGCCACCGTGGAACATTGCGAACTCCGTTCCGGCAACGGTCTCACCAGGCAAGGGCACATGGTCCGCCTTGCCCACGAGATCCTGATTCACGCTCCCGACGACGACGATCGGCTTTCGCATCGTGTTCGATCCTCCGCAAACCGACTGCGCAAGCAGCGGATAAGGCTATCACCAAACGAAGCTAGATGCGCGCGTGAGTCGGCGGTATGCTGCACGGATAGCAGGAGCGGGGAGTGCGCGGAAAAAGCATCCGGGAGCGAAAGATGAGAGGACAGAGAGGCAGCAAATGGATTCGCCGGAGGGTCATTCTTGGCGCAACCGTGATTCTTGCGATTGGCATTGGGGCTTCGTTGGCGGGAGCAAGTCATCCTGCAAAGTCAGGACAAGCGGGGAATGCGGCGAGTGAGGAGGAGCAGAATCCCACGAATGTGCGGAGCCGAGTCACGATCTACGACCTTGCGGCGAAGAAGACCCACGTGGTTTTCACCGACGACAAGTTGTGGGAAGCGCCCAACTGGTCGCGCGACGGCAAATACCTGCTGGTGAATTCCGGCGGAGTGCTTTACCAACTTGCGCTGCATGGGGATGCTCCCGCAACACCGGAGAAGATCGCGTTGCCGGAGGGGTACGTTTGCAACAACGACAAGGGATATTCGCCCGACGGCAAGCGGCTTGCGTTTTCGGCGATCCATGGCGGCGCGAAGAGCTCGCAGGTCTATATCGCGTCAGCCGACGGAGCGAATCCGCGACTGATGACGCTGAACATGCCCAGCTATTTTCATGGATGGTCTCCTGGCGGGCGATTGTTTGCATTCGTCGCCGAGCGCAACGGAGCGCCGTTTCATCTTTATCGAATGAGCGCAAGCGGTGGCGAAGAAGAGGCGCTTACGTCGCAGCCTGTGTTTGACGACGGGCCGGACTATTCACCCGACGGCAAATGGATCTATTTCAATTCGAAACGCATCAACGGTTGGGACATCTGGCGCATTCCGCCGAGTGGTGCAGGACCAAACGACGAGAGAGCCGAGCGCGTGACGAGCGATGCGATGGAAGACTGGTTCCCGCATCCTTCGCCGAACGGGAAATGGCTGGTGTTTCTTTCCTTTCCGCCAGGCACGCCGGGCCATAACGCAAAGACGCAAGTGGAACTGCGCATGATTCCGATGCCCTCGAGCGCGCCGGGATTGAAGCCGGAGAACGCGAAAATCGTCGTGCTCGAAAGATTCTTCGGCGGACAGGGAACAATCAACGTGAATTCGTGGTCGCCCGATTCGAAGAAGTTCGCATACGTCAGCTACGAACGGCTGGAAAAATAGATTTCCGAAGCATCTCAGTGCTACAGGGCCGGTGATGGCGCGATATGGCTGTCATGTGAACGCAATTTGGACGCGGCGGATATGAAAATAAGTTTTCGGTTTGCGCTTGACATCCACCGCGCGGAAGAGCAAAAAATAAAATTGCAGTAGAGCGGCTGCTCCCGCAGGTTCCTCACGCGATATCCGCTTTCGACGGAATCTCCGCGACCGCTCGGGGCAAGTAAGCAAAAAGACCGCAACGCAGTTCACAAATTGTAACCGGCAGTCCGCAGGCTTGAACCGCAAGCGTCAGCCACGAGTCCAGGGCACGGCTCGCAAAATTCCACTCTGAGGCGCCTGCCCCAATCCAGGACACACTCGGGCTTCCGGCCGGGCAGGAAATCCCGCGCTCGATGAGTGACTGCAAACCGAATCGCCGCTGGGAGGCGGCGAATGCGCGAAGTGAAAGGAGAACTACCATGTCCCACTTGGCAAGAAGAGAATCTTTTTTTCCGGAGCTGTTCGGATTCCGCCGCGATTTCGACGATCTGTTCAACCGCCTGCTAGGGGAGAGTCCGACAGGCATCGAGCGCGCCGGAGTCCTTGCGTCGCCGATGATGCTGGAGGTTCCGCCCGTCGAATCGTGGGTGGACAAGGAGCGCAACACGTTTCATGCGCGAGTGGCGCTGCCGGGCGTCGATCCGCAGAACGTGCAGGTGAGCGCGCAGAGCGGGGAACTTTCGATCAGCGCAGAACGGAAGGAAATGCGCGAAAACAAGGACGTGAACTACCTTCGCCGCGAATTCAGCTACGGCCGGATTGAGCGCATGCTGGTTTTGCCCGAAGGTGTGGATCGCGACAAAATTTCCGCAGAGTACAACAACGGCGTCCTCGAAATCAGCGCGCCGATTTCGACTGCCGCCATGCCCCGGCGCATCGAGGTGAGGGCGGCGGTGAAGAGCAGGGGAGCGTCTGCATAGCACTAGGACGCTTGCGGATAATCGAACAAAAGCGAAAGGCGGCGGGCAAGTTCACGCCGCCTTCGCATTTACCAGGTATTTACAACACGGTCCATGCGAGCTCCTTCCGCCACTTGCCGGTGTGCGGAAGAGAGCATTTACATGACGCTCAACGGTCAGGGAATGGGACGCGCCATCAGTGGCTTGACCTTTTTCATGCTCTTGGCCTTCTTGAGTTTCTTGCCACCCTTTTTCGCTGCCATGAGTTTGCTCCTTCCTCCGCACTGAATGCGGCGCTGCGTTTTTGCGATTTTCTCCGACTCGCCAGACGATCCTTATTCTTGGGACGAATCATCCGGGGAGTTTTCGAGATGGTACCAGATGCGTATTCGGCGTGCCACCGTCTGCGCTTGACACTCCGGCGTCACGGGCATAAGTTCGTCGCCATAGGTACGGCCAAAGCTGCAAACCCGGAGCTACATCACAAAGTTTCAGCTTGGGAGGTGTGCGATGCCGCTGGACCTTACTACATTACGTTTCGTTGACCGCCCCGTGACCAAACAGGAAGGGCTTGCAATTCTGGAACGCGATCAATATCGCTGCCAGTATTGCGGGCTCGATGGCCTGGCGAGTTTCGACAACGCTCTCGTCATGTCGGTGGACTTCGTTGTCCCCCGCGCCCGCAAGGGCAAGAAGGACCCGCAAAACCTGGTCGCGTGCTGCCGCTCGTGCAATATGATCAAGGGCAAGCACGTCTACCGCAATTTCGACGACGCCAAGACGCACGTCCTGGCGCAGCGTGAACAATTGCGCAAGGCGTGGGAAGCTCGGAAGACGCAGCCGCAAGCGAAAGCCGCGAAAACGCAGGATGCTGCCGCTCCGCCGAAAGAAAAGGCGCGGGCAGCGTCCGCCTCGGCTTCCGTGATTGGCAATTCGCCTTTGTCGCTGCGAAAGTAGCGCGCATTTGAGGTCAGGGCCGAGCGCTAAGCGTTATGGTGTGCCCGCGCGAAGCGAGCCTTAGAGTCACGTCCCCGCCGGGCGGTATTCGAGCAAGACGAGTCGTCCATCGAGCGCTTTTACTTCGACCAGCTCTAGAGCAATGCGCGGATATGCGGTGTAGATCGGCTCACGTCCGGCCGCACCGAGAATCAGCGGGAACACCATCAGGCGTAGCCGATCAACCAGCCCCAGGTCCATCAGACTTTTCACCAGGCGAACGCTGCCGATCGAGCGTAGCGGATCTCCCGGCTGCTGCTTGAGCGCGCGAATCTTCTCCGCCAGCGGGCCCTTCACCGCACGCGTGTTTTTCCACTTCAGCGGTTCCTGGAGCGTGCTTGAGACCACGAGCTTCGGAAGGTCCGTCATCCGAACGCTCATTTCGTCAGTGGCGGCGGCTGAAAATTGGGCGAGCGCTTCGTATGTGACGCGCCCCATCAGCATCTCCTGCGGCGTGAACAAGTGCTCATGAATCCATTTCCCGAGTTCTTCGCCAAAGTAGCCGAAGAACGCCGCCTCCTTCTCTCCCGAAGCGAAGCCATCGAGCGAAACGAACAGGTCCGCAATCAGTTGTCGCACAGCGGCTCCCTCAGAGAGACGCCGCTCGCGTAGCGGCGGGAATAGAAAGCTTGTACCTGTTGCGGCACCGGCAGGCAAGAAGTTTTCTTCCTCGCCTGCTCTCGCCCACGCATTCCATGCAGCTCGCCCTACTTGATCGCACCCCAATACGAGCGTATTCGCAAAGAGGAACACTGTCTGCTTTGCGCATCGAGCCGAAGATTGCAGCAATGAAAAAGTCGGCCGCGAAGCGGACACAGCGTCTAGAATACCTTTCGTCTGAAATTCGAGACCTTGATCCGACAGGCTGGTATCCGCGTAGGATCCTAGGCTGAGCGGCGAAGAGGTCTCGTGGGACAGGACGGACGATGAAGCACCTGGCGTTGAGTTTAGTCTTTCTCTCTTTCGCTTTTGCGTTGATGTCGGCAACGCCTGCGGGAGGGCAAGCAGAACCTGTGGTTAAGACAGGTTCAGGGGCAGTCCGCGGGAAGCTCTCCGAGGACGGGAAGATCGCTGAGTTTCTGGGCATTCCCTATGCGGTGCCGCCCGTGGGCTCGTTGCGCTGGAAGGCTCCCCAACCTGTCGCAGCATGGACTGGAGTTCGCGACGCTACTTCGTTTGGCGCGCGTTGCATGCAACTGCCCCTTTATAGCGACATGGTATTTCGCGATGCCGGTATGAGTGAGGACTGCCTAACGCTGAACATCTGGGTGCCAACCGGTAGCGGGGGAACAAAGCTGCCGGTGATGGTATGGGTTTACGGCGGAGGGTTTCAGGCGGGCGGCACATCCGAGCCGCGACAGGACGGAGAAAATCTCGCGCACAAGGGTGTGATTGTTGTTTCGATGAATTACCGGCTGGGGGTTTTCGGGTTCCTCGCCACGCACGCCCTGGCCAAGGAGTTCCATCCGCATTCTTCAGGAAACTACGGCCTGCTCGACCAATCCGCCGCACTCCGTTGGGTGCAGAAAAACATCGCCGCATTCGGCGGCGACCCACACAACATCACCATATTTGGAGAGTCTGCGGGATCGTTTTCCGTGAACATGCTGATGGCTTCGCCGCTCTCCCGGGACATCCCCGCGCATGCGATTGGCGAAAGCGGTGCGGCAAACGGGAAAAGCTCGCTGCCGCTGCTCACACTCGCGATGGCCGAGCATCAGGGAGAGCAATTCGCGAAGAACGTGCTCCATGCGACGACTCCCGCAGAGCTGCGTGCAATTCCCGCAGAAGAAATCCTGAAGAAGCTACCGCAAGACTTCGCTCCGAGCGGGCTGCACTTCACTCCCATTGTCGACGGATATTTCCTGCCGAAGAGTGTTGCCGCAATCTACGCTGCAGGAGAGCAGGCGCGCATTCCTCTCCTCGCTGGCTGGAACAGAAACGAAAATGACATGTCTCCCGATGAAGCTCGCGGCTTCACGGCTGAGAAGCTACAGACCCTTGCCGCGCAGAGGTTCGGGGCGAATGCCGTAGAGTTCCTGAAGCTCTACCCTGCGGTGAATGACGCCGAAGCGCTGCAGTCGGCGAATGATCTCTCGGGCGACACGTTCATTGCCTACGGCACTTGGTCGTGGCTCGAAGCACAGGTAAGAACAGGCGATGCGCCCGTTTATCGCTATCGCTTCGATCTGGCGGTGCCCTCCAATTCTGTGTCGCCGCAAGTGCACGGTGCGTATCACTCCGATGAAATCGAATATGTCTTTGGGACACTCGATTCGCGGAAGGGGTTTGCGTGGCGGCCGGAAGATTATCAGCTGTCTGAACTTATGCAGACTTACTGGACTAATTTTGCGAGGACGGGCGATCCAAACGGCTCGGGTCTACCCACTTGGCCGACGTACAGCCCGAAAGACAATTGGCAGGTAATGCACCTCAGCCATCCCGCTGCTGCGGCACCAGACCAGTGGCGCGACCGGTATCTTTTCCTGCAGAGCGTGTGGGGCAAATAAACCGGCTTGATCTCTCACAGTCTTGGTACCCGACCGCCAGGACCAAGCAAAACTTATCCCCTCCCGCGCAAAATTTCACGATTTGATGAAAGTGCCGCAGTATCATGGAACCGGTCAAATACCAGCTGCCGTGTATGCAATGTAAGTCCTGCTCCAGCATAGTGTTGACCCTTCACTGACAGGGCACATCCGCGTGAAAAACCGCGGGTCATTCGTGTCTTCGGCCAAATCATTGCCCCAGCCGGTTTGAACTTCCGCCGCACCCAGCCGCTGCGGCATTCCTGGGGGGCAACAATGGCGACCAATTCGGTTGTGCTGGCTGATTCATCTGCAGGATTCGAAAAGCGTCTGTGGCAAGCAGTGATTGTGACGACGATTCAAGAGTGGATTTC
>DATKPM010000027.1:0-12208 GCA_035524135.1 Candidatus Acidiferrum sp. | reverse complement strand
TGGTGCTCCGTCACGAGAAACTCGACTTTCGAGTGCGCGAGCAATTTCGATTGCTCTTCCGGAGTGAGCTTGTAATCGAGCGGCACCAGCACTCCGCCGCCGAAGAAAATCGCATAGGCGGAGATTAGCCACTTCGATTGGTTGGTCATCAAGATGGCCGCGCGAGTGCCCTCGCGAAGGCCTGCGTCCTGCAACGCGCAAGCCAGCGGCAGAGCCGCTTCCTTGAATTGGCGATAGGTGTAGCGCGCCTTCTCGCGGTCGCGATCGGCTTCGATCAGGCAGACTTCGTTGGGCCAGCGCTCCAGCGCCGTGCGCAGCGCCTCTCCCAGTGAATTGTATTGTCGGAGGTCCAGCATCAGACGTTTGCCACAGAGTCACAGAGGCGCGGAGAAACGCAACAAATCAAAGAATGAACCTCCGAATACCGTCGCGCAAAAGACGCGAATTGAAATTGATGACCAAGCCAACCTTCTTCTGCGTTGCACGCAAATACGTCAAAATCTGTGCTTCAAATACAGGGTCGAAGCGCTCCACACTTTTAAGCTCCACGATCACTTCATTTTCCACCAGGAGATCAAGCCTGTAATCTCCTAGCTTACGGCCCTTGTAGAGGATTGGAACCGGCAACTGCCTCTTGAAGCCGATGCTTTGTTCTTGCAGCTCCACGCACATTGCCTCTTCGTAAATAGCTTCGAGAAGGCCCGGGCCGATCACTTTATGCACCTCGATAGCACATCCAATTATTTTGTCCGTCAGAGGATTTAGGTCTTCCACCTCAGTGTCTCTGTGCCTCGGTGGCCTACAGACGGGATTGAATTCGCTCGGCGAGGGTGCGGAAATCGCTCACGCCCTGGAGTTCGTAATCCGGCAGTTCGATGTGGAAATGCTGCTCGATCCGGGTAAGAAGATCGAGTGCCTGCAGGCTATTGATGCCGAGCTTCTTGAAAAAATCGTCGCCGGGTTGAAGCTGCTCGCGCGGCACCTTGAAATGTTCAGCTGCCAGCGAAAGGATTTCCTCGGTTGTGTTCTGAAGTGTCCCCATTTGTATTATCTTGCCACAAACCGCGCAGAATTTTCCTGCACCGGCGCCGGCATCAGACGGTTATGGCAAATACGGCATCGCTTCCGTGCTCTCAACGAACTTGCGCAAGCCCTCTTCCACTGCGGGGCGCGTGAAAAGCTCGCAGAATATGTCGATCTCACGCCGCAGCTCCTCTTCCGGAATGGGCTTAATGAACCGCTTGGCAGTAGATGCGGTGCGACGGTCGAACTTCTTCAGTTGAGCGGCGGTGGCGCGAGCGACGCGCAGGGCATCGCCTTCGCCAACAACCTGACTCACTAGCCCCACTGTTTGCGCCTTGGCCGCGTTAATGCTGCGCCCTGTGAGCAGCAAATCGCGCACGACGGCGTTGCCCAGGTCGCGCTTCAGGCGTGGAATTCCGCCGAATCCGGGGATCAGGCCCAAACGCAGCTCGGGAAAGCAGAAACGCGCCATTTTGTCAGCAACAATCAAGTCGCAAAGCAGCGCCAGCTCGAATCCGCCGCCGAACGTCACTCCATGAACGGCAGCGATCGTCGTGAGCGGAGAGGAGTCGATGCGGTTCGCCACACGGTGAATTCGCTCGATGAACTCGCGCAAAGGAGCGACGCGTTCTTTCGGCGCGACTTTCTTCGATTCGAAGTACAGCTCGCGCAAATCCGCCCCAGCGCAGAATCCCTCTTTCCGCGCGCTCCACAGAATCAGCGCGTGGGCTTGCGATTCAAGCGAATCAAGCGCCGCAACGAACACTTCGAGGTCTGCGAGCGTTGCCGTGCCTATTTCGTTGCAAGGCGCTCGATCAAGGACGAGCTCAACCACGCCTTCTTCGACGTGCCAGGAAAGCGTCTTGCGCTGGAAGTCTTTCATGCGTCCTTTTTCTCGTACATCTGTTCAATGTCAGCCGCATATCGGGCCGCAATAACGTCGCGCTTCAGCTTGCCGTTCGCTGTCAGCAAGCCGCTGTCGATGGTAAAGGCCTCCGCGAGGCGGCGAAACGCCCGCACCTGCTTGTAATGCGGCATCCCATCATTGACCTCGTCGATGGCTGCTTGAATCTTCGCGTCAGGAAGGCCGTTCGGAGAAGGCACGGTGATGAGCACCGTCAAGTAGCCGCGCTGATTTCCGATCAGCACAGTGTGTTCCGCCTGCGGCAGCTTCGCCGCCAGCGATTCTTCGATCGGCTCGGGTGCGACATTGTGGCCGGAATTCAGGACAATCAGATTCTTCAGCCGCCCCGTAATCTTCCAGTTATCCGTGTTGTCCACTTCGCCCTGGTCGCCGGTATGAAACCATCCACCTTCAAGAGCCTTTGCCGTTTCCTCCGGACGCTGCCAATAGCCCGGAAAAACATTTGGCCCGCGAACGACGATTTCGCCATTATCAGCGACGCGCATTTCGATGCCGGGAATTGCCGGCCCCACGCGTCCCGGCACGGCGTGTGCGGGATCATCCATCGTGCAAATGGCGGTGGTCTCCGTCAGGCCGTAGACCTGCAGCACAGGAATGCCAAGCATCATGTAGAACAATTGTGTCTCGACCGCCAGCGGCGCCGAGCCGCAAATCAGCGCCTTCAGATTTGGTCCCAGGCTCTTGCGAATGGTGGGAAAGATTGCCAGCTTCGCGAATGAGAGGCTGAGCGAATCGAGAAAGCCCGCCGAATGCGTCAAATGCCGATCGCGGTAGGCGCGCTGTGCGCGGAAAAAAATGTTTGCGGCCATCCCCCCGCGTTCCCGAACTGCCTGCTTGATTTTCGCGCGCACTCGTTCGAGCAGCGTCGGCACATTCAGGAAATAATCCGGCTCGGCAACTCTCAATTCATCGGAAAGCTTTGTCAGGTCCGTCGAGAGCGTCAGAGCGCTATTGCGCGTGAGAGCCGAAAGCAAAAGGATCCATGATCCGGCAAAACAAAACGGCAAGTAGTGAAAAATCCGGTCGGGCTGACTGCTGGCGCCCACCAATTGATTGAGCCGCTCGCCGGTGCATTGCAGCATGTGATTCACATTCCCGGCGTTCAGAACAACGCCCTTGGGCTCGCCAGAAGTTCCCGACGTGTAAATGATCGTGACGGCGTCCAAGTCCTCGTGATGAAGTGGCGGCTCGGGTGCGGCGGCTTCACCGGAAAAAATCGTATCGGGCAAAGAGATTTTCGGCGCGCCGGGCCAGAGTCGATTGATTTCAGCCGCAAGGACCACATCCGGGCAGCAGATTCGCGCAGGCGAGGAATCCTTCATCATGCCGACCAACTCAGCGGGCGCTTGCCTTGCGTACAAGGGAACGACGATCAGCCCCTCCGCCATCATCGCCAGGTCCAGCGCGGCCCAGCGAATGCTGTTTGGGGCGAGGAGAACGCAGGGGTCGCCCTTCTTGAGTCCGCGGGCGCGAAAATAGGCGCGTGCCTGCTGCACCATCGCCAGCAGCTCAGTGCCAGTAAACGAAATCGTCTCTTTGCCGCGGATTTCCCGCAGGACGGGTGCGCTTCCCGCTTCCTTCAGCCGCGCAAAAATCGCTTCTAAAAATGTCATCCCACCAGGACTCCGCTGTTTGCTTCGAGCAATGCGAGTAGGCCGGGGCTGAGCGGCGGAAGATACTCCTCCCAGGCAAGGATTCCGCGGCGCAGCGGAAATTCCGGGAATCGCCGCGCCACCTGCTCTTCGAAATAGCGCCCCATCCGCGCCATCATTTGCAGGTTGCGCGTCACCACCGGGCCCATCGACTGGCGAATCTCTTCTGCCTGTGCGTCGAGCGCTTCGAGAGAGGCATAAACTTTTGCTCCTAGCTCGGGTTCGTCGACGTTCATCAACAGATGCTGCTGCCCGCGTTCGCGCATCAGGTTGCGGATGCGCTCGTCCATCGTGACGCCTGCGGAAGGTACACCGGCAGGCATTGAGGTGACGATCGCGTGAAAGCGCGAGGAAATCATCCGGTGGCATGCGCGCAGGATGCTCACCAGCTGGTACATGTCGTACTGGTCCGAGGAAAATATCGGCGCGCCGCCAAGCTTTTCCGCCACTCGCCCGCACGCGTCGCGATCCAACATTTCCATCGCGATGAGGACAGGAAAAACTCTCCGCGACTTGCGGTACGCCGCGACGCCTTCCGCCATCGCCGTCAGATACGTTTCATACGCCTCGTCCACGGCTTTCCCCGAGCGGTGGAAGTAAATCGTCCGGTAGTAACTTTTCGCATAAGCGCCGCCCAAGGAATGCGCGATCCATTTCCCAATAGACGCTTTCACCGGCCACCAGAACGGATTGATGGGGCAAACGGCGAGAATCGGCGTCGCTCCATCCCAGCCGTTCTGGCGCAGAGTCTTCTCCGCATATTCCGGTCCGAGCGGTTCGAAGGTCCACGCCGTGTCCGTGCCGAGCTCGGTCGGCACGCCGAGCTTGCCCAGCACGGCCTGCGATTCCACGTTGCGCGTGATCACCAGAGAGCTCTGGCAATAGCGGCGGCACATCCACTGCAGCATCTCGTCCATCTGGCCAGCTTCGGCGCCATAGGCCACGCTCAGCTTGTTTTGCGAGCTCGCGATTCCGAGCGTCCCGATCATCATCGTCGTCAGCGCGTTGGCGAACTTGCTTTTGAACATCGAACCTTCGCAGGCGACTACGCCATCGTTCTTGCGGACTTCGGAATGCAGGAATGGAGGGAAGACGTCCGGCAAATGAACCTGTTTCGCATCACCGAAATATCCACGCGTCAAATCAAAGTTCTGCGACATCACGCTGACCGAGAGATTCTCCGGGCCCAGAATATGGCGAATCTGGCGGATCATCTCCTCGACGCGCACGTCCGAGCCCGTATTCCGCGTCCCGTTGTACCCCGCGAACAGCAACCTCAGCTTCTCGCCTGGCTTCCACGATTGGCCCGCGCCAAGCATCCATTCGAGCTTGTTCAGCTCGATCAGGCTGCTCACCCACGCACCCAGGACAAAATCCATCATCGGCGCAATCCCTCCGCCGCCGCGGCGGCGGAGCCAGCAGTTCGCGACGCTTCGAATTCGTGCGACGCAGTGGCCCAATCTTGGTATTTATACTGAAAATGATTTTCGCGAGCAAATCGCAGCAAAGGGTAGCAATAGCTCGAAAATGGCTCCGGGAGCCCGCCCATTTCGGCCACCACGCGCGAATTGTCGAACACCGTATTCCACACAAGATATGGCAGGAACACTTTCAGCAGCGTTGCCAGCCCGCCCACTTTTCCCGCCCGCCCGGCCAGCGCATCCACCATTTTGGAGGATGGTCCTTCGAGCCGTGGCGCAAACCGCGGCGGCCGTTTTTTTTGTGCGCTCGCCAACGCCCGGGTCAGTTGCGCAAAAGTCTCCGAACCTTTTCCGGAGGAAAGGTGATAAATCTCATGCCCCGGCTTGTCTTTGCGATGCAGCGTGGCGACGGCATCGGCAACGTAGTTCACCGGCACGATATCGATCTGGTCCGTACCTCGAAAGGGAAGCACGGGCAGGCTTGCCAGGAAAACGAACGCTCTTACCATGTCGAACTGATTTGTCTCCGGGCGGCGGCTGTCGCCCAGGACGATGCTCGGGCGGAAAATGGTGCGTGGCACGTCGTGGAGCAACTCTCGTACCATATGCTCGCAGAATTTTTTCGTGCGTGCGTAGGGGTCGTAATCCGACCGGTTCCAGTCGATTGACTTGTCTTCCTCAACGACTTCATTCGACCGGTGTCCCGCCACGGCAACTGTGCTCACGTGGCTGAAGCGGCGCAGTCCGTGTTGATCGCGCGCCCGCATCGCCAGCTCAACCACTTCAAGCGTCCCCCGCAGATTAACGTTCAGGCAGCTTTTTTCGGATTTGCGATTGAGCGACGCCGCGCAATGAATCACCGAGTCCGTGCTTCGCACCAATTCCGCATACTCATCCGGCTGCAGTCCGAAGCGCGAGTTTGTCAGGTCTCCGCGAAAGATGCGCACCTGCGTCGAGACTGCCTCGTCGAACCGTGCGAAATCCATGTGGAGTTGGAATGCATGCCACAGCCGTTCGCGCGCTTCCTGTTCGTCGTGCGCCCGGACCAGCAGGTTCAGCCGCTCGGCAGGCTCCGCCAGCAGATTGCATGCGATATGAGCGCCAATGTATCCGGTCGAACCGGTCAGGAGGGTAGCCACGTGTGGATTTCAGGGAACGCGCGCTGCGGATTCGCCCGCCGCTTCTGCCGGACTCGGTTCCTTCCCGTCCGTGAGCGGCACATTGCGCTTTGGGCGCTCTTCCGGCTGGCGTCCTTCGATGAGAGGATAGCACCACTTCCGCAGCGCCGGAATGTGAACATTAATCCAGTAATCCCACCAGTCCAGAGCGCGCGAATCGTATTTGAACGCGTCTCTTTCCTCGACCGGCAACGCCGCGCTCAGCCTTTCGATATTCGACGCTTCGAAAATGTGGTCGTTGTCCAGAATGAACGGTTCAAATAGCGCCACCAGTTTGATGACCTTGTCCAGTTCTCGCTCCTGCCTCGCCAGTGGCGGGCGGACGAAAGGCAGCGGCTCGACGCTCTTGTTGATCGCCTGCACAATCATTTTTTGCGCCGGAGCCGACAGCTTTTCGTAGCGCGCTTTCGACACAGGAATCGCGTCGAATTGCAGGCGGATCCGGTGCCGCAGTCCGTCCTGCGATCGGTAGAACTTCCGGTGCCCGAGGCCGGTCAGTTCTATCGAACGACGCATGTTGCACGGGTTGGAGGCGGACGTGGCCAGTTGGTAGACGCGCTCGTTGCGCCGCTCGACCAGTGCCGCCGCAATCAGCGTCATTCCCCGGCACACCAAATCCACCGGAATCAAATCCAGGCACTTGCTCTCGTTCGTGGGAAGCTGCCGGAAAAATGTTCCAAGCAAATAGGAGAGCGAAGCGGACGTGTTGATGCCCTCATTCCATCCGAGAAAAGGCGAGGAGATGGACGACTCGACGATGGCCGGGCGCACGACGGCGATGGCCGTCCGAGGGTGTTGATCCATAAACTCGCGGATCATGGACTCGGATAGGCTTTTTGTGAACGTATACGTGTTCGGCCAGCCGAGCTCCGCGGCTCTTTTTGTCCCCGCATCAGTCAGCGTCTGGCGCAGCCAGCGCACGCGATTTTTCCGCACTTGGTTTTCGAGCGCCGCGCCGTGCAGGTCCTTCGCGGCGTGCTGTTTGCCGATCGCCTGCTTTCGCAGCTCCTCGTTCAGTTCCGCAGACTCGGCTCGAGTCTCCGCCTCTCGCACCAGCCGCTTGAGTGATTCCCGCTCGTCTCGCGCGTTGAAGTCGCGGACGCCTACCGGCGTATAATTGCGCGGCAACTGCTCCAGCACCCTTCCGTCGCGTCTTCCCACGACGTAGCATGTCGAAAGGTGCAGCAGCGCTGCGTGGTCCGATTCTTCCAGAAACTCTAGGATGTTCGCCGTCGCCTGGACGTTCATCGTCAGCGCGTCGCGCAAATCCGGGTTGAAATCGGTCAACCCGGAACTGTTCACAACCACGTCCACCGTGCGCGCCAGCCGTTCCTTCACATCCGGCGCAAGTCCCAGCCCCGGCTTGCTGACGTCTCCGTCCACGACCTCCACTCGGGTGCGCAGGAAATTCGCAAAGTTCTCTCCGTAACTCTCCGCGAGGTTCTCAAACACGGGAGACTCTTCGGCCAGCTTCTGAAAGCGTTGAAGCGCCGCTTTCCCGCGGCTCTTCCGAATCAGCAGGAAGACGCCGCCGACGTCCGGCACGTTCGCCAAAATCTGCTCCAGCCAGACCTTCCCAATGAAACCGGTCGCGCCAATCAAAAAAATTCTCTTGCCGCGAAGCGCTGCCCGCACGGAGAGCAGTTGCTTCCCATCGCGATCGAACCGCACCACCGGGAGTTCCATCCTCTGCGGAATTCTTTCCGCCGGCTGGATAGCCGCTTCCAAAATCTCAGGTTGTTTTCGGAATCCGAGAATGCGAATCAGCTGTTCTCTGGGCACGCGCCCGTCGGCTCCTCCGCCCGTGAGCCGCGCAAACAATCCGCGTGGCCGGATCACCGGATCGAGCAGCCGTCCGGTCGCCAGCCCATCCCGGAAATCCAGCCGGTTGCAAACAATCTTTTCTACTCCCAGGTGCTTTGCTAGCGGCCGCATCACGTGGTCCAGCCCCTGACTGACGAGCACAATTTCCGCTCCAGACGCCTGTGCTCTTTTCAGCTCTTCCACGCCTTGCTCCTTCAGTCTTGGTCGAAGGCGGTACCAGAAATATTCTTCACCGAGCAAGTCCAGCCGGTCGCGACTCACGCCGCGCAGAACCGTATGCAGCACGCGCGTGGCAAACACCCGGTTTGTCAAATACAGGATTGGGCGAACTACAGCCAGAAAGGCCATCGTTCCGCGGCGCGCCCAGCGTTCCAGGAAGCTCTGCGCGTTCCATGCGAAGAAGCCGGCGGGCCGCACGGCGGTCAGATTGAGGAGGCTCCCCTCGACGCGCCAGAAAATTCGGTCAGGAGCCGTCGGAACCCCTACGGATCGCTCGGAAGTTGATAACGACATCGTCGAATAATTTTAATGAATTCTTGCCCGGAAATTCAAAGTCATGCGCCACGCCCCAGGACGCGCACGATTCGCAGTATACGCGAAACCTTCACTCTCGCGTCGAAGTTGTGAAAAACAGCGATTCCTGGGCACGGAGTCCCTGCTGGCGATGCCCTTGGTGCTATCGCCCGCCTGAAGACTTCGCAGAGGTTTTAAGCGGTTGGTACTGGAAGAGATATTCCGGCCCGGAAGGACCTGCTACGCCCCTCGTGTTGAAATCGAGCTCGTATTGCAAATGCGACGGATCCTCGGGGTAAGCAATTCCCGGAGGATAGGGGAACGGAAACGGTGTATGGAACGGCATGGGTGCCACCGTGCTGCCGTAGGCGGAGTAGAAATCTATATCCTTGGCATACCCGTCGGCGTAGAAAAAGTAATCGCGCACCCAGCCTTCCTGGACAGGCGGAAGGCCCGAGGGATCGAAATCGACCGTCACTTCGTCGCCGGATCCGAAGATCACATATTTATCATCCGTCTCCGTCAGCAGGCTGGTAACGTCGCCATAGCGCGTGTAATTTCCCGTTTGCCGCGTGTAAGGCCCCGTCGCGCTTACTTCTTCGTAAACGTATGTCAGATCGTCCACAGGATTGCCTTCCACCATGCGCGGATAACCGCGATACTCCAGCGTCGCGTTGGCCAGCGGCACTTCCGTCAATTTGTAAGGCAAGTCAGCGGCAGAATTGTCCACGCGAATGCGGTCCCAATAAACCTTCAGGTTTGTCGAAATGCGGATAAGGCGCGTTCCTTCGGGCAATTTGCCTGTCAGGTCTGCCACCATCGTGCGCGACAGCCCGGCGGGAAATCCCATATCGTCCACCACGCGCACCCATTTCCCCGAAGGCGTCATCGCCTCCACGTAAGGCGGCACCGGTTGGATTCCCGCCTGCCACGCCGCATACATCGAACTCGCGCTGAAATAATCGGTGAATCCGTCCATCAGCAGCCGCAGCGGCCGCGATGCATCCCACGGCCCCAAATCCAGCACAATCGAATGCATTGCTGCAAAACCGGCATACGGCAAGGCCGGGAAGTCCGTCACGTATTTGCGATCGCGGTCCCGAAGCAGCGGCAACAGGTCGTGTCCCGCGTCGTCCCACGCGCCCACGGGCGCGTGCGCATCTTGGCTTTCGATCACTTTGAATTGCGGGAAGGGAGGTTCGCTCGCAAAATGCTCGTTTGGATAGACCTCCACGTTCCACGGGTGATCGACCGCAATCAACCGTGTCCGGTCCAGGTAGTCCAGCTCTTCCATCGGCTCGAGCATCCGGAATTCGATCTTTCCGTCGCGCGGCTGCACGCTCATTCCCGACACTTTCAGATATTCGTCCGGGTCGGGATAGTTCCTCTGATTCGGCCCCGTCCAGTGTCCAACGATCCCCGGACCAATGATGTCCGACAGGAATTCGAACTTTTGCCCGTTCCACACGAAAACGATTGGGCAGGAGCTTCCGCGCCGGTCGATTTCTGCAAATTCTGTCGGTTTGTTGGCTGTTATATTCAGCTCGTCCTGCAGCACGCCTGTCGGCCACAGCATCCTCACAACGTCCGCTTCGCGCTCCACACCGAGCCCCGCCGTAATCTCCGCCGGCCCCTGTCCAAGGTATCCTGAAGCGCCTGGTATCTCCCATTTTTGCTGCAAAGCTCCTGCAAACATCTCCACTTTCGTGCCGATCGCCGATTTGTTGTCATTTGTGCCCTTGAGCGCGATTTGAATCCAGTTGTAGCGGTTGCCACCGTCGTTCTTCAGCAGCACAGGCGGCAGACCTTCCTGCGTGATCAGCAGGTCGGTCGCTCCGTCTCCGTCGTAGTCAAAGGCAATCACGCTCCGAGGATTTTTCAGCTTGATCTTGTCGAGGCCCGTTTCCGCGGTCACGTCGCGAAACCCGGCGGCGCCTTCGTTGCGGAACAGAGCGATTTTCCCTTCACCAGAGAAAGTCTCACCCACCGCTACCAGGTCCACCCAGCCATCGTCGTCGTAATCGAGCGGCGCGATCCCCCAGCCTCGCGCCCAGTCGAGGTCGGGCAATTGCACGCGGTCCATCGATTTTCCGTTCGCGTTGCGCCACAGGCTGACTCCCGGTGGCGCCCAATGCGTGAACGCAAAATCCATCCAGCCGTCTTTGTTGTAATCGAGCGCCACCACTCCCGCCGCAGGTCCCGGCATGTCGCTCGACCAGGGAGACGACGCGTGAAACTCCCCTTCGCGCGGATTCAGGTACACCGAAGGGGCGCTCTGCCATCCGGTCACGACCAGGTCGATCGCACGGTCGTTATTCACGTCGCTTGCAATCGCCCCGACGCTCGGCGCTGTGCCAGCAAGACCCGTCTCCTTTGTCCATTCGGTGAAAGTCCCGTTCCCGTTGTTCCTCCACAGCACATTTCCGGGTCCCGTCGCATCTTTCGGAAAATTCAACGGGTAAGACGAATAGCCAAGAGGGAAGCTTCCAAATCGCGTCACATAAAGGTCCAGATCGCCGTCATGGTCGTAATCCACAAACGTCAGGCCCAGAGCCGATTCATCGGTATGAATACCCGCGGCTGCGGTTACGTCCTTGAACGTTCCATTTCCTTCGTTGTGATAAAGCACCACGTGGCCATTCATGGTTACGGCCAGGTCAACGTGGCCGTCGTTGTCGTAATCGCCCGCTGCGCACCCGTTGCCCACGCCGTGCATTTCCAGCTTTGCCGCAGCAGTGACATTCTCGAATCTCCCGTGCCCCAAATTCCGGAACAAGCCAGCGTTTCCCTTGCCATCCGCATTCACCAGAAAAATATCCGGCTTGCCGTCTCCGTCGTAGTCCAGAATGCACGCCCCGCTGCCCAGATACTCCGCCAGCGCGTCCTCACCTGCCGCCTGCAGTTGGGCGGCGGGCTTGCTCGTCAAACCTCGCGCCCGCTCACCGCTTCGCCCGCTCGACTTCTCGCTGGTCTTGCGCACCGCCGCTTCATGCGGAGTCGCCCAGGGAAGCCCCGACTCTGCGGTCACATTGACGAAGTGAACTGGCACCAGCGGCGGAACAGCTTCGGGAATTGGCGGCATCTGCTGCGCCAGCGAATATTTCCCCTGCTCGCCGTAGGTGAAGCTGATCGGTTTCCCCAGCTTCTCCGCGTTCATCTGTTCGAACCGGTTCAGATGCTGCTTGGCTTCGTCCATGTGCCCGGTTCTCATCAACGCTTGCGCCAGGCCAAACTCCGCCGACAGATGAAACTTGTTGATCATCAGTGCGGTCCGGAATGCCGCAATCGCCTCGTCGTACTTCTGCATTTGCGCGTACATTAATCCGATGAAGTATTGCGAGTCGGCGTCGTCGGGATCGAGCTGCGACGCTTTCTGAAAATCGACGAGCGCGGCTTCAGGATGTCCTTCCGCCTTTTCGATGAGGCCGAGATTGAACCAGGGAACCGGATTCCGCGGATGCCGTTGCGCCGATTTCTCCAGGATGTCCCGCGCTTGGTCGAACTTCTGCATGTTGACGAGCGCGATTCCCATGTTCGTGCAACCTACGTCGGATTGCGGGTCCATGATGCACGCGCGAGTGAATTTTGCGAGCGCGGCCTCGAATTGCTGGCGGTTCATCAATGCCACGCCGAAATTGTTCTCACGCGTGATGTCGGCATAGGAATTTGTAC
>DATKPM010000026.1:0-10414 GCA_035524135.1 Candidatus Acidiferrum sp. | reverse complement strand
CAAGACGCTGCTCTTTCGCGAAGGCTACGACCCGGCCTACGGCGCGCGCCCGATGAAGCGCGCCATTCAGCGCCTGATTCAGGATCCGCTGGCGCTGAAGATTCTCGACGGCAAAGTGCTGCCGGGTGATACGGTGGAAGTGGACGCCGACCCGAAGGAAGGCACGATGAAGTTCGCGAGCAAGAAAGCGAAAGTGGGCGCGGCGTAAGAGGGATAAAGAGCAGCGCAAAGAAGCGCGAGGACCCGACCATGAAAACCATCAAGACGGCGTTTCTGCTGACGGCATTGACTCTGCTCCTGCTCGGCATCGGCCAGGTGTTCGGCGGAGCGCGCGGCATGACATTCGCGCTGGTCATCGCCGTCCTGATGAACGGCACGGCGTACTTTTTCTCGGATAAGATCGCCCTCGCGTCGAGCGGCGCCGTTCCTATCAGCCGCGAGCAATCGCCTCGCCTCTACGCAGTCATGGAGCGCCTCGCCGCCAAGGCCAATCTGCCGATGCCGAAGCTCTACCTGATTCCGCAGCCCGCGCCCAACGCCTTCGCCACGGGCCGGAACCCGCACCACGCCTCCGTCGCTGTCACCGAGGGCCTGTTGCAATTGATGAACGACGATGAACTCGAAGGCGTCATCGCCCACGAGCTTTCGCACGTCCGCAACTACGACATCCTCACGTCGTCGATCGCCGCCACCATTGCCGGCGCCATCACCTGGGCCGCGGAGATGGGCCGCTGGGGCATGATCTTCGGCGGGTTCGGGGGCGGCGATCGCGATAATGACCGCGGCGGCGGGCTGACCGCTCTCCTGATGCTCTTCCTCGCGCCTCTGGCCGCGCTGCTCTTGCAGCTCGGCATTTCGCGCCAGCGCGAATATCAAGCAGACGCTTCCGGCGCGAAAATGGTCGGCCACCCGCAGGGCCTGATCAGCGCGCTCGAAAAACTCGGCGCCTACAATCAGCGAATTCCCACGGACATGCCGCAGACAACCGCCGCTCTGTGCATCGTTGCGCCGCTGTCTCCCCGGCAAATCTTCACCGGCCTGTTCAGCACGCATCCGCCGCTTTCCGAACGCATCGCCGCCCTGCGCAATATGACGATCACACGCTAGAGAAGTACTATTAGTTCTGTGTCTTCCCTGCCACGCATAAATCCTTGCCGTCGCGTAAAATTTGCAAGGTCCCACCTCCCATCGTCGGCCCTGCCGGACGCTGGTTAGTCTTATATCACATTGTAAATACATGCTTTATTTCAATTCATCCAGCCCTTTTCAATTTGGTTTGGGACGTGCATTCATGGCCATTCGCAGGGGATTTTCGGGAGGGAAGCATCCATGAGTGACGAGAGGCAGGAAGACAGGCAAGATTTCATACCGCAGGACGCGGCCGCACCCCGCTGGGTCGGGATTGTGGTCGTGGGTCTTGCGGTGGTTTCTCTGGTGGCCTTGGGCGCCGGATGGTCCGCATCAAACCACGCGAAAGCGTTGCAGCAGACGCTCGACGCGCAAGCGCAGCAAATTAAGCAGACGCAGGATGTGTTGAGCCAGCGCTTGGCCAAGGCCGAAGACACCAATGCGCAGCTCCAGGGCGAGCTGAGCGTGGTGACCGACAAGATGAAGCTCACGCAGTCCGAACTGGGCCGCGCCAAGCAGCAGACGGCTAGAATCAAGGAAGACGACGCGAAGCAGTTGACGGATCTTGAAAACACCGTCAACGGCCAGCTCGCCACCAAGGCCAGCGTTGACGACGTCAACAAGCTCGGCACCGATGTGACGGGCGTGAAGACCGATCTCGAAACCACGAAGAGCAATCTCAACATGACCCGCGGCGAATTCGGCACGCTGATTGCGCGCAACCACGACGAAGTGGAAGAGCTTCGCCGGCTGGGTGACCGCGACTACTACGAATTCACGATCGACAAGAAGAACACTCGGGAAAAGGTCGGTAACGTGATGGTCGAACTTCGCGGTACCAACGTGAAGAAGAGCCAGTACAACGTCACCATCTACGTCGACGACCAGCGCCACGAAAAGAAGGGGCTGAGCGCCAACGAACCGCTCTATCTGTTTGAATCCGGCGCCCGGACTCCTCTGGCGTTCGTGGTCAATACAGTTGGAAAGGACAAAATCACCGGCTACCTGAGCGCGCCCAAGGCGAATCCCGTGCATGCTCAAGTGACCGGCGGCGAGTGATTTTCTCCGGCTGTCCCCTGGCGGACGACAGACGGGAAACTACAAAAAGAGGCGGTCTTCGGGCCGCCTCTTTTTTTATTCGGCCTTTTTCAGAGCCCGCGTCTTGCGGCTCACGAATCTCTTGGCGAGCGATGGAAGTTTCTCGAAAGGAACTTTCCCTTGCTCGTAGAGCTTCACTCTTTGTTTGGCCTTCTTGCGGCGGCGGCGCTGGCGTTTCTGCGCCAGGAACCGCTTGTCGTTTGCCATTCGTTTTCCTCCGGAAAAATTGGCCTGTAAAGATTGTAGCGGACGAGGAAATGGATGCAAAGCTCAGGTGTGATTTGACCGCTGGTTCGTTTACGATGTTCCCTTCATGGCCGCCACAGCGATTTACGCCAACCGCATCCTGACACCTCAGGAAGAGCTCTCCGACAACGTCATACTCGTCGAGGACGGCGTGATTGCGGCCATCGGCCACCGCGACGAAATTCGCATCCCTGCCGGTGCGCGGGATTATGTCGCGCACGACATGACGATTGTCCCTGGCTTCGTTGATGTCCACATTCACGGCGCCGGCGGCCACGACGTGATGGAGGGCAACGCCCGCGCGCTGAACCGTATCGCGGAGATTGTCGCTCGCCACGGCACCACGACGATGCTTGCCACCACGGTGACGGCTTCCACCGAAGAGACCGTCAGCAGTCTCGAAGGCATCGCGCGCTATATCAACGACCACCACGCTGCGCCTTCCGGCAGCCATGCTGCCGCGGAAATCGTTGGAATTCATCTCGAGGGTCCGTTCATCAGCCACGCCCAGCGCGGCGTCCATCCGCCGCAGGACATCGCCAAGCCTTCGATTCCCCTCTTCGAGCAGTTCTCCAAAGCGGCGGACGGTTTAGTGCGCCTCATCACGATTGCGCCTGAGATTCCTGGCGCGCTCGATCTGATCGAGCACGTCGTGGCCAAGGGCGTCGTTGTGGGTATCGGCCACACTGATGCGGAGTACGACCAGGCCCGCGCCGGCGTGAAGGCCGGAGCGCGCCATGCCGTCCACACCTTCAACGCCATGCGTCCTTTCACGCATCGCGACCCCGGCGTCATCGCCGCCGTCCTCACCGATCCGGAAATCACCGCCGAGCTGATTGCCGACGGCGTGCACGTCGCCGCCCCGGCCATGCAGGTGCTGCTGCTGGCAAAAGGGCTCGACCAGGTGATTCTGGTGAGCGACGGCATCGCCGCCACGGGGATGCGCGACGGGAATTATCGCCTTGGAACAGCGGAAGTGACCGTGAGCGGCGGCGTCGCGCGCAATTCCGAAGGAAAGCTTGCTGGCAGCACGCTGACGCTTGACCGCGCACTGCGCACGATGGTTTCACTCGGCGTGCCGCTCATCGACGCAGTCCGCATGGCGACTCTCTTGCCCGCTCGCCGCCTCGGGTTGGCGGGAAAAAAGGGACTGATCGTCGCCGGCGCCGATGCCGATCTCGTCGCGCTTACCCCGGATCTTCGCGTCTCCGCCGTCATGTCCCGTGGGGTTGGCGTAGCCTGATGGGAAAGAGTGCCGTTTGATTCGGGCGCACTTCAGCACCACAGCCAATCAACAATTAGCGGGAATGCAAAGCATCGAACCTGCGTTTTTTCGAGAGGAAAGAGCTCGGAAGGAACGACGGTTTTTCAAGATTTACGAGTCACGATCTGCCAGTCACCACTCACGCCTTCTTCATATTCACCGGAATCTTCAGCTCGTCGGCTAGCTTGCAGGGATCGAAGGGACTCAGCGAAAAATAGCGGCCATCAATCTCGAGCGTCGGCACCTTGCAGCGGCCGTTGTTTACCTTGCAGACCAGCGCTTCCGCTTCCGGCGATTGCTCGATATTGACCTCGCGGTAGGGAATTCCCCGCTCGCGCAAAAACCACTTGGCGCGCCGGCAGTCGATGCACCACGAGTTCGTGTACATTACTATTTCTGTCACGTCCACTATCCTATCACTGACATTGGATGCCGAATATCCACCCGCGATTCCGGTGTGCCCAATCAGGACGTGCCGGGTTGCGCAAGATGGCCTGGAGAAACTTGCTGCACGCAAGCCCTAATGCGCAGGTCCCTTCCCCACGGCCTGCAGCCGCGCCAAAGCCCGCTGCAGCGCGAACGACGCGCTCTCCCATTCCGCGTCCTTGGCCGCTCCGTGCGCCAGGCTCGCTTGCGCCCGCGCCGCGGCCGTCTCCGCGCGCGCCACGTCGATCTCTTCCGCCCGTTCGGAAAGCTCTGCCAGCACCACCACGCGGTTCGGAAGCACTTCCGAGTAGCCTTGAATCACGGTCAGGATTTTCGTGGCATCGCCTTTACGATAAGTCAGCAGCCCGATGCCGAGTTCCGTCAGCAGCGGCGCGTGGCCCGGCAGAATTCCCATGTAACCGTCCTTGCCAGGCAGCTCGACGGACTCCACGTCTTCGCTCAGCACGTGCCGTTCGGGCGTGACGACCTGCAATTCAATTGATTGGGGTAGCTCTGCCATCTGATTCCTATCTCCTGTCCCAGAACACGAAGCCTACGCTCCCGCCGTCGCCGCCATCTTTTCTGCTTTTTCCTTCACTTCCTCGATTCCGCCCACCATGTAGAATGCCTGCTCGGGCAGCTCGTCGTGCTTGCCCTCGACGATTTCCTTGAAGCCCCGGATCGTGTCTTCGATCTTCACGTATTTCCCTTCGATGCCCGTGAATTGCTGTGCCACGAAGAACGGTTGCGACAGGAATTTTTCGATCTTGCGCGCCCGCGCCACGGTCTGCTTGTCGTCGTCGGAGAGTTCCTCGATGCCGAGAATCGCGATGATGTCCTGCAGGTCTTTGTAACGCTGCAGCACGCCCTTCACGGCGCGCGCCACGGCGTAGTGTTCCTGCCCGACGGTGCGCGGATCGAGAATGCGTGAATAGCTGGCCAGCGGATCGACCGCCGGGTAAATGCCACGCTCGACGATCGCGCGGCTCAGGTTCGTCGTCGCGTCCAGGTGCGTGAACGTCGCCGCCGGCGCGGGATCGGTGTAATCGTCCGCAGGCACGTAAATCGCCTGCACGGACGTGATCGACCCGTGCTTGGTCGAGGTAATTCGCTCCTGCAACTCGCCGATTTCCGTGTTCAGGTTCGGCTGGTAGCCGACGGCCGAAGGCATGCGGCCCAGCAGCGCCGACACTTCCGAGCCCGCCTGCACGAACCGGAAAATGTTGTCGATGAACAGCAGCACATCCAGGTGCTCTTCGTCGCGGAAATATTCGGCGACGGTCAGCCCCGTCAATCCCACGCGGAGGCGCGCACCGGGAGGCTCTGTCATCTGGCCGTAGATCAGCGCGCAGCGCGACTTCTCCGAATCGCCTGCCACCACCACACCCGATTCCTGCATTTCAAGCCACAGGTCGTTGCCTTCGCGCGTCCGCTCGCCCACGCCTGCGAACACCGAAACGCCGCCGTGCTTCATCGCGACGTTGTGAATCAGCTCCTGAATCAGCACCGTCTTGCCGACGCCCGCGCCGCCGAACAGGCCAATTTTTCCGCCTTTCAGGTACGGCTCCATCAGGTCCACGACCTTGATGCCCGTCTCGAACATCTCAAGCGTCGTCGACTGGTCTTCGAGCGACGGCGCCGGACGGTGAATCGGGTACCGCTTTTCGGTCTTCACCGGGCCGAATTTGTCCACAGGCTCTCCGAGCACGTTCAGCACGCGCCCAAGCGTCGCGCGGCCAACGGGCACGCTGATTGGCTCTCCAAGATCGACCGCCTTCATCCCGCGCACCAGGCCTTCGGTGGGCTTCATCGAGACGGCGCGCACGCGCCCTTCACCGATGTGCTGCTCCACTTCCGCGATGATGTCGATCGGCTCCGGCACGTTGAACCCTTCGCTGGTGATATGCAGCGCGTTATAGATGTAGGGCATGTGGCCTTCTTCGAACTGCACGTCCACCACCGGCCCGATCACTTCCACCACCTTCCCGGCTTTCAATTCCTTTGTTCCCATCTCTTGCTCCTCGATTCCGTCACTCGTCGCGTTACGACGTCGCCGAAGCGGCACCGCTGACAATCTCGATCAACTCCTTCGTAATCCCCGCCTGGCGGATCTTGTTCATCTCCAGCGTCAGCCGGTCGATCAAGTCCTTCGCGTTGCGCGTGGCCGAATCCATGGCCGTCATGCGCGCCGCGTGCTCCGCCGCCGCCGATTCCAGCAGGATCCGCAGGGTTTCGGACTCCAGGTAACGCGGCACGAGCCCGGCAAACAGCTCCGCAATCGGTTGCTCGTAGATGTAGTCCACCAACGACTTTCCTGCCGCCGTTTCCTGCTGTTCGGTCCGGCCCGTATTGAAATCCACCAGCTCTTCCGCCATTTCTCTTTCCCGCACGAGCGCCGGATCGATAGGCAGGAGCTTTTCCGCGCAAAGCTTCTGCACCAGCACGCTCTTGAACTCGTTGTAGATGGCGTACACGGCGTCCACTTTCTCACTCGCGTACATTTCGGCCACCTGTGACGCCACTTCCTTCGCCTTCGAAAAATCAACGTGCGCGGAAACGTCGAGGTACTCGCCCACAAATTTGTAACCCCTCCGTCGCAGCGTGTCGCGCCCTTTGCGCCCGATGGCGATGATATCCACTCTTTGCTCGCGGTGCGCGCGGAGAAATTCCACGGCGTGGCGAATCACGTTCGAATTGAACGCGCCGCAGAGACCGCGGTCGCTTGTCATCACCAGCGCCAGGATCGTCTTCTCTTCGCGCCGCGCCAGCAGCGGATGCACCTGCTCCTCGACGCGCGCTGCGGCCGACCGTAGCACGCGCAAAATCTCATGCGCGTACGGTCGAGCGGCATACACCCCCTCCTGCGCCCGCCGCAATTTCGCCGCCGCCACAAACTTCATGGCGCGCGTGATCTGCTGCGTGCTCTTCACAGAGCGGATCCGCCGTCGGTAATCAATCAGCGTGGGCATGTGATCGCGTTCTTGCCGTTCAGTTTCCTGCCGGTGCAGCCTGCGCCCGCGCCAGGAACGCTTCCTTAAAGGCGCTTAGCGCTTTCTTCATTTCGTCGCGAATTGCATCATCCAGCGCCTGCTTCTCGCGGATCGATTTCAGCACGCCGGGGAAATTCGTTTCGACAAAGGGATACATCTCCATTTCGAATTTCCGGCACTGCGCGACTTCGATATCGTCCAGATAACCGCTGTTGCCGGCAAAAATGATCAGCACTTGGTTTTCCACCGGCAACGGCTGGAACTGGTCCTGCTTCAGCACTTCCACCAGTCTCTGCCCGCGCGCCAATTGCGCCCGCGTGGCCTTGTCGAGCTGCTCGGTGCCGAACTGTGCGAACGATGCCAGGTCGCGATATTGCGCCATGTCCAAACGGAGCGTTCCGGCCACCTGCCGCATCGCCTTGATCTGTGCGTTGCCGCCCACGCGGCTCACGGAAATGCCCGCGTTGATCGCCGGGCGGATGCCGCTATTGAACAAATCCGCTTCCAGGTAGATTTGCCCGTCCGTAATCGAAATCACGTTCGTCGGGATGTACGCAGAAACATCGCCCGCCTGCGTCTCGATCACCGGCAGCGCCGTCAGCGAGCCCGCGCCCAGCTCGTCGTTCAATTTCGCCGCGCGTTCGAGAAGCCGCGAATGCAAGAAGAACACGTCGCCCGGATACGCCTCGCGTCCCGGTGGCCGCCGCAGCAGCAGCGAAATTTCCCTGTACGACTGCGCGTGCTTCGACAGGTCGTCGTAGAAACACACCGCGTGCCGCTTCGTATCCCGGAAGTATTCGCCGATGGCGCACGCTGCAAACGGCGCGATGTATTGCATCGAAGCCGATTCCGAGGCCGATGCCGCCACCACGATTGTGTAATCCATTGCGCCATAATCCGTCAGCGTCTTTACCACCTGTGCGATCGTCGACCTCTTCTGCCCAATCGCGCAGTAGATGCAGATCATGTTGTGGCCGCGTTGGTTGATGATCGTATCCAGAATAATCGCCGTCTTGCCGGTCTGCCGGTCGCCGATGATCAGTTCCCGCTGCCCGCGCCCGATGGGAATCATCGCATCGATCGACTTGATGCCCGTCTGGATCGGCTCGCGCACCGGTTGCCGCGCCACCACGCCCGGCGCAATTCTCTCGATGTCTCCGCGCAGGTCGGTCACCACCGGGCCTTTGTCGTCCACCGGCTGCCCCAGCGAATTCACCACGCGCCCGATCAGCGCGTCGCCGATCGGCACGGACATGATCTTGTTCGTCCGCTTCACCGTGTCGCCTTCGCGGATCTCTTCGTAATCGCCCAGCAGCACCACGCCCACCTGATCTTCTTCCAGGTTCAGCGCGATCCCGTACACGTCGTGCGGGAACGCGATCATTTCCCCGGCCATGCACTTGTCGAGTCCGTAGACGCGCGCGATGCCGTCGCCCACCGAGATCACCGTGCCCACTTCCTCCACGGCCACGGCCTGCTGGTAGTTCTCGATCTTCTCGCGCAGAATCTTTGTGATTTCGTCTGCCTTGATTTGTGCCATCCCTTGCTCCTCGGTCCCCCGCCGGACGATTCTCTGTGATTATTCCGCTTCCATCTGCTCGCGCACGCGCGTCAATTGCTCGCGCACCGACCCGTCGTAAATCGTCGAACCCACCCTCACTACCGCTCCGCCCAGCAGCGACGCATCTTCCGAGAAACTCGCTTCGATCTTCTTTCCCGTCCGCCGTTCGAGCGCTGCCGTCAATTCCCCGCGTTCTTCCGGCGAGAGTTCCCGCGCCGAAACCACATCCGCGTCCGCGATTCCCAGCTTCTCGTTGAGCCGCTCCCGAAAGGCGCTGTGAATCTCGTGCAGCATTTCCATCCGTTCATGATCGATCACTATCAGGATGAAGTTCCGCACCGCCCTCGCCATCTGCATCTTTTCTGCGATGGCGTCGATCACTGCGTGTTTCTCCTTACGCGGGGCCGCCGGATTATCCAGGAAATGCCGCAGGTCCGTCGCGCCGTCAAACGCTTCGACAAAATCTGACAGATCTTTCTTCACGCGCGCCGCCTCGTTCTGTTCGAGCGACACTTCCACCAGCGCTTCCGCATACCGGCTCGCGATCATGCCGCTCAATTCACACCCGCCTGTCCGGCATCAGGCCTCTTCTCCAACTCCGCCACATACATCTTCAGCAGCGCCGCTTCCGTCTGCGGCGTCAGCCGCTGCCGCAGCAGCGCTTCGGCGCGCGCCACGGCCATCTCCGCCGCAATCGATTTCAGTTCCAGCCGCGCCGCGCGCTCGGCCGCCGCGATTTCCGCCTGCGTCGCCAGCTCCACTTTTTCCGCTTCTTCCTTCGTCTGCGCGCGCAGCCGCAAAATCTCCGCTTCGGAATCCTTCTTCGCTTCGGCCTTCATCCCCTCGATCTCGTTCGGCAATTCCGCCATCTTCGCTTGCGCTTCGCGCGATTTTCCCTCTGCCGCCTCGCGCGCCCGCGTGCCTTCCGCGATCGCTTCGGAGATCTCCCGGGCATGCTGCCGGAAATAGGGCCCCAGCTTCGCGAAGCCCCACACGATCAGCGCGAACACGACGGCAAAATTGATCCAGCGGAAAATCCACCCGGTAGTCGTATCGAGGGGCGACGATTCGCCTTCCTGCGCTAAGACAGGCGCCGCCATCACCATCGCGCTCCATCCCAGGAAACAGAGCGCGCGAAGGAAACTCTTCATTGCGCGGTCCCTCCGCCGCCGGCCGGAGAACCCTGCAGGATCGCCCGCGCAATTTCGTTGCCCAGCGCTGGCATTTCCCGCTCCAGTTGCGCCCGCGCTGCGGCCAACTCTTCTTCGATTCTTTTCTTTGCCGCTTCGGCTTCTTCCGCCGTGCGCGCTCGCATTGCCTTCAGCAACCTAGCCCGCTCGTCCAGCACCGCCTGACGCTGTTTTTCCTGCTCCACGAAAATTTCCGCTCGCGCCTTCCGCAAGGCTTCGTTGTAGGCGTCCATTTCGCGGCTCGCCGCGGCTTCCACTTCCGCCGCCTCCGCCCGCGCGCCTTCGATGCGCTTGTGCCGCTCGCTCATCGCCCGCTCAATCGGTCCGAAAAACGCCCAGCGCATGAACAAATAGAAAAGGAAAACGATGATCACGGTCGGCGTCGCCGACACGAACAGCTCCCCCAGTTGGCGCAGTATCTCCATGATGGGAAGACAGTCTTAGAGGACTGGCTGGACTTGCCCGCTCCTGTTAGTTTGATTCACGTTCGGCGCAGCGACGCCGCGCCGGT
>DATKPM010000025.1:0-3757 GCA_035524135.1 Candidatus Acidiferrum sp. | reverse complement strand
TCTTTTTGCGCTCGAACGGCTCGGCTTCCACGCGCTCCTGCGGAAGCACGTAAGGGACGAAGACCGTTGTGCCGTCCTGACGCGCGAGACCATCGCCGCCGTAAATCAGTTTTTCGATCGTGACTTCCATTTTGTGCATTGCCATCACGTCAGATAAAACAGGCTGAGGCGCGGAATGCCGAAATGCTCGAACAGGCGCTTCTGCAAATACTGTCTCTCCAACTGCGCAAGTTGCTCCGAGGACATCTTGCGGCGATAAGGAGCGAGCACGCGATCCATTTCGCGGCGCACTTCGAGGAGTGCGCTTTCGTCCGCATCGGCGGCGAGCGAGGCAGATAGCTTTTCTTCGAGCACGGTGAGGCGCCGCTCGAAGTCTTCAAGATCGAGCGGGCCGGGTGAATCGAGCAGCGGCAGAAGCTCTTCGAGGCGGGGGGCGATGTCGAGAAACCGCGCCGAGAGGGACGCATTCTTTGAATGGTGCTTGTCGGCAGCGGCGCGCAGCCTGGCGGCGTTGCGCCCGAGATATTTTTTCAGCTCGTCGCGCGAAAATGCTTCCGTCGCATTGTGCGAGGATTTCGCTTCGGGGCCTGCGCCAACGTTCACTTCCTGCGCTTCAGCAGCGGCTTCGAGAACGGCGTCGACACAGTAGGCGAGGGTTTTCATCTGCTTGCCGCTCGCCGCACGGCGCGAACGCTGCCAACTTTCGAAGGCGCGGTCGATGCCCTTCAAAACGGCCGAGAGAGGAATTTGCTGCTTTTGCCAGGTTTCGACGATGGCCCAATCAAGAGGCGAGACGAGAAGATGTGCGCCGCGTTTTTGCCAGAAATATTCTTCGATTTCGGTGAAGTAGTTGAAATAGTTGAAGGAGTTCATGAGGGGCGGAGAACCGCGGTGCGCACTGGAAAATTCTTCGCGCATCGAGATGTTTTCCTTTGCGTCAGGCGCGCGCCTTGCGTGGGGCGGCGCCTTTTTCGCGCGGTTCGGAGGGCGTGGGCTGCTCAGGTTGATTGCGTTCCCAGAGCAGGCGCAGCCCCTCGAGCGTCAGAAATTCATCGACGGTTTCAATGTGGCGCGAGGCTTTAGCGATGAGCGGCGCCTGGCCACCGGTGGCAATGACGCGCGTTTTTGCGCCCATCACTTTCTTCATGCGTTCGAGAATTCCGTCAACGAGATCGGTGTAGCCGTAAAAAAGGCCGGACTGCATCGACGCGGCGGTGTTGGTGCCGATGACTTTGCCGGGATCCTTGATTTCGACACGAAACAGGCGCGCAGCGCGCGAGAAAAGAGCATCGGAAGAGATGCCGATCCCGGGAACTAGAACGCCGCCGATGAATTCGCCTTTTGCGGAGACGGCGTCGAAATTGATCGACGTGCCGAAATCGACGACGATGCAGGGCGCGCCATATTTCTCAAGAGCGGCGGCGCTGTTTGCGATGCGGTCGGCGCCAACTTCCGACGGATTGTCGTAGAGGATGGGGATGCCCGTCTTGATGGCCGAGTCGATGAACATCGCTTCGCGATGAAAATAGCGGCGCGACATTTCGGCAAGCGTGTAGTTGAGCGGCGGCACGACGGAACTGATGATGATGCCGGTGATGGCGCGGGATTCAAGGCCGGCGAGCGTGAAGAGATCGCGCGTGAGGATGCCATATTCGTCGATTGTCTGATCGCGGGCGGTGGTGAGGCGCCAATGCGCGACGAGATCTTTTTCGTGGAAGACGCCGAGAACGGTGTTGGTGTTGCCCACATCGAGAGCGAGGAGCATTAGTCGGCCTCCGCTACGTCGCCTGAGAGAATCGTTTCCACGCCGCGACCGTCGTCGCGAAGAACGCGCAGCACTCCGCCCGGCTCGAGGCCGCAGGTGGTGCCTGTGAAGGTTTCCTTAGCCGTGGTGATGCGCACACGCTTGCCCTGGAAATAGCTGGAGACCTCGGCAAAGCGGCGAAGAATGGGTTCGGCACCCTGCGAAAGAAGGAGATTGTAATAGCGGTCTAGATGGCGCAAGAGGCGCGCAAGAACTTCAATGCGCGAGTGCGTCTTGCCGGTTTCGATGCGGAGAGAGGTGGCGAAATCCGCGAGTTCGGGCGGCATTTTCGTCTGGTTGATGTTCATGCCGATGCCGATTACCGCGTAATGCACGCGGTCGGGCTCGGCATGCATTTCCGTGAGGATGCCGGAAAATTTGCGGCCATGAACAAGGATATCGTTCGGCCAGCGAATGTCGGGGACGGCGTCGAGCTCCTCGGCAGCAGCGTCGCGCGCGGCGAGGCCCGCGACGAGAGTGAGAAGCGGAGCGTGCGCGGGAGAAATCTGCGGGCGAACGAGAACGGTGCAATGAATTCCCGCTGATTTTTCGGAGAGCCATTTGCGGCCGGCGCGGCCTCGGCCTGCGGTCTGCTCTTCGGCGAGAACGACGGCGCCGTGCGGCTCTCCCTGCTCGCCAAGCTGGAGCGCGACGGTGTTTGTCGAGTCGATTTTGAAGAAGTGGTAGATGCGGCGAGCGAATGGAGTGCCGTAGAGACGGTGGCTCAGGAGCTGCGGGGCAAGGATGTCCGGAATTTCCTCGAGGTGATAGCCGGTGTGCGGATGGCCTTGCACGCGGACGCCGAGCTCGCGCAAGCGCTCGATCCAGCGCCAGACTTGCTGGCGCGTGACGCCGATTTCCTTGGCGATTTTCGCCCCGCTGATGACGATGGTGGAATTTTCGGCGAGGAGAGTGAGCAGAGCGTCGATGCGGCGATCGGTGGTGCCGGGAAGAGTGGCAAGGCGCTTCGTTGCCATGGCAGCTGACGAAGGATACGTGAGCGGGCGGGAAGCGGCAAGGCGGGGGCGGGTTGGGCGGTGGGAAGTCTCCGAGACCGTCTCGGACGAGCCCCCGTTTGTGTTGCGATTAGAACCGTTGCCGTTTCTTTGTTTTGAATGAGTTACGGGGATTTCTAATCCTTGGGCGTCGCGATTAGAAGGGGGTGGAATCTGCTCAGTTGCTTTCTGCTCCGCCGAATTTTCGCGCGATGCCATCGAGCAGCCTCGAACCACCCTAGCATTTTGGGGCGGGGGATTCAAATGTCCACAGGGCGGTGGCGCGGAAAATGGAAAAGGGAAACAATAAGACTCGCGGGAAAGGCACCGCAAGCGGTGGGGCGCCGCGCGATCATTCATGGAGTGCAAGAGAGAACAGACGACACAGTCGGAGGTGCGGAGGGTCACAGGAGCGAGAGGATAATTCTGGCATGCTGGTAAAGGAGGGGACGATGCTTCCACAAACAAGATTTCTCTGCAGGATGCTTGGAGTGTATTGCCTTCTGATGGGACTGTTCATGGCCACGCGAGCGGAATTGGCTTGGCGGATGATTACGTTGTTCTGTCAGGACCAACCACTTGTGTTCATCGTCGCTATTATGGTGCTTTTCGGCGGGCTGGCGATGGTCCTCGCGCACAACGTGTGGTCGGGCGGAGCGGCGACGATCATCGTGACAATCCTGGGATGGGCGACGCTGGCCAAGGGAGTGGTGCTTTTGTTCGCTCCACCGGAAGCGGTAATGAATTTCTACCTACACATAATCCATACCGCCAAGGTCATGTATGTGGATGGGGCGGTTGCGTTGGTTTTGGGAATTTATTTGAGCTATGCAGGGTTCAAGAACGGAGTGGCGACCCGAGAGAGATAGGCGCGGAGATTGCGTGAAAGACTTGAACGTTATTCGAGTTGCTTGAGGCGATCGAGGAGCTTCTGGTGCTCGATGACGCGCTCGGCGAG
>DATKPM010000024.1:0-7938 GCA_035524135.1 Candidatus Acidiferrum sp. | reverse complement strand
CCCGTGATCCGCCATTCGACGGAATAGTCGCGCCGGAGAAGCTCGCGCTTCGCAAGGAGCAGCCGGACGAACTCCTTGCCGACATTGCCAAAGCCGACGAGCGCAAGGTTATAGGCGCGAATGGCTCACCCCTGCGGAGCGGGAATCTGAAACGAAGGAATCGATCCAGGCTGCACCGGCATGTGGAGAATCCGCCGAGCCAGCCGCCCGAGAAGTGGATAGTCCGCCCACTGGCCGCGTCCGGCTTTGATGCCGTAGACGATGGCGAGCGTCAGGTTGGCCAGCACCATGAGCATCAGCACGCCCCAGAAAGCGAACATCGGAAGAAAAAGAAAAAACGGAAACTGGTCGTGAGGCAGTCTTTGGGCTCTTGGAATAGCAATGATGAAAAAGCCGAACCAGACGGCGAAGCCCGCGAAGTAGAAGACCAGAAAAACAATCTGCCACAGCAGCGCCTGCATGGCGTGAAACGATACGAATTTCGATTCGCGCTTGATGAAGAAAATAATCAGCGGCGCAATCCACCAGCCGACGATCTGCAAAATGTGCGCCAGCGCCGCCATCGTGGTTTCATCCGGCGACAGCGGCGCGGCAGGAACCGGGGCCGGAAAAGTTTGAGCGCCACCCATGTCGCCTCCCGTTGCCGCCGATGGATACGTTAATTCGCAGGCGCGACTACACCGCGAGAGCTTTGCGGCCGGGGAAGCGCGCGGCGGAGCCGAGCTCTTCCTCGATGCGCAGCAACTGATTGTATTTCGCGATGCGGTCGGTGCGCGACGCGGAGCCGGTTTTGATCTGGCCGGTGCCGAGCGCGACGACGAAATCGGCGATGAAGGCATCTTCCGTTTCACCGGAGCGATGCGAGACGACCGACGCGTATTTCGCCTTGCGCGCCATCTCGACGGCCTCGATGGTTTCGGTGACCGTGCCGATCTGATTGAGCTTGATCAAAATGGAATTGCCGATGCCTTCGGAAATGCCGCGAGCGAAGATTTTCGGGTTGGTGACGAAAATGTCGTCGCCGACCAGTTGGATTTTCTTGCCCAGTTCCTTCGTGACGATTTTCCAGCCTTCCCAGTCCTCTTCGGACATGCCGTCTTCGAGCGACACGATCGGATATTGCCGCACCCAACCGGCCCAGAATTCCGCCATTTGCTCGGGCGTGCGCGCGGACTTGTCCGATTTTTTGAAGACGTATTTTTTCGAGGCCTTTTCGTAGAACTCGCTGGCGGCGGGATCGATGGCGATAGCGATCTGCTCGCCGGGCTTGTAGCCCGCGGCGGTGATGGCTTCGAGGACGCGCTCGAGCGCCTCTTCGTTGGATTTCAGATTGGGCGCGAAGCCGCCTTCGTCGCCGACGGCAGTGGAGTAGCCGTTTTTCTTCAGCACCGCTTTCAAATTGTGGAAGACTTCGACGCCCCAGCGCAGCGCTTCATGAAAACTGGACGCGCCGACGGGCATGACCATGAACTCCTGGACATCGACAGAATTGTCGGCGTGCGCGCCGCCGTTGAGGATGTTCATCATCGGCACGGGAAGGGTGTTGGCGGAGTGGTCGGTGGAATATTGCGCGAGATATTTATAGAGTGGTTTGCCCGCGGCAGTTGCGGCGGCGCGGGCAGCGGCCATGGAGACGGCGAGAATCGCGTTGGCGCCGAATTTCGATTTATTCGGCGTGCCGTCGGCTTCGATCATGCGGGCGTCCAGCGCGCGCTGATCGGCGGCGTCGAGCCCAGCGACGGCCTTGGCGATTTCACCGTTGATGTGTCCGGCGGCTTTCAGAACGCCTTTGCCGAGATAGCGCGATTTATCGGCGTCGCGCAACTCGATGGCTTCGTGCTCGCCGGTGGACGCGCCCGACGGCACCGCCGCCCGGCCCGTGACGCCTCCTTCTAGGCGGACGTCGGCTTCAACAGTGGGATTGCCGCGGGAATCAAGGATTTCGCGGCCATGAATGCTCGCAATCTTCGTAGACATGAGGATTTTTTCTCCTGGACTTAGGCGCGGCGAAAAGAAGCCGGATGAAGTTTGCTCACTTGCTGCGTAAGGATTCTATCGAAGCCGGTAGGAACGGGAAAGGCTATTCAGGCTCTTCCAGCAGCGATTCCGGGCGGACCACGATCACCACGCCGCCTTCGGAAATCGAATAGCGCGCGCGGTCGGCTTCCAGGTCGTACCCGATCACCGTACCTTCGGGCAAATCCACGTGCCGGTCGATGATCGCGTGCCGGATGCGCGAATGGCGTCCGATGTTCACATGGTTGAAGATGATCGAATCTTCCACTTCGCAGTAGCTGTTGACGCGCACGTCGTAGCCGAGCACGGAGCGATTCACGCGCCCCCCGGAGATGATCGACCCGCCCGCGACAATCGAATCCGTCGCCACGCCCATGCGGTCCGGATCGTTGAACACGAATTTTGCCGGCGGATACTGCTGCTGCCAGGTATGCAGCGGCCAGCTCTTGTCGTAAAGATTGAACTCCGGAGTGACCGCGACAAGGTCCATATTCGACTCGTGGTAGGCGTCAATCGTCCCCACATCGCGCCAGTACGACGTTTCCTTCCTGCTCGGGTCGCTGAAATTGTAGGCGAAGACGCGATGCTTATGGAGGATGCGCGGCAGGATGTCCTTACCGAAATCGTGCGCCGAACTGGGATCCTCGGCGTCGGCAATCAGCACGGGAACCAGAAGCTGGGTGTTGAAAAGGTAGATGCCGAGCGAGGCATTGACTTTATCCGGATGCACTCGCGAGCGCTTCGGGTTCACCGGTTTTTCTTCGAAGCCGATGATGCGCCCGTCCGCGTCCGTCTCCAGCACGCCAAAGCGCCGCGACGCTTCCTCGGGAGTCAATTCGAGGATGGCGACGGTAACATCCGCGCCGGCATCAACGTGCTGGTCAAGCATCTTCTGGTAATTCATTTTGTAGATATGGTCGCCGGAGAGAATGAACACATAGTTCGACTGCTCGCTGCCGATTGAGTAGATATTCTGGTAAACAGCGTCGGCGGTGCCTTGATACCAATGCTGCGATACGCGCATCTGAGGTGGCAGGACCTCGATGAAGCAGCCGTGGCCCATCAACCCGGACCATCCGCGCCGGACGTGCCGGTTGAGGCTCAGGGCTTTGTATTGCGAGAGGACGAAGACGCGATGCAGATCACTGTTCAGGCAATTCGAGAGCGTAAGGTCAATAATGCGATAAACACCGCCAAATGGGACGGCTGGCTTGGCGCGGTCGCGCGTGAGCGGCCACAGGCGTTCGCCCTGCCCACCGGCGAGAAGCACGCCGAGCGCCTTGCGCATGGAAGTCATTTCGGATCGCTCCCGAACTGAAGGGGATCGGAAGAAACCCCATTCTACTCCAAGTGGTCCCATCGCCAAGGGGGATAGGCACTCTCGGCGGGCAACGAGCGGAGCGGTCGAAAACGGGCTGGGTTATCAAGAAGTAATCTTTTTCGACTAAAATGGCCCTGGGTCAATTTATTTCTTGACTTGGGGGAGGGCCTTCGATAGAAGCATGAGTAATTGCCGGGGCAAGGTAAAACCGGTTACACTGGTGCGAACCCAAGCCGACAATATAAGGATCAAAAGGGGAACGGGGGTGAATACGCGTGGCTGAAGTTGTCATTCAAGAGGGAGAGTCTTTGGAGAACGCTCTTCGTCGCTTCAAGCGTAAGGTGCAATCCGAGGATATTATCAAGGAGATTAAAAAGCACAGTTACTACATGAAGCCTGGCGAAAAGCGCCGCGCCAAGGAGGCCCTCTCGCGTAAGCGTCTCCGCAAAAAGCAACGGCGTGAGCAGGATTAACAGACCTCATCACGGGGATCCAAGTCCACAGCTTTGTATCGCCCGAAGTTCGGGACGCGCAGGCTCATCCTGCGGGTCCCGTCCTCCGGATGGGTGTGCGAATACAAGGCAGTCCGGTGCGTCTCCTTGCCCGTTCGGGTCACGGAGCAGCGCATGGAATACCACGACAAGGTCCTGAAGTGCGTCGAATGTGGGGGAGAGTTCGTCTTTACCGCCGGCGAACAGATTTTCTTCGCCGACAAGGGCTTCAAGAACGAACCCAAGAGGTGCAAGACTTGCAAGTCGGCCCGCGCGGTGGGTAGTGAGCCGGGGACCGGCGGCGTTCAGCGGGTCGAGACCAAGACGGTCTGCTCTCAGTGCGGAAAGGAAACCACCGTTCCTTTCAAGCCGACCCAAGGGCGCCCTGTTTACTGCCGCGAATGCTTCCAGCAGCGGCGGACGATGGCGGCCCCGGGGGCAACGGCCTAGCTGGGACTTCGCAGAGGCCAGAAGGTGTAGGACCCGGCGGTAGGTGCCGGAAAGGCGGCCAGAGGCGCAATTTCCGGCCGTCCGGGGGAGAAGTTCCACCCTCGCCGCAAGCTCCCTAGCTGCTTCCTTACGCGAAAAGTTTCCCTCCTTCTATATTTCACCCTGGGGCCATCACGGTCTTTCCTCTTGTGTCGCGCGATGTGCCACACGCGCAGCCGCGCAGCGGAGGAATCTCTCTTTCTATTTCACCTTCATCCCTTCGCCAGCGAAATCTCCCGCAGCGTCGCGACAAACGTCTCCATCTCCGGCTGCGTGCCGATCGAGACGCGCAGAAACGTCGGCATCGACTGGAACGGCCTCCCAACCAGAATTTTCTGCTCCTTGAATTTCGCAACGATGGGCTTGACGTCGCTGCCCATATCAATCATCACGAAATTGGCCTGTGACGGAATGTACGCGCGGCCGTCTTTTTTCATCTCTTCGCACAGCCAGGCGCGCGTTGCGTTGAGCTTCGTCCGCGTCGCCGCCACCGCGTCCTGATCGGAAAGGCTCGCCGTAGCCGCGGCCACCACGGCCGCGTTGCCGTTGGCGATCAGCATTTCCGGATTCATCTGTGCGATCGTTTCCTTGCTGCCCACGCCGTAGCCCAGGCGCATGCCCGCCAGTCCGTAAATCTTCGAAAACGTGCGCGCCACCACGAGATTCGGATATTGCCCGATCAAGTCCACCGAACTCTGATAGGCGGGATCCTCGACAAAATGGTGATAGGCCTCATCCACGAGCACGAGCGTCGTCGTCGGCACCTGCGGCAAAAACTCCGCGATTTCGCGGCGCGACACGATCGTCCCCGTCGGATTATTCGGATTGCAGATATACACCACGCCGGTCTTCGATGTGCATTGCGCGGCCATCCGCGGCAGGTCGTGGCGGTAATCCGCCGTCAGAGGCACTTTCACCGCATTGGCGTGCAGCGCCTGCGCGTATTCCAGCACGGCTTCGAACGTTGGCTCGGCCGCCACGACATTCTTGCCCGGCCCGACGAAGGTCAAATCCACCACGTGCAGGATTTCCGTGGAGCCGCATCCGAGCGCGATGTTTTCTGCCTGCACGCCGTGCATTTTCGCAATCGCAGCCGTGAGCGATCCTTCAGACCGGTCCGGATAGCGCGCGGCAATGTGCCCGCAGGTGGCCAGCGCCGCGAGCGCCTTCGGCGTGGGACCGTAAGGGTTCTCGTTGAAATTGATGTGAATCGTTCCCGGGGCTTCCGGCGTCGTCAGGTCCACTGAATGGCGTTGCGAAAGCGCGGAAGCAGCCAGGGCCAGCGTGCCGCCGAAGGCTAACGAGAAATCGCGACGGGAAAGGCGAGGAGGAGTCATCAGGAGCTCCTTTGCGGATATTTGCCGCGCATCATACGCCGCCGCGGGAGCGCCCCGCAACGATTCGCCTCGCCCACCACAGAGTTGTCAACACACCCCGACAGGTTCTAATCTTCTCTTCACCATACTGCAGGAGGAAATGCCATGAACGAAAAAGCGCTGCGGGAACAGCTAGCCAGGATTCTCGACTGGGGCGAATCGCACGTCGATTGGGAAGGCGCGCTCAAGAGCTTTCCTCCCGAGCATTACGGAACCCGGCCCGCCGGCTCGCCCCATTCTGCCTGGGAGCTGCTTGAGCACATCCGCCTGGCGCAATTCGACATTCTCGAATTCTCACGCGATCCGAAGCACGTCTCGCCTCCTTGGCCGGAAGGTTATTGGCCGCGGGATCCCGCCCCGCCGAGCGCCGCGGCCTGGGCCAAAAGCGTCAAGCAGCTCGCCGAAGACCGCCGCGCCATGGAGCGCCTGGTGAAAGATCCGAAAACGGATCTGTTCGCGAAGATTCCTCACGGCTCGGGGCAGACGATCCTCCGCGAAATTCTCCTCCTTGCCGACCACAACGCCTATCACTTGGGCCAGCTCGTCCTCGTTCGCAAAATCCTCGGCGATTGGAAAGGCAGCTAGTCTTTCGCGATTGCCGCTGCCGGCGAATCTCCGCGCGGGGATGTTCTCTCCCCGCTCTCCGAGCGATTTTCGTTCGTCGAGCCTGCAGGTCGATTCCCCGCCGCTTTTGCGTGGGAAGCTGCGTTTCCCCGGAGCCCGCTTTTCCTGTTTTTCAATCGAGCAGCGACTGCCGCAAGCGGCGCGCGACCCGGTATAATTGAGGGTGGTGGCGACATATTCAGGGGACTCATATGAGCAGGCATCAATCCATCGTGGAAACCGCCGGGGCCAAGGAAGAGCAGGAGCGCATCTGGGATTCGTTCCGTCGCTGGGGATATTTGCAGGCGCAGATCGATCCTCTGGGGGACTTGAAACCGGTCGAGATGGCGGAACTCGAGGCGACCGGGCCGGAAGCCGAAGCGGCGCGGGCAATCTACTGCGGGAGCATTGGCGCGGAATTCATGCACATTGCAGACGCCGAACGGCGCGCCTGGATGCAAGCGCGCATGGAGGCGGAACCGGCGAAGCCGGATCGCGCGCGGATTTTGGAATTGCTGGTGCGCGCGGAAGTGTTCGAGCAGGTTCTGCAAACGCGCTATCTGGGCACAAAGCGCTATTCGCTTGAGGGAGAATGCGGGCTATTGCCGCTGCTGGACGCGATCTTGAACGCCGCGGCGGAACTCGGCGCCGAGCAGGCTGTGCTGGCGATGAGCCATCGCGGGCGTCTCAACGTGATGGCGCACACAGTTGGCCGTCCCGCGGCGGAAATTTTCGCGCGATTTGAAGACGTCGATCCGCGAAGCGTGCTGGGCAGCGGCGATGTGAAGTATCACATGGGCGCGACCGGAAATTTTACCGCCGCGAATGGCCGCAATGTTCGCATCCACCTTGTCTCGAATCCGAGCCATTTGGAAGCTGTCGATCCCGTAGCTATCGGTCGCGCGCGCGCCAAACAGACGCGCCTCGGCCCGCCGGAAAAGCACAAGCGCGTCGTGCCTGTCCTGATGCATGGCGATGCGGCATTTGCCGGGCAGGGAATCTGGGCCGAAACGCTCAATATGGCGGGCGTGCACGGATTCACGGTCGGCGGTTCGGTGCACATCATCGTGAACAATCTGATCGGGTTCACGACCATTCCTCGCGACTCCGGTTCTTCGCGGTTTTCCTCGGACCTTGCAAAACGCCTGCCGATTCCCGTCCTCCACGTCAATTCGGAAGATCCGGACGCCGTGGTGCGCGCCGGAAAGATCGCGCTCGATTACCGTTACACGTTCGGCGAGCCCGTAGTGATCGACCTGATCGGCTACCGGAAGCACGGGCACAGCGAAGTGGACGACCCGACGATCACGCAGCCGCTGCGCTACCGCAAGATCGAAGAGCATCCGCCGCTGTGGCAGATCTACGCGGAGAAAACCGGGCAGGATGGCGCGCCGATCGTCGCGCGCGTGCAGCAGGAACTGGACGAGGCGCAGAAAGCCGCGCTCGAACTGGAAAAGACGCCGCCGATGCGGAAGCTGCCGGAATATTGGGATGCGTTTCGCGGCGGCCGCTACAACGCGTCGATGGAGGTCGACACGGGAGTGGCTGCCGGGGAACTAACGCGCGTCGGCGAAGGCATCACTGCCTATCCCGCTGGCTTTCACATTCATCAGAAGGTGAAGAAACTGCTGGAACAGCGCCT
>DATKPM010000023.1:0-50479 GCA_035524135.1 Candidatus Acidiferrum sp. | reverse complement strand
TGTTCGCCTATTAAAGCGGTACGTGAGCTGGGTTCAGAACGTCGCGAGACAGTTCGGTCCCTATCTGGTGTGGGCGCAGGAAACTTGAGAGGAGTTGTCCCTAGTACGAGAGGACCGGGATGAACAGACCTCTTGTGATCGGGTTGTCACGCCAGTGGCATCGCCCGGTAGCGAAGTCTGGAAGAGATAATCGCTGAAAGCATCTAAGCGAGAAGCTTGCCTCAAGATAAGGTTTCCCAATCCGCCTGCGGGCGGATAAGAAGGCCAGTCGAAGACTACGACTTTGATAGGCGGGAGGTGGAAGCGCAGTAATGCGCGAGCTAACCCGTACTAATCGGCCGTTCGGCTTGACCATAAAACTTTCCCAATGGGACCATCCGGTGAGGATGGTCGCATTCAGGAAAAGAGCCCTTTCACAGGGCGCTACTTGCAAATTGCGTTCGCCAACTTCCTTCATTGTCAAAAAATTCTCCCAGGATTTGGCGCAGAGGATCGCGCCGACAAGTTTCCTGGTGGTCATATCGCGAGGGTCACACCCGTTCCCATCCCGAACACGGAAGTTAAGCCTCGCTGAGCCGATGATACTGCGCGGGTAACTGCGCGGGAACGTAGGTCGCCGCCAGGATTAAAATTCACAAGGCCGCTTCGAGAGATCGAGGCGGCCTTTTTTGTTTTTACCGAAGCCTTCCCGCCGAGTGTACTCTGTATCGAACGAAGGCCTCCGGGCCACAACCTCCCTGGCGAGGGCCGGACGCGGGCAATGAAAACCGGGACGATCCATCAGTTCCAAGGAACCATCTATAAAATCTGGCTGATGCGGCACGTGGATGTGCCAGAAGAGATTGGCAGAGTGCTGGCAGCGGAGTGCGCCGGCGGCAGCAAATCGCGCAAAAGGGAAATGCCCAAGCACATTCCGGTGGTCGCGAGCGCCGGCGGCAAGAGCCACCGGACAACGCTTGTTCCGGCGGGCGGAGGACGTTACCGGCTGCAACTGAACACGGCTTTGCGCAAAGCGGCGCAGGCGGATACCGGTGACTTGATCGGAGTGAGCCTGCGGTACGATGCGGACTCGCGCGAAGTGGAATTGCCGGCGGAATTGCGCACAAGTCTGAAGGAGCATCCGAGGGCGCGAAAAGAATTCGAGCGGTTGCCGACGGGACACAGGCGACAACTGTTGCTGTATTATCTGCGGGCCAAATCGCCGAAGGCGCAGGAGAAGGTTACGTCGCGGCTCATCGACCACTTGCTCGAACGAGCGATGCTGGAAACGGGACGGAAGAGGAAAAAGAAGTGAAGCTGGCTTTGCGGGCGCGGCTTTCGAGCGACGGGGAGGACGTATGAAAATCACGCCTTGGAAGGCAATCCCCTTGGGAGCGGTGGTTCTGATGCTGCTGGCGTTAGCTCCGGCGATGGCGCAGCAGAACACGCAGATGATCCCCCCGCCGTTTCCGCCGGGAAACGGAATTGTGACTTGCGTCGCGCTCGAGGTGCATCCCAATGCGCAGGCGGGCACGACCGTGGTCCTCTTCCATCAGCAGAACAGAAACGACCAATCGAAGTTCGCTTCGCTGCTGTCGCGCGCGGACGGATCGTACGTGCAGATCCAAACGCGGCAGGGACGGTGGATCACAGCGTCGGTGGTGCGCCTGCGAAACTGCTTTGGCCGCGGCCTGCTGCTGTTTCCTTCCGAGGCCGTACGGCTGCGGGATTCCGACGTGTTCGATGTGAGATTCAGCGGTTTGGGAATGCACAACTGATGCGGCAGCAATGCAAAAATTGAGAGACTACACTCATAGGTTGTAGCGAATCCGACCCATGCCAACCCTGCAACAAATGGAACCGTTCCTGCTGCTCCTGCTGCTGTTCGTTGCAGGTTTGGCGGCGCTTGCCAAGCGGCTGAAGACACCCTACCCGATCGTGTTGGTGATCGGCGGGCTGCTGATGAGCCTTATACCGCGTATTCCGGACATTCCGCTGAATCCGCAAGCGGTGTTTCTTGTGGTTCTGCCGCCGCTACTGTTCTCGGCGGCGTTTCTGACGTCCTGGCGGGATTTTCGCTACAACCTAGCGAGCATACTCCTGCTGGCGTTTGGTCTGGTTGGGTTCACGGTTTATGGCGTGGCGGTGGTTTCGCGGTGGATGCTGCCGGGATTCGACTGGCGGACGGCACTGGTGCTGGGCGCGGTGGTATCCACGACAGATGCGATCGCAGCCACGTCGATCGCCGAGAGGCTGGGCCTGCCGCGGCGGATCGTGGATGTGATCGAAGGCGAGAGCCTGGTGAACGATGCGAGTGGATTGATCGCGCTCGAGTTTACCGTGGCATTGCTGGTGACCGGCCGGCGGCCGGGTCCCGGGGAAGATATCGCGCGGCTGATTTACTTGATCGGCGGAAGCATCGTCGTGGGCCTGGTGCTGGCGAAGATGACGTACTGGCTCGAGAAGCAGGTCGACGATGCGCCGATTGAAATCACGCTGACGCTCCTCGCCGCCTTTTTTTCCTATCTGGCGGGCGTGAGCCTGCACGTCTCGGGCGTGCTGGCAACGGTGGTCTGCGGATTTTACCTGGGACACAAGAGCTCTTTGTATTTTTCGACAGGGGCGCGTGTGCGGTCGGTGGCGGTGTGGGACACGCTGACGTTTCTCCTGAACGGATTCGTATTCATGCGCATCGGGCTCGAGCTGCGCTACATTCTGCCTGGGATTCGCGGAATAAGCCTGGGACGAATGGTGGTTCTCGGGTTGCTGTTGAGCGCCACGGTGATTTTGTTGCGCCTCTTGTGGGTGTTTCCCGGCGCACGGGTATCGTACGCAATCCGGCGGCGATTCCTGCACCAGGAGGAAGCCTACCCGACGCCTAGAAGCGTTTTCGTTGTGGGGTGGGCCGGCATGCGCGGAGTGCTGGCGCTGGCGGCGGCCATTTCGCTCCCAAAATTCCTGGCCGACGGCACACCCTTTCCGCACCGTGATGAAATTATCTTTCTGACGTTTTGTGTGATCCTGGTGACGCTTGTCCTGCAAGGATTGTCGCTGCCGTGGATAATTCGCAAGCTGGGACTGGAAGGGTCGCACGGGTTGCTGGATGAGGAGATCGAAGCGCGAAAAGAGATGGCCATGGCAGCCATGGCGTATCTCGAGCACGCGCAGGAAAGCGATTTGCCGGAATTTGCGCCGCTATACGACGATCTGCTGCGGCGGCAGCGCCTGCGGACGAGCCTGCTAGAAAAGGATCCGGCAGCGAGCGGGCATCGTGCCGTGGATTTGCGCCGCTATGAGGAACTGTTGGCGCAAGTCAACGCCATCCAACGAGCCACCGTGCTGCATCTGAGGAATGAGAATAAAATTAACGACGACGTGATGCGAAGGTTGGAGAGCGAACTCGATTTTGCGGAGATTCAAAGGGCGCAATGGCCGACGACGGAAGAAACAGCCAACTGAGAAAGACGGCGGTGGTCCTCGCAGGACTGGTGCTCGCGGCTGCGTCGACACAGGCGCAATCGAAGAGCCGACGCGAAAGGACGGACACCGACCGCCTGGGAATGACGTGCACGCAAATCCTGAAATTGAGTTCGACGGATTGGGTGGCGAAGTTCGCAGTGGCAAGATCCGGCGACGCGCCGCCGAACCCGCAGGAAAACGCAGGTACGCAACCGGCCGCAGCCAGAACAGCTGTGCCGCCGGAGATCACGATTCGCGCGATCGACGCGTACGGAAAGTGCTACGATGCGCGGACCGAGCGGCTAGCGGGAGCGCTTGGGCGATCGGGAAAAGGGCCGTTGATGGGAGCTCGCGGGGATTTTGGTGATTTTGAAAATGCGCTGAAGGAATTCGAAGCGACGGTCCTGCAGGATTCACAGCCGCCCGCCGACGACGTGAAGAAAGCCTACGCGGGTCTGTATGAAAAGCAGTTTCGCTATGCGTTTTATTACGGATATACGGAAGCGGGTAGAAAAGCAGCTGCGGCGGAGGCCGCCGCCGCAGCTGCCGAAAATGCACCGAAGCCAAAAACACGTCCACAGGCTACAAGCGGAACTGGCGCGGAGGGCGCAGCCGTACCTGCAGCGCGCCCGGGAGAATCGACCGAGGCGAAAACCACCGTTGGAAACGCGGCCGGAAGCAACGGGAACGTGGAGGCAAGCAAGAAAACGTCCGCGGACACCGTGGCGGCATTTACGAAAACGAAGAACCGCTTCGGACAATTGCTGGAAGCTCTGCCGCCGGATCACGCGAGAGAAGTGCATGCAGCGTTCGGAAAGGTTCTTGGGTCTTATGAGGTGAGCCAGGATACGCGACGCGATCTCTATCTCTACGCAATCTTCCTGCTCGAGCCGCCGGACGCAAAACCGTTCGGTCCACCTCCCTTCTGATGTCGCGTCCCCTTTGATTCCCGGATGGAAGAGAGCGCACGCCTCTGATAGGCTTCTCGTTTTCAAACCACGGGGGAAATCTGCAATGAAAAAGCACACACGAGCGCTTCGGCTGATCGGCGCTTTATTGGCGACGCTTCTGGCCGCAGCTATCGGAGTGAAATCGCAGGCGGACGACGCTACGCAGAAGCTCGCGCTCGATATTTTCAAGCAACTGATCGAAATCAACACGACCGACTCCGTGGGAAGCACGACCGCAGCGGCCAACGCGATGGCCAAACGGCTCCTCGACGCGGGTTTTCCCGCAAGCGACGTGCAAGTGCTGGGCCCCACGGATCGAAAAGGGAATATGGTGGCGCGCATTCACGGGACCGGCGGGCACAAGCCGGTGCTGTTCATAGGTCACCTCGACGTGGTGGAGGCGCGGCGGTCGGACTGGTCGACCGACCCTTTCCAGTTTATCGAAAAGGACGGCTATTTCTACGGCCGCGGCACGAACGACATGAAGAGCGAAGACGCCATCATGGTGACGACGTTCATTCGCCTGAAGAGGGAAGGCTACAAGCCGGACCGCGATCTGATCCTGGCGCTGACGGCGGACGAGGAAGGCGGAAAATACAACGGTGTCGATTGGCTGCTGAAAAATCACCGCGACCTGATCGATGCGGAATTTGTGATCAATCCGGACGGCGGAGGCGTAACGCTCGAAAACGGCAAGCCGGTGATTTTCTCGCTCGACGCGACGGAAAAGCTATACGCCGATTTTCAACTCGAAGTGACCAATCCCGGCGGGCACAGCTCGCTGCCGACGCCGGATAACGCCATCTATCATTTGGCGGACGCGTTGACGCACATCCAGAGTTACCAATTTCCTTTCGAGCTGAACGGGGTGACGCGGGCGTTTTTCGAGCGCACGGCCGAAGAGGTGTCAGGCGATTCTGCAAACGATATGCTGGCGATCCTGAAGACGCCGCCGGACGCGGACGCCATCGCACGGCTTTCACAAGATCCGTATTTCAATGCAACGATGCGGACCACGTGCGTGGCGACGCGGCTCTTTGCGGGCCATGCGAACAACGCTCTGCCGGGGCTGGCGCAGGCGATCGTCAACTGCCGGATACTGCCGGGATATTCGCGCGAAGAAGTGCGGCAGACGCTGGTGCGTGTGGTGAACGATCCGGAAGTGAAAATTCGGTGGATGGACAACAGCGGGACCCTGCACGATACAGCGCCGGATGCGGTGGCGCTCCCGCCCGTGCCAATGCGTTCCGATGTGATGAAGCCGCTCGAAGCCGCCGTAAACAAAGTATGGCCGGGCACGCCCGTAGTGCCGACGATGGCGACTGGAGCCTCCGACGGGGTGTATACGAACGCGGCCGGAATGCCGACCTATGGCGCCGGGGCCGTGGCCATCGAGCTGGGCGACGACCGCTCGCACGGCAGAGACGAGCGCATCCCCGTGAAGTCGTATTACGACGGCCTGGATTTTTACTACGTGCTGATGAAGGGGCTTGCGCCGTCGAATTAGAAAAACCCCTCAAGCCAAGCGGGAGAAACGGAACCTACCGATGAGCCTGATGCGCCGGTCGCTGATTGCGGCGTCGCAAAGCCATTGGCTGCGCGAACACGCGCCGAAGTACGGTTTTATGCGGCGAACCGTGAAGCGCTTTCTGCCGGGAGAAACCGAGGCGGAAGCGATTCAGGCAGCGCAAGCTCTGGAAACGCAGAAAATCCACACAATTTTCACCCATCTCGGCGAAAACATCGCCGATCGCGCGGAAGCGGAGGCGGTGACGCAGCATTACCTTGCCGTGCAGCAGAGCATCGCTGCGGCGGGGCTCAGGACAGAGCTTTCCGTAAAGCTGACGCAACTGGGGCTCGATCTGGATAGCGAGCTTTGCTATGCAAATCTCCAGCGGCTGCTCGAGCAAGCGCCAGCGAATCGCGTGTTGTGGATCGATATGGAGCAGAGTCCTTACGTTGACGTCACGCTTGAACTCCACCGGCGGGCGCGGGCGGCGCGGGCAAACGTCGGCGTATGCGTGCAGGCGTACCTCTACCGCACGGAGCGCGACGTGGAAGAGTTGATCGCGATGGACGCATCCGTGCGCCTAGTGAAAGGCGCGTACAGCGAGCCCGCCGAGATTGCGTTTCCCGTGAAGAAGGACGTGGACGAAAACTACGCCATGCTCGCGCACGAACTGCTGAAAGCGGATTCGCGGCGAAGCAGCGCAGGATTCCGACCGCGCACGGCGCTGGCGACGCACGATTTGCGCTTGATTGCGTCGCTCACGAAGTGGGCACAGGAACAGGAATTGCCGCGCGAACACGTGGAAATTCAAATGCTTTTCGGCATCCAGCGGGCGGAACAATTGCGACTGGCCGAAGCGGGATTCCGCGCGGGCGTGCTGGTGGCCTACGGCGCGTACTGGTTTCCGTGGTTCATGCGCCGACTGGCCGAGCGGCCCGCCAACGTGGGATTTCTGGTGCGGAATCTGTTTGGTTAAGCGAGCGAGAAAGGCGGACTAGCGGATGGCTTCGTCGCTTTCGACTTTGCCGTCGCGCAGGCGGATCACACGATGGGCATGCGCGGCAATGTCCGGCTCGTGCGTGACGAGCACGATGGTGTTGCCGCCTTCGTGCAGATGGGCGAACAAAGCCATGATCTCTTCGCCGGTTTGGGAATCGAGGTTACCGGTGGGCTCGTCGGCGAGCAGGATGGAGGGGCGATTCACGAGTGCGCGGGCGATGGCGACTCGCTGTCGCTGGCCGCCGGAGAGCTCGTTGGGTTTGTGCATCATGCGCTCGGCAAGATCGACTTGCGCCAGAGTGTTCTTGGCGCGTTCAAGGCGCTCTTCGGCGGACGTTCCGTTGTAAATCAAGGGCAGCTCGACATTGTGGAGAGCCGTCGCGCGCGGCAGAAGATTGAACGTTTGGAAGACGAATCCGATCTCCTTGTTGCGAATATAGGCCAGCTCGTCGTCGTCGAGTTCGCTGACGAGCTTTCCAGCCAGCCAGTAATGGCCACTCGTCGGAACGTCGAGACAACCGATGAGATTCATCAGCGTGGACTTTCCCGAGCCGGAAGGCCCCATGATGGCGACGTATTCGCCCTTGAGGATCTGAAGATTGATTCCGCGAAGCGCATGAAGCCGCTCCGCCCCCATCTCGTAAGTTTTCCAAAGATTTTCGGTCTTGATGACGATGCCCGCATCGATCAGGTCCTGGCGAAACGCCAGCGCGGCACCAGACGGAGCGGGGGCGGGAGAGGGCTCGACCATAGGGCTTCCATTATGCACTTGCGCGTTGCTAGCTGGAGGCATCGGCGGGCTTGAGCGGAGAGTTATCGATCTTCACGCGTGCATCGGGGCGCAGGGTGCGGAGGGCCTTGTAGCTGCCGGTGACGATTTGGTCGCCTTCTTTCAGGCCGTTGGTGATTTCGATATTGTTGACGCCGGTGATTCCCGTGGCGACTGGAACGAAGACGGCGCGATTGTCGCGGATAACGAACACGCCGGTGATGTCTTTGCCATTGGGATCGGCGTAGGAGTCCGTGGGTTTTGCGGCGGCGAGGGCCACGCGCGTATTTTTGTTCGCTTGGAGCGCGGCGTCGATATCTTTTTGCGAGCGAACGGTGAGCGCCTGAATCGGAACGGTGAGCACGGCATTCTTGTGCGCGGTTTGAATCTTGGCGGTGGTGGAAAGGCCGGGACGCAGCGAGGCTGGAGGATTATCGAGCGTGACAACAACTTTGAAGTCGCGCGCTTCCTGTGTATTCGCTGTGGCCTGAGTCGTGGCCGCTTGTCCGGAAGAGCGGAGAATGGCGAGTTCGCCTACTTCGGTGACTTGCCCCTTAAGGGTTTTGCCGGGGAGGGCGTCGATCGAAACGTCGGCGGTCTGGCCGTTATGCACGTTGGTTATGTCGGTCTCGTCGACCTTCACTTCGGCCGTGACCACGCTCATGTCGGAAATGGTCATCAGGAAGCTGCCTTCGGAATTCTGGATGCCGGGAACGACATTTTCGCCGACGCGCACGGCAATGTAGCTGACGATGCCGTCAATCGGTGCGCGATAGGTGGTCTTTCGGAGGACGTCCTGCTGATGGACGAGAACCGCCTCATTCTGGGCGTTGGTCTCGCTTGCCTCATCGCGCGCAGCGTGTGTTTCAGCCACTTGCGCCTGGCTAGCCTTCAGGGCCGCAACGGCGCCGTCGTAGGTAGCCTTGCTGGCGTCGAAATCCTGGCGTGAGATTAACTGCTCGGCGAAGAGTTTCTGCGTGCGACCCCAATCAAATTTAGCCTTTTCCAAATCCGCCTGGCGCTGCGCGAGCGTGGCCAGGGCCGAATCATAGTTGGCCTGGGCGACCTTCATTCCCGCTTCGGAGGCGGCGACGGCGGCCTGCTGGGCCTGCACATCCGCACCGGGCTGAACGCTTTCGAGCTTCAGCAGGACATCCCCTTTGCGGACGTGGTCTCCTTCCTTAACGACGATTTCCGTGATTTTTCCGAACCCTTCCCCAAGGACGTTGGTATATGTCTTGGGGCGAATTTCTCCGGATGCGGTAACAATCGAAGTGAGGTCCTGCTTAACCACGCGACCGGATTGCACCGTGACCACGCCCTTGTTAGCCTGATAGATACTAACCAAAATAATTATCAGCAGGGCTACGCCAGCCGAGATCCCAATTGTGACCTTCTTCCAGGGTTTCATTGCTTCAGCCTTCGGATTCAGCCTTTCGGGCGGACCTGCACCATCCACACCGTGGTATACGCCCGTGGCAGGCAGAAAGTTTCGTTGCTTAGACGCAAACGGAAGCCAAAGGAAAGGCAGGAACTACGTCGCGAGACCCGAGCGAATACAACTGCCTCTTTGCCCGACCTTTCACCGAAAATCCGTGTGGCGCGCAATATTATTATAAAGCCATTCCGGCAACGGCTGAAGAAATTCTGGAAACGAAAGTGCTTCGCAAGTTCCTGGCAAGAGATGTGGCGCCGTACCGCTGTCAGCTCCGCCCACTTGTTGCAGCAAAGATACACCGAAAAGCGAGCAACCCCCGCGAGTTCATAGGCTTCCAACCACGAGGGGGAAGCAGTCTGCGGGGAAACTTGCATTGACCTGTTCTGTCGAACAGGCTAAGATTTTGACCGCCAAGTCAGGGAAGGGTGTCTTTATGAGCCGGCGCAAAAACCTGTTTTCAATCGCATTTCTGGGAGCTGTTCTGGTGTTCTCTGTGCCCTTGGGGGCACAAAGCCAGCAACAGAGCAACCAACAGGATGCCGCCCAGGCCAAAGCGGACAAAAAGGCCGCTCAAGAGGCCGCAAAGGAAAGAGCCCGGAAGGACAAGGACCTCTACAAAGAATTGGCCTCGCCCTATAAGAAGTGGCTGGATGAGGACGTGGTTTACATCATTACTCCGGAGGAGCGCAGTGCGTTTCTGCACCTGAGCACCAACGAAGAGCGCGAGCAGTTCATCGAGCAGTTCTGGCAGCGCCGCAATCCGGACCCCGACTCCCCCGAAAACACTTACAAGGAAGAGCACTACCGGCGTATCGCCTATGCGAATGAGCATTTTGCCTCGGGAATTCCCGGATGGAAGACCGACCGCGGGCGCATTTACATCATGTGGGGACCCCCTGACGAGATCGATTCTCATCCTTCCGGAGGAACTTATGAGCGCCCGGCGGATGAAGGCGGCGGTGAGACCTCCACCTACCCTTTCGAAGACTGGCGGTACCGCTATCTGGCCGGCATTGGGGAGAACGTCGAGTTGGAATTCGTCGATCCGACCATGACCGGGGAGTATCACCTGACGATCGACCCGAGCGAGAAGGATGCGTTGCTCTACGTTCCCAACGCCGGCCTCACGATGGACGAGGAAATGGGCCTTTCGAGCAAGCTACAAAGGTTCAACAATACTGACGGTACGCACATGGCCGAACCGCTCGGAGGGACGACCGAAGAGAACAACGAATTCACCAGGCTCGACAAGTACGCCAAGATTTTTGCGCCACCTCCCGTGAAATTCAAGGATCTCGAAGAAGACGTGAACGCAAATCTGGTGCGCGACCAGATCAAATTCGACTACCGGTTTGATTTCATGCGCATCACCTCGGACACGGTGCTGGTGCCTATCACGGTACAGATTCCGACAAAATCGCTGACGTTCGTGGAAAAAAATGGCGTGGATTCGGCAACGGTCAACCTGTTCGGGCGGATTTCCACGCTGAGCAACCGCGTGGTGCAGACTTTCGAAGACACGGTGCATCGCGACATCCCCGCATCGCTGATCGAGCAGGCGTCGACGTCCTCTTCGATCTATCAGAAGGCAGTTCCTCTCTCGCCCAACCTCTACCGGGTGGACATCGTAATCAAGGACGTAAACAGCGGCAACGTCGGCGTGGTGAATGCACGCCTGGCCGTGCCGCACTTCGAGGACGACCAGCTTTCTTCGAGTTCGCTCGTTCTCGCCGACCAGATTTCGCGCGTTTCGGCAAAGGACATCGGCCTCGGCCAATTCGTGATCGGCGACGTGAAAGTGCGTCCGAAAATGGACCAAACGTTTTCGCAAACGGAACCGATGGGCATCTTTCTGCAGGTTTACAACCTGAAGGTCGACCAGAAGACGCACAAACCCGATGCGACGGTGGAATACCGCGTCATGCGAGGGGAACAGCAAGTGCTGAAGTACGATCTGCCGAAAGGGCAGATACCCGATCACGGCGAGGAAATGACTCTCGAAAACCTCGTGGCGCTGAATTCCTTCGCACCCGGCCACTACAAACTCGAAGTGGCGGTCACCGACAATCTGGCAAAGCAAACGATCACCCCGACAGCGGAGTTCAGCGTCATACCGGCCCCTGCAGCTCCGAAACCGCAAGGGAGATAAGACTTCGTGAGGGCGCAGCCAATCCGTGCTATTTGCTTTGCGGGTTGGATGCTCCTGCTCGCTCTTCCGGCGATGGCGGCTCCCAACGCCGGCAAGATCGCCGGAATCGTGCGCGACTCTTCCGGAGTACCCCAGATGGGCGCCACGGTGATCATTTCCCGCGAACAAGCGAGCCTTTCACCGATTCTCGATTCACTTCATCAGGAATTACTTACGAACGACGGCGGCAAATTCACTACGGGCGCTCTGCCTGCCGGCTCCTATTCCGTGAAGGTGACCCTGGCGGGCTTTCTTCCTTCGCTTGAACAGCATATTCGCGTGAGTGATCAGCAAACGACTCTGCTCGACATTGTTCTTGGCTCTTTGTTTTCCAGCCTTGAAAAAATGCGCCACGACCCGGACCAATTGGTCCCGTCCGACGAGTGGATCTGGGTCTTGCGCGCGGCGTCCGCCTCGCGCCCCGTCCTTCGGTGGCAAGGCGGCTCCGCACCGGGCAATGATCCGTTGCAGGAGACGCTGCCGAGTGCGCCAGGAGACCGCGGTCGCATTGAGCTGACTTCGGGCTCTGACCATCCCGGTTCGATTTCAAACCCGGGTGACGCTCCGGCGACGGCTTTCGTTTACGGCTGGAAACTCGGCGACGGCGGCAAGATTTTGATGGCCGGACAGTTCAATTATGACGGCGTGACGCCCGGAGGCGGAGTTGCCACCGAATGGCTCCCGTCCGGCGAACTCGGCATAGGCCCGGAAACGACGGTTCTTGTGCGCGAGACGCGCGTCGGAGGAATTGGTGGCGGGGGTCTCGTATTCCGCGGGTTTCGCGTTTCGCACGATGACGAATTGACGCTCGGCGACCGTGTCAGCATCCGTTACGGCGGGGAAGTTGTGATGGCCGGCCTGAATGGCACCGCCGCCGCGCTGTTGCCGCGTGCGGAAGTTGCCGTGAGAATGTCCGACCGGTGGCTCGCTTCGGGCACAGTGGCCGCCAGGCCGTGGGATTCGACGAATACCAGCGACCTCCAATCCGCCATGGATTCGCTCGATTCGCTGCCGACACTGCTTCTCCACAACGGCAGGTCCGCATTGGCCGACAATCTTCACGAAGAGATCGCCGTCGAACGGATTCTCGACAAGGCTTCGACGTTCACCGCGGCCGTATTTCACGATCGTTCGTCGAACACGGCCGTGTTCGGCATGGGCAACGCGACCGGTCCCGATTTTCTGCCGGATATTTATTCGAACGTATTCGCTTACGATGCCGGCGCCACGCAATCGACCGGCGCGCGATTGGTCTACACACGGAAGTTCGGCGACTCGACGGATGCCAGCTTCATTTACGCTTATGGAGGAGTGCTGGCGCCAGGGCTCGGCCTCGCAGCTACGGGAGCGGCGCGCGACGAGCTGACCACGCAATACCGTTCAAGCTTTGCGGCGCGCGCCTCCGGGCGGCTGCCGGTCCTGCATACGAGGGTGATAGCCAGCTACAAATGGATTGGCGGGCAGGCGGTGTCGCGCCTCGACCCCTATGGCGAGTCCCTCTACCATATGGACCCCTTCTTAAGCCTGGAGGTTCGCCAACCGCTCCCCTACGTTCTTTCGGGACACATGGAAGCGATGGTGGACATCGGCAACCTGCTCGCCCAAGGATATGTTCCTCTCGCAACTTCGGATGGCAATGTTGTGCTTGTCCCCTCCTGCCGATACTTCCGGGGCGGCTTCAGCTTTCAATTTTAAGGAATAATTAGCTATAAGAAACCGGAACGCGCTTACCAGAAACAGGATGAACGAACGTGTCACGGCGACACACTCCCACAACTAATTCATATAAAAAGAGTTGCGCGGCGAACATTGCTCTAATATCTGGAAACGGACGTGCAAGACCTTGTAAGCTGTAAGGTGCGGGTGTGCCTGAATGAATGAAAGTCTGCGAATGCGGCTCGGGGCGGTGGTGCTGGCGCTCGTGACGCTTGCGGCGATCATTTTCGCCGCCCTGAACTTTCAACAGCGTTCCCGCTATGTGCTTCCCGACGACGGCGTCACCTGGATGGACACCGCCGATGGTGTCCTTGCCTGGCGCGTGATGCCCAATTCACCGGCTTCCCGCGCAGGAATCCGCCCAGGCGACTATGTCCTCTCGGTTCGCGAAGGAGTCTACGGCCTGGAAATCCGGGAAGCTGCCGACGTCACGCGCGTTCTGTTTCGCGTGGGCCCGTGGGCGGATGTGGAATACAAGATTGAGCGGAACGGCGAGGCATTTGAAGTCCCGCTCGTCACCGCGCCGCAGGATACCTCCTCTTCCATCGAGAGCTACCTGCGCGCAACGGCTCTGCTTTACCTCTTCATCGGATTGTTCATCTTTGTGCGACGGTGGAACGCGCCGCGCGCTGTGCATTTCTACATCTTCTGCCTCGTCTCTTTCGTTCTCTACAGCTTCCACTACAGCGGAAAGCTGAACTCGTTTGACCAGACGATTTATTGGGGCAACGTTGTGGCGCTGCTGCTCCAGCCGGCGCTGCTGGTCCATTTTTCCCTGGTCTTCCCGGAGCGCCGCGGGTGGCTGTGGTCGAAGCTGGTGGCGCTCTATTCTCTTCCCTCATTTCTCCTGACGCTGCACATCTTTGTCGCCAGCGGCACGCTGGATTTCATGCCTTCGGTCGGCAATCTGCACCGGCTCGACACGCTTGAGATCTCCTATTTGGGCTTGTACTTCCTGCTGGCCGCCGGCATTTTCCTTTCGAGCTATCTGCGGGCGCCGAGCGGCGTTCTGCGGCAGCAGTTGAAGTGGGTGACCGGCGGAACGTTGGCGGGGATTTTGCCTTTCCTCGGATTTTACATTTTGCCGCGCATTCTTGAGGCCGCCCCGCCTGCGTGGATGAAGCTTTCCGTCTTTTCGCTTGCGCTGATTCCGCTGTGCTTCGGCTACGCGATCATCCGCTATCGCTTGATGGATGTGGACATCATCTTCAAGCGCGGATTGTCCTACACGTTCGCCACGGGCGTCCTCGTTGCCATCTATTTCGGAACCATTGCAGTGATCGGCGAACTCTTCCATACTGCCTGGCCCACGGGACCCGCGGGCGGCGTCATCGCCATCGTCGTTGCCGCGTTCCTGTTCCAGCCGATTCGCGATTGGGCGCAGGCGCGGCTCGACCGGTTCTTCTATCGCGACCGCCTGGACTACCGCCGCACGCTGATCGAATTCGGCCGGGCCCTCACTAATGAAGTGAGGCTGGAGCCGATGCTCGGGTCCGCGCTCGACCGCATCTCGCAAACGCTGCTGATCGACCGGCTCGCCTTTTTCCTCGAAGAGGATTCGGAGGCAGGGCGATTCACGCTCACACGTTCGATGGGCATCCGCGCAGATGGCCCGCTCGATCTTTCCTTTCTGGATCCCGCGCGACCGCAGCTCGAACGTGGCTGCCTGTTCTTCGAATCGGCGCGCGCGGCGATTCAGGAGACTGATTCCGTCCGCGAGACGCTCGAGCAGCTCGGCCTAAACTACTTCATCGCGTGCCGTTTCCGCGAACGCACCGTAGCGGTGCTCGGACTCGGCAAGACAGTGGACGGCGATTATCTAACGAGCGATGACCTGGAACTCCTTTTCACCATCGCGGGCTACGTGGCCATCGCTATCGAAAACGCCCGTTTGTACCAGACTCTCGAGCAGAAGGCCCTGCAAGTGGAGCGGCTGAAGGATTTCAGCGAGAACATCGTCGAATCGCTGAACATCGGCGTCCTCACTCTCGATCTGGAAGGCCGCGTCGAATCCTGGAATCCGCAGCTCGAAGAAATGCTCGGTATTCCCCGCGTGGAGGCGCTCCGGCGCAAGCTTCACGATGTGCTGCCGACGGATCTGATGGCGGAAATCGATTCGCGCGAGCCGGGCGAACACGTTTCCGGCATTTACAAGTTTCATCTCAATGCGCGCAACGGTCGCCATCTGGTGATCAACGTCTCGATTGCGCCGCTGGTTGGAAAAGACGGCACGCGGCTTGGCCGCTTGGTGCTGATTGACGACATCACGCAGCGCGCCCGCCTGGAAGATCAGATGGTGCAGACCGAAAAGCTCACATCCCTCGGCCTGCTGGCCGCCGGCGTGGCGCACGAAGTGAATACGCCGCTGGCCGTGATTTCGAATTACATTCAGATGCTCGCGAAGCAGATTCCTCCCGACGATCCGCGGCAGAGGACGATCGAGCGAATCGTGAAGCAGACGTTCCGCGCGAGTGAAATCGTCAACAACCTGCTCAATTTTTCGCGCACTGGCGCTTCCCAATTTGTGCAAGTGGATTTGAACAGCGTTCTGGAAGAGACGCTTTCGCTGGTCCAGCATCCGTTCAAGACAGCGCATGTCAACGTGTTACGCTATTACGCGGACGGAATTCCTCCGGTTCTCGGGTCGACGACGCGCCTGCAGCAGGTATTTTTGAATCTGTTCATGAACGCGCGCGACGCCATGCCCAGCGGCGGAATGCTCGAAGTGCGGACGATGGCGCGCAACGGATCGGTGGAAGTGGAGGTGACGGACACCGGCATCGGCATCCCGGCCGAACACGTGAACCGCATCTTCGATCCCTTCTTCACTACAAAATCCACCGGGCGCGGCACGGGCCTGGGACTCTCCGTCAGCTACGGCATCATCAAAGAGCACGCAGGGAAAGTGGACGTGAAATCCACGCCGGGACAGGGCACTTCCTTCCGCCTGGAATTTCCAGCAGCCGGGAAAGCGGTTCATGCCTAGAGGAAACATACTCGTCGTCGACGATGAAGCGGAGATTCGTGAGGGCCTGGAGGCCCTGCTTTCCTCCGAAGATTTTCAGGTGACGCTTGCGGAGACGGGCGAGCTTGGCCTGCAGCGCCTGGAAGAGCGGCCCTTCGATCTGCTCCTGCTCGACGTCAGCCTGCCCGACCGCAACGGAATCGAGCTGCTGCGCGAGATTCACCGCCGCGATCCGGGCTTGGCCGTCATCCTGATCACGGCATTCGGCTCGATCGATATGGCGCGCCAGGCCTTTAAGAGCGGTGCGCAGGACTACATCACCAAGCCCTGGTCAAACGACGAATTGATCGCGCAAGTTTCACTGGCGGTCGAAGGCCGACGCTTGCGGGAAGAAAACGTGCAGCTCAAGCGGGCCTTGAAGCAACGCTATAACTTCCCCAATATCGTCGGCAAGAGCGAAAAAATGTTGAGTGTTCTCGACCTCGTCGCCCAGGTGGCGCCGTCGCGCTCAACCGTGCTGATTAACGGCGAAAGCGGCACCGGCAAAGAGCTGATCGCCAAGGCGATTCACTCCGCCTCCACGCGCGCCGACAAAGCCTTCATCCCCATCAACACCGGCTCGATTCCCGTCGATCTGCTCGAATCGCAGCTGTTCGGTCACGTGAAGGGAGCCTTCACCAGCGCTATTGCTTCAAAAAAGGGCCTCTTCGAAGTCGCCGACCAGGGAACGATTTTCTTCGACGAAATTTCCACCATCAGTCCGGAGACACAGGCCAAATTGTTGCGCGTGATTCAGGAGCGCGAGTTCATGCGCCTGGGCGGGACGGAGACGATCAAAGTCGACGTCCGCATTCTGGCCGCCTCCAACGAAGACTTGATGAAGCTCGTGCGCGAAGGCCGCTTCCGCGAAGACCTTTACCACCGCCTGAACGTCATCGCCATCCAGTTGCCGCCGTTGCGCGAGCGCAAGGAAGACGTCCCGCTTCTCGTCGATCGCTTTCTCGAACAGTTCTGCCGCGAGAATGCAAAGCCGCGGCGCCCGTTCACGCACAACGCCATGAAGTTGCTGATGGATTACGACTGGCCGGGGAATGTGCGCGAGCTGGAGAACGTCGTCGAGCGCGCTGTGGTGCTCTCGACACAGGAATTCATGGATGCGGAGCTGCTGCCCGAATCGGTTCGCACGCGCGAAATCGTGAAGGGCGTGCGCCTGCAGCTTGCCGAGTTTCTGCCGCCCCTGGCAGGCGAAACCAGTGGCCGCGGTTCCTCGCCACCGCCTTCGCTCTTTGAGATTCTCGAAGAGGTCGAGCGTCGCATTATCATCGACATGCTCGAACGGACCAACTGGAACCAGACCGAAGCCTCCGAACGCTTCCAGGTGCCGCTTTCGACGCTGAACCAGAAAATCAAACGCCTCGGCATCGAAACGCGCCGCCGCCCCGGCGGACCACGTTCCACCGTTGGAATGGGTGAAGACTCTGCCGAATTCGCTGCCGGAAAGTAACCTCGCCTAGCCTTCAGCCTGCCAAGAGGCGCCTGGCGCCACTCCCGCGCCCCCCTCGAAATTCAAACGGCTGTAACGTCGCGCGCCCCCTCTTGGCCTAGAATCGCCGGCTGCGGCGGGTCTATCTACGGCAGGGATGCCAGCGTTGTTGGCAAAGGCCGCGCGCTTCGCGCTTGTTGTGCAATCGTAGTAGGCTGGTCGCCTTATCCATGGCGCAAACGCAAAATTCGGGCAACAAGCTTCGCGAACTCGCAGCGCAGGGACAATGGGACGCAGCACTCGAATATCTGCGCTCGCTTGATGCGACTCCGGCGGCCTCCGCGTTTCTAGAGCTTCCGTTCGAAAAGCAGCAGGCGCTCTTCCAGCGCCTTCCGGCGGAATTTGCGGGGACGCTTCTCTCGCACATGCCGTATTTCCATGCCTACGTCGTCCTGCATTCGCGCCCGCTCGGAAAAATGCTGGAAATCATAAACGCCATGCACCCGCAGGAGCGGGAGCGCTTTCTCGAAGAGCTCCCGGAGGAAGCGTGGCAGGCCCTGCAGGAGGAACTGGAGCAGGCGCGCGCGCAGGCTGGCGTGGAAATTGCCGGACCCGGCGCCATGCCCGGAATCGCTCCTGAGGCGCTTCCGCCTGCCACCGCAGTGCCTATCTTTGAAGCGCGCAACATCGAAAAAATTTATCGCCAGCCGGACGGCCACGAAATTCAAGTAATCGCGCCGCTCAACCTGACGATTGAGCCCGACGCCGTAATCGCGATGCTCGGCCCGTCCGGCTCCGGAAAATCCACGCTGCTGCGAATTCTCTGCGGCCTTTCGCAACCGACAAGCGGCGAAGTCCTCTGGCATGGCCGCCCTGTGGCGGAATGCCATCCAAACGTCGCCATCGTGTTCCAGAGCTTCGCGCTCTTTCCATGGCTCACGGTGCTCGACAATGTGGAAGCGCCTCTCCTCGCTCATGGCCTCGCGCATTTCGAAAGACACCGGCGCGCGCTTCGCGCTCTCGATTCCGTCGGCTTGAAGGGCTACGAATCCGCCTACCCCAAGGAACTTTCCGGCGGCATGCGCCAGCGGGTGGGATTTGCGCGCGCGCTGGCCGTCGAGCCCGAAATTCTCTTCATGGACGAGCCCTTCTCGGCACTCGATGTGCTGACAGCCGAAAATCTGCGCGGCGAACTGCTGGAATTGTGGCTCGCGAAGAAAATTCCCACGCGCACCATTTTTATCGTGACGCACAATATCGAAGAAGCGGTGCTGCTCGCCGACCGGATCATCGTCCTCGGCCGTAATCCCGCGCGCATCCGCGCCGATTTTCGCGTTCCGCTCCGCCATCCGCGCGACCGCAAGGATGCCGCGTTTCTCGTCTACGTTGACTATATCTACAAGGTAATGACGCAGCCGGAAATCGAACTGGCGCCGCCTTCCGCCACAGAAGCCCGTCCGCGCGCCAAGCCTGTTATGCTGCCCCACGCGCGACCCGCCGGAATTGCCGGCCTGCTCGAAGTTCTCGTCGATCGCGGCGGTAACGAAGACCTCTACCATGTTGCGGAAGATTTGCTGCTCGAGGTGGACGACCTGCTGCCTCTGGTGGAAGCCGCCACGCTGCTCGGGTTCGCCATGGCGCGCGAGGGCGACGTGGAAGTCACCTCTAAGGGCCGCGCCTTTGCCGAAGCGGACATTCCCACGCGCCGCGCGCTTTTCCGCGAGGCTTCTTTGGCGCACGTCCCGCTGCTCCAGCAGATGAAGGCGGCTCTTGAAAAGAAATCCGACCGCTCGATGCCACTCGAATTTTATCGCGACCTTCTCGACGAGCATTTCCCGGAGGAAGAAGCCAACCAGCAGATTGAAACGGCGCTCGGCTGGGGACGCTATGCGGACATTTTCACGTACGATTCCGAAACGGATACAATTCGCCTGGAAAGCCCGCTCGTTCCCACTGAGTCGCAGAATCCCGAGGCGCACCACTGATGGCCCGCGACGGCCGGTCCGGCTCCGGCGTGCTCACCTGGAGCCGCTTTCCCTCCGCCGCTCCCTCGCTCCTCCGCGAATTGCCGATTCTCTTCGGTGCGCTGGCGGTCTTTTACGCGCTGCTTGCGCTGTCACATCAATGGGCCGCATCCGTCGGCGCGCAGGAGCAAATCAATCTTTCGCCGTCGGCGCTGCCGCGTTACGCGATGCTTTCGATTCTGCGCATCGCCATCGCCTACTTCCTGAGTTTGCTTTTCACCCTTGTATACGGCTACGTCGCCGCCTATAACGCGCGCGCTGAAAAATTTCTCGTTCCGCTGCTCGATACGCTGCAATCCATTCCCGTCCTCAGCTTTTTGCCGGGAGTGATGGTCTCGATGGTCGCGCTCTTTCCCACGCGGCAAATCGGCATCGAACTTGGTTCGATCCTCCTGATTTTTACGGGCCAGGTGTGGAACATGACGTTCAGCTTCTATTCGTCGCTGAAAAACATTCCGCGCGAAATGCGCGAGGTGGCGCAAATCTACCACTGGAGCTGGTGGCAGCGTTTCACGCAGATGGAATTGCCCTACGCGGTGATCGGTCTCGTGTGGAATTCGATGATGTCCGTCGCCGGCGGCTGGTTTTTCCTGATGGCCTGCGAGATGTTCACTCTTGGCGATCGCGACCTGCGCCTTCCCGGCCTCGGCTCCTACCTGCAAACCGCGGCAAACGAAGGAAACATGCGCGCCATCGGCTACGGGCTCGCCGTGATGATCGGCGTCATCGTTCTCACGGACCAGCTTGTCTGGCGCCCTGTGATCACCTGGGCGGAAAAATTCAAATTCGAGCAGGTGGAGGCCGCGGATGTGCCCGATTCGCCCGTGCTGCATTTTCTGCGCCACTCGAAAATTCTTCCCCTGGTAGCGCGCGTTACGGTGCGCCCGCTGCGCGAATCGCTGGCTCTGCGCTTCGCGCGTCAAAATGTCGCCGCGCGTGAAAATCCCGCGCCGAACGGCGGCGCGCGGCATTGGCTGATGCGGCTCCTGCTGCTGGGGATTTTTCTGGGGGTCGCTTACGCCTTTTTCCGAATGATCGGGCTGCTCAGCGGCCTCAAGCCGGCGGAACTGCGCGAGATTTTCGTAGGCGCCGGCGCCACGTTTCTCCGCGTCGCCTTCACGCTCTTCCTTGCGGGCCTGTGGACGATTCCCTTTGGCGTCGTTGTCGGGCTGAATCCTAAGCTTTCTCGCATCGTGCAGCCTATCGCGCAAGTAGCCGCCTCAGTGCCCGCCACGGCGCTTTTTCCGGTCATTCTGCTGATTCTCATTCGCGTAGGCGGCGGGCTTGGCGTCGGCTCAATCGTCCTGCTGCTGCTCGGCACGCAGTGGTACATTCTTTTCAACGTCATCGCCGGCGCCATCGCCATTCCGACGGACCTGAAAGAAGTCTGCGACATTTTCCGGTTCGATCGCCTCGAACGCTGGCGCGAGCTGTTTCTGCCTGCAATTTTTCCGTACCTGATCACGGGCTTCGTCACTGCTTCCGGCGGCGCATGGAACGCGAGCATCGTCGCCGAATATTTCCGCTTTCGTGGACACACGTACACCACCACCGGCCTGGGCGCAGTCATCAGCGCCGCCACCGATTCCGGAAATTTTCGCGTCCTTCTCGGCGCGACGATCCTGATGGCTATCATGGTGGTCACCATCAACCGCCTTCTCTGGCGGCACCTCTATGGAGTTGCATCGACGCGCTTCCGCCTCGAAAGCTGAAGCAAATCAGGGAGCGCCGTTACACCGAGAGAGTGGATGCCGTGTGTCGCCGGTGGCTTCAGTGGCGGGAGGGTACGGATTCACTACTGTATCAGCGGGAGTCCGGCGATTTCTTCAAGGATGCGGTACGGCGCCTGTTGCCGCGCCACCAGCGCGTGCGGCGGGATTAGGAATGTCTGCTCGATGGCGAATTGCCCGGACATGACGGCGTGCGCGGTTGAGTCCGTATAGACCATCCACGTCGAGAGTGGCGGAAATTCCAGGCGCACCTTCGGACTGTTCGCCTGAAAATCCGCGTTTTCCTTCAGCCAATCGTGGAACCGCAGCATGAACATGTCGTACGCCGTGCGGCCCATGCCGGGCAGCCCGAGTTTTGCGCCCCAGTTTTGTACCGTGCGGCTCAAGAAGCCGTCTTCTTCCGCGATTTCATGAAGTCCCGCGGCCTCGGCATACTGCTTCGCCAGCGTGTCGAAGCTTTCCGTCGTGTTCCACACGCGCGGGCGCGTGGGATTCAGGTTTGTAAAAACGCGCAGAATTCTGCCACCGCGCGTCGGCCGGCTCGGGAACGCGTCGACGTGCAGCAGGTCGTTGCGCTTGTGCAGCGGCAAGTCGCGGCCTTCTTCCTCGAGCGGCCGAAAGCTGGCGAAATCGAGCGTCCAACGTCCTGCGTAGGGCAGCAGAAAATTTTTTGCGAAGTCGACCACCTGCTCGCTGTAGAAGCGCAGAATGTTGCGCGTCCGCACCACCTGCTCTTCATCGCCCGAAACGCCGCGCAGCATGTCCTCGCCCGGACGGTACGAGACGTTCTTGTGCAGCCGCAGCTCGCTCCATTCCTGGCGGACCAGAAATTCCCGGTCGGATTGTGGCAGGGAAAACGGCAGATCGCGGAACAGTAGAATCTGGCCTTTTTCGAGAAGCTCGCAGTAGGCGCGGGCGCGTGCTTCGTGCTGTTCGGCGCCCACCCAACCGCCGGAATACCTGTAGTCTTCGACAAGAATCCAAGGAACATTCGTCATCGCATCGTCTCTTCGCGCACTGCTTCTTGCCGCTTCAGCCCCGCGCCGCTCCCGCCTTCACAAAGTTTCTCGGCAGCAGCGCTGTTGAAAGATCCGTGCCCGAAAGATCCGCTCCTTCGAGATTCGTCTCGCGCAGGATCGTGGCATTCATCCGCGCGTTCTGGAAATTCGCGCCTCGCACATTGGCGTCCCGGAAATTCGTCATGCCCAGATCAGCCCTGCGCAAATTCGCATCCTGAAAATCCGCGCGAAACGCTTCGACGCCGCTCACCAGGGCTTCGCTCAAGTCCGCGGCCGAAAAATGTGCCTCCGTCATGTCCGCCCGCCGCAGGTCCGCTTTGTGCAACTTCGCGCGGCTGAAATCCGCAGAGCCGAGCTTCGCTTCGCGCAAACACGCGCCTGTCAAATTCGCACCGGCGAAATTCGCATACGCGAGGTTCGCCCGCGTGAGATCGATCCCTTGCAGATCGGCGCCGGTCAACTCCGCGCGCTCGCCGCCCTCTTCTCCACGCACAAACCGCGCGTGCCGTTCCAGAATTTCGCTCAACCTTTTTCCCGCAATTCGAACGCTCTTCGGCGACTTCAAAACGCCTCCTTCATCCTCATTCACCAATGATTTGGCTGATGTCCCGGTCTGGGACACGCTCTTGCCACCCAATTTTACTAGAGTTTTAGGGGGATTCGACAGTAGTTGCGCCTCGCGATGTGGCCAATGTTGCCCCCGCCTGCCGTGTGGTAAGGTAGGTCCGCATGGACTTCATCGAGAAGCTGAAGAATCGCGCGCGCTCCAATCCGCAGCGAATCGTTCTTCCCGAGGGCGAAGACGACCGCGTGATTACCGGCGCGGCTGCGGCCGCCTCAGAGCGGTATGCCCGGCCAGTGCTCCTCGGCCATGCGGACGTCATCCACAATTCTGCCGAGCGCCTTGGCCTAGGCCTGGACGGAGTTGAAATTACAGACCCTTCTGCGAGCTCTCGCCTTGATGCCTACTCCCGCATCTATCACGAGCACCGCCGCGCTCGCGGTATCACTACCGAAGAAGCTCTGGCGATGGCGCGCCATCCGCTCTATTTCGCTGCTCTTTCCGTGGCTGCCGGCGATGCGGACGGTACGGTCGGCGGCGCGGCGAACTCGACGGCGGAAACGGTCCGCGCCGCGCTGCACTCCATAGGCCTTGCGCCGGGCGCGAAGATTGTCTCTAGCTTTTTTCTCATGCTGCTGCACCACACGCACGGCGTATCTCCCTTCGGGGAAAAAGGAGCGCTGCTTTTCGCCGATTGCGCCGTCATTCCCGATCCCTCTCCGGAAGAACTCGCCGAGATTGCAATCGAGACCGCCGCGAACGCCCGCGCATTTCTCGAGACGGAACCCCGCGTGGCGCTGCTTTCTTTTTCCACCAAAGGGTCGGCCAAGCACGCTCATATCGAGAAAATTCAAGAGGCACTGCGCATCATTCACGCCCGCAGCCCTTACCTTTGCGTCGACGGCGAATTGCAGGCGGACGCGGCGCTGGTGCCCTCCATCGGCTCCGGCAAGGCGCCCGGTTCACCCGTTGCAGGCCGCGCCAATGTGTTGATTTTTCCCAATCTCGATTCCGGCAACATCTCCTACAAACTGGTCGAGCGCCTCGCGGGAGCCGCGGCCCTTGGCCCCGTTCTGCAAGGACTCGCGCACCCGGCCAACGACCTCTCACGCGGATGTTCGGCCGCCGACGTCGCCAATGTCATCGCCATCACGGCGATTCAAGCGATCTCGCAGAAAGACGCCGTTCTCGCCACGGGAGATTGACCGTGCCCACGCGGACACGGACATCGCCGCCCGAACTTCCCACGCGCAAGAGAATTCTTCGCATCGCCGCAGCCTTCTGCATCGCGCTCAGTTTCTTCTGCGCCATCGCGCCGTTTCATTCTGTGCGTTTGCTCGCGCAGGACACCTCCGAAACGCCGGGTGAAGAAATGGTCGCCAATCTCGCCGCCGGACGCGTGATCTTGCTAGTCGCCAAAGACGCAATCGTTATCGCTACCGTCGAAAATCCCATCGAGGTGCAGACCCATGTGCCCGCACCAGTCCGGATGTCCGACTCGCGCGTGGGAATCGTGCTCGGCGCCGAAGATTGGTTCTCTCCGTCGGCCCGGCGCCAGATTGCCCGTCTTGACCAGGAATTGCCGCGCCTTCGCGATTTTGCGCAGCCGAAAGCGCCGCATCTCGGTGCAGTTGGCAGCGCCGATGAAACCGCGACGGATCTTGAATCCATCGGCCGGGGTGTGCGCCGCCGCGCCACCGAAATCGTCCAGGATTTGCACGGCAAAATCGACTTGCCGCCCACCGAGACGTTTCTCGAAGTGGTTGTCGCCGACTATCTGTCCGGCTACGGTCCCGAGATCTGGCAGATCAGCTACACTCTTCAGCAAGAAGAGCTTCGCGACGGCTTCTGGCAGACCAGCGTTTCTTATCCGTCCTTCTCGCAATCCTACCCGCCTGTGAAGGGGCAGCCGCACACGCTGGTCGAATATTCCTACCCGCCCGGCAGCGAGCCGACCCTGCTCGATCTGCTTCACCAGGGCGATCCTCGTTTTTCCGCCTTGCGAAACTCCGATAAGAGAATGTCCGATGTGCTGGAAAAAATCCTTGCGGGGGACGCTCAGAAGATTCCAGCGGCTGACGCGTCAGACTTTCTCCACGCCGCCATAGAAATCCTCGCGCCACCTAAAGCTCGCGTCACGCTCTCGCAAATTGCCGAGGACGGCGGCTTTTCCTGGATCCTTCCTCCACCGCCCGAACCGAAACCCCAGCTCACGCAGCCTGCGCACGAGCAAGGGGCACCTTCGCTCCTGCACCCCTGACGTCCTTTTTAGCTTTGAATGGACGGCACCCTGAAGGCGGCCCTGCAATTTGAACCATGGAAGCGCTTACTTCGCTTCGGCGCGCTGCTTCTGCAGCCGGGCGTTCTTTTCTGCCACTTGCTTCGCCATCTCTTCTTTGTGCGCCACCAGCCGCTGCGCGGTTCCCGCGTCGGAAAGCCCCAAAATCTCTGCCGCAAAGATGGCCGCATTCGCCGCTCCGGCTTTATCGATTGCCATCGTTGCCACAGGAATGCCTCCCGGCATCTGCACGGTCGAAAGCAAGGCGTCGAGACCGTTCAGCGCGCTCGTGCTCATCGGCACGCCGATGACGGGCAGCGTCGTATTGGCGGCAATCACTCCCGCCAGATGCGCCGCTGCTCCCGCCGCGCAGATAATCACTTTCAGCCCGCGCCCGACGGCCGTCGTTGCATATTCGTGCGCCCGCGCCGGCGTGCGGTGCGCGGAGGCCACTTCAATTTCGTACGGAATCCCGAACTTTTCGAGCATCTTTGTGGCTTCCGCCATCATCGGGTAGTCCGAGTCCGACCCCATCAGAATCCCCACCAGCGCCGTCTGCATTTTTTCCGCCGTCACCGTTCGCCTCTCTCAGGATTGTTTTGCCACAGCTGCTGTTTCCACCACCTCAATCGCATCGCCCCGCCGAATCTTCCCTCCGCTCACCACCCGACACAGCCAGCCTCTTTGGCCCCTCAGCTCTTCCTGCAATCCCATCCGGATTTCGTCCATCCGCGAGCACGGATCGCACGCAAACGTGATTTCCATCAGGCTTTCCCCCACGCGGAGTTTTTGGCCAGGGGCAAGGGCCTGAAAATCCAGTCCTCGCGTGGTGATGTTCTCCTTCGTCGCCCCTGGGGCAAGGCCAAACTTTTCCAAAGTCTCCGCGTCGATCAGCAGCACTTGACGCTTGCTCCCCTTGCGTCCATGGATACATCCGCGGATGCCTTTGTCATCCACTGCCTCTGCTTCCTGCAGTTCCTTCATCGGAAACCGGTGAATCTCACACATGAACACGCGTTCGACTTTACCCATTCCTTCTCTCCCCTGCTGCACTCTTCGCCGCTACTCTCGCCCCAATATCGCGGCGGTAATATCCACCTTCAAAATGGATTTTCTCAGCCGCAGAATATGCCAGCTCGCACGCCTCTTCCAGGTTTTGTCCGCTTGCTGCCGCAGTCAACACCCTGCCACCACTTGTGTAGTATTTTCCGTGCTCCAGCTTCGTCCCCGCGTGGAAGACAACAGATCTCTGGACTGACGCCGCCTCCTGAAGCCCGCTGATCTCTCTTCCAACTAGCGGATCGTCCGGGTATCCTTCCGAAGCTACTACAATTGCAGCACTAGCTGCTGGAAACCATTGCGGGTGCACACTTCCCAATCGACTGTCCGCTGCCTCGCGGCACGCAATGGCAAAATCAAAATCAGCTCGCAGCAAAATTGCTTGCGTTTCTGGGTCTCCCAATCTGCAATTGAATTCCAGCACCTTCGGCCCTTCCCGCGTCACCATCAGTCCAATATATAGGAATCCCCGGTAAGCAATTCCTTCCTTTTTGAGTCCTTCAAGCGTGGGCTGCAGAATCGCTGCGATAATTGCCTTTTCAAGCTCTCTTGGCAAAATATCGTCTATGGAATAGGCACCCATCCCTCCGGTGTTTGGACCCTTGTCGCCATCATAGGCCCGCTTATGGTCTCTCGCCGGAGCCATCGCGAGCCAGCTCTCTCCATCGGTCAAAACAATATAGGAGAGTTCCTCTCCGGCGAGCCCCTCTTCTATCAAAACCCTTCTACCTGCCTCGCCAAACTCTCGTTTGTCGAGCGCGCGCTCCAGAAAATCCTCGGCCTCGGCTATCGTCTGAGCCACGAGCACTCCCTTGCCAGCGCAGAGTCCATCGGCCTTGATCACCACCGGCCACGACACACTTCTGAGCGCCTGTCTCGCGGCGACGGTCGAATCGAACACTCCCAACGACCGTGCCGTGGGAATACCATGCCGCTCCAGGAATCCCTTCGAGAAGACCTTGCTCCCCTCCAGTTGCGTCGCCTTTTGCAAGGGACCCAAAATTCGCAGTCGCCGCTTTTCAAATTCGTCGGCAATTCCTCGCACCAGCGGTAGTTCCGGCCCAACGACCGTCAAGTCCGCCCCGAGCCTCTGCGCCAGATCCGCCGCTGCTTTCACATCGCCCACATTGAGCGGCAAACACTCCGCATCGCTCGCAATTCCTCCGTTTCCCGGCGCGCACCAGATGCGCTCTACCCCGCGGCTCTGCTTCAACTTCCAGACAATCGCGTGTTCCCGGCCACCCCCGCCAATCACCAGAATTTTCATGCCGCTCCAGTCAAAATCGCCCCTCAAAAAGAAACAAAACGATACGACCCGTGCTCCATCAGTGTCAACACCGGTTCCGCTTGCTCCCGCCACTCAAAAATGATTCTATCTCCGTGGTTCTCCTCGGCCTGCAGCCTCATGCTGCCGAGCCCGCCGCGAGATCCGTCCTGCCATGCACTGGGATTATATCCTAGTCGTTTTTTTCTTTGCCGTCGCCGTTCCCTGGCTGGGCCGGCACCGGGTTCTTCGCTTGCTCCAGGACTCCGATTTTTCCTCGCTCGATCGCCTCCAGCTCTACGCTTCCACCGTGGCATTTCAGTGGCTCGCCGCCGCTATAATCTATTGGCGCATCCGCGCGCACCACACGCCGCTCGCCGCGCTCGGCGCATCCCTGCCAAGACCCGCCCTTTCCCTCACCGTCGGCGCGGTCTTCTCCATCGCCCTGCTGGTCAACCAAATCGTCGCTCTTCGCCAGATGTCCCGCCATCCGCGCCGTTCGAGCTCTCCTCTGAACCGCGTCGCCGCAAAGATTTTTCCGCGCTCCTCTGCAGAGCGATTCGCCTTTTTCGCCGTCGTCCTTACCGTCGCCGTTTGCGAGGAGTGGATTTATCGCGGCTTCATCCAGAGGGCCTTTCAAGACGTGACCGCCGGTTCCGTCGTTGCCGGAATCCTCGTTTCCTCTTTGCTTTTTGGACTGGCGCATCTCTACCAAGGGCGCCGCGGCGTCATCACCACCGGATTGCTCGGCCTGGTTTTCTCCCTCGTCCGTGCATGGACTGGCTCGCTTCTGCCCGGTATGGTGGCTCATTTCGTGGCGGACCTCACGGTGGGAATGCTCGCGCCTGGCCATCTCGACTCTGCGACCCGTGCCGCGGCTTCCGGCGATGCTGAGGAGGCAGTCACAGCAGGGCCACGATAGTTATTGGTATATAATATAACTATATGCTTAATCTATCGAATAATGAAATTCGCCGCCTTCTCGCGCCTTATAGCGTCGCCGCCTCTGATCATCTCTGCGAACAGATTCGTGCCTATTCGAATCTTCTTCTCCGCTGGAATCAAAAGATCGCGCTCACGACGGTGACGGATCCTTCCGAAATCATCCGCTTTCATTTCGGCGAGAGCCTGTTCGCTCTGTCTGTCGTCTCATCTTTGGCAGGCGCCCTTGCTGATATCGGGTCAGGTGCCGGCTTTCCCGGGCTTGCTCTGAAGCTCGCCTCGCCTGAGACTCACGTCACGCTGATTGAGCCAAACGTAAAGAAGTCTACCTTTCTCTCCGAGGCAGTTCGCAGTCTCGGTCTTGAGACCACATTCGTCTTCCGTGGCCGCATGGAAGACCTTCCCTCGGATCGAGGCCCATTTGAATTTATGTCAGTCCGTGCTCTTGGCTCGCATTTTAAAATACTGGATCTGGCTTCTAGGAGACTGAACGGAGGCGGTAAGGTGCTGCTCTGGCTGAACGCGGAAGACGCTAGGTCGATCTCAGAAAGGCCGGGCTGGAACTGGCATCGCCCTGCGCTTATTCCAGGAACAAAGGGTCGCTACATTCTCGTTGGCGAGGCTCTCCGGAGTGATTGAATGTTTCACGTGAAACATTTTCGACTTTGTTTCACGTGAAACATCTTGCATACGGACTTTTCCATCTGCTAAATTTCGGTCTTGTCTGGGGGATTTTTGACCCGCGTTATCGCTATTGCGAACCAAAAGGGCGGTGTCGGCAAGACCACTACGGCCGTCAACCTCGCAGCTTCTCTTGCCGCCTCCGAAAAGCGAACCCTCCTGATAGACAGCGACCCTCAGGCCAACACCACAAGCGCCCTCGGATTCCCCAAAGACCCCAACCGCCAGACCCTATACCACGCCTTGATGCTTGGCGAGCCGCTCCTTGACGTAAAGATTTCTACCCAAGTCGAAGGTCTCGATTTAATCCCCTCCGACAAGAATCTCGTCGGCGCGGCCGTCGAACTTGTTCCCATAGAAGATCGCGAGTACAAGCTTAAAGCACTTCTTCAGGACGCTCGGGCTGAGTACGAATATATTGTGATTGACTGCCCTCCTTCTCTCGACCTTCTCACCCTCAATGCCCTCGCGGCCAGCGACTCCGTCCTCGTTCCTATTCAGTGCGAGTATCTCGCCCTCGAAGGCGTTTCCGAGTTGCTAGACACCCTCCAGCGTCTTCGTCTCGAAATTAATCCATCCCTCGAAATAGAAGGAATCCTGCTCACGATGTACGATGATCGGACCACACTCTCCAAGCAGGTCGCCGCCGACCTTCGTAGCTATTTCGGCTCTCAAGTCTTCGATTCGATCATCCCTCGCAACGTCCGCCTGGCGGAAGCGCCAAGTCACGGCAAACCGGTAATGTTTTACGACATAAGTAGTAAAGGTGCTGAGAGCTATATCCAACTTTGCAAGGAGGTCATTCACAATGCCCAGAAACGCCTTGGGCAGGGGGTTGAGCGCACTGATTCGGGAGCCCGAACCGAAGCCGAGCCAAATGACGCCCCCTCCGCCGCAGCAGCAGCCGCCGGTAGCTCCGGCAGCAACACTGGCGGCACCGGGAGCAGCGGCAGCAGCGAAGCCGGCCCTCAGTGAGGGCCTCATCAGCGTCGATATAGACCTGATCGATCCGAGCCCCTATCAACCGCGCACGCGCTTCCGCGAAGAAGCGCTCGACGAGCTCGCCCGCTCGATCCGTTCGAGCGGCATCGTCCAACCTCTCGTTGTCCGCCGCATCGGCTCGCGTTTTCAGCTTATCGCCGGCGAACGCCGCTGGCGCGCGGCACAGCGCGCCTCTTTGCAACGCGTGCCCGCCGTCGTTCGCGACGTCCCAGAAGAAATGGCGCTCGAGATGACGCTCGTCGAAAATCTCCAGCGCGAAGATTTGAACCCCATTGAAGAGGCTCGCGCCTTTCAGAAGCTCGGCGACGAATTCCATCTCACGCAGGAGCAAATGGCCGAGCGCACCGGCAAGGACCGAGCTACCATCGCCAACTCGCTCCGCCTTTTGCGTCTCGACGATCCCATCCAGGAGCTGATCGCCGAAGGTCGCGTCACTCCCGGCCATGCTCGCCCGCTTCTCGGCATCATCAACTCGGACGAGCGTCTGGCGCTTGCAAAGAAGATTGCTCGCGGCGGAATGACCGTCCGCCAAGTCGAGCGCTTCGTGGCGCGCGGGCCTCATCCCCGCACCGCTCCTGCCGTGGAACAAACCGACCCCAATGCCAAAAGCGCTCTTGAGGAGCTACAGCGCGTCTACGGCACGCGCGTCCTGCTTCAAGCTCCAGCGCCGGGTAAGCCGGGGCATCTTTCATTCGAATACTACAATGATAGCGATTTGGCGCGATTGTATGACGAACTTATGGCGGACTAATACCATATAAGTAGTAGTATGAGGAAACAATGCCTTTCTCTTGGCTCAAGAAAACTGACCCTACCGAATGGAACGGCTTCATCGAGCATGGTGTCCGCATCGAGGGCAAGCTCGACGCTCCCGGCACCTTCCGCATCGATTGCGATTTTAAGGGCGAATCCATTTCCGCCGAGACACTGGTCCTGGCGGAAAAATCAGTCGTCTCTAGCCAAATCCGTGCCAATTATGTGATTCTTGCTGGCCGTTTCGATGGCACCATCGAAGCCAAGGGCAAGGTGGAAATAAAAACCAAAGCGATCGTCACCGGCGAAATCCACACTCCCTGCCTCATCATAGAGCCGGGCGCTATCTTTGACGGCCATGTCCACATGCTCTCGGCAACTCAATCCGCGAAGCCGATCACGATTCCCGTCCGCTCCATGGCCGCCTCTGCCTGAACCGCCGCCGCAAGGAAAGCTGTCCCATCATGGAATCCACGGCCTTCGCGCTTTCATCGAACCCCATGGACACTTAAGGAGCGACATTGCCAGACGCCATTCGCCTCACCGCCACTGCCAAGGCCGCCGGCTGCGCGGCAAAATTGAGCCCCAGCATTCTCGACAATGTCTTGAAGCGGCTGCCGGTCCAGACCGATCCCAATGTTCTAGTCGGCTTCGAAACCAGCGACGACGCGGCCGTCTATCGCGTCACCGATGATGTCGCTCTCGTTCAAACCACCGACTTCTTCACGCCGATCGTCGACGAGCCGGACCTCTTCGGCCAGGTCGCCGCGGCAAACGCTCTCAGTGACGTCTACGCCATGGGCGGGCGCCCCGTCTCGGCCCTCACGCTCGTCGCCTTTCCCCCATCGAGTTCTCCGGACATTCTCGAAGCGATCCTTCGCGGTGGTCTTTCGAAAATGATCGAGGCCGGTTGCACCGTCGTCGGCGGGCACTCGATCCGCGATGAAGAGTTGAAATTCGGCTACGCGGTCACGGGGCTGATTCATCCCCAGAAAATCTGGCGCAACGTCGGCGCGCGCCCGGGCGATGTTCTCTTTCTCACGAAAGCCGTAGGCACTGGCGTCATCTCCACCGCCCTTAAACAGGGCCGCGCCGAAGACGCCTGGGTCGAGGCCGCCACAGCCTCGATGGCGCGCCTCAATCGCGACGCCTCAGACGCTCTGCACGAAGTCGAAGACGCCTCCGCGGGGGAAACGCTCCCCCACGCCGTCACCGACGTCACCGGCTTCGGCCTTCTCGGCCACGCCCGCGAAATGGCCATTGGCTCCCGTGTTTCGCTCGAAATCGACCATCGCGGCTTTCAATGGCTGCCCGGTGCGCTCGAAGCCGCTCGCGGTGGATTTTTTTCCGCCGGCATGAAGAACAATCGCGAGTTTGTCGAGGGCTGCGTGGCCTTTGACGCCGGCGTTGCCTCTGAAATCCGGGCGCTCCTTTTTGACCCGCAAACCTCGGGCGGCATCCTCGCCGCTGTCGATTCCCGCGCTGCCGACGCAACCGAAGCCGCGCTTTTGCGGCGCAGCCTCCCTGTTCAGCGCATCGGCCGCGTCGTGCCGAAGGGCGAACATCTCATCCGCATCGTCTAAGCCCCGCCGCTCGTGTACAATTTTCTTTTGCCTTGTAACGCATGGACACGATTACCCACGGAATCGCTGGCTCGCTGATCGGCAAAGGCTATTTTTCCGAACGCGAAGGAAAAGTCGCTATTTTTGCCGCCACCATCGGCGCCATTTTTCCCGACTCCGACGTTTTCATGGAAGCTGTTTCGCGCGACCCCCTCGCCATCATCAAATATCACCGCGGCATCACTCACTCTTTCGTCGCCATGCCGTTTTTCGCCCTCGCTCTTGCTGCTATCACGCGCGCGCTTTTGCCGCCGCTACAGAAGCGTTTCCAAAGCTTGCGCGAGCTTCGCGCGCCCTCGCTCGGCATGTTGACGCTCATCTACATGATCGGCATTGCGAGCCATATCCTGCTCGATGGCATGACGTCCTTCGGCACGCGCATGTGGACGCCCATTAGCAATACGCGCGTCTCTTGGGACTGGCTCTTCATCCTCGACTTCGTCTTCACTTCGCTCGTTCTCATTCCGCAGATTGCTGCCTGGGTTCACGCGCGCCGCGAACATCACCTCCGCCGCGCTCTTTCCATGTGGATTGTTTTTACGCTCGCCGCGATCGGCGTCTGGCGTCTCGCCGGCGTCGTGGGTTTTCCGTTTCACGCGTGGATTGCGGTGCTCGCGAGCGCAATCTTCTTTTTGCTGTTTTTTCTCCCCGCCTGGAGCGGCTGGGGATTCCGCGTGCCCTGGGCGGCTTGGTCTCGTGCGGGAATCTGGCTCAGCGTCGCCTACGTTCTCGCCTGCGGCTACGCGCACCATCGCGCACTCGCGCGCGTCGAAACATTCGCCGCCGAAAATCACGTTGCAAGCGAGCGCATCGGTGCTCTCCCGCTTCCGCCTTCGCTTCTCGATTGGGGCGGCGTGATCCGCTCCGACGACGGCGTCTATCAATCGCGTTTCGACCTGCGCGAATCCGCGCCGCCATCCTTTTTGTTTCACGCCGATTCTCCGCCGGACACCTTCACCGCCCGCGCCATGGAGCTTCCCGACGTAAAGCTCTATTGGAATTTTGCGCGTTTTCCCGTCATCCGCACCTCCACCGCCAACGGCCAGCACGTCGTCGATTTTCTCGAGAACCGCTTCATCACGCGCCGCACTTCGGGCCCGCCGCCTTTTTCTTATCGCGTCGTTTTCGACAGTTCCGGAAATCTTCTGGAGGAAGGCTGGCAGCAGGATCCCGATTTTCTGCGCCGCATCAAGCGGTTCCATCATCCGCACGCCGAAGCGCCGCCTGCGGGTGGCAAATGACGCGTGTCCTTGTCTTCAGCGATATTCATGGCGACTATCGCTCGCTCGAACGCATTGCCTCGCAGCCCGCTGACGTTTATATCGCCGCGGGCGATCTTTCAAATTTCGGCCGCGGTCTCGACCGCTGCGGTGAAATCCTCCATCCGCTCGGCCAACGCCTCTGGGTGCTGCCGGGCAATCACGAATCGCATGCGGAGACGAAGGATTTCTGTGCTCGCTTCGGATTTTTCGATTTCCATCGCCAGGCTCGCACTCTCGATGGCGCCAGCGGCCCCGTGCACTGGGCCGGACTCGGCTACAGCAATATCACTCCGTTCAAAACTCCGGGCGAATACACAGAAGAGGAAATCTCCGCCGCGCTCGCCGCTTTCGATGGTCTCTCACCTCTCTATCTCGTCGTGCATTTCCCGCCCTTCGGCACGCGCCTCGACGAATACGCTCCCGGCAAACACGCCGGCAGCCCCGCGCTTCGCTCCTGGGTGGAGGCGCATCACCCCGCGCGTCTTTTCTGCGGACACATCCACGAAACCGCCGGCCTCAGCGAGCAATTCGGCACGACCGACTGCCGCAACGTCGGCAAGCAAGGCCTCCCCGTCGAGATTTAGCCCAACTCGCGCGCAAAATTAGCGTTCCTCCCATGTATGATGTCGGTTCGCATTCAGGGGTAAGGAAAAATCGTGCCAAAGCTGTCCGGTCGAGTTCTTTGGGGAGTTGTCCTCGCGCTGCTCGCCGTGCAGATTATCCTGACCCTTCTCGTCGTCCATCGCGAGTCGCTCACATTCGATGAGGACGACCATATGTTCGCCGGCTACATGATGTGGCACACCGGCGACTACGGCCTCAATCCCGAGCATCCTCCTCTGGCCAAGCTTCTCGCCGCTCTTCCTCTGCTGGGCCGCCTTCTTTGGGTGCCACCGCTGCAAGGCCGCGACTTTAAAATCGAGGCCTATCTCGACGGCCGCGACTGGCTGGCCCGCAATGACGGCGACCGCAACCATCTCGTCTTTCAAATGCGCTTGGCCGACGAACTCCTTTCCATCGGCCTTTCACTCGTCGTTTTCCTCGTGGCACGGGAATGTTTTGGCGACTGGGCGGGCCTCGCCGCTCTCGCTCTGGTCGCGTTCGACCCTAACGTCCTGGCGCACTCGGCGCTGGTCACCACCGACGTTGGAGTCTCGCTATTTTTTCTCGCGGGCACCTGGTGTTTTTACCGTTACGTGAAGCAGCCCACGTTGACGCGTCTTGTAGTCGCAGGCGTCGTTGCCGGACTGCTCCTGGCCACCAAACACTCCGGCATCATGCTTGCGCCGATGCTTCTGCTCCTAATCGCGCGCGAAGTGGCAATCGCGAAGCAGGGAACTCGCGCGCGCACGGCTTGGCGGCTCGCGGGAGCCTTCTGCGCCATTTTCGCGCTGGCTGTTCTCGTTCTGTGGAGCTTCTACGGTTTCCGCTATGCCGCCCGACCCTCTGGACTCAAGATGAGCGTCACGCTCGCGGACTATGTGGCGCCTCTCGGTCCGCACATCGCCGCCATCATCAATCTCGTCGGGCATCTGCATCTTTTGCCAGAGTCCTACTTGATCGGCCTGGTCGACGTGGGCCGCATGGCGCTTTTCTATCCGACATTCATTTTCGGCAGAAATATCCCGCACGGAGTCTGGTGGTATTTCCCGTCTGTGATCGCTATCAAGACCACGCTCGGCCTTCTCGCCCTGATCGGTTTGTCCATCTACGCCCTGGCGGCGCGCAAGCTCCCCTGGAGCCGCGAAGTCGACTTCCTGCTCATCCCTGCGCTCTTTTACCTTCTCGTTGCAATGGTATCCGGCATGAATATCGGCGCTCGCCACCTTCTCCCGTTTTACGCCTATCTCTTCGTACTCGCGGGCGCAGGAGCTGTCGCGCTCGCCGCGTCGAGCCGCCGCTGGCTCCTCGTCTGTGCCGTACTCCTCGCCGCTCACGCTCTCTCGTCCTTGGCGGCCTTCCCCAACTACATGGCCTACGCCAACAAAGCCTGGGGCGGCCCTGCCAACGTGCACAAACTGCTCAGCGACTCCAATGCCGACTGGGCCCAGCAGCTTTTTCAAGTGAAGGCATGGCAAGACCGCCATCCTGCAGAGGAATGCTGGTTTGCTTACTTCGCCTATCCCGAAGTGGATCCCGCAACCTACGGCATCCGCTGTCATCACCTTCCCAATCTCGACACCTACTGGCTCGGTGGCGCCGACAACATTCCGCCCGTCATCAATGGCGCTGTCATAATCAGCGCCGGCGACTTATCGGGCTGCGAGTGGCCCGCTGCATCTCTCAACCCCTACGATGCCTTTCGCTCAATGACGTCAGCCGAAACGATTGACGATGCCGTCATGATTTATCGCGGCCGCTTTGACATGCATCAGGCCGCAGCTCTCGCGCGCGCGGAGAATGCTCTCCAGGTGGTCTCGAAGGGCGATTTTGCCGCGGCCTTGCCGCTCGCTCAGCAGGCCGTCGCGCTCGACCCCACAATGGTGATGGCCCATTCTGCTCTAGGAGACGCGCTGGACGGCTTGGGTCGCAAAGAAGAAGCGCGTAAGGAGTGGGAAACGGCGCTCGCCCAAGCCCGCCAGCTCGAACCCGGCGCCCAGTCCATGTTTGTCCCCGATCTCGAGGCCAAGTTGAAGAAATAAGCGTCGCGAGAGCCGGCATGAAGCTCCAATAAGGCGATACCAGCAGCCGCGAGTCGAATGGCGGAAGTCTCGCGACACGCATTAGCGAATCACGCCTAAAAATTAGGAGGATATGATGGCTAAGAAAGGATATTGGGTGGTGTGCTACGAGTCGGTCTCGAATCCCGACGCGCTTGTCGAGTACAGGAAGCTGGCGGGAGCGGCGGTCAGCGTCTCGGGTGGTCACGCAATCATTTCAAACAGTCCTGCCAGGGTTCACGAAGCGGGAGTCGATCAGCGGGTCGTCATCATCGAATTCGACAGCCTTGAAAAGGCCATCGCCGCGTACGAAAGCGACGAATACAAAAAAGCTCTGGTAGCGCTCGGCAACGCCGCGAAAAGGGATTTCCGCATCGTTGAAGGTGTGTGAAGAAAACTCTACGCCTTCTTCGGCGACGCGAGCGCCACAGACGCTTCCGAAGTCAGCAGCAAAAACGTGAACGTCTCCTGCAAATATAGCCGCACGGCGGAGTCCGTGTGGCTCAAATAGCCGATCGAGAGATCCTGCCCGAGGTGCAATTCGAAATCGCCACCCCGCGTCGTCATCACAAACGCGCCCTCGATCGCGGGCGTCCAGATGATTTTTTCCTCCACCAGCCGCTTCACATGCTCGAGCACCGGATATCCCTCATCGCTCGTCTCTGCCAGCGCCGTGTAGGCCTTTGCGCCCAGCAGTACTTGATAAGGTCCGTTCACGCCCGCCAGCCGCAGTTGGCTCAATCCCTGCGCAATGGCGTCCGGATACTCCCGCACATCCGCGGGAAGCGATTTTTTCGGATTGCTCGTTCCTTCGCGCAAGCCCACGATTCCCGCTTCCGCAAATCCCTCGAATATCGCGCCGTCTTCCGCAAACGCTATCTGCTTGGCCGCATCTTTGGCGGGCTGCCAGTCGGAATCGTTCGCCCCGCGCTCCACGTCGTCAATGTCCGTGCGGTTCAGCTCGAAGGGAACCCGCAATTCCACCAGCGGCTTCACTTCGCGTTGTCTCGCCTGTACCCCTTCTTTCGCCCCGCGCAGATTTCGCACATGCCCCGTGCCCACCGCGGACAGCTCCGAACCCGCCGGCCCTTTCACGTCCACCGCTCTGCGTCCCGCGATGTACCGCTTGAATGTGCGTGCCACCTCTTCTTCAATCTGCGCCCATGCCGCGTCGGAAATGGGAGCTAGCTCGCGGTGTAGGTTATTCATGCGATGTCTCTCCTTTTAGCGAACCAATGTTGAGCGAGCCGTCGCCCTTCGCAGCGTTGGATGCCGCAGCTTCCGCTGCGGGCACATCGTTTGAGGCCGCGCCGCTTCCCGCATCCTCGCCCACAGCGTCCAGAAACGTTGCGGAAGGCGCGAAAAACAGGCTGCCCGTCAACGCTTTGCTGAAATCCAGCAGCCGGTCGTAATTGCCGGGCGGGTTGCCCACAAACATATTTTGCAGCATTTGTTCGGTGATGCGCGGCGAGCGGCTGTAGCCGATAAAATAAGTCCCGAACTCCCCTTGCCCCGGATGTCCAAACGGCATGTTGTCTCGCAGGATTTTCTTTTCTTCGCCGTCTTCCACGATAGTCGTCAGCGCATTGTGCGCCGATGTGGGTTTCACCGCATCGTCCAGCTCGATGTCCGACAATTTCTTCCGCCCGATGATTTTTTCTTGCGCCTCGGTCGGCAGCGCGTTCCACGCATCCATGTCGTGAACGTACTTTTGCACGATCACATAACTTCCGCACGCGAATGCAGAGTCTTCCTCGCCCACCAGCACCGCGTCCGTCGCTTCTTCGCCTCGCGGATTTTCCGTTCCATCCACGAATCCCAGCAGGTCGCGGTCATCGAAATAGCGGAACCCGTGCACTTCGTCGACGGTCGTCACGGCGCTTCCGATCCGCTCCATGATTTGGGCGGCCAGCTCGAAGCACAAATCCATCCGCTTCGCGCGTATGTGGAAAAAAATATCGCCGGGGGTCGACACCGCATGGCGCTCGCCCGCGCGAATCTCGCGAAAGGGATGCAGCTCCGCCGGGCGCGGCTGCCCGAACAGCCCGTCCCACGCGTCCGAACCGATCCCCATCACGCACGAAAGCCCGGCTTCGAGATCGCGGAAGTTCACGGCCCGGAATATCCCGGAGAGATCCGCGCAAAACGCGCGGATCGCGTCGCGATCGTCCGTCATCGAGTTGATTTTCAGGACCAGAAAGATCGCCGCGCGCGTCAGCGGTGCATCGACGGCTTGCGGTTCAACGCGAATGGAATTTCCAGAGTCGGGCGCGGCCATTGTGGTCGATTCCAATCAGCAAGGTGGGGGATATCCTAACACGCCGTTTACTCTCATAAATGCAATCGACGAAGTAAAAGGTCTCAGGGAAACGAAGCGTGCAAATTTCGCTCTTATTCGGGAACCGCCATCCACCCGGTCTCAGCGCCTGGTGATTCAGCACTCAGGATCGAACCACGCTTCACGCGCCGCGTCTTCTGCCTTCTCGCCCCGCCGGATAAATCACCAATTGCCTCCGGTCGCCCGAGCCTTCGCTCACTGTCCTCACTCCCGGTGCACCCGTCAATTCCAGATGAATAATCCGCCGTTCGCGCGACGACATCGGATTGAACCGGAACACTTGTCCCGTCTCGCGCACCCGCTGCGCCGCCACGCGCGCGGATAATTTCAATTCCGCCAACCGCGTCGCGCGGTATTCGCCGCAATCAAACCGCACGCGGTCATGCAGCCGCGGATCGAGGCGTAGCCAGCGATGCGCCACGTGTTCGAGCGCCAGCAGCAGTTCGCCGTTCCGTTCCAGCAGCAGCGGCTCGTCTTCGCCGCGAAACAGGATCGCCACGTCCGATTGCCCCGGCGCCACATCGCTCGCCGGCTGCGTTATCTCGAATTCCAATTGCAGTCCCATTTCGCGGATTGCCAGCTCCGCGAATCGCCGCATTTCCGCCGCTGCGCGCGCCGCGTCGAGCGGTGGAGCTTCTCCCTGCGCTTCCGTGCCGCGCGGACCCTTGCGCCCGCCCGCAAAATTCCGGCCCGCCGGATTTCTATGTTCCGCCATTTTTGTCGTTCTTATTCTTGTTCTTGAATTTGCTCCGCGACGGCAGCGGATCGGTCTTGTTCAGGTAAAGCTGTTGTCCCACGCCGACCAGGTTGCTGGTAAACATGTACAGGTTCAGCCCGCTCGACAGCCGGAAGAAAAACAGCACGAAAAACAGCGGCATCAGTTTCTGCATTCGCGCCTGTGCCGGATCGGTGGTCGGCGTCGGCGTCATCCGCGACATCAGGTACATCGTCACGGCCATCGCCGCCGGCAAAATATAATACGGATCTTTCGCCGACAAATCGTGAATCCAGAAAATCCAGGGCGCGTGCCGCAGCTCGATCGCTCCGGTCAGCACCCGCCACAGCGCCCACCAGATCGGCGCCTGCGCCAGCATCGGCAGGCAGCTCATCATCGGATTGATCCCCTCGCGGCTGTATATCGCCATCACTTCTTCATTCATCTTCCGCTTCCGCGGATCGTTCATCGCGTATTTTTTGTAGCGGTCCTGGATCGACCGTATCTCCGGGGCCACCCGCTGCATCTTCTGCATCGACCGCCAGCTCATCATCTTCAGCGGAAACAGCGGCAGGTTGATCGCCAGCGTCAGCAGGATGATCGCCCAACCGTAATTCGGCACGTACTTGTGCACCCATTTCAGCGCGTAGAAGATCGGCTTCGCGATCACGCCGGTCCACCCGAAATTCACCAGCTCTTCGAGCGGCGGCTTCATCGCGCTCAGGATCGTGTAATCCTTCGGCCCGATGTACGCGCGCATCTTCAGCGCCTGCGCCGCGTCCGTCCCCACGGCCAGTTCCACTTCCGGCTCCGCCTGCGCTTTTCCGTCGTCCTGATAGTGGTGCCACTGCGTCCAGTGCCAGAGCGACAAGTCCGCGCCGTCGGGCAGAAACGCCGCCGTGAAGAACGAATCCTGGATTCCCGCAAACTCCATCGGCCCTGCTTGCAGGAACGGCTCGATCGAATTCCCTTGCACGCCCAGCTTTTTGTACGGCAGCAGCGTCAGCTTCCCGTCTTTCTTGTAATACACGTTCACCAGCGTCGACGCCTGATACACTTCCTTGTCGCCGAAGCCTCCGAGCCACTCCACTCCCACCGGCAGCGGCCTTCCGTCCAGCGTCGCGCTCGCTTCGATCGTCAGCTCGTAGCTCTGCGTAAACGAAATTTTCTTGGTGACGTCCAGATGCCCGTCGCTCCAGTGAAACGTCACCTCCGCCGGCGCGTGCAGCACGTCTTCTTGCGGCGTCATTTCGTAAAGCGCGCCGTTCACCTCCGCTTCCAGGGCCTTGTCCTGCAGCAGCAGTGAAAACGGCCAGCCCAGCTCCTGCGCCGACGACGCGTTCACCAGGTCTAGCGGCTTTGGCGGTTTCTCGTCGTCGAAATATTTCTCCAGCCTCCAGCTCCGCACCACGCCGCCGCGATTCGATAGCTCCACGTGGAAGAGCGTCCCATCCACGGAAATCAGTTTTTCCTGCGCGGCTTTCACCACGGCAGGATTTGCAATCGGCTTTGCCCCGGCGCTCGCGCTCATCTGCGCAGGCGCGCTCGCGCCAGGCGCGGCTGGTGAAGTGGCGTGCTGGCTTGTCCCGGTTTTCGAGGGAGCTTGCGGAAACTTATAGAAGTGCGACCATGCAAACAGGATTCCGAGCGACAGGATTACGAACAATATCGCGCGGAGCTGATCATTCATCTCGTCCACTTCATCAGCTCCTTGTGTCTCGCCATGCTCTGCAGAGTCGCAATCTCTTCCTTATCCGGCACGGGATCGTACCCGCCCTGCGTGAACGGCCGGCAGCGCCCCAGCCTCTTCAGCGCCAGCCATCCTCCCGTCTTCGCTCCATGCCGAGCAATCGCTTCCCGCGCATATTGCGAGCACGACGGGTAGAACTTGCACGCACCGCCGAAAAACGGCGAAAGCGCCGCAATGTAAAAATTCACAATTCCCAGCAGGATTGTTTTCGCACATTTCTGCGCCCAATTCTCCGCGCGCATCGCCACGTTCGCGTGCTGCTCGCTGCTTCCCACCGCCGCGTCCGCGTCTTGTGCTTGAACGCTCATTGCGCCGCTCGCTCTTTGGCCACGCCTCCGAGCAACCTCAAAAGCTCCGCCGCCAGCCCCGCAAATTCCGCCTTCGCCACCGTCCCGCGCGGGTGAATCACAAAATCCCATCCCGGAGCGATCTCCTGCCGCCCGAGCCGCAGAATTTCCCGCAGCCGACGCCGGATCCGGTTCCGCTTCACGGCCCCGCCGAGCGTCTTCTTCACGCTCCATCCGAACCGGCTCACCTCCCGCCCGTTCGCGCGGAAAAACACGGTGAACTCCCGGCTCGTCCGCCTCCGCCCTTCCCGGTACACCGCGTCGTATTCCGGGCGGCTCACCAGGCGGCATTCGCGCGGCAAGTTTCTCCGCGCTCCGGCTTCAGACTCGCGTAAGGCTATGGCGTCCCTTCTTGCGGCGTCCGGCGAGAACTTTTCGTCCGCCTTTGGACTTCATGCGTGCGCGAAATCCGTGCTTCTTGTGACGGCGGCGCACATGTGGTTGATACGTCCTCTTCGGCAAGGATATTTCTCCTCAATCTCTCTGTGATTTTGCGGGCGCCTTTCGACGAAGCGGCTTATACCTCTCGTCACGGCACCGGTTCTTGTCATTCCGACCGGAGCAGGCGGACCGCCTTGGCCGTTCTTCCCGCGAAGCGGGAAGTCCGCCTGTGTAGCGGAGCAGTCTCTCTTCTCCGCGCAATCGCGCGCCTTGGCCGTGCTAACGCGAGGATGGCTGAAAAGCTCCGCTCTTCGCGTCCGCTCCCCGCACACTTCAACTCGCGAACAAGAGCCAAACATTTAGTGTATTCGACCCCCGCACCTCGGTCAAGGAAAGCCGTCTCGTAGTAGAATCCGCCAGTCCCGTTGATGGCATACACAAAAGATGATCCGTCCAAAAACGATCGCGGAAGCTCTCCCACAGATGCGCCTTTTATGGATAACTTTCGTTGTCTCAATTCCACTCTATATTTTCGCTGCCGAGGCAATCCCAGGGCCTTCGTGGCTAAAATCTCGTCCGTCAGTGATAACCGTTGCTATTCTAGCGGTTCTCAACCTCTGGTCATTTTTCTGGGCACTACGAAAGCGATACCTGCCCGCCGTGGCAACACTCCGAAATAATACAGAGGATATTCAGACAGTGAGACGCTGGATGACTTTTTACGTCATCCTCCTATGCAACGCAAACTCCCTAACACTTTTGGGGCTTGTCTTTTGGGTGGGAGAACGATCGCTGCGACAGAGTCTGCCGCTCTTCTTGGTCGGTTCGTTCTTGATTGTCTCTCTATGGCCGCGGCAGATTTTGCCACTAACACGAAGCAGCGCTCAATGATCGAGGCACGCGGCGAGCAGGACGCTCGTTAGCACACATCCGATTTGAAAGACGACCCTACGCCGGCGCCCCTTCTACTTCCGCCACTTCGCATCTTGCGTGGCTCGCGCGCCATTCTCCCGGCGTCGTCCCTTCCCAATGATGAAACGCCCTAAAAAACGAATTCGCATCCTCATACCCCAGTAAATATGCCGTCTCGTTCAATTCCAGCGACGAGTGCAGCAAATAATGCTGCGCCAACTCCCGCCGCGCCTCCTCCATCAATTGCTGAAACGACGCACCCTCCCCCGTCAACCGTCTCTGCAGCGTTCGCGTGCTCATCCGCAGCTCCCGCGCCACGATTTCGAGAGCCGGCCTCTGCCCCGCCAGCATCCGCTTCAAAACTCCCTTCACTTGCTCGCCCAGGCTTTTTTCCGCGAGATGCTGCGCCAGTTCCGCTTCCAGTTGGGGCGCCACGATCGCCAGCAGATCGGCGTTGTGCGTCACGAACGCCCTCTCCACATCCGCCCGGTCCAGCACCAGCCGGTTCTCCGGTCCGCCGAATTTCACCGCGCATCCGAAATGCGCCTCATACATCTCGCGGTTCTTTTCCGCGCGTTGGAATTCCACTCGTTTCGGCCGGATCGCCCGCCCCGTCCCTCGTCGCCCGATTCCCAGAATCCACGCGAAGCACAGGTCCACCAGCACGCCCGGCTCGGCCTCCTCCGCCAGCAGCCAGCAGAACCGTACCGCGCACTCGTCGCCTTCTTCGGTCACCAGAATTTTTTCCGGGCAGGTGAGCTGCTTGTACCGTGCCATGCGCTCCAGCGCGTCGCGAAACGACCGCGCATAGAGCGCTGCGATCGACACCGGATCGTACCGTTCCACCCGGTCTTCCGCCGCGAGCTTCAATCCTATCCCCGGATCGCCGCTCACTTCGGAAATCGCGCCGTACAGCGCGAACAGCTCCTCTGTCGAGACGAGGATTTTCCCCTGCCGCAGCAGGGACACGGGCAGCCCCGCCTGCCGCAGCACCGCCTCCGGCGCGATTCCCAAATCCTCCAGCCGCCGTATAATCGTGCTCGAAACTCGAAACCTGTCTGCCATCATTCCTTCCTTGGAACGCTCTTTGCGTCTGGAGCCTGCAAGCCCCTCGCCGCCTCCAGCGGAGGCGCCGAAGGGCCGGCACCGACTCACTGGCACTTCATCGCGCCGCTCGCTATCTTCCGTAGGGGCACGGCATGCTGTGCCCGATCGTCCTCCTGCCACGATCCCTCGCGCCAACCCCCGCCGCTCCCTCTCGTGCAAGCCTGCCTACCCTGCCTCTCCGAACCTTTGTCATTCCGAGGAGAGAAGCGACGAGGAATCTGCTGTTGGCCCTTTCTTTCGCGTCTATGCCGTCTGCTTCAGCGAAGCCATATCAATCACGAACCGGTATTTCACGTCGCTCTTCAGCAGCCGCTCGTACGCCTCATTAATCTGCTGAATGTTGATCTTCTCGATGTCCGAAGTAATCCCGTGCTCCCCGCAGAAATCCAGCATCTCCTGCGTCTCCTGAATCCCGCCGATTCCCGACCCTGCCAGACTCCGCCGCTTCATCAGCAGCCCGAAGCCATAGATCGACGCCGGCTTTGGCGGCGCTCCCACCAGTGTCAGCGTCCCATCGAGCTTCAGCAGTTGAATCAGCGCGTTCAGGTCGTGCTCCGCCGAAACGGTGTCGAGGACGAAATCGAAGCTCGCGGCATGTTTCTGCATCTCCGCTTCGTTTTTCGAGATCACCACCTCGTCCGCTCCCAGCCGCTTCGCATCCGCCGTCTTGTTCGGCGAAGTCGTGAACAGCACGGTGTGCGCTCCAAACGCGTGCGCGAATTTCAACCCCATGTGTCCCAATCCGCCCAGTCCGACGATCCCCACCTTCTGCCCTTTCCCCACTTTCCAGTGCCGCAGCGGCGAATATGTCGTGATGCCCGCGCAAAGCAGCGGCGCCGTCCCCGCCGGATCGAGCGACTTCGGCACTTTCAGCACGTAGTTCTCATCCACCACGATGCTGTCCGAATACCCTCCGTACGTCACGCCGCCCAAAAACTTGTCCGCGCCGTTGTACGTCAGCGTCATCCCCGACTCGCAATACTGTTCCTCGCCCGCGCGGCATGCTGGGCAAGTGCGATCCGAATCCACCATGCACCCGACCGCAGCCATGTCGCCTTCTTTGAATTTCTTTACGTTGCTCCCCACCTTCGTCACCCGCCCGACGATCTCGTGTCCCGGAACCAGCGGGTACACCGTCGGCATTACCATGTTCCATTCGTCCCGCGACTGGTGCAGGTCCGAATGACAGACTCCGCAGAATAGAATTTCGATTTGAACGTCCTCCGGCCCCGGCTGTCTGCGTGAAAATGCAAACGGTCCCAGCGGTGTGGTCGCGCTTCGCGCCGCATATCCCTTCGCCGCGAATGTCTGTGGTTTGCTCTGCGATTCCTGAACTGGTTTTGCTGCTTCACTCATCTCCGTCCTCCTCGCTCCAAGCTACCCGTACAATGTAAACCCACCATCAAACCTAGTCACTAGCAAATCACGCCATCCTGCTTGCACTCTGCGCCACACGCCAGAAGAATGCTTAACCCTTTAATTTTTAGTGATTTATGCGCAGAAGAAGAAAAAGTACCGTCGGCGTCTCTGTTGGGGTAACGCTACCACCTTATTGCCCCAGAGCCCGCCAAAGGACACGCATCCGGCAGCCTAGTTTGTAATCTGAATCGTTACTTGCACCTGATGAGAAATCGCCCCAGAAGATGACGAACCCGCCGCTGTCACCGTAAGTGTGACGTTTTGCGACCCGCTGTTGGGGGGCGGCGGAGGCGGATTGGTCTGGCCGCTCGACATGCTTCCACCACCACTGGCGCATCCCGCAAGGCCTGCGCCCAATACGATGCTGAGGGCCACGAAAAGCAAACAGGAACGCACGAGGTTGCGTTTTCTAATGACGATAGGCAGGCAGCCTGCCATGACGAATGACGTGAGTATCGCTGCCACCATCGCTGATCCCCGCCGTCGCTCCTGCGCGGCGCTCGACACCACAGACACCGTCAGCGTAACCGTCTGCGCGGTCGTGGACCCAGTCGGAATCGTCACCGAGCCGCTCGCCGGATCGAACGAACACGAAATGTTCGAAGGAACAGTGCCACAGCTAAACGTCACCGTGCCGCTATATCCTTCGGGGACAACCGTGAGAATTGTGCTGCCGGATAGGCCCGCCGCCAAACTCAGCCTGCTTGGACTCGCGCTAACGGTGTAGTCGGGCGCATTCACGCTCAGCGTCTCCATCGCCGAAGTGGAAGACGTGAAGTTCGTATCGCCGCCGTACTCTGCCGTAATGTCGTTGATGCCGGGTGGCAGCGTATTCGTTTCCAGGGTCGCCTTTCCTTGCGAGAGTGTTGCCGAGCCGATCGTCGTGGATCCGCTCCGGAACGTCACCGTCCCCGTCGGAGTGCCCGTCGTGGCGGATACGACGTTGGCCGTCAGCGTAACTTGTGCGCCGTCCGCCACCGGCCCTTTCGCCGATGTGGATAGTCGCACCGACGTGCCAGCCTGGGTAATCGTCAGTGTCCCGTTCACGAAGTTAATCACGTAGTTTGGAGAGCTCACGCCCCCCGGGGTCAGCGGATAGCTTCCCACGGGGCTCGTCGGCACAGCCGTGGTCGTGATCGCCAGCGTCCCCTGCAGGGCCGCCGGAGTATCTCCATTGATGAAACCCGCATATGCCGCCGTGAACGCTGGAAATGCCTGCCCGTAGACGCTGCTGGCGCTGTTTGCCGTAATCGTGAGCGGCGCCGCAATCACCGTGTAGTTGGCCGTGGCAATATCCATCGGGTTGCCCGAATTGCCCACGACTCCAATCGCGTAGGTTCCCGGCGCCAGGGAAGGAACGGAGAACGCCGTGCAGTTGAACGCGCCGCTGCTTGGGACGCACGTGCCCACATTCTGGCCATTGAACGAGATGGTCAGTATGGTGTCAGAGCTCAAAAATCCATTCCCCTCGAGTGCCACCTGCGTGTCAATCGTGCCGGAGGGAGTTAATACACTCAGGTTTGGAACGACTGTAAAACTCGCGCTCGCCTGGTCTCCCAACGTCCCCGTGGCAACCACTGTCTGCGCTCCTCCGGCCAGAGGCGGCGTAGCGAATTGGCAGTCAAACGTGCCGGAAGTCACCGAGCACCCGGTTTGCTGCGTGTTTGCATCCGTGACGCTGGAGGGACTCACGCCCCCAATGGTCAAGCTGGCAGAGGTATCCGCCAGATAGAGACCGTAACCCCTCACGTCCAGGAGCGTGCTCCCCGGTCCGGTCGTGGGTGAGAGAGCAACCCCGGAAATGTAAAGCGTTGTTGTCGCAGCCTCGCCATACGCTTCTCCCACGGCTTTCAGAATGTGCGGCCCGGGAGTCACGTTCGGCAGCTGCACCGTGCAAAACAAAGAAACCGTACCAAGCCCGTTCGACGGGTTTTGAACGCATAAGCCCTCCAACTGCGGCAGCAGTTGGTCGTCCAGCCAAACCTGGGCGTAGAGTTCCCCCCCGTAGAGACCATTGACGTTCAGACCCAAAGCCGTGCCGGCGGGAACCGTGTTGTCCGGCAGAACCCCTTCCGCGTTGTTGGTTATCGAAATCGAAGGAACGATGGTAATGGAGGTGCTCGCCAGCGGTTGATCCCCCTCGCTTCCCTCCAATGCGTCGGCGGAGAATGTATACGTGCCCGGTCCCCTGTCGGGAATCACAAAACTGCAGGAGATCGTTCCTGCCGCAGTCGGCACGCACGAGCCTGGATCCGCGTACGTGATAATGCCGCCAATCTCGAACCCGTCGATTTCGATTGCAGGGAATCCGTAGCCGGTCACCGTAATCGTCTGTCCGATGGAAACCTGGGACTGCGACAGCGAAATCGACGGCGTGAGCGTAAATGTGGAACTCACGTTTTCGCCGAGGTTGTCGGTCAACACCAGTGTATTCGCGCCCGGCAGCGCTGTCGTCGGGACGGTGAAATGGCAGCTGCCGCCCGACGGTGGAAAACTGTTGCTCGCGACGGGGCATGTCGTCCCCGGCGTTGTTTGGCCGCCGCTCTCGAGAATCAGCGGAAGGCTCTGCCCGTTCAATGTGGCAGACGCGGTGCTGCCCCGGAAACCCAAAGAGTTCAGCGTCACCTGCGTGCCCACGCTCGCAGAAGGCGGGTTTATTGCCAGCGAAGGGATCACGGCAAGGCTGGCCGTGTCGTAGTCGCCCGCAGGGCTGCCCGAAATCTCCAGCGTGTAATTGCCGGCCGCCATTGTTGAAGGTATGGTGATTGGGCAGTTGAATGAGCCGTAGGAAATTGGGCAATTCGACGTTCCTCCCCCGCCGCCAAGATCGATGATTGCCGATGTATCGGAGAGGTCGTAGGCGATTCCTTGCACTGTCACCGTGCCTCCCGGCGTCGCTTGTAACGACGACGGCGACAGCGGATACGGCCCCGGCAAGTCAAATGACCCCGTTCCGCTGTCCCCGTACTGAATCCCTGTTGCGACAATATAGTGCGGGCCGGGCGCGGTGTCCGACGACGGAACTGTGATCGTGCAAGAGAGCGTGCCGCCCGAGGAGGATTGCGTGATCGGGCACCCGCCCGACGGCGTCACCGGATTGCCGTCCAGAAAAATCGAAGCGCTCGTATCATTCCCCGCAAAGCTCGATCCTGTCACTTGCACGGTCGAGCCCGGCAGTGTCTCTGGCGGACTCACACTGATGGCCGGAGGCGTAATGCGAAACTCGCTTACACACCACGCGCTTCCGCAAGCCAGTGGGTCCGGAACCGAGTAATCCAGCGCAACCAGTACACCGACGTTGTAGTAGCCGGGAATGTATGGCGGCACGGCGAACGTACACGGTCCGAAATCGCTTAGGCTCCCGTCGTTCCCGGGAACGCACGTGTGCTGAGCAGGGACGTTGTTGTAGACCACCGACGGCCCCGTCCCCGTGAGGCCGGATGGCTCTTGGGTGCCGAAGGTGATGGCCGTGGTGGAATCAAAAACGATTGATTTCTGCCCAATGTAATTGTCACCGTAAACGGTAACCACTGAACCCGGAGGTCCCGATGTGGGATAGATTCCGACACCGGGCCCGATACCTACTAGCAGCGTCGCGCTGTCCCCGCTGTTTCCCGTCGCCGTGAGCGAATATCTGCTCTCCTGCACGGTAGGCACATCCGGCACCACGTAATTGCACGTAAACGACCCATTCGTCACATTGCACGGAGGCTCGGTTGGGTTCACATCGGACGGTAACCCGGAGAAAGTAATCGTTGTGTCCGAGCCCGAAAATCCCGATCCGGCAAGCGGCAACACCATCCCGGGAGTCACCGGATAATAGCAGGTCTGATTTCCTATGCCTTGAAGGCACTGTAGGACCGATACGTTGGAGGTCAGTGTAATCGAGGGACCATCGGCAAGTGTTCGGCCCGAATAGCAAAAGGCGATCACCGCCAAAGAGGCAAAGAAGAATAGGACACTGGGAACCGCCGAGCGTAGCTTCGCTCGCCAGAATGCTCCACTTGGCCGGGTGACGCGGGGTTCCTTGCAGCCGGCAGTCTCAGACTGGCGGGATGCGGGCATGGGCCCGCTTAGGTTAACCCACACTCGCTGTGCCGGGTACGCTGCAGAGCATGGAAATGACGAAATGGTAATCCCCGTCCGGCCTGTTTCCCTTAGACGCCAAGTCTCGTCGCCGCGAAAGGGAACTGGCTTTACGCGACGCACCTTATCTCCTCGCGCTATAGTGGCTTATCCGTCTTTCTATGGATCTCAGGCGCACAGAATCGGCAAAAAAATGACAACTCCAATTCTGTGGGCTTTTCTCTTAAATTTCCGTGCATGCGCCTCATAGCAAATGAACTAGCCCGACGGCGACCAGGTTTTTACCGTCATTTGCCTGCCATGATATGTTGGTATGGTTGTGATACTTCCTCGTTCGAGGGAATTGAGTTGTTCGAAGGTCGATACAATCTGGCGCTCTGCGATGCGGGAACGGTTTCTCGCCGCTCCAACCGGAAATCAGGCGTGAATTTGCCCCTCCGGTTCGCAACACACGCAAAAACCGGAATCGCCGTAAATTATAGAAAACACACGATCGAGGTTATTCCGGTTCGCAACAATTCCCGCCCCCCCCACTCTCCAATTTCTGACCTCGGACTTGCCGCCGCTCCGGCACCGATTGCGGTTGTCCGCCAACTGCTCAGAGTTGAATCCCATGTTTGAAACCCTCACTGAGAAACTCCAGCGCGCATTCAAGAACCTCCGCGGCCAAGGCAAGCTCACCGAGGAGCATCTCGACGCCGCGCTCGGAGAGATTCGCGAATCGCTTCTCGACGCCGACGTAAATCTCGCTGTCGCCGACGAGTTCATCGCCCATGTCCGCCAGAAGGCTCTCGGTTCAGAAGTCCTCTTGCAGCTTTCCCCCGATCAGCAGGTCATCAAGATTGTCCGCGACGAACTCGCTGATTTGCTCGGCCGCGAAGCCAAACCCCAATTTGCCTCGCGTCCTCCGGCGGTCTGGTTGATTGTCGGTCTGCAAGGCTCCGGCAAGACCACGTCCACCGGCAAGCTTGGCAAATGGCTTGCCGAGCATGGCCATCGTCCCATCGTCGTCTCCACCGACGTCTATCGCCCCGCCGCCCGAGAACAGCTCGCGCAAGTCGCCAAGGCCACCGGCACTCCCCTCTGGCCCGGCACGGGCACCGACAAGCC
>DATKPM010000022.1:0-17644 GCA_035524135.1 Candidatus Acidiferrum sp. | reverse complement strand
CCTCCGTTCACATTGATTACTTCGCCGGTGATGAAGGTTGCCAGGTCGGAAACGGCAAACAGAATCGGCCCGGCGATGTCCTCGGCCGTGGCGACGCGCTTCAAGGGAATCGGAACGAGTGCGGATTTCAGGCCTCCCTTGTTGCGCAGGACGGAGGCGGAAAGGTCCGTATCGACCCAGCCCGGCGCGACGCAATTGACCAGGATGTTGTGTCGCGCGAGCTCCGTGGAGAGGCCTTTCACGAAGCTGATGACGGCGCCCTTGCTGGCGCCGTAGTGCGTATGAAAAGCCTCACCGCGCTGCCCGGCCGTGGAGCTGATAGCCACGATTCGCCCGCCCTTCTGCGCGATCATGTGGGGCACGGTGAAATGGATTGTTGTGTAGACGCTCTTCAGGTTCACGCGGACCATTTCGTCCCATTCATGCTCGGTCATCTTCTCGATGGGCGTGTCCTGGTCGTTCCAGATGCCCGCGTTGGCGACCAGAATGTCGATCCGCCCCAGCCGCTCGCGTGCGAATTCGACGAGCTTCTTCGCGTCGGCCATTTTTCCAAGGTCGGCCTTCATCGATTCCACGCGCGTGCCGTGCTTGCGGGCTTCCTGCTCGACCGCCGACGACGCCTCGCGGCTCTTGTTGTAATTGAACACCACGTCGGCGCCCGCCCGCGCGAACAGCTTCACCGTCGCGGCGCCGATGCCGCGGGAACCGCCTGTGATAAGTGCCGCCTTGCCCGCCAGAGAAATCATGTGTCCCCCAGATGATGTGCCAAGCTTTAGTGTAGAGAATCCGGAATTGCGAATCCAGAAGAGCGGCGTTTAGAACCGCAATCGGACCACTCAAACCGCGGCAGACATGCCTTTCTGCTGCTGAATCGGGGCTTCGGAGCCCGGGACGAGCCGCAACAATGGAACACAGAAATTCGTTACGACGCCACAGCCGCTTTTCGCGCCGCGGCGGCTAATGCCGAAAAAAGCGCGAGCGCCAGAAAATCTCCGCTGGCCGTCATTCGCTCGGGATGCCATTGCACGCCCATCACCCAGTTCGAATCCCCGGTCCATTCGACCGCTTCCACAACTCCATCCGGCGCGTGCGCGGTCACGCGAAGCTCACGGCCGGGCTTGAGCACGGATTGATGGTGCGAACTGTTCACGAGAGCTTCTGCGCCGCCCGCAAGTTCGGCGAGCTTCGAGCCTGCCTCAATCGCCACAGGATGATGCGGCTCCGGTCCGGCATGTTTCGGCCAGGAGTGCTGGATGGTCGTCTGCACTTCGCTCGGAATATCTTGAATGAGCGGGCCACCGAGATAGGCGTTCAGGCTCTGAATGCCGTAGCAGATGGCGAGCAGCGGCTTGCGCTCGGCAAACGCGTGCTCGAAAAGCGCAAAGTCCGTCCCTTCGCGGTGAGAATCGGGCGCAGCCGATTTTCCCGAGGGCACGGCGCGATAGAGTGCGGGATTCACATCGGCTGGGCTGCCCGGAAAAACGAAAGCGTCGAGGGTTTGCGCCAGGCGCAGGAGTTCGGGTCTTGAGAGGCTGAGCGAGATTTCCACCGGCTCGAGACCCGCCCCGGAAGCCGAGACCAGGTAATGCTCGTAGGCCGTGCGAATTCCATTAACTTCTTCATTGTGAGTGCGATAAGGGATGCCTACGCGCGGCCGAAAGGTGTTTTCGAGGCTCATCGAGTGCCCATCCTACCATCGCCTCAAAATGGCGGCAACTGGGGTAAATTGCCGAGAGAGAGCGCCCCTGCTGCGGTCCCCTTCACCGTTTCTCAGCACTCGCAAGGAAAGTCCGTATCCGTGGCCAGAGCCAGACCTGTCCCCCGGTACAGTTGACCCGCACGTTTCGAGAATATAGCGTGCATCCACCGTTCCGTATGTCCGGGAGATTTCCTTCAAGAAAAGGCAGCCTTCGGGGCTCGAGCGCGCTCACGTGATGTCTAATTCCACGTGAAAGAATCGAAGACCAACCTCTGACGTCTACTAGCCAACGTTCAGACTTTCTCAAGGACCCAGCCACTTGACGAATGCATCTTCAAGGAGCTGTGTGCTATGGGAACTGTCAAAAGAATCGGCAGAGTATTTGTCTACGCGGGCATCTCGATCGGGGCTGGCCTGCTCGTATCGAGCAGCACGATCACAAACGCCGGAGCCAGCGGGGCTTCGGGAAACCTGAATGGGCAGGATTTCAACGTCCCAGGCGATCCTCCGCAACAATCGGCCAACCAACCGGCAAGCGCCGGGAGCGGCCAGACGACCGCGTCGAGCACGAGCGCTCGTGATCCAGGCCTTCGCGCCGGCGCGCCAAACGCAGGAGGCCCCCTCGGCACATTGACCGCCGACCAACTTCAATATTTCGAGGACGGGCAAAACCGCTTCATCGAGGTGGATTCCGTCAGCGGCACCGCTCCCGGCGAACCGGGTACTGGGCTGGGCCCGAGCTTCAATTCGAATAGTTGCGGCAGTTGCCACTCGCAGCCGACCATCGGAGGGTCCAGTCCGAGCACGAACCCGCAGATCGCCGCAGCCTCGGATTATGGCGCGACAAATGCCATCCCTCCATTCATTACGCCGACCGGACCGGTGCGCGAAGCGAGATTCCCTTTCTTTCTGACTTCAGCGGGAGCCGTAAGCCAAACGCCCGACGGGGGTGTCCACGATTTATTCACCATTGCGGGCCGCCAGGACGCATCGGGTTGCACGATGGCACAGCCGAATTTCGCGGAGATGGTGGATCTCAACAACATCACATTCCGGATCCCAACTCCTCTCTTTGGCGCCGGCTTGATCGAAAATATTTCCGACGTCACGATCTACGCGAATATGGCCGCGAACGCCTCGCTCAAACAATCGCTGGGAATTTCCGGTCATCCGAACGTCAGCGGCAACGACGGAACGATCACGCGCTTTGGCTGGAAGGCGCAAAACAAGTCGACCGAAATGTTTGCCGGCGAAGCGTACAACGTCGAAATGGGCGTAACGAATGAAGTGTTTCCCGACGAGCGCTCCCTGCCTCCCGCTTCATGCCTGTACAATCCCACACCGGAAGACTCTACGAATTTCCCTGCTTCTGGGGCAGCGATTCTGAGCGACATTGTCGCCTTTTCCAACTTCGTTCGCCTCCTGGCCCCCCCGGCGCCCTCCAGTAAGGGGATACCCGGCAACCCGAGCGCACAATCCCTGTCCGACGGGCGTAGCCTATTCAGCCAGATCCACTGCGACCTCTGCCACACGCCGTCCATGCAAACAACATCTTCTTCTCTCACTTCTGCGCTTAACCATCAGACTGCGGCCCTTTTCTCAGACTTGCTCGTTCATCACATGGGATCAGGGCTTGCGGACAATGTTTCCCAGGGTTCGGCGGGACCGGACGAATTTCGCACCGCCCCGCTCTGGGGCGTGGGACAGCGCCTATTCTTTCTGCATGACGGACGCGCCAATCCGACAAACGGCGGACTGCTCATGGCCATCCAAGCCCATTCCAGCTCCGGATCGGAAGCTCAGGGCGTGATCAGCCTATTCAATCAACTCAGCAACCAGCAAAAGCAGGACCTGCTGAATTTTCTCAGGTCTCTCTGAAGCTGCGGGAGAGTTGGTGCCACTAAAGCAGGCGGCCAGCCTTGCCTACAGAACACGCGAGCCGGACACCCAGCCCACCTGCTCTCGGCGAGAAGATCCAAATTCAGATCGAAGTTAGCAGGCGCGCGGAAGGATGGCCATCTCGCGTCCGGCCATGGCGTCGTGCCGAGACATCTGCGCAGGCTTGCGAGGCGGATGGGTCTTCGCCCACTCCTCGAAATTCTGGGACATCTGGCGAAGATGGTGCGGGATGTGCCGCTCCTGGAGACCCACCCAGCGCTCGAGCGTCATTGATCCGAGCTTTGGATGCTGAACCTCCGCGGACCACACGACCGAAGAAAGGTTCGCGAGAAGACGGCACGTCATACGGCGGAGCCGCGGAATGATTTCGAGCGCCTCGCGCGAGCTTTGATAGTAATAGCCGAGTGAACCGGCCCAGCGGGTGGGATCAATGTCAAGAATTTGGTGGCCGGGCTGAGCGATGAATCCGCGACATCGGATGTAGGCCGTTGCTTCGCTATCGGCGAGGTGAAGGATGAGTTCGTGAATGCTCCAACGATCCGGAGCAGGCTTATACAACCACATCTTCTTGGGAAAGCGCCGGAGACCGGAACTGAGCAACGCGGGCCCGCGGCTGAAAGATTCGAGCATTTCGCTGCGTTCGCTCTGAAACATGAGACTCTCCTGGCGTTTCTCCGTTAGACGCAACAACATGGGTTTCCTCTTCTCTTGCCCTCAAAGAAAGAAACGCAGAACCGGACGTTTTTGTTTCACGTTCTATGAATTTGCGGCAGGCCAGGAAACATGAACTGCGTTCGATGGCGGGACGATGTGTCCGAAGCCGGGACGGAGAAGAAACGGGCGAATTCGGATGAAATTCAAGTGGCGAGTATGCGGATCGGTAGCATCGCGCTACGGGAGAACGGATTTTCGCTTTACGTGCTCGAGGGACTCGATTGCGCGCGAGCTTCACGAATATGCCATTCACGCCGCAAATCTCCGACGAGAAAGAGAGAACCAGTGATGAAGACAGCGTCCTCGGGCCTGGCAGCAGCGAGCGCCTGATCGAGCGCCGCCGCGGGCTCGGGAAACACGGCTGTGGCACGGGCGAGACCCGTGGTCATTTCCTCGAGCAGATTCGCGGAGATAGCACGAGGCTGGTGCGGCTCGGTGAGAAAGACCATTTCCGCGCGCGGGAAGAGGATGCCGGCGATTTCGTCCACAGCTTTGTCGCGCATCGCGCCATAGATCAGGAAAATCCGACGTCTGGGAAGCTCATCCTCCCAAAAGCGGCGGAGAACGCGGGCAGCAGCGGGATTGTGCGCGCCGTCGAGATAAACGGCAGGGCGCTCGGCAATGCGTTCGAGGCGGCCCGGCCAATGCGCGCGCGCAATACCCTGTTCAATCGCTTCATTGGAGATGGAATGGCCTCGCTCGCGCAGCAGAAGCGCCGCCGAGGCAGCGGCAAGCGCATTATCGATTTGAAATCGCCCCGCAAGAGAAGGCGCGATTTGCAATTCCTCGCCGGCTGGCAGATGCGTGACGCGTGCGCGATGAAACCCGCCGACCGAGTCCACAGTTTCGATGACCCAGTGGTCCTCTACCTGCCAGAGCCGCGCGCCCATTTCTTCCGCGCGGCGCTCGATCACCTCGCGGGCTTCGTCCCGCTGCCGCGCGCTGACGATCCACGCGCCCGGCTTGATGATGCCCCCCTTTTCCGCGGCGATTTCCTCGATCGAATGCCCCAAAAACGACTCGTGATCGAAATCCACGGGCATAATCACGCCCACCTCCGGCTCGACGATATTCGTAGCATCCAGCCGTCCGCCGAGCCCCACTTCATAGACAGCAAAATCCACGTGCTTTTCCGCAAACGCCAGAAAAGCGAGCGCCGTCACGCATTCGAAAAATGTCGGATGCGCCGCGAGTTCGCCCGCCGCAAGCAGCGATTCGATCACGCCCTGCACGCGCGTCCAGCAGCCGGCGAACATTTCATCGGAGATCTCTTCGCCCGAAACCCGGATTCGCTCGTTGATCCGTTCAAGATGCGGCGAGGTGTAAAGGCCGGTGCGCATTCCCGCTGCGCGCAAAATCGAATCGAGAATCGCCGCCGCCGATCCCTTGCCGTTGGTTCCGGCGATATGGGCGCACGGCGCCGAGATATGCGGATTGCCGAGAGCGCAGGCGAGAATCGAAATGTTTTCGAGGCCGAATTTCTGCACGCGGGCCTGGCGCGGCGAAGCGAGTTCGCGACCCAGCGCATACAGCGCGCGGACAGATTCTTCGTAGTCCATGGCTAATCGAGGAAAAAGCGGAGCGCGCTGGCAATATACGTCTTCATATCTTTGCGCGGGACCACGGCGTCGAGAAAGCCGTGTTCGAGAAGAAATTCAGCGGTCTGGAATCCTTCGGGGAGCTTCTGGCGGATCGTCTGCTCGATCACGCGCGGTCCGGCAAAGCCGATCAGCGCGCCCGGCTCGGCGATGTTTAAATCGCCCAGCATCGCGTAGCTCGCGGTCACCCCGCCGGTCGTCGGATCCGTCAGCACCGAAATGAACGGCACGCGCGCCTCGTCCAGCCGCGCAAGGGCGGCAGAAACTTTCGCGAGCTGCATCAGGCTGACCGTGCCCTCCATCATGCGCGCCCCGCCGGAACTGGAGACGATGATGAGCGGAGCCTTGTCGGCAAGGGAGCGCTCGACGGCTCGCGCCACTTTTTCGCCGACAACCGCGCCCATCGATCCGCCGATAAATCCGAACTCCATCGAGCAGCAGATCACGGTGCGGCCGCTCAGCTTTCCTTCGGCGGTGATGATGGCGTCTTTCATGCCCAGTTTTTTCTGCGCGTCTTTCAGGCGCTGCGCGTAGGGCTTCGTATCGGAGAATTGGAGCGGGTCGTTCGACGAAAGGTCGGCGTCGAGTTCGGTCCAGGGCTCCTCATCAAGCAGCAGGTTGATGCGGCGGCGGGAATCGAGGCGGAAATGGTGATCGCACTTCGTGCAAACTTCCGAGTTGGCCTCCAGATCCTTCTTCCAGATGATCGAACGGCACGAGGGACACTTGATCCACAGGCCTTCGGTGCGGACGCGCCGCTCGTCGGCAGGAGTGGGATTTTCAATCGGCTTTTTGTCGCGCTTGAACCAGGTCATGTTTTCGCCGGGGAAATCAATCGCGCGCGCCGGGGCTCAAGCGGCGGCAATGGACTTCCCTGCTATCCTCGCGTTAATAATCGATGCCGCGCTGGGCGAGAATCCCCTTCGTGTACGGGTGCCTCACTTCGCGCATTTCCGTGACGAGATCGGCCGCCTCCACGAGCTTTGGATGGGCGTTGCGGCCCGTGCAGATGACGTGCACCTGCTCCGGCCGAGCCGCGAGAGATTCCACGACGCGTTCCGCATCCAGCATCTTATAGCTGATCACGTAATTGATCTCGTCGAGTATCACCAGATCGTACTTGCCGCTGAAAATGCGCTCGCGCCCGAATTCCCAGGCCGCCTCGCACATTCGCACGTCTTCCGGGTCGGTATCCGCGCCGCCCACTTTAACAAATCCGCGGCCCATCGGCAGGATTTCGAACTTGTCGTCGCCGAGCATTTTGGCGGCGTCGAGCTCGCCATAATGCCACGATCCCTTGATAAACTGCACCATCAGCACGCGCAAGCCTTGGCCTACGGCGCGAAACGCTGTGCCAAGGGCGCAGGTCGTCTTGCCCTTGCCCGGCCCCGTATAAACAATCAGCAGGCCTTTTCCTTCCGGCATTCCCCCAACCCTCGTCGAATTAGTGTGCCACAGCCGAGCGGGCACGGCGAAATCACAATTGGGAGCGCGTTGCGGCGTCGCGGGCGAAGCGGGACGGCGAGCGATTTGACTTGCCGGCGTCGCCAAGGAGAAAATCGCCTGCGGCGAATTCCCCGGTAATTCCTGCCCGGATGACCCCGGAATGCCCTCGAACTCACCAGCGGAGGAAGACATGCGAAATGGATTGGCCTGGATATGTTGCCTGATACTCGGATGGATGGCGCTCGCCGCTCCCGCGCGCGCACAGCAGGACAAAAGCAAACGCCCCAGCCCGCCTGCACAGGCGACATTCACTTTTCCCGACGGCAAGACCATCACCATGGACTATTCGAGCCCGCGGATGAGAGGGCGGAAGATTTATGGCGGGCTGGTCCCTTACGGACAGGTGTGGCGCACCGGAGCGAACGAAGCGACAACGTTTGTGACGACCGCGGATCTCGATGTTGGCGGGACAACGGTTCCTGCCGGTAGCTACACGATTTTTTCCATTCCCGAGGAAGGCAAATGGACGCTGATCATTAGCAAAACCACCGGCGAATGGGGCACGAAATACTCCGGGGCGGCCGATGACCTGGCGCGTATTCCGATGAAATCTTCCTCGCTGCCTTCTCCGGTGGAGGATTTTCTGATTGCCTTCGAGAAGACAGGCAATGGGTGCGTCCTGCATTTCGATTGGGAAAAGACGCGAGCCTCCGTCCGTATTTCCGAAAAATAAGTGCGCCATGGCGACGGGTCCGCGCCCGTCGCCTCCGCTGCCCCTGCGCGGCGACCTATGCCGAATGCGGCGCGGGCGTCAAGGCACGGCCTCCGGCGGGCACAGTCCTTGGAGACTCGTTCGAAAACTCTGCGCGGCATCGCGGCAGGCATTGCGGGTAGCGCAGCTGCAAAAACCCGATCAAGTTTTCGCGCACGTAGCAGCGCAGGTCCCAGGCAATACTTGAGTCGGCGGCATCCATCAGGGCGCGGATCTGAATCGCGCGGTCATTCGCGTCTGTAACCTGCAGCACGTTGACCTCCCCTTTCCATTTGTCCGTGGACTTCAGGATGCGCGTCAATTCGCCGCGGAGCTCATCGACCGGGACCGTGTAGTCGAGCCATAGGACAACGTATGCGAGCAGATCGGCGCTGGTGTGGGTCCAATTCTCGAACGGATGCTCGATGAAATAGGAGAGCGGGAGCACCAGCCGCCGCAAGTCCCAAATGCGAACGACGACGAACGTCGTCTGAATCTCTTCGATCCATCCCCACTCGCCTTCGACCACCACCACGTCGTCGATACGGATCGGCTGCGTGAGCGCAATCTGCATTCCTGCAATCAGGCTGGAGAGCGTGGGGCGCATGGCCATGCCGACGATCAGTCCGGCGAGGCCTGCGGAAGCGAGAAGGCTGGTGCCGATCTGCCGGATGGCGGGAAAGGTCATCAGCATCACGGAAGCGGTGACGATCACAACAATGACCGCGACGATGCGGCGCAAGACGCGAAGCTGTGTCTGCACCTTGCGTGCGAGCAGATTGTCCCGCACATCGGTGCGGTAATGAGAGCCGAGAACGTCGAACGCGACATCGCTGACGAGCACTGCCAGCCATGCGAACGAAGCGATGAGGGCGAGGCCGACGACGTGCTGCAAGGGGCGCATTACGCTCTCGGCAAAACGCGCCTCCGGCAAAGCGATCACGATGGCGAGCAAAGGAAAAATCCAGCGGGCGAGTCGCCGGCTGTGGTGGATCAGAGAATCCTTGAGCAGCGAGGGCGCTTCTTTCGCCAGACCATCGAGCAGGGCGAACAGCAGCCACCGCGCCGCAAGTGCCGCCAGGATGCTCCCCGCCAGAATGGCGACGGAATATGCCCACGATTTCCAGTGCGCGAGAATAAAGTGCATGGAAGTTACCCCCTTTCGAAATTCGTGCACAGTTTTATTGTGGGCGCGAGCCTGCGGAGAGGGAAGACTGGATTGAAAAATTCTCAGCGCAGCGTGGCGCTTTGTGAAGCCGTAGGCTATTTGGGATAGGGATGGCCAGCGAGAATTGCGAAGGCGCGATAAATTTGTTCGGCAAGGACGACACGGGCAAATTCATGAGGCATGGTGAGTGTCGAAAGGGAGATTTTGTGCGTGCTCGTCGCGCGAATTCCTTCCGGAAAACCTTCCGCATCGCCGCAAAGGAAAACCAGCTCCCGGACACTGCGGTCCCGAAGCTCGCCGAGCCATTTCGCAAATTGCTGCGAAGTGAATTGTTTGCCAGCGGCATCGAGCAGGACGGTCACGGCGCTGGGCTCGATTTTCAGCTTGCGAAGAGCTGCCGCACTCGCTTCGCGCAGCTCGTTCACTTCGATCTCGTTATAGCGGCGAATGCGGCTGACGTAGTCGTCCACCAGCGAGCGGCATTCTTCGCGGCGTGTTTTGCCGAGCATGATGAGGCGGATTTTCATTGTTACGAGGCCGCAGCGCGACGCCGCTAGAGCAAGCCGTATTTCTTGCGCTTGTCGAGCAGCGTCTTGCGGCTGATGCCGAGAATTGCGGCGGCCTGCGCGATTTTGTAGCGCGTCGCTTCTAGAGTAGCGCGAATCGTTTCCTTTTCGACGTCCTCCAGCGAACGAAGCGGTCCTGCAATGCCTGCGCCGGCACTCGCCGCCGTCCTAATCGCTGGAAAATCTTCGGCACGCAGCACGGAATCCTTCGCAAAAATCAGCGCGCGCTCCATCGCATTTTTCAACTCGCGCACGTTGCCGGGCCATTCATATGCTTCCAGAACGCGCAAAGACGAAGGATCGAGCGACGCATCAGCGCGCCCGTGGACGGGGCCGAGTCGAGCGAGGAAATGCTCCGCGAGAGGAGCAATGTCGCCGCGGCGCTTGCGCAGCGGCGGGACTTCGACCGTCAGAACATTCAGGCGGAAGAAAAGGTCTTCGCGAAATCGCCCGGCTGCCACAGCGCCCGACAGATCCGCATTCGTCAACGCCATCAGCCGCGCTTCCATGCGCAGCGCGACGGTGCCGCCGAGCCTTTCGAATCGCTTCTCTTCCAGCACGCGCAACAGCTTCGCCTGCATTCCAGGGGCCAGCGCCGCCACTTCGTCGAGGACAATCGTTCCTTCGCCGGCCAATTCCAGGCGCCCGGGCTTCTGCGCTACAGCGCCCGTGAACGCGCCACGCTCGTGGCCGAACAGTTCGGATTCGACAAGCTCTGAGGGCAGGCTGGCGCAATCGATTTTGAGGAGGGGTGAATCACGGCGCGGACCCGCCTGGTGAATCCAGCGCGCCAGTTGATCTTTTCCGGAGCCGCTTTCGCCCGTGATCAGGAGCGTCGTGGAGGGTTCTGCAAGCTTCGCGGCAATTTCCATCAGTTGCCGCGAAACGGGATCAACCGCCACCCACATGCCGTCGGTTGCGCTCACTCGCCGCCTTCGCCGCCCCCGCCAGAACGGGAGCTAGGAATTTGCCGCGCGCCCCTGCTCCGGAAAATCGAGGCGTTCGGCGGTGCGCCACAGCCGCTCGAGGTCGTAATAGCGGCGCGCGCGGTCGCTGAAAATATGCACCACGAAATCGCCATAGTCGAGCAGCACCCATTCGGCGTCGGATTTTCCTTCGCGATGCTTCAGCCGCCTGCCATGCTTTTCAAGACTTTCCTCCACAGCTTCGCGAATCGCTTGAATCTGCGGCTGGCTGTGGCCGGAGCAAACGATGAAGTACTCGGCGAACGCTCCGGTACCTGCCAGTTTCAGCACGGCAATGTCGCCGGCCTGCTTGTCTTGAGCGGCTTCCACCGCCCAGCGGATTTCCGACCGCAGAGAATCGTGCGTCACCGGTAAAGAGCCTGCCCGAGAATGTATTCCTCCACGCGCGGCGGCACAAGCCCGTGAATGGACTGGCCGTGAGCGAGGCGGTCGCGCGTCTCTGTGGAAGAGACGTGGCTTGAAACCGTGGTGAGAAGGTTCACCACCGTCTTGCGGAGATGGATCTTGTCCGGGTCGGAGGACGGCGTGCGGCCGAGTTTTTCGGGAGGAATCACCAAGCGCAGGGCTTCGATGCGGAAGCCGGGCCGGCTGGCGATGATAAAATCGCAGGAATCGAGCAGCGCTTCGTAGTTGCGCCACGTGGGAATTTCAAGAAACTGGTCCGCGCCGAGAATGAAGAACAGATGATCGTCCGGATGTTCGCGATGGAAGCGCCGGACCGTATCCACGGAGTAATAGATGTGCGGCACGGCTCCGTCGACTGGCGCTTCGGCGAGCGACGGCCGGAATTTCGGATGGTCCGCGCACGCGAGCGCCACCATCGCATAGCGATGGACGAACGGTGTGAGCGACGCTTTTGATTTGTGCGGCGGGCGCGAGGACGGAATGAAATACACGGCGTCCAGGTGGAAACGCCGCTCCGCCGCCTGCGCCACCACGAGGTGACCCGCATGAATCGGATCGAACGTGCCGCCAAACAGAGCGATTCGCTTCCGGGAACCATGCCCAGCAGGCTTGTGCGCGCCCGGAGAGGTCACTCTTCCTCCGGAATGGACGCGGGCGCTGCATGTGTAATTTCCTCCGCGCGTCCGGCAGAAGATTCCGTTCGAACCGGTTCGATCTTGGGAATCCGGTCCAGCATATCCGCCATGGCCCGGACCAATGGAGTGATGCCTTCGCCGGAAGCAGAAGAAATCGCGTAGAAAGGCAGGCCGCGCCTGGTCACGAAGGCGCGCAGTTCTTCGAGCCGGTCGCGATTCGTCGTCGCGTCTAGTTTTGTCGCCACCACGATCATAGGCTTTTCCGCCAGTTCCGGGCTGAAGGAAGCCAGCTCGCGCATGATGACTTCGAAGTCCTGGACAGGATCGCGATCGTTCGCATCGCTGGTGTCCACAAGATGCGCAATCACTCGCGTGCGTTCCAGGTGTTTCAAGAAACGCGTTCCGAGCCCCGCGCCTTCATGGGCGCCTTCGATCAAGCCGGGAACGTCCGCCACCACGAACGTGCGTCCTTGCCCCGGCGGCGCATCGGGGTCGGCAGAAACAACACCGAGGTGAGGCTCGAGCGTCGTGAACGGATATGCGGCGATTTTGGGACGCGCAGCGGAGATGCGCGAAATCAAAGTGGATTTTCCCGCGTTTGGAAAGCCCACCAATCCAACATCCGCCAGCAATTTCAGTTCGAGACGCAGGTGATGCTCTTCGCCGGGCTGGCCGTCTTCGTGTTCTCGCGGGGCCTGATGCCAGGGACGGACGAAATGAGGATTGCCGTTGCCCCTCCCGCCGCGACCACCGCGCGCTGCCAGGAACTTCTGTCCCGGCTCGGTAAAGTCGAATATTTGCTCGCCAGAATCCGCGTCGAAAACCACGGTGCCAACGGGAACAGTCAGCGTTGTCGGCTCGCCATTACGCCCGTGGCAATTCGAGCCTTCGCCATGGCGCCCACGTTCCGCCTTGAATTCGCGGTTGTAGCGATAGCGAAGCAGCGTATTGTCGTGCGGGTTCGATTCGATGTAGACGTCGCCGCCGTGGCCGCCGTCGCCGCCCGACGGGCCGCCGCGCGGGACGTACTTCTCCCTGCGGAAGGCAACGCAACCATTGCCGCCGTCACCGCCCTTCACCAGAATTTTTGCTTCGTCTGCAAACACAGGAGTGTCAACTCAGTTGAGACAACCGGCGCCCGCCTCAAGGCGCCCGCCCAGCGGGTGAAAACAAAAATACGCGCCCCGGATGGCGAGGCGCGTATCGAACCTCATGGAGTTAATTGGCCGCGGCAGCTTCTGGCTTCTTCGACGCCGCCACTTCTTCGAGCGGCAACACGCTGACGAACCGCCCCGTGCGGCCCTTGTCCTGAAACTGCACCACGCCCGTTATGAGCGCGAACAGCGTATCGTCTTTCGCGCGGCCTACGTTTTTGCCGGGCTTGTAACGCGTCCCGCGCTGGCGGATCAGGATGCTTCCGCCGTTCACTACTTGACCGCCGAAGCGCTTGACTCCGAGCCTTTGTCCGTGCGAGTCGCGTCCATTTACGGAAGACCCGCCGCCTTTCTTGTGTGCCATGACGCCCTCTATGCCAGTTGGATGTCGCTGACCCGAACCGCGGTCAGATTTTGCCGGTGCCCGCGCTGAATCTTGTACTGCCGGGTCTTCTTGAACTTCAGGACTTTGAGCTTCGGCCCGCGCGTTTGCGCCACGATTTTGCCGACCACCTTGGCCTTTGCCGCGGCAGGTCCTGCGAGAACCTTCTTTTCGTCGGTGCGGACTGTCAAAACGTCGTCAAACGTCACCTTGCCGCCGACCTTGCCTTCGAGCCGCTCGACCTCGATCGTTGCGCCCGGCTCGACGCGATACTGCTTCCCTCCGCTGCGAATCACCGCGTACATGCTGCCTCCCAATGCGTTTCGGAAACCTCAATTATACGGGTTTTGCGCGAAGGCCGTCAACGAGACTTCGCGGCTTTCTCCCCCGTTGGGCAGCGGGAACTTGCCCGCCCATCATTCGGCGTGGGTGTCGTGAAACGCCTCCGCGCCTGTTGATTTCCCTCTGCCAGGAGTTTGAGCAGGAGCCTCAGCGGGCATCGGTTGGCGTGTAGCGATGCCGACTTCCATGACCGTGTTCTTTGGGAAGACAACGTCATGGCCGCGCGCGATGAAATTCGAATAGATCGAACGCGCACTTCCGAACGCTCCCATTGCCATCCCGAACACTTGGGAGCGCGTCGCCAGTCCCACGGCGATGCCGATCAGCTTGAACCCAGCCGCGCCGCCTGCGCTGCTGTGGACCAAATCGCCGCCGCCGCTATCACCGATGAAAGCAAACCCCGCAAGCCCAATCGTGATCCCGGTCGTTAGGAAACGGGAATTCGGCGCCGCCGCTTCTGCGCCTCCCTCTGAATCGAGCGTCATATTCGCCGAGCGATCCGCCTGAACGCCCGCAAGCAGCGCCTCCACTTTTTTCTGCACTCCGCCGGGCAAGTCTAGCTCGTGGTAAACAATGCGGAGTTTCCCATTCCGCCCGGGAGGCCGCGCCGGCTCGACCTGCAGGACTGCACCCTTCAGCAAACTGCCTTGAGGGACCACCAACCGGGAGCCGTCGAATTCAGGCTGCGAGACGATCGCCTCCACCTCTGCTCCTTTCCGCGTCGTGGCGGAGCTGAGCGGCGTCAGCAACCGGGCGCGAACCACCGTGCCATCGGGAGGCGTTTCCGTAATTGACTCAGCCATCGCCGGAGTCAGTGGCTCAGTTCCGAAGTCCAGCGCGTTCTTAAGCTCTGCGGAGTAAATCGTTCCAGCATCCAAGTATTGCGCATGAATGGGGAGTTGCGCTTCCGCGTACCGGACAAACTTGTGTATTTTCCCGGGCGATTTCACCTCGCTCATCGCCTGCCGCCACTCCTGTCGCGCTTCCTGCTTCGCTTGCTCCACCTTTTGCGAAGCCGCATCCTTCGGCGCGTTCTTTTCCGAAGAATTTCCGCCTGCCGTAACCAGTTGGAGCACCTGCCCGGAGCCCAGCGTGACATCGGTCTGGATTGGAATGGACTTCCCACCGGGAAGGGACAGTCGATCAAAGACGACGTGGACCTTTCGTGACGGCGTGAAGTCGGCGTTTAACGCAGCTTCCGTCCGCTTTCCGGCGGATACGGAATCGATGCGGTCGATCTTCCCGTCCACAACAGCACCGACCGGCACGACAACTTTGTCGAATGCATAGACGGGTTCGACGATTTTCCCTTTCACCATTTGGCCCACTTTTTCGACGCGCGTTTCGCGAACGAGCGCAACCTCAAGAGGCGTTCCCACAGGAACGATCAAGTTGACGGTCTGATTTTCGGGATTCGGTTCAGGAGACGGCGCTTCTGGCGGATTGACTCGGTGCGTTAGAACGGCGCCGGTCGTGGGGCTTGGGTGATTTGACGGAGCTGCATTCTGAGCGAATAGCGGGCCTACGGCCATAAGGCCGACTAGGGCCGCAATCGCAGCTCGCCCCCAAAACATCTTCCGCGCTCCAACCTTACGGACAGTATCGCTTTGCCGCCAGCTTCCGCAATCACATGCGCTGCGTCCTGCGGCAGAACGGCAGAGCGTCATATCTATTCTATCGATGTGCCCAGCTAAATTGACGTTGCTCGAATATCTTTTCAGTCGTGCGGGCAAGAACAGACTCATTCCAGCATCCCGGCCACGCCGTTCAGTTCGAGTTTCGCCTTTCCCACGGCGGCGGCACTTTCACGGAGGCCATCCCAGCGGACGTAGCGGCTTGGATTCCCATCTCAGTGTCCTCGAACACGACACAATATTTCGGCTTCACGCCGAGCCTTTCCGCCGCCAGCAGAAAGCCTTCCGGGTCCGGCTTGCCCTTTTTGTAATCTCCGGCGCAAACCATCGTCTCGAATCGATCGAGCAGGTTCAGGCTGGTCAGTGAAGCCGTCACGGATTCCCGCGTACTGCCCGAGACGACTGCGAACGGGATTCGCCCGTATTCGGCCTCAATGTGCTCCAGAACTTCAGGAACTGCCTTGAGCTGCGGAAGCGATTCCATGTACAGATCCTCTTTCCTGCGGATCACTCGCTCCACAGGCATGTTTTGCCCTTGCATCCGGTTCAAGTTGGACACGATCTCGGCGGTCGGCATGCCGCCCCATTCGTAGAAAAGCTTCTCTTCGAACACGCAATTCCATTCGCCGAGCGCCTTCTTCCAGGCGATGTAATGCAGCGGCATCGAATCGGCAATCGTTCCATCGCAATCGAAGAGATACGCGTGAAATTCACCGGGTGGCAAAGCGAGCTTCATGGGATCAGGCGTATGCCTGGCGGCAGGCCTCGTGCTCGCGGCAGGTGGGCGGGCAATTTGTCTTGTCTATGAAAATGTAGTTGTGGCAATGGGCGCAGACGACGCCGTAAATCGTCTCCGTAAACTGCTCGTGGCTCGTTTGCGACGTATGCTCGTTGCGTGCCTGTTCGCGGGTCATTGTCGTGTTACTCCCCTCATGGCTTCCAGTTCGGTTGCCCCGCGAAAGGAAGCAGTGGGTAGACCTCCCCAAAGATTTTCTCGATTTCGCGCTCGAGGCCCGGCTTGGTCGCGAGCGACGCCTTCAGTTTCTTGCGTACCACCCATCCCTGCAGCTTCTTCCAATCCTCAGCTTTCAGCGGCCAGCCAGAATGCTTCGTCCATCCGCCCTTTTCCGTCGAATACCAGTAGCTCTCGCATTTTCTTCCCAGGCGTTTCTTTTGCTGGCCAAGCCATGCGGGATTTTCCGCGCCGCGTCCGCGCCCGAATTGCAGCAATGGCGAGTCTTTCCCATCGCTATAAATGCGAAAACCGGCGGTCAGGGCCTCAGGCGAGAGCCCCACGTAAAGCTGCCCTCTTTCCCCGCCACCCTCGGAGAAAAACAGGTACATCTGTGTGCGATAGGGAGATTTATCCGCGGCAAATCGGATGTCGCGATTGATCCGCGAAAAATTCTCGCCCGTTCGCCCGCTGATGTGAAACCTTGGATTGAGCTTCAGGGCTATAGGCGAAAGCCGGTCAAGCAACTCACGAAACGGCACGACCACGGAGGACTTATAGCGATCGCGGTTTTCGTCCATCCACGGCTTGCGATTGTTCTTCTCCAGCTCCGTGAAGAAATCCAGCGTATCCGTGCTGAAAATAGGTCCCGCTTTCATATAGACTTCCCTGTGCTTTCCGCCCGCCTGCGGACGGCAGGCTCGCCGGATGGGGCTCGGCGCGCGAATCTGTTCTCTTTGAGAGAACTGTATGAGGTCTTCATGAACTGGAAAAATTATAGCGCATGTGTCCTAGCCCTGGCAGTTTCGTCGCTCCCGGCCGCGGCGTCCGGCAAGCACGCGTTCACAGTGGAGGATTGGGCGAAGCTTCATCAGGCTCTCGCCATTGCCGTGGCTCCCGACGCGAGGACGATTCTCTACCGCGTGGATCACGGCACGGAGAAAGGCCCCGAGCAGCAAGAGTGGCATCTGATTTCTTCCGACGGCTCGAACGACCGCGCGCTGAAGCTGCCCGAACATTTCACGCCGAAAGGATTCACAAAGGACGGCGATTCGCTCTATGGATTGTTCGAGGTCTCGAAGCGCGGGCAACTGGCATTGATTTCGCTTTCCTCGCCGGACGCAAAGCTCCAGGTTTTGACGTCGATTCCCTCCGGCGTGAATCACGCGGCGCTTTCGCCCGACGGCGCTCGGTTTGCATTGCTTGCCAATCCCGCGCCGGTCGATCCCTTGGAAGAAGTCCACACTGTCGTCGAGGACGCGCCTACGAGCGTCTACGTAATCGGCGCCGACGGGAAAAATGGGGCCTGGTGG
>DATKPM010000021.1:0-33295 GCA_035524135.1 Candidatus Acidiferrum sp. | reverse complement strand
TGAAGTTGGCAGATTATGCGACGCTCGGCGGGCATGTGGATTCGGTGCGTCCGCTCGATTCGATTTTGAGAGACGAGAACCGGCGGAGGACGGCGCACAAGGCGGAGAACCCATGGCCGCTCGCGCCCGACGCGAACACGAAGGCGGCGAAATGAGAGAGCGTGCCGTTATTCGGATGCTTCCCGACGGACGGCGCTTGCATCTGCACGACGGGCCGATGGACTTGATCGTGGAAGCGTTTGGCGCGGAAGAATGCGTGCATGCTGCGTATGCCGCTGCATCCGCGCGGTTCGCGCATGTGCTGGATGAACTTTGCGGCGAGCTGGCGCTGCTGCGGAGACAGGCGCGGGCCGGTGGGGAAGCGCCGCGAGGAATTGTGGCGCGGCGGATGTGGGACGCAGTGGCGCCGTTCGCGGAGGCTTCCTTTATAACGCCGATGGCGGCGGTGGCGGGAGCCGTGTCGGAAGAAATTCTTGGCACGATGATTTTTGCGGCGCCGCTCGCGCGGGCGTATGTGAACGACGGCGGCGATATTGCGCTGCATCTTGAGAGCGGAGAGGAATTTTCGGTTGCCCTTATTGACCGGCCGGAAGAACCGTCGCTTTTTGGGAAGGCGGTGATTCGCGCTGTGAATCCCGTGCGGGGAATCGCAACGAGCGGGTGGCGCGGGCGGAGCTTTTCACTCGGAATCGCGGACGCGGTGACGATTCTTGCCGGGACGGCGGCGGGCGCGGATGCGGCGGCAACGATTGTGGCGAACGCCGTCGATTTGCCGGGGCATCCGGCGATTGCGCGAATCGCCGCGCGGGAGATTCAGCCCGACAGCGACCTGCGCGAGATTCCCGTGACGCGAGCGGTGGGCCCGCTGCGGCAGGATGAAATTGACGAAGCTCTTGCGCGCGGGCTTGCGAAAGCGGAAAAACTTGCGGCCTCCGGATTGATTTGCGCGGCGGCGCTGCATCTGCAAGGCGAAACGGTTTCCACGGGCGTTTCAGAAGTTTCGGCACTTCGGCTCCCAACTTCCTGGGACTTTCCTCTTGAAAGGAGCCATCTCCATGCATGAGGTGCGCGTGAGAAAAATCGCGGTAATGGTGGAAGAGATTTTTCATGAAGGCGGACCGGCGCCCGCGACGCCGCTGCGGCGGGGAGCGGCGCTGGCGGTGATCACAAATCCGTTTGCAGGAAAATACGTCGAAAATATTCAGCCATTCATGGATGATTTGCGGCCGCTGGGTCTGGAAATGTCGAAACGGCTGGTGGCAGCGCTCGGAGGGAATCCGAAGGCGATCGAAGCCTACGGGAAAGGCGCAATTGTGGGCGCGGGGGGCGAATTGGAACACGGAGCGCTGTGGCACGCGCCGGGCGGGTATGCGATGAGAGAAGTGCTGGGAGGCGCGAAGGCGATTGTATCGTCGACGAAAAAAGTGGGCGGACCGGGAACGCGGCTCGACGTGCCGATCACGCATATCAACGCGTCGTACGTGCGCAGCCATTTCGATGCGATGGAAGTGGGCTTGAACGACGCACCGCGTGCGGATGAGATTCTGCTGGCGCTGGTGATGACGACCGGGCCACGGATTCACGCCCGGGCGGGAGGACTGAAAGCATCGGAAATTCAGGGAGAGGACGGGTTGCGATGACGGATGCGGCGGGGCTAAAGAAAGTGAAAATCAGAAAAATTCTGACGTTCGTCGAAGAAACGCGCAGCGAGATGGGGCGCGACGTGAACCCTCCGACGCGGCGAGCGGCTGCTGCAGCGGTGATCGAAAATCCGTTGGCGGGAAAGTACGTGGAGGATTTGTCGGAGCTGATGGACATCGGCGAAGAGTTGGGCGGCTTGCTGACGGAACGCGCCGTGGCGGCGCTTGGAATTCCGGGAACGTCGGCAGAGAGCTATGGAAAAGCGGCGGCCGTGGGCGAAAATGGCGAACTGGAACACGCCGCAGCGATCCTGCATCCGAAGCTGGGCGCGCCGGTGAGGAAGGCGCTCGGAAAAGGCGCGGCGCTGATTCCGTCTTCGAAGAAGCGTGGCGGGCTGGGAGTGCCACTGGATATTCCGCTGGGGCACAAGGACGCAGCGTTTGTACGGAGCCATTTCGACGGGATGGAGATACGGATTGCGGATGCGCCGCGAGCGAATGAGATTGTCGTGGCCGTTGCCGTGACGGACAGCGGGCGCCCGCTTCCACGCGTCGGTGGACTCACTAAGGATCAAATCAAGGGCGAAGACGGATTGCGCTAGCCAATCGGCGAATGCTATTTCCCCGGAAGCAATCTCCCCTGCATGGCGGCACGAGGTTGATACAACCTCCTGTAGGTCTATAGCGTCAGAATCACGTCGCAAGAATTCGAGGTTTCGCATGGGTGAAGGGAGGATGTTTGCTGCCCTTTTGTTTAGCGTTCGCGCTGCTTTTTGCCGCATCCGTCGTTCAAGCACGCCAGGATTTCTCCGACGCAGAACCGCTTCCACCGCCTCCGTCTTTTGCCACCCTGACGGCTTCGCCTGACTTTCATTTCTATCTGCCCGACCAGCAGCAGAGTTCATCCCAACAACGAACTGGAACGGCGCCACCCGGAACTGCGGAAAATCCGCAAGCAAGCGGCGAAAGCTCGATGCAGGAGTGCTCGGAGTCGAAGAGCGAGTGCCTTAAAAAGCCGCCACCACAGCCGAAACGTATCCTGGGAGTTATGCCGAACTTCCGCGCCGTGAGTGCAGGAACGCGGCCTCCTCCTCCGACGCCCAAGCAGGCGTTTGTGATCGCGACGAGAAACAGCTTCGACTATTCGGCATTTATATTTGTGGGTCTCACCTCGATGCTGGCCGAGGGAACCAACGCGCACCCACAACTGGGGAAAGGCGTCGCTGGATTCGGCAGATATTACTGGCGGGGATTTCTCGATAAGGCGGACGGGAATTACTGGGTGGTCTTCGTGCTGCCGACGATTTTTCACCAGGACGAGCGATATTACGCGATGGGAACAGGCTCGTTCTGGAAGCGTGCGTTATATTCCTCGACGCGAACTTTTGTGACTCCGAACTATGAAGGGCGCAATGGGCTGAACATTTCGGAGTTGCTGGGCAAAGCCATTGCGCAGGCAATTTCCGTAACGTACTACCCGAGCCAGGACCGGACGGCGGGATCGATCGCGTCGAAATACGGGTTTGCGATCGGAAGAGATGTGCTCACGAATGTGTTTCGCGAGTTCTGGCCGGATATAGCAGTCCACGTGCTGCATCGGCATCCGTAGCAGATGGCAGCCACCGGGGAAGGCACAACCGCGCCGCACCTCTAGCTTCGCAACTGTTGAATCTCAGGCACTTTTGTTGCTGGAGGAGTATTGCGGCTGCGGTGGATGCTGACCGCGCCATCGACGACGACCATGCCAATACCGGGCAGGTCACCCTTCTGAATACTTTCAAGAAACGTCCTCCCGGAAGAGTGCTGCGCACGATCCATGAGTGTGAAAGTCGCCGCCCGGCCCGGCTCGATCAATCCGCCGTCGAGAGCGCGCAGGCGGGCCGTGTTGCCGGTGGCGAAGCAGAACGCGATTTCCGTGGGAATTTCGCCGAGCGCGGAGAGCATCGAAATCATGCGGACGATGCCGAGCGGCTGAACTCCGGAACCGGCAGGGGCGTCGGTGCCGAGGATGACGCGGTCGAGGTGGTTCAATTCCTTGGCTGTGCGCAGGGTGAGCAGCGCGGCGCGTTCGTTGCCGTTGTGGACGATTTCGAGGCCGCGCGGGCTGCGTTCGCAGAGCGCGATAATCTGATCATCGGGTAGCGCCGTGTGACCGCCGTTGATGTGGCCGATCACGTCGGCATCCGCATCGAGCACGACATCCTTGTCGATTAAGCTCGATCCGGGAATCGACGGGCCGCCGGTGTGAATCGTGCTTTGAATCCCGTACTTCCGCGCCCAGGCGACCATCTGGCGCGCTGTGGGACCGTCCTTCACGCTCCCAAGGCCAACCTCCCCGAGGAGCTTCACTCCCGCCGCAGCCATGTCCTTGAAGTCCTCTTCCATCATCCCGTGCTCCAGCACAGGGGCGCCGGCAATCACGCGGACGCCGCCGGGCCGAAAGGCCGTAAACGCGCGCTGGGCGAAGACGGCCATTGCTTTCACGCCGACGATGTCTTTCGGGCGGCCAGGCGTGTGAACTTCTCCAGCGGAGACCATCGTGGTGACGCCGCCGTGAAGGCAACTGTCGATCCAGCCGAGCTGATTCTGCCGGGGAGTCCAATCGCCGACGACGGGGTGGACGTGGCTATCGATGAGACCAGGGGAGAGAGTGGTTTCGTTGGCATTGATGACGATGGAAGCGCCCGCGAGATCGAGTTCTTTCTCTTTGCCGATCGCGGCAATCTTTCCGTTCACGGCGACGATCGCATCCGCATCGAAAACCGGCCTGCGGATATTTCCGCTGAGCAGCAGGCCGATGTTGCGGATAACGAGCTTCGAATCGGAAGCGGGCTTGGCTGGTTCTTCGTGGGCCACAGGACACCTCGGGTTTGCTGGCCGTTAGTATACAAACGAATTTGCAGGGTGCAAGGTTCGGAGCATCCAGCAACAAGATGTGGCAAACCAGCGATGCTGGATGGCAGCACTCAGCAGATCTTGCGGATTAATTTCAAGAGTGCAGAGCGTTCGGCGGCGGACAGCGGCTCGAGAGTCTCCTCGGTGATGCGGACGGCGGCGGGAATAGCGACTTCAACGGCGGCAAGGCCGGCTCGGGTGAGCCGGAGGACAAGGCGGCGCGTATCACGGCGGTCGAGACGTGAAACGACGAATCCGCGCTTCGTCAGGCGGTCGACGACGCCTTTGATTGTGGCCGCATCCATGGCAGTCAGGCGGCCAAGGCGGTTCTGCGAGCAGGGCCCGGCGGCGTAGAGCTTGGCAAGCGCGGCGAATTGCGTGGTGGTGAGTCCCTCGGGAATGCGCGCGGCAAAAATGGCCGTGTGGCGCTGGGTGGCTTTGCGAAGAAGAAAGCCGATTTGCTTTTCGAGGATGTATTTCAGTCCGGGGCCGGCGCCCGAGCGATCTGCATTTTTTCTCCGGTTTCGAAAACCTCCGGCGTTCGATTGCGAGCGATTTTTTTGAGGAGAAATCGTGACCGGCTCCTATTGGCGACTTAGTCTGCCACAGGTCTGGTGAATCGCAACGTTCAATTCGGCGCAGCGGGAGAAGCAGGAACGGCGGAACGGGCCGCGGAGCGAAGCCTCTTCTGTTCGCGAAATTCCATCCACGTGAGATAGATGATCAGCGCATCGAAGACAGTGAGAATCGCCATGAAGGCCGACTCTGTGATGAAAAAGCGATAGGTCTGATACACAGCGAAGGCGCCGAAGACGGCAATCGTGAGCGGGTAGGCCCAGATCTTGTCGAACCACAGAGCGATCACAAGCAATGCCTTCACCAATCCGTGTGTGACGAGATAAACCGAAGCAAAAACAGGATCGGCAGCCGCGAGCTTCATCGTGGAGTGCAGAAGGTGTGTTGCGATGAAATCGTGCGGATTCTTGCTGAGTTCATGCAGCAGAAGCCGACGGACGCCGCGGGCAAGCCGTTCGGGATAGATGAACCAAAGAAGGATGCCGCCAGCCATTTCAAAAAGGCCGTCGATACCCTTCAACGTGATTCCGGCGCGGAAGCTGTCGTGAAGGAGCGTCTTGGCGATAGCTTTCAAATTTGACGCTCTTAGAAGGACGGTCGGCGGCGGGCAGGCCGGAAGCGAGCGGTGTCCGCCGGCGCAGTTATTTTACTTCAGCCCCGCTTGCTCGGCCACGTCGAGGGCGGTGGCAGTCCAATCCATCTCGGAGCGGCCCTTGGCGATCGAAGCAAGGAAGCGGTCGCGCAAGAGGCTGGCAATCGGGAGGGGCGTGGCGCTCTCCGCGCCGGTCTGCAAGACAAGATTCATGTCCTTGAGCCCGAGCGCCAGGCCGAATCCGATCGGGCCGTTGGGTGGGGAAGCGAGCATCCTGCCGTAGTTTTGATAGACGGGGCAGGCGAAGAGAGTCTTCCCGAAGAGTTCGGAGAGATGGGAAGCCTCGAGCCCGTTCTTGCGGGCGAGCGTGAAGGCTTCGGCCATTGCTTCAATCGCGTTGGCAATCAGAAAATTTCCGCAGAGCTTCACCACATTGGCAGCGCCGGGCTCTTCACCAAAATCGGAAATTCCTTGGCCGATCGCTTCGAGAGCCGCGCGGACACGGCGCTTGGCCTCTGCGTTTCCCGAAGTGCAAACCCAAAGCAATTTGGCAGCTGCCGCCTCGGGGCGGCCGAAAACGGGTGAGGCGACGTAAGCGACACCCAATTTCGCGTGGTGCTCGGCAAGGCGGCGAGCCGTGGAAGGAGAAATCGTGCTGAGCGAAACATGAACTCCGCCCTTGCCGAGACGTTCGACGAAGGAGTCGCGCTCAAGGCACATGCTCTCGACTGCGCGATCGTCTGCCAGCATCGTGAAGACGATGCCGCCGGCTTGAGCCACATCGCGCGGCTGAGCCGCCACCGTCGCGCCACCGGCAGCCAGGGCTTCCGCCTTTGCAGGGGTGCGGTTGTAAAGTTTCAGCGGGAATCCGGCTTTCTGCAGGTTGGCCGCGATAGGCTCGCCCATCTTGCCGAGGCCGATGAATCCAATTGTTTCTGCCACGCGATATTTCCTTTCCGAAGGAATCGAGGAATCCCGGTTCGCTCTCTTGCTGCTGAGGATTAGATGAAGCGAAGCAGAATTTTGCCACAAAGGAATGCCGCATTTCGCGCGAAAGCGTCCGGCGATGCCCGATTTTCGTATAATTGCCCGACATTGTTCCTATTGAGGGTGGTCCATGGCCAAGAGAAGCTTTCGCAGCCTTTCTGAGCGTGAAATTCTGGCGCTGGCAATCTCATTGGAGGAGGCGGACGGCCGCGTTTACGGTGAATTCGCGGAAGGCCTGCGCGATTCGTATCCTTCCTCGGCAAAGGTTTTCGAAGAGATGCAGGCGGAAGAGTCGCGTCACCGTCAGGCGCTGATCGACCTTTACCGCACAAAATTCGGAGAACACATTCCCTTGATCGGGCGCGATCACGTGAAGGGGTTCGTCGAGCGGCGCCCGATCTGGCTGGTTCGGCCGCTGGGATTGAAGGCGGTGCGGCGGCAGGCGGAGATCATGGAGCTGGAGACGCGCCGGTTTTACGAGCGCGCCATCGGCCAGGTGACCGACGCGTCGATCCGCAAACTGCTGGGAGATTTGGCAGACATTGAACGGCAGCACTACGCCATGGCCGAGTCGCTCGAAGAAGAACATTTGACGCCCGCCGCACAAACGAAAGAGGACGAGTCGCGGCGAAAGCTTTTTATGCTGCAAGTGGTGCAGCCGGGGCTGGCCGGGTTGATGGACGGTTCGGTTTCGACGCTTGCACCGATTTTTGCCGCGGCGTTTGCCACGCGGAATACTCACGACGCTTTTCTGGTGGGGCTCGCAGCGTCGCTGGGCGCGGGAATCTCTATGGCGTTTGCGGAGGCGCTTTCCGACGACGGCTCGCTGACGGGGCGGGGGCAACCGCTGATTCGCGGGCTTGTGACGGGGGCAATGACCGCGGCAGGAGGGTTGGGGCACACCCTTCCCTTCTTGATCCCGCGGTTTCATCTCGCGTTCACCGTGGCCGTGGTCGTGGTAGCCGTCGAGCTGGGAGTGATCAGCTACGTGCGGCACCATTACATGGACACGCCGATTCTTTCCTCGACGATGCAGGTGGTGGTCGGGGGCGTGATGGTGTTCATCGTGGGCGTGCTGTTGGGAAGTTCGTAGGCCGCCGCGGTACGCCTGCGGCCATTGGGGACCAGGACTTGTTAACAAACTGCTTACGTAAGCGGCTGCGCAGCAGCGTTGACATCGAATTCCGCCGCACCTACAATCTCCGCGACTCGGGGAGCACGCGGATCCGTCGACGATCCTGAGAACCGGCATCCCCGCAGGAGACCTCCCATCGCATCGGGCGGGCCCAAACCAAAAATTGGCATCGTAGACGACGACCAGAGTATGCGGTCGCACATCGCGGCCGCCTTGCGCTCCGATTTCGAAGTGCTCGAAGGGTCTGATTACGAGGGCGCCTACAAGTTGTTGCAAGGAAGTGCGCTCGACGTGCTGCTGTTGGCGTTGCCGATGGCCTCCGGAGGCGTCGAGGAATGCACGGAGTTGCTGGCGCGGCTGGTGGGGAGCGAGATCGACACGCTCGTGATCGTGCTCAGCTCGGATGAGACGAAGGCCACGGCATTGAAGGTGATCGACGGCGGGTCCTACGATTATTTCATCAAACCCATCGACAGCGATGTGCTGCGCCACCTGCTCGAGCGGGCGGTGGAAAAGCTGCGGATGCAGCGGGAAAACCGCCTGCTGCGCGAAGAGATCACGCGCAAACATGCGCTGGGCGACCTGATCGGCTCGACGGAGTCGATGAAGCACGTCGTCGAGTCGATCAAGAGGATGGCGCGCGCCAGCAGCACGGTAATCATTCGTGGTGAGAGCGGCGTTGGAAAAGAACTGGTGGCGCGGGCCCTGCACGACCAGAGCCCGCGGCGCAATCGCGCCTTTGTAAGCGTCAACTGCGCAGCGCTGCCGGAAGGGCTGATGGAAGCGGAGCTGTTCGGCTACGAAAAGGGCGCGTTCACGGGGGCGACGGCGTCGAAGGAAGGGCGCGTCGAACTGGCGCACCAGGGCACCCTTTTTCTGGATGAAATTGCGACCCTGACTCCCGCGCTGCAAAGCAAGCTGCTGCGAGTGCTGGAGGAGCGGGCGCTGACGCGGCTGGGAGGCAAGAAATCGATTCGCGTGGATTTTCGGCTGGTTTGCGCGACAAACGAGGATCTGGAAGAGATGGTGCGCGAAGGCCGGTTCCGCGAGGACCTTTACTACCGCATCCACGTGGTGCCGATTTTTGTGCCCGCGCTTCGCGAGCGCATCGAAGACATCCCGATTCTGGCGGAATATTTCACAAGCGTGTTTTGCGCCGCCAATGGCATTCCGCCCAAATTGATTACCGGCGAAGCCATGCAGGCGCTCAAGCGCTACCCTTGGCCGGGAAACGTGCGCGAGCTGCAGAACGTGATCCAGCGGCTGGTGCTGATGACGGACGAAGAATCAATCGACCTTCCCAACATGCCACCCGAAATCATCCAGGCGGTCAGCCGGAATTCGAAGAGCAAATTTCGCCTTCCGCCGGGCGGCATCAACCTGGACCGCGAGATGGAAGCTGTAGAAAGGCGCTGGGTGGAAGAAGCACTACAACAGGCGAAAAACGGCAAAGCCGAGGCGGCGCGGCTGCTGGGAGTGGACAGAAACCGCCTGAATTACCTCTGCCGGAAATATCACCTCTGATTTTTTCCACAAGAGCACCCGTCGAAAAATCCGGCTAGAGCAATCGTCGTTGAGAAATTCAACTTCCTGCCAATTTTTCAACGAGCGCGAGTAGTTGTTCGCGATGTGACTATGCTACGAATTTTGGTAACCCCTTTACTTGTAAGGTGATGCTGGACAGTTTGGACAGCCCGGTGAATGGCGAGGTGATTGCTTTATATTCCACCGACCGAGCAATAAAAATACGGGAGAGAAGAGACATGAAGAAAGCAGCTAAGCCGTTGAAGAAGGGCAAGAAGGCTTCCGCCGTTAAGCCGTTGATGAGGAATTTGGTCTAACGAGTTCTTCGATCTTCCCGCGAGGCTCTCCGCTTCTGCGGGAGGGTTGAAGGTGTAGCAACCCCCAAGGGCCGCCGTCCCAGGAACGGCGGCCCTTCTCCTTTTTTGCTGCAAAGAAAACTTGGCGTTCGCTGCGCTTCTTCCCCGCGATCCATCACCAGAATTGTGAGCGAACCCAGCGCCAACTGCTTCTTCCTATCTGATACCCGATGGGATAGTCTTTCGCGCCGATCTTTGCCGTTCCCGTCATGCCTTCACGCAAAGACCCATCGGGATTGGATATGGCAACCTCGACCGCGAAATAGTTGGTCAACTCCTGTCCGAGGCGTTCGAGCTTTTCCGGATGAGCTACAGGCCGGTCAGGCGAAGCCGCAGGCATGATGCGCAAGACCTCTCCCCGGTATGTGCGGAAGGGGAACGGGAGCACTTTCAGCCTCACGACCGCCCCCTGTTTGACGTCCTCGAGGGCCCAATCGCGCACCAGGATGTGAGCGCGCATCTGTTCGCGGTCGGCAATCATGCAAATCTCCTCGCCACCGCTGAGATATTGTCCCGTCATTTGCGAGACGAGCGGAGTGGTAACAACGCCGTCGATCGGAGCGCGAATTTCCGTCTCGGACGCGCGCAGTTGCGCCACGGCCAGGTCCTCCGCTAGCTCCTGCCTTTGCGGCAGTGCGCGGGCGGCCTGATCGAGGTCCGCATGGGATTCGCCAACCCGCAACTGGCTATCGACCAGGGCGAGCCTGGCCTGGAGAGCGGCGACATCGGCATCCGCCTGGGCGCTGTCGAGAACTGCAAGCACTTGCCCAGCCTTGACCACGTCCCCCTGATGCACGAACACCTGCCGGACTGTGCCGGAGACGGCTGCGCGCGCGGCGGCTTCGCGGCCCGGTTCGAGCACAAAATCGGAATTGACGCGTGACGGCACGGGAGGAATCAACAGGAGCGCCAGCACGCCGAGCGCACCGGCCTGTTGCGCGCGAGTCATTTTCCAAGCCATAAGCTCCTCCTTCTTTTCCCGCAGCCATGCACGGACGGCGGGCCAGTGCATACGCACGCTCTTCCTGGCAAAGAAATAGACCACACCGAGCGTGAGCAAATAGCCCCAATCTCCGAATTTACTCACAAGAATATTCCTGACAAAAATGAGCGAAATCAAAATGAGCGTGACACTGTAGAGAATTGCCGTGATTCCGAAGATTGCGAAGATTCGCCGTTGGCGGCGGCTCGACGCAGGCAGGTCCATATCGCGGTGGAGAATATATTTGGCGAACCAAGCGCGCAGGAACGCGAAGGACTCCTCGCGAAGATTGTCGATTTCCAGGTACTGCGAAAGAGCATAGTAGCCGTCGGCCTTGATGAGCGGGTTCAGGTTGAGCAGCGCGCCTTGAACGCCACTCAGGAGCATTCCTTTATAGGCAAGGTCGTTCACGACGGTGCCGGGCAGGCTGAAATGCCAGATCAAGGCGCAGACGCCGCAGAAGACGAGTTCGATCCAGATACCTGCAAAAATCACGAGCTGGCGCTCGCGCCCTCGTTTGAAGAGAAGGATATCGGTGGTATCGGTGTAAAACGCGGGCGTGAAATAAATGAGAAGAAATCCCATTTGGTGAACGTCGCCGCCGTAGTGCTTGCAAGTGAGCCCGTGGCCAAATTCGTGGACCGCGCCGAGCAGGAGGAGAAGAATCCAGAAGGCCCAGATATCGTATGCGGACTTGTCCGCAAAACTGTAGAGCGAAGCCGTGTCTTGCTGCACGCGCGTCCAATCCCCGGCAAGCAGATAGCAGACGACGATAAAAATCAGGATCGAGAAAACGACGAAGCCTTTGGAGTAAAAAATCCAGCCGACATAAGGATCGAGCTTCGCCAGCGTCTTGTCCGGGTCCCAAGCTTTGAAGGAGATGTAGAGAACGCTCGATTGGTCGATGCGGCTCTTGCGCTCGTCGCGGATGCGTTCGAGGACGGCCAGATTTTTTTCGCCGATTGACTGTTCCCACATGGCCGGCTCGACGCTGTCGAGAAAATCGAGCACCTCCGTCTCGCCGAGATTTATGTCCGGATTTTCCCGGTTTATTTCCGTGGCGATTTCGGCGGGCGTGCGCGTGCCGTCGCATAGCTGTAGCAGCGCGAACTCCTGCGCTCCGTAGCGATTGTAAGAACTGGTCTCTTCGACCTTGATGACATAGCTGGTCTCGCCCGCAACGGTCTGCTCGCTGATGCGAAGGTCCTGGCGCAGCTTTGGCCGCCGAAGTCCTTTGGCGAGGACGCTCGATACGCGGAGGCTGGTGGGACCGAATCGCATCGCCGAGTTTCGTCAGGGCCTGCCGGGCATTTTCGAAGGCCACGAAACGCGCACCGCCATTCCCGGCCGCAGGCTCGCAAGACCGGGACCCGTCAGTTGCGCGGTCACGTCGTAGCTATCGCTGGCCGGATCGACCGTGGGGCTGACTTTCGTGATTCTCGCGGACATGGTGCGGGCCGGATCATCCGCCAGCGCCAATTGCACGGGCACTCCTTCGGCAGGCCGCTGCGCACTCGATTCAGGAACCTGAAACTGGACGAGCAAGGGAGAGAGCTGGCTCACGCGGAAGCATTTGTCGTTCTTGGCAAGCACCTGACCGATACGAATATAGCGGCGGACGATGACGCCGGAAAAAGGCGCGCGCAGATGCGTTTCGTCGATCTGCAGCTCGAGCTGGCGAATATGCGCTTCGCTGCTTTCCACCTCGGCGCGCCAGCCTTTCAGGTCGTAATCCGCGGCGCTCGCTTCAAACTCCGCCTCTTCAAGATCCGCTTGGCTGGAAAGCCCGCTCTCGCGAAGTAACTGCTGGCGCTTGAGGGCCGCTGTCTTGGCCTTCAGCTCTGCTTCCTTATATAGGACGTTGTTCTGCGACACCTTCAGGTCATCGTTCGCCTTCACGAGTTCCATTTGCAGATCGCGGTCGTCGAGGCGGCCAAGGACATCTCCCGCTTTTACGGTGCTGCCTTCATCCTTCTCGATGCTCACCACAATTCCGTCCATCTGCGTTCCGACGTCCACCTGATGTTCAACGGAAAGGACGCTGAGAATGCCTGCCGCATCTGCGGGCTTCGGTCCGAGCGGGACAGGAGACACAGGGGCGGCGCTGGAGGGGTTAGGTGCCGGCGGAGCGGCGGCGCTCGATGTGGCGGGTGAAGTCGAGTCTCCACATCCCCCTACTAAGAAAATCGCCGCCGCAGCAATCCCAACCACCAGTTTCCTCATGACCATTCCTTTTACGGCAGCAATGCCCACAGCTCCTGCCACAACCACCGCCCCGGAGAGCGCAGGAGAACATATCCGATCGGATACCAACCGGACTTGAACCATCCTCCGCCTGCGCGAATTCGCCCGCGCCCCACCATGCCGGGACGCGCCAAGTCACCGAGGTTGTCGAAGACGGCGCGGACCAGAAAATATTGATCGCCGTTCTGCGAGTGAGTTTGCGCGCCGATGCGCTCGACGACCCCACGAAATGTCTCCGTGGGGTATGCGTTCAATTTCAAAGCGACGCTCTTTCCCTGGCGGATCAGGCCTAAATCCGACTCTTCGACGCTCATCTCGGCAGCCATCGGATTCCTCTGGACCACTTCGCAAAATGGATCGCCCGGATGAAGCAGGATGCCTGCTTTCTCTTCGACCTTCGGAGTTGTGATGATCCCTGCAATGGGCGAGCGAAGCTGCGCTTCGGCAATGCGGCTCTCCTCCATGTCCACTTCAGCCTGATGTAGGTCCGTGCGGATTTTCGCCTGTCCCGCAGCCGCCGGATCGTTGCGGAATTCCGCTTCGGCCAGGTCGCGGCGGGCTTGCGCAAGAGCTGCCTGCGCCTGCGCCAGGTTCACGCGGTCATCGCCGTCGTCGAGCTGCGCCAGAATTTCTCCGGCGGCCACACGCTGGCCCTCGTGAACGAAGACGCGCCGGACCACTCCGCCCTCGACCGCGCTGATCATGCGACGGTCCGCGGGAACGACGGTGACGTCCGTTCCGAGCCGCATGGGCCAGGGAATCACGAACAGCGCGATGACAATCCAGAGAGCCCTCTCGGCATACATTCGCCAGCGTGTGAGCGGAACGGCGGAGAGCAAGCGCTTTTTCTTTTCCGCGAGCGGCGCGAGCAGATTGGCGAGCGGGACCTGCTGGTAAAGCTGCGCGTTGCGGATCGCCACGGTCGTTTGGTTGGCCAGAATCGCAACGGTTTCTTTGTTGCTGTCGGTCAGAAAATCGGCATCGCCGCTGATCATGGCGAGCACGCCCAAAATTCCCTGATCGTCTTTCAGCGGCAAGGCGTAGAAGCCGTTGTTTTCATGCGCTTCGAGAAAGGGAACGATCTGAGTGCGCGCGTCTTCCGGCGCCAAGTGCCAGCCGTCCTCGTAAAGATCGGCCGACACGCCTCCTTCCTGCCCCGCCACCCATTCTAGGCAGTCGCGCAAATCCTGCATCTCTCTGGTTTTCGGCACTTCGGCCTCGCCGGAGATGGCGCCGAGCATAAATTTTCCTCGGTCGTAGAAGCCGATGACGCAGCGGTCAAATGGGACAACCTCAGAGGCTTGGGCAACGACGGTGGTGAGAACGTGGTCGAGATCCAGCGTAGAGGTGATTTCCTTCGAGATTTTCAGCAGCGCATCAAGGGCATGAACCTTGCGCTCGGACTCGAGCAGGTTGGCGTTGTGAATCGCCACGGCCGCCTGCTCGCTGATGGAGGAAAGGAAAAACAGGTCATCTTCGTCGAATGGAGATCCGTCGTTCTTATTAATCAGTTCGACGACGCCAAGCACTTCGTCGTCCTTGCGCAGCGGCGCGGCCATGTAGCTCTGCATCGCAAAATCGCCGCCCGCTTCGCGGCGGTCGGCCAGTGCGGCATCGGACGCGGCGTCCTCGATGACTCGCGGATTCGCCTGTTGCAGAACTTCACCGAGCACGCCTTCTTCGGCAGAGACGCGCGCGTCTTCTTCGACGGTAGGATCCTCTCCCGCCTGATTGGCCAGATAGAGCTCGCCGGAAGATTTGTCGGCGAGCCAGAGATTGCAGCCGCCCGCCGTGAGGATGTCGCGGATTTTTCCTGCGACGATGGGCAGCAGCTCCCCCAATTCGAGTGTCGACGTGAACGTGCGCCCGAGATCGTAAAGCGCGGTGAGGCGTTCAAGCGTGGCGAGCTGCGTATGGCGCTCGCCTTCGAGTTCGTCCAGATGCGTGAGCGCCTGGCCGGCCAGGTGGCTCGCTTCTTCCAGGAATCGTTCGTCTTCGGCGGTGAAATCGCCGGAGCGTTTGTTCAACACCTCGACGACACCCGCGAGTCCTTGCGCAGCGGGGAGCCCCACAAGCAGCGCGGTCTTCACACGCGCGCGCGAAGAGGTTTCCAGATGATCGAAGTCGCCGTCTTCCCATTCATTCGATCCCAGGCGGCGGCTCTTCCGCGTCTCAAACACATCGGAAAGGATTCCTTCACCTTCGCCATTCTCCGATGGGGTCCATTTTTCGCCGGGCTCGGTCCAGCGCGCCTGACATTCGAGTCCTTCTTCCTGCGGGTCGTAAAGCCACACGAGAACGGCACGAGCGCCCAGAATTCCGCCCGTGCGAGCGGCAAACGTCTTCAGGAGGGTCTCCCGGTCGCGGCAGGCGAGGGACACACTGGCCAGCTCAAACAGCTCTGACGATGACTCCATGGCTCTCCCCGCTCAGGAAGGGACTTCGCATAGCCCGCAACGGCGGGACAAGTGCCGCCGGGGGCCCTACAACGCGGGCGAAGCCTAACAAATGGTGTGTATATGCGTCAAGGAAAGGCCTTACAGCAAACTCTGGCGACGCTACGTCTTTTTCGTTTCCTCGCTTGATTGAGAGGCCCAATTCGGTTAGCTTTTCTGGGCGCTCCGAGGGACGCGGTGAACATCAAGACTCGCAAGGCAGGCCAAGCCATCATTCTGGATCTCGACGGCCCTTTGAAGCTGGGAGAGGCCGAAGAAGCCTTTCGAAGCCAGGTGCAGCAACTGATCGACGAGGGGTCTTCCCGGGTGGCCGTGAATCTGGCGGGTGTGACGGAGCTGGATAGCTCCGGCATCGGGGCGTTGGTGCGCGCCTTCACGACGCTGAAGCGGGCTGGCGGAAAATGCACGTTCTACGCGCCCAGCAAGCGCGTGCAGATGCTGCTGAAGATGGTGCGGCTCGATAGCGTGCTCGATATCTCTGAAGATGAAGCGACGGCGCTGACGCGCGTCTGAAAAGCGTTCAGGATTCAGCGCCGGTCGAGAGCAGGATGGCGGACGTCGCGCCCAGCGACGTAATAAATCACGTCTTCGGCGATGTTCGTGGCGTGATCGGCAATTCTCTCCAGGTTTTTCGCCACCAGAATCAGTTCGAACGCCGGGAAAACCACAGCGGAATTCTCCATCATGTAGGTGAGAAGCTCGCGGAAGAGCTGGTCGCGCAGGCGATCAACCTGGTCGTCGCGTTGCAGAACGGTCTGCGCCAGATCCTGATCACCCTTCACAAGCGAATTCAAGCTGTCGCGAACCATCGTTTCGGCCAACTCGCTCATGCGCGGCAAGTCCACGTAGGGCTTTACCTGCGGATGGCGAAGAATGCGCATCGCGGAATGCGCGATATTGACGGCTTGATCGCCGATGCGCTCGAGATCGCCATTGATTCGCGAAACGGCCAGGAGAAAGCGCAAGTCGGCGGCCATCGGCTGCTGTAGAGCGAGCAACCGCTGCACGCGGTCGTCGATCTCGATCTGCATCTCATTGATGGCCGGCTCTTCGTTGAGCACCGCCTCGGCCAGATGCTCTTCGGCATCCAACACGGCATGCACCGCCTGATGGACCGCGCGCTCGGCGAGGCTCCCCATCCACAGCAGCCGCTGCTTCAGCTCTTCCAGGTCGTTTTCGAAGTGTCGTTCCATGGGTCCCGAATCCCCTCTCCGGATGCGGCCGGTGGGGCCGCGGCTCCGCGCAGCCTCATCCGAAACGGCCGGTGATATAGGCTTCTGTCCTCGGATCTTTCGGCGTCGTGAAGATTTTGGAAGTCTCGTTGTGCTCGATGAGCTTGCCGTCGAGCATAAAGGCCGTATAGTCGCTCGCGCGGGCCGCCTGCTGCATGTTGTGCGTGACGATCACCATCGTGCAACTGTCTTTCAGTTGGAACATCAGTTCTTCAATCTTCGCCGTCGAGACCGGATCGAGAGCCGAGCACGGCTCGTCGAGCAGAAGCACTTCCGGATTCACCGCCAGAGCGCGTGCAATGCACAGGCGCTGCTGCTGGCCGCCGGAAAGGGCAAAAGCGGACTTGTGGAGATAATCCTTCACTTCTTCCCAAAGGGCGGCGCGGTGGAGGCACTGCTCCACCAATTCGCTCAGGCGGCCCTTGTACCCGTTGATCTTCAGACCATAGGCGACATTGTCGTAGATCGATTTCGGAAAGGGGTTGGGCCTCTGAAACACCATACCGACGCGGCGGCGCAGGTAGACGGCGTCGATCTGGTAGATGTCGTTGCCGTCGAGAAGGATTTCGCCCTTCACGTGTGTATTGCGGATTGTGTCGTTCATGCGATTCAGCGTGCGCAGAAACGTGGACTTTCCGCATCCCGATGGTCCGATCAGCGCCGTCACTCTATTGGTGGGAATCTTCATATTCAGGTCGAAGACGGTCTGCTTCGTTCCATAGAAGAAGTCTAAGTGCGAGATCTGAAACCTCGTTGAGGTTTCCTTGGGTGATGACTGGGCGCTCGAATTCATACTCGTCGTTTCCTGGGCGAGCCGTGTGGCCAGACCGCGGTCGCCACCTGTTGGGGCGGATGACATCTTATGCACTCCGTGTGGCGCCCCGCCGGGTCAACAGCACGCGGGTGCCGACGTTTGCGATCAATACGAGAAGCAGCAGCACGAGACCAGCAGCCCAAGCCTGCCGGTGCCAGTCGTCGTAAGGCGCGATGGCATAGGTATAAATCATCACCGGCAGAGAGGCAATCGGTTGGCCCCAGCCTGGGCTCCAAAATTGGTTGCTGAAGGCGGTGAAGAGCAGCGGCGCCGTCTCTCCGGCCACGCGCGCCAGCGCCAGAAGCATTCCGGTGAGGATTCCCGCGCTGGCCGCCGGCAGAACCACGGTCACAATGGTTTTCGACTTGCTCGCGCCGAGAGCCATCGCACCTTCGCGCATGGATCGCGGAACGGACTTCAAAAACTCCTCCGTGCTGCGGACCGTGATGGGAATCACCATGATGCCAAGAGCGACGCCGCCGGCGAGAGTCGAGAAGTGCTTCACCGGGAGTACGGCGAGCGAATAAGCGAAAATGCCGATTACGATCGAGGGCACGCCGTTGAGCAGGTCCGTCGTATAGCGGATTATGAACGAGAATGTCTTGCCGCCAAACTCCGCCAGATAAACTCCGGCAATCAATCCCACTGGCAACCCCATCAACGCTGCCAGCAAGAGAAGCTTCAAGCTGCCGACGATGGCGTTGGCCATCCCGCCGCCGGTCTCGCCTACAGGCACGGGCAACTTTGTGAAGAAGTTGAGATTGAGTGACGATCCGCCGTTGAAGATCAGATAGCCGAGGATGAGGAACAGCACGGAAACAACACTCAGCGCCGCCACCCCTGTCAGCGTGAGCATGAAGTAATTCAGCGACTTTCGCCAAATCATGCGCAGTTTGATCACGCCGGCCGTCCTCCCCCGCGCTCCGTGGCGACGATCAATAGCCGCGCGAGCCCGTTGAGGATGAATGTCATCAGGAACAGCACCAAGCCCAGCTCAATCAGCGCACTGAGGTAAAGATCGCCGGTGGCCTCGGTGAATTCATTGGCGATGACGGCGGCAATTGTGTAGCCCGGCGCGAAGAGTGAGGCGGCGATCTTCGGATCGTTGCCGATCACCATGGTCACGGCCATCGTTTCGCCCAGCGCGCGCGCCAGAGCCAAAAACACAGAGCCCATAATGCCCGTGCGAGCCCACGGCACCACCGCCTGCCACGTCGCTTCCCAGCGCGTTGCACCCATCGCCAGGGCCGCTTCCCGCTGGTCGCGCGGAACGGTGAGCAGCACCTCGCGCGAAACGGAAATGATGTAAGGAACGATCATGATCGCCAGCACAATGCTGGCCGTCAAAAACCCGACGCCGTAGTTTGGGCCTTGAAAGATCGGAAGAAATCCGAGAGTGCTTTTCAAGAAGGGGCCGATCGTGGTGCGCATCAACGGCACGACGATGAAAATTCCAAGCAAGCCGTAAATAACGCTCGGCACGGCCGCGAGAAGATCAATCAGGAACGCCACGGTATCGCTGAATTTTCGCGGCGCCAGCTCGGCAAGGAAAATCGCGGCCGCCAGGCCCAGCGGCACGGCAATCAGCAGCGAAACAATCGAAGTGACCAGCGTTCCGTAGATGAACGGAGCCGCGCCGAAATGATTGAAGATTGGATCCCAGGTTTTGGTCCAGAAGAAATCCCATCCGAACTGCGCGCGGGAGAGGTGCGAGTTTCTCCACAATTCCCACACCAGCAGGGAGGTGAGCAGCAGGATGCCCGCGGCAAAAATCAACGTGACGACGTGCGCGACTTCGTCGCCTTCCAGCCACCGCCGGAGAAACGTGCGCGACTCCCCACCGTGATGGGGAGCCGCGCTCTTATCCACTGTTGTTGAGGCTGAGGACATCGTTCTGTCTGTGCGTTACTTGATGAGCGCGATAGCCTTGAGTTCCTTGGCCACCACGGGCTTCGGAAGCGGCGCGTAGGACAACGATTCGGTGTCCTTCTGCCCTTCCGTCATCATCCACTTGAGGAACCCCTTAATGGCGTCCCGCTTGGCCGGGTCCGAAATTTGCTCCGGAATCAGCAGCCAGGTGAAGCTGGAGATCGGGTAGGCTGTAGCGCCCGGCGCGTTCGTAATCGAAACGCGGAAGTCGTCCGGCATGTTCTTCGCCGCACCCGCCGCTGCCGCAGTTACACCTTGCAGGCTGGCCCTTATGAACTTGCCGTCCGCGTTCTGCACGGTTCCGAAGGAGATATTGTTCTGCAGAGCGTAAATCAATTCGATGTAGCCGATCGCGTCCGGCGTCTGCTTCACAAGCCCGGAAACTCCCTCATTGCCCTTGCCGCCCAAGCCCACCGGCCAGTTCACCGATGTCCCCTTGCCTACTTTGTTCTTCCATTCGTCGCTCGCCTTGGAAAGGAAGTCGGTCCAGATGTATGTGGTGCCGCTGCCGTCGGAGCGATGCACAACAACGATGTCCGCGCTGGGCAGCTTCACGCCGGGGTTGGCGCTCGCAATGGCCGGATCATTCCACTTGGTGATCGTTCCCAGATAGATGCCCGCCAGAGCCTTCTGCGAGAAGTTCAAGGACGCAGTAACGCCTGGAATATTGTAGCTGGGCACCGCCGCGCCGAGCACCGTTGGGAAATGGAGAATGCCCATTCCACGAGCCTTCTTAAATTCGGCGATCTGATCATCCGACATCGGGCCGTCGGAAGCGCCGAAATCGACAGTACCCGCCATCACTTGGCGGATTCCGCCGCCGGAACCGATCGATTGGTAATTGATCTGAATGTTGGGATGCAACTGATGATAAACGTTAAACCATTTTGAATACATCGGATAAGGGAATGTAGCACCGGCGGCGTTCAGCAAAATTGTTCCGCTTTGCGCCACCGCGAGAAAAGTGAAACCCAGCAGGAGCGACACGAGTACGAGTGACTTTTTCATCTTTGTACTAATTCTCCTTTCGGTCCATCCTTGGCGTGAAGTATTACAGCCGTGTTACGCCTCGACGAATTGGAAATGAAAACGCCCATGCTCTCCTTTTTAAGGATTAAAGGCGCGGCGCCGGGGGGTGGAGTCAGGCCGCGCCCTTATGGTGGGCAGTTCGTTGGGGGTTGACATTCGGCGCAAACTGCGGATACGCCGAAACTTAATAATTTCTTGGATTTGTCCGGGCACCCCTGCCAACATCTCTTCCATTGCGCCCCGGACTGCCTTGCAGCACGCACACCCTACTTCCGGTGATTAAACCTCGTATGATTTGCGCGTGAAAACTGCGTTACATCGCTCCCGCCGCTCGCGTCCCTTCGTCCACTGCTTCTTGGACGCGGTTTCGCCCATGGCGAACCTCAAGTCCGCGCACCCAAAACAGCACATCCTCCGCGATATTCGTGGCGTGGTCCGCGATCCGCTCCAAGTGTCGCGAAGCCAGAACGAAGTGCAGGTTCGGCGCGGCCATCGTCGCATCGGCCGTCATCGCCGCCAGCAGGGCTTCGAACACGCGGTCGCGGAACTGATCCACCACGTCATCGCTTTCCAGCACCTGCGTCGCCAGATCGACGTTCTGATAGATCAGCGCCCCGAGGCACTTCGATACCATCGCCCGCACCGCGGCCGCCATCGGTTCGAGCTCGGCTGGTGAATCGACCTTACCCATGTTCGCGAGCGAGATCGCCCGTTCGCTCAGATTCACGGCCAGATCGCCCATCCGCTCAAGGTCATTGTTGATTTTCAGCGATGCCACGATCAGCCGCACTTCGGCTTCCTGCAAATTTCCCTGCCGCAGCATGCGGATCGCGTGCTCGTCGATCAGGATTTCCATTTCGTTGATTCGCGGCTCGGTGAGGAAAACTTCACTGGCGATCCGTTCGTTCCTTTCCAGCAGCGCCCAGAGGGCGCGGTTGACCGACGCTTCCACCGTTCGCGCCTGCGACACCAGATAATTCGTCAACACATTCTGATACACGGTTTCCGGTCCGCTCCGAGATTGTCCCATGGCCTCTTTTCCCTCTCTTGCGATTGCGCCGCGTTCTCGATGCGGTCGCTGGCCGGGTTGCGCCCCATCCTGTCCTGGCCGTCTTTCGCAAACATGCGCCTCACGTTCGCTTCACCTCTCTGCGAATCTAAATTCACGCATGTAGCATCGCGCTCGTTGTTTGCAAGGAAATGACTCGGCAATGAAACTTCAGTGACTTGCAGGGCGAGCTATGTCGCCAGCGGGATGGAGAAGGAAAAATCAGACCCGCGCCCCACCTGGCTTTCTACCCAGATGCGCCCGCGGTGTACGTCCACAATGTGCTTGGCAATCGAAAGGCCCAGGCCGGTCCCTCCTGCTTCGCGAGACCGTGCCGCATCGACACGGTAGAAGCGCTCGAAGATTCTCTCTTGATCCGCGAGTGGGATGCCGATTCCGGTGTCCGATACGGTGACGATCGCCTCGCGCGCCCCGGACGTGGCGCTCACGCGTATGCGCCCTCCGGGAGGCGTGTATTGGATGGCGTTGTCGAGCAGGTTCTGCAGCACCTCTCGCAACAGGCTTGAGTCGCCATAAACGGCCGGCAGGCCGGGCGGCACTTCGATTTCGAGCACGATCTGCTTGTGGCTCGCCTTCAGGAGCGTAGTTTCCGCGCATCCCTCTATCAGTTCGGCAAGGCTCATCGGAAGAAATTCGAGCTCTAGTTTCCCCGCTTCGATACGCGCCAGCTTCAGCAGATCGTCGGTCAGCCGCGCCAGGCGGGCCGCATGTTCGCGGATGATTTCCAAAAAGCGCCGGTTATTTCGCGGATCTTCAAGCGCGCCGCCCAGCAGTGTTTCCGCGAAACCCTGAATCGCCGTCAGCGGCGTTTTGAATTCATGCGAGACGTTGGCCACGAAGTCCTGCCGCACCCGCTCGAGCCGCCTCAGCTCCGTCACATCGTGCAGCACCACCACGGCTCCCGTCGGTCCTTCTTTCGAAACCTCCCGGTCCGGGGCCTGCCGCTTCACCGGCGCGGCCGTCACGGCAAAGCAGCGCGGCTGCACGATCCCGGTGAAGATGTCGCTCTGCAAGCCCTCTTCTCCCCGCAGCGCCCGACGGATCAGATTCAGCAGATCGGTGTTGCGCACCACTTCGATGATCGGCATCCCCTCCATGCCGGAATCGGGCAGCACCAGAATCTCCGAAAACGCGCGGTTGTAGAAAACCAGCTTGCCCTGCGCGTCGATCACCGCGACTCCTTCCACCATGCTTCGGAGGATTGCGCTCGATTGGTTTCTCTCCCCGCTCAGTGTTCGGATTGTTTCTTCCAGGCGCGCCGCCGTTTCGTTCATGGTTTTTCTCAGTGAACCCAGCTCGTCTTCGTGGGGATCGGAAGGCAGCGGCCGGAAATCTCCTACGGCGATCCGCCGTGAAAATGCCGCCAGCCGCTCGACCCGCGCAGCAAACATCCGGGAAAAAATCAGCGAGACGATGGCTCCGGCGAACAGGATGATCACCGACGCCGCCAGCAATCGCTGCCGCAGTTCGGCCAGTGTGAAATTCACCTGCGTGAGTGGAAGCGCGAGGCGGACGACATAAGAAGGACGGTCTTCGGGGGTAAAGCGCACGGCGCGGTACGCAAATTCCTGTCCTAGCGCGATGCTGGCGCGGACGGATTCTCCGGATCCACTTGCCATCGCTTGTTTCACCTCTGGCCGATCGCTCTCTTCGTTGAGTATGTCGGTGGATTCAGATGTATCAGCCAGGACTTTGCCCGCACTGTCGAACACCGTGACGCGCGCTCCGCTCGCCGCCATCCACTGCGCCCACGTGCGCAGTTCTGCGGGATCTTCGCTCCGCGGTGGACGTGCTTGCGCCACGTGCATTAGGGAATCCAGGTGTTCGTTGACGCTGCGAATGTGGTCGCTGCGCAGGACGCGCGTGGAATAGAGGTCAACCGAGAACAATACAGCCAGAAGCAGGCAGACGTACGTCAGGCCCAGCTTCCAGAAAATCCTAGCTCGCACGAGTTTCGAAAAGGTAGCCTGCCCCCCGAATCGTCTTCATGAACACCGGGTGCTGCGGGTCCAATTCGATTTTTTCCCGCAGCCGCCGGACGTAGACGTCCACGCTGCGTGGCGTAACAAATCGCTCCGTGCCCCACACGGCATCGAGCAGTTGGTCGCGCGTGAACACCCGGTTCGGTCGCGTCGCCAGGAAGTATAGCAGGCGAAATTCGAGCGTGCTCATCGGAACTGGCTTGCCTCCTCGCGTCACGCGATAGGCGGCCGGATCGATTCGCAGCGTGCCCACTTCGAGAGTTTTTTCCGTGGCCGCGCCCGGATCGGCGCGTCTCAGCAGCGCCTTCACGCGCGCCACCAGTTCGCGCGGACTGAACGGCTTTGTAACGTAGTCGTCTGCCCCAAGTTCAAGCCCTACGACGCGATCCGCTTCTTCTCCCTTGGCCGTCAGGATCAGAATCGGCAGGCGGTTCAGTCCCACGTCTTTGCGGACTTCCTTGCAGATTTCGAGACCCGACATTTTCGGCAGCATCAGGTCGAGCAGGAGCAAGTCAGGTGGGGATTTGCGAACTTGCGCCAATCCGGTGGCACCGTCGCCGCTGGCTGTCACCTGGTAACCGTCTTTCTCCAGGTTGTAGCGCACCAGCTCGACAATGTCCTTGTCGTCTTCTATTACCAGCACTCTTTTCATGGATTCGTCGCGTTGGATTCGCTTTCAACATACGGATTTCATCTCCTGTTCGCAAGATGGGCACGGGGATTTGGCCGATTTTTAACCGGCCAGTAACATCGATTCGGCGACGCGCTCTGGGCGTGAGATGCGCACCGCCGAGACTACTCAACCGATTCTGTGCCCTGTGCATCCTACTGATTTGGAATGGGTTGCTTTCAATACACCGCTCTTTAGCGCAAGGCAGGCCGGCATTCGGTGGCGGCTCGCACTCCTTGGCCGATAAGAATGGCGAGGGCCCTTGGGGCCAACTCGGGGTGGGCTTCCATTAACTCACTTCCCCAAAAGCATGTAACTCCAAGCAACGAAGGCTGCCTTAGGAAGTCCGCAACGATGCTGTCTTAAAATTCTTGTCGAAACGGAATGCAGGTTCTTGACGCGAGCGCCTAGGTTTTTATGGAAGCGAGCTGGGGAAGCGGGCGAATGAAAGAACCCAAGTCTGGAAGAAGAAAAATCCTGGTCGCAGAAGGCGACGTCGTCTCTCGCCGCGTCCTGGAATTCTTCCTGACAAGATGGGGGTATGAAGCACTTGTTCCGGAGAACGGCGAGGGGGCTCTTCAATTGTTGATGTCCAACGACGCTCCGCGCATGGTGATTCTTGACTGGATGCTTCCTCATTTGGAAAGTGTCAAGATTTGCCGCCGCCTCCGCGAACGCGAACGCTCGGGCCATCCATACACTTACGTCCTTGTGCTTTCGGCGCGGTCGGAGCACGACGATATGCTCGCGGCCCTGCGTTCTGGCGCGGACGACTATCTTGCGAAACCCTTCGATTCCCGCGAGTTCCACGCTCGGTTGATCGTGGGACAGCGGATCGTCGATCTGCAGGACGAACTAATCGACACGCGGGAAGCGCTGCGGTTTCGCGCCACCCACGACCCCCTTACCGGCGCCCTCAATCGCGCCGAGATTCTCGACGCGCTCGAACGCGAGGAAATGCGTCATTCTCGGGAAGGCGGCTGCTTCGCGATCGCTATGCTCGATATCGATCACTTCAAACAGGTCAACGATAGGTTCGGCCATCAGGCGGGAGATGCCGTCTTGCAGGAAGTCACTCGGCGCATTTCTTCCTGCATTCGCTCCTACGATATGTTGGGCCGGTACGGCGGGGAAGAGTTCCTGATTTTGATTCCCTCCACGGATGCGAACAGGGCCTTGTCGCTCGCCGAACGGGTCCGTACGTCCATTGCAAATAATGAAGTTACGGTAACATACGGAAGCGTATGTGTTTCGGCCAGTGTAGGACTCGCAGTCTCCGTTCCCGGCGCAATCGGAGAAACCGACCGGTTGCTCCGCGAGGCCGACACGGCTCTCTATCGCGCCAAGGCCAACGGGAGAAATCGGTGCGAGCTTGCCGCTTTCGCACCCTTTCCTTTGTCGCAGGAGCCGCCCTGCTGAGTCCTCCGCACTCAGCTGCGCCTGATCGTATGATAGTTCGCAAGGAGATTATGCGTGGTGCCCCCGGTCCGTATTCGCGTTCTTCGCGACGCCCCTCCTTCCCCTTCTGGGCAGTACGTCCTCTACTGGATGATTTCCTTTCGGCGCCTCTCCTGGAACTTCGCGCTCGACCGGGCCCTCGAATGGACCCGCGAATTGCGGCGTCCTCTCCTGATTTTTGAGCCCCTGCGCGCGGACTATCCTTGGGCCTGCGATCGTTTTCACCGCTTCGTCTTTGATGGTATGGCGGGGAAGGTCAGCGCGCTTCGCCACTGCACTTCCGTCACGTATTTTCCTTATGTCGAGCCTGCGGCAGGACGGGCGAAAGGGCTCCTCGCGGCTCTCGCCGTCGGCGCCTGTGTCGTCGTCACCGACGATTTCCCAGGTTTTTTTCTCTCCCGCATGATTTCGGCGGCCGCGAATCGCATTGCCCCGGTGCGGGTCGAGGCTGTCGATTCGAATGGCCTCCTCCCGCTTCGTGCTGCCTCAGAAGCGTTCTCCTCTGCTCATTCCTTTCGCCGCTTCCTCCAGAAAAATCTTTCGCCCCATCTTTCGGCCTTCCCTCAGCCGCGGCCCCTTGCAGGCCTCCGCCTGCCTGTGGCTCACCCTCCCGCGCCGGAAATCCTCAGGCGCTGGCCACCTGCAACTCTTGCGGATTTCCGGGACCCGTCCTTCCTTGCCTCTCTGCCTATATCGCACTCGGTTGTTGCCGCCCCTCTTGCCGGAGGCGAAAAATCGGCCAGGTCGATGCTCTCGGGATTTCTTGCGAAGCGCCTGACATGCTATTCCGTGGACCGCAATCATCCCGACGCCGTCGCAACGAGCGGTCTTTCTCCTGCTCTCCACTTCGGCCACATCTCCGCGCACGAGATTTTTTCGGCCTTGGCGGATCGAGAGAAATGGTCCGACCGCAAGCTCTCGCTGCGGCCCTCGGGGAGCCGCTACGGATGGTGGGGAATGAGCGCGCCAGCTGAGGAATTTCTCGACCAGTTTGTCACCTGGCGCGAACTGGGCTTCAACTTCTCTGCGTTTCGCCCGGACTTTGACCGATACGAATCCCTTCCGCCCTGGGCGCTTCAGACCCTTGAAAAGCATGCCCGCGACGAGCGCCAATGGACCTATTCGCTCGAAGGATTCGCATCTGCCTCTACCCACGACCCTCTCTGGAACGCCGCGCAACAACAGCTCCTCCGCGAAGGCCGCATCCACAACTATCTTCGAATGCTCTGGGGAAAGAAAATTCTTGAATGGACGCGCTCGCCGCGCGAGGCGCTCGACATCCTCATTGAGCTAAACAACCGCTACGCTCTGGACGGCCGGGATCCGAATTCGTACAGCGGAATTTTCTGGTGCTTGGGGCGCTATGACCGCCCCTGGGGGCCGGAGCGCCCCATATTTGGCACTGTCCGCTATATGTCCTCAACGAACGCAGCCCGAAAACTTCGATTGAAGAACTTCGTCCAGGAATTCGGTCCGTCTTCGATTGAGTCTTAACCTCTATTGGGGTGCAACCCAGTGCTTGTGTTCGCTATCGCTTTGTGGTTTGCCCTCCACTTCCCCATACGCACGCGTATGGAGCCTCTGTTTTTCCATACGATGCCCTACCCCCTAATCTGTACCCCCCTTTCCACCGATTTTGATGTAAAGTAACCTCGAAGCAGAGCTCTCCTGCCGATTTCTCGGGCTCGCCGGAAGGAAATTTTTCTATGACCACTCCGAAATCCGAGACGTTGTCGGCGAACAACGCCGCCGTGAACTCCCGCCGCGACACCCTCACCGTCGTTGACAATCGCAATGGCAAAACGTATGAGGTGCCCATCACCTACGAGACAATTCGTGCGCTCGACCTGCGCCAAGTCAAGCTTCAGGACCCCGATTTTGGCATGATGAGTTATGATCCGGCCTACACAAACACGGCTTCCTGCATCAGCCGCATCACGTTCATCGACGGCGACAAGGGCATCCTTCGTTATCGCGGCTACTCCATCGAAGAGCTTGCGGAAAAAAGCAATTTTCTCGAAACCGCGTATTTGATTTTATACGGTGAATTGCCTACGCAGGCAAAGTTGGCCGAGTGGTCCTACAACATTTCGCATCACACGTTCATTCACGAGAGCATTAAGAAATTTCTAGACGGCTTTCACTATGACGCCCATCCGATGGGCATGTTGATTTCCACTGTTGCTGCGCTTTCCACTTTTTATCCGGACGCAAAAGACATCTTCAATCCCGAATCCCGCCGCAAACAGACCTACCGGCTGATCGGCAAAATGCCCACTCTCGCGGCTTTCGCCTATCGCCATAGCCTCGGCATGCCTTACGCCTATCCGGACAACGATCTCAGCTACGGCGGCAATTTCCTCAACATGCTCTTCCGCACGACCGAGATGAAGTATCGTCCGAATCCGACTCTCGAGCGCGCGCTCGACATTTTGTTCATTCTGCATGCCGACCACGAACAGAACTGCTCGTCCACGGCAATGCGCGGAGTTGGCAGCTCGCACGTCGATCCATATTCCGCTACGGCCGCTGCCACGGCGGCGCTCTACGGCCCGCTGCACGGCGGCGCCAACGAGGCCGTGCTTCGCATGCTTGTCGAAATCGGCTCCATTCAGAATGTGCCGGCCTACATCAACCGGGTGAAGTCAGGCGAAAAAAAGCTGATGGGTTTCGGCCATCGTGTTTATAAAAATTACGATCCGCGCGCCCGCATCGTGAAGCACATCGCCTACGAAGTCTTCGATGTGATGGGCAAAAATCCCTTGATCGAAATCGCCCTCGAATGCGAGCGCATCGCGCTTGAGGACGATTATTTCGTCACCCGCCGCCTCTATCCGAACGTCGACTTTTATACAGGGCTGATCTATCAGTCGATGGGCTTCCCGGTGACGATGTTTCCCGTGCTTTTCGCCATTCCGCGCACCGCCGGATGGATCGCGCAATGGGAAGAAATGCTTCTCGATCCCGAGCAAAAGATTTATCGTCCCCGCCAGATCTATTTGGGCCACGATCTGCGCAGTTACGTTCCGGTGTCCAACCGCCCCTAAACGCGGGGGCGAAACCGTGCAACAGCGGTTCGTTGTTCCTCCCGCACGTCGGACCTCACCGGCTCGCACCCAGTCGCTTCTTTATGGGAAAATCGTTGCATCCGGGCGCGTTATCTGGCAAAACACTCTGCACGCCCGGCAAGGGGCCATCCAATTATGGATATTTCCACACGCCAGATCGGCGCAGCTACCATTGTGGACGTCGTCGGCGACATCACGCTGTATAACTCTCCCCAAGTCCGCAAGGTAATCCTCGATCTGCTCAAGGATAAACATTCCCCTCGCGTCATCATCAATCTCCTGCGCGTCAATTATATCGATAGCGCCGGCGTCGCTTCATTGGTCGAGGGACTCAAAGTTTCGCGCGACTTGAAGAGTAGTTTCGCTCTGTTCGGGCTCAGCCGCACGGCTCGCGAAGTCCTCGAACTTACGCGCCTGATCAAGGTTTTTGAAGTGCACGGAACGGAAGAAGAAGCGACGCAGGCCACCGGAGCCGGCGGAAAAAGCTAGATTTTCCCGCTTGGCAAGTCCTTCGCTGCCGTTCAGGTTTTTCCGGGCTTCCTAATGCCATTTACCGACGCCATCGGCGAAGTCACAACCAGTGGTCTCGCCTACATCGGCAGCCTCACCCGCCTGGTGGGTGATTCCGCCCGCAGCGTTTTCGTCGAGCCGTTCCGCGGCCGCGGCGTCAGCTATGTCCGTTCGGTCCATCAGGCGATGGCCGTCGGCGTCGAAGCAATTCCCATTGTCTCTCTCATTTCTTTTTTCGTCGGCACCATCATGGCGCTCCAGGCCGCTTACGAACTGCGAAAGTTCGGCGCGCTCTCCCAGGTTGCGGACGCCGTCGCCGTGGTGATGACGCGCGAACTCGGCCCGCTGATGACTGCCGTCGTCGTAATCGGCCGCTCCGGTTCCGCTTTTGCCGCCGAAATCGGCACGATGAAGGTGAACGAGGAAATCGACGCACTGGAGACCATGGCGCTCGAGCCCGTCCAGTTTCTCGTTGCGCCTAAATTTCTCGCCATGATTCTCATGATGCCTTGCCTCACCACTTGGGCGGACTTCATGGGCATTCTCGGAGGCGGCGCCTTTGGCGTCAGCGAAGGGCCCTTCACTTGGGCCACATATCTGAAGCGCAGCCTCGACGCCTTGGTGATGCGCGACTTGATGACCGGTTTGGTCAAGAGCGTTATGTTCGGCCTGGTAATCACCGCCGTTGGCTGCCTCGAAGGGCTCAGCACGGGCCTTGGTTCGGAAGAGGTTGGCCGTTCCACCACATCGGCCGTCGTCAAATCGATTTTTCTCGTCGTCGTCGTGGATTTGATTTTCACAGCGATTTTCTATTTCACGGCTCCTCACTGAGGCTCGCGGATCATGGCTCTACAGAGCGTTCCTTCTCCCCAACCTGCGTCGGCCGACGCGCCGCCGGCGATTTCCGTCCGCGATCTCCGCGTGAAATATGGCGAGCGCGAAATTCTCCACGGCATCAGCTTCAACGTTCCCGCCGGCGAGACGCTGGTCATCCTCGGCGGCTCTGGCTCCGGCAAGAGCACCTTGCTGCGCGCTCTGGTGGGCCTCGAACGTCCGAGCGCCGGCGAAATCTGGATGCGCGGCAAAAATTTTGCGGCCCTGGATGAAGATGGGCGCGACGAATTGCGCAAGCACATCGGCATGTCGTTTCAGGGAGGCGCATTGTTCGGCTCGATGACGGTCGGCGAAAACGTCGCCCTCCCGCTCCGCGAACACACGCAGCTCGACGAATCCACCATCGAAATCGTCATCCGCATCAAGCTCGATCAGGTCGGCCTCTCCGGCTTTGAAAACTACATGCCCGCGCAACTCAGCGGCGGCATGAAAAAGCGCGCCGCCATCGCCCGCGCTCTCGCCATGGATCCTGAAATTCTTTTTTTCGACGAGCCTTCCGCCGGCCTCGACCCGATCATCGCCGCGGGCATCGACGAGCTCATCCTCAAGCTCAAAAAAGCTTTTCATATGACGATTGTGGTCGTCACGCACGAGCTGGCCAGCGCCTATCTCATCGCCGACCGCATGATTTTGCTCGATAAGGGAGTGATTGTTGCCGACGGAACCACCGAGGAGCTGCGCAAAAGCCAGCATCCCCGCGTCCGCCAGTTTCTCGATCGCGTTCCCGAACCGGAATTGTCTGAAGAAATGGATTATCTTCAGATGCTCACCGGAGAGACTCCTCCGGCGCGCCGCTGATCGCTTCGCGCTCTGGCGAAATCGGCGGCACGTGCTATACTCCCCGCACTTGTGCGGGTGTGCGCCGGGTTTTTCCGGCTATTTTTTCGAGGCTGCCAATGGATTCAAAGCGTGAACAGGCCCTCGTTGGTCTGTTTGTGATAATTGCTGCGGGCCTGCTGATCGTCACGATATTTCTGATCTCCGGCAGCTTTACGAAAGGGGAGATCCCCTATCGTTCCTATTTCAAGAACGCCGGCGGCCTTGCACCCGGCGCTGAAGTTCACTATGCCGGAGGTCCGCCGATCGGCCGCGTCAAAAAAGTCGCTCCGGATCCTCAGGACCCCACGCGCATGTTGGTGGAATTCGTGGTGAATCCGGATGTGCCCGTCCGCACAGACACCCGCGCTTCCATCACCAGCAGCAGTCCACTCAGCGAAAACTATCTCGGATTGCTTCCCGGCAGCAAAAGCGCTCCGCCCGCCCCGGCCGGTTCGGTCCTTCCCTCGACGGAATATGTCAGTTTTGCCGATATTTCCGACATGATTTCGCAGTTGGCGCCAAACGCCCAAGAACTCATCAAGAATCTCAACGCCCGCGTCACCACGCTTCAGGAGACTCTCGATCGGGTCAACGATGTTCTGAATGACGCAAATCGCAGCAATATCGCCGGCACTCTTGCAGAGCTTCATGCCACTTTGAAGGAAGACCGTCCGCTGATTCATGACACTCTCGTTCACATCGATGCTCTGAGCACGAAACTCGAACCCCTCATCGACAACGTGAAGACCACCTCCACCGACGCCGATCACCTTGTCAAAAATCTTGACGGGACCATCTCCGAAAATCGCGAGAACCTCCGCGCTTCGGTCCAGGAGCTCCGCACCGCCCTCGCCTCTGCCGATTCTCTGCTGGCCCAGCTCGACAATCTCACCACGGCGAATTCGGAAAATCTCGACGAGATCATCATCAATTTGCGCACCATCACCGAAAATCTAAATTCTTTCACAGAGACCATCAAGACCCGGCCGTACACTCTCATCCGCTCCGCCAATCCCAAGGAACACAAGCCGGGCGAGGGACCATCCAAATGAGCCGGGGAATGAGAGGGAAGGAGCCTGTATCGCCGATGCGTCGCATTCTGCTCGCTCTTGCCGTCCTTACTGTCGCGGGCTTCTACGCCAGTTGCGGCGCCGCTCGCCCGATTAGCTATTACACTCTTGCCGTGCCTCCCGCACCCGCGGTGTCCCCGTCTCCGCAATTCCACGTTGACCTTCTCGTCGGTCGCCTTGAGGCTTCGCAGCTCTATCGCACCGATCGCATTGCCTATGGCTCCGGTCCCGTGGAAATGGGGCTGTACGACAATAACCGCTGGGCGTCCACTCCTGTCGACATGGTTCAGGACGCGCTCATCTCCACGCTGCGCGCCACCGGCCAATATCGCACCGTCAACCGCCTCGCCAGCGCAATGCGCGGCGACTACATCATTCGCGGCCATCTCTACAGTCTCTACGAAGTCGACAAGCCTCAGCTGGTGGGACGTTTCTCTGTGCAGATCGAACTCTTCGATCCGAAGTCCCGCACCACTCTCTGGAGCGGTACCTACTCGCACGATGAACCTGTCCAGGGCACTACAGTCCCGGATGTCATGACCGCCTTGAACCAAAATGTCAGCCAGGGACTTCAGCAGCTTTGTTCCGAGCTCGGCCAGTATTTCGCTGCGCATCCTCCTGCAGCCCCTGCCGCCGCTTCCTCCTCGGATTAGCGCTCAGCGATCCGCGCGTCGAAAAATAGGTCCCATCTCCTTCGGATTCTTTTTACTCGGTAGATAACTTACTCGATTCAATAACTTGACATTCGGACCTGTTGGGGCAAAATTAAACTGCCCTTCCGAAGCTTCGAAATTCGTTTCCATTGATTTCTGAGTTTTTTGCAGTGGATCGGCGCCTCCTCTCCGTGCCGGCGGAGGTTTCTATGCAATTTCTTCACCGGTTGTTCGGCCCCGGCGATTTCATGCCTCACGGCTACTGTTACCTCTGGGACCCCGGCTTGGTCTGGCTTCATGTTGTGTCGGACTCTTTGATCGCCCTCTCTTATTTTTCAATTCCGGTCACTCTCTGGTGGTTCGTCCGGAAGAGGAAAGACTTGCCGTTCAGTTGGATCATCGCCCTCTTCGCCCTTTTTATCGTGGCATGCGGGGCCACGCACGCCATGGAAATCTGGAATCTTTGGCACGCCGACTACTGGCTCTCCGGCGTTATCAAAGCGATTACGGCTGCTGCTTCGGTTCTCACGGCCGTCCTCCTGGTGCGCGTTTTTCCCGAAGCCCTGAAAGTGCCTTCGACCGCTCAGTGGATTCGGGCGAACGCCGAATTGCAGAAAGAGATTCAAACGCGCCGCGATCTTGAACTCGACTTGCGCGTTCGCGAATCCTCCTATCGCGAGCAGGCCGAGCTGCTGGACATCACGCACGACG
>DATKPM010000020.1:0-26465 GCA_035524135.1 Candidatus Acidiferrum sp. | reverse complement strand
CGCCCGGAACGACACTTTCGGGTTGTTCTTCGACAGCACTTTCGTGATCGCCGCCGTCAACGTCGTCTTTCCGTGGTCAATGTGCCCGATCGTCCCCACGTTTACGTGCGGCTTGCTCCGCTCGAATTTCTCTTTCGCCATGTCTTTCTCCGCTCCTCGTCCAGCCGTTCTGACTTCGAATTCGTGGTTATCTCTTCGGCTTGTCGCCGTTCTTTCCGCCGATGATATCGTCCGCGATGTTGTTGGGCGCCTGCTGGTAGTGCGAGAAGTGCATCGTGAAGCTCCCGCGGCCCTGCGTCCGGCTGCGAATGTCGGTCGCGTAGCCGAACATTTCCGACAGCGGCACCAGCACGTTGATGATTTCCGTGCCGCCGCGCGATTCCCGCCCCTGCATCTGCCCGCGCCTCGAGTTCAAGTCGGCGATTACCGGCCCCATGTAATCTTCCGGGACCACCACTTCCACCTTCATGATCGGTTCAAGCAGCTTCGGGCTGGCTTTCCGGCAGGCTTCCTTGAACGCAATCGAACCCGCGATCTTGAACGCCATTTCCGAGCTGTCCACTTCGTGGTAGCTGCCGTCGATCACGGTGACGGCGATATCCACCATCTCGTACCCGGCCAGAATCCCCGTTTCCATCGCTTCCTTCACTCCGTTTTCGATCGGAGGAATGAACTCCCGGGGAATCGCGCCGCCGAAAACTTTGTCGATGAACAGCAGCCGGTGCTCTTTGTCGAACCGCCACTTCGCGCCCTTGCCGGCCACCTGCTTCGCGAGCGCGTCGAGTTCGTCGGTCGACATTTCGTGCAGATCGCCGCGGCCCGCGTCGGGCAGCGGCTGCACGGTCAGCTTGACGTGGCCGTACTGCCCGCGCCCGCCCGTCTGCTTCGCGTATTTTTCTTCGCCTTCGGCTGCCTTGAGGATCGTCTCGCGGTAGGCCACTTGCGGCCGCCCGACGTTGGCCTGCACGTTGAATTCGCGCATCATGCGGTCGACGATAATCTCCAGGTGCAGCTCGCCCATCCCGGAAATCAGCGTCTGCCCCGTATCGTGATCGGTGTGCACGCGGAAGGTCGGATCTTCCTGCGCCAGCTTTCCGAGCGCCGCGCCCATCTTTTCCTGGTCGGCTTTGGTCTTCGGTTCGATGGCCACGGAGATCACCGGAGCCGGAAATTCGATGGCTTCCAGAATGATCGGCTTGGCTTCGTCGCACAGCGTGTCGCCGGTGGTGATGTTTTTCAGCCCCACGCAAGCCGCGATGTCCCCCGCCTCCACCGACTCGATCTCTTCCCGCTTGTTCGCGTGCATGCGCAGCAGCCGCCCGATCCGGTCGCGCGTCTTCTTCGTCGAGTTGTAAATGCTCTGCCCGGTCTTCAGCACGCCGGAATACACCCGGATGTAGGTCAGGTGGCCAACGTATGGGTCGGTCATGATTTTGAACGCCAGCGCCGCGAACGGCTGGTCGTCCGCCGCGCGCCGCAGCACCGGCTCGTCCGAATTGGGATCGACGCCTTCGACCGGCGGAACATCCACGGGCGACGGCAAATAATCCACCACGGCGTCGAGCAGCGACTGCACGCCTTTGTTCTTGAACGCCGAACCCGCCAGCACCGGAACCAATTTCAAGGCGATCGTCGACCGGCGCAGAGACGCGCGCAGCTCGGCCGGCGTCAGCGTGTGCTGCTCGAGATATTTCGTCAGGATCGCGTCGTCGTGCTCGGCGATGTACTCCACCACTTTGTCGCGGTGTTCTTTGTAGAATTCCGGAGTCAGCGCCGAGGCGTGAACGGCGGTTTCGATTTCCGGCCGAGTCTTCAGGTACGCGGCGTCCCACAATTTTTCGAGCGGCAGGATTTCATATTCCGCTCCGAGCGTTTCGTCCTTCCAAACAATGGCTCGCTCTTCGATAAAATCGATGATCCCGATGAAGTTGTCTTCGCGGCCGATGGGATACTGCAGCGGAACGGGGTGTCCGGAAAGGCGCTGGCGCATGGTACGGATGGAATGGTCGAAATCGGCGCCGATCCGGTCCATCTTGTTGATGAAAGCGATGCGCGGAACGCGGTATTTGTCCGCCTGGCGCCACACGGTTTCCGTCTGCGGCTGCACGCCCGCCACCGCGTCGAAAATCGCCACGGCTCCGTCCAGCACGCGCAGCGACCGCTCCACTTCCACGGTGAAATCCACGTGTCCCGGCGTGTCGATGATGTTGACTCGGTATTTCTTGTCGAAGCGCGTCCAGAACGCGGTCGTCGCCGCGGACGTGATCGTGATGCCGCGCTCCCGCTCCTGCTCCATCCAGTCCATCGTAGCCGTGCCTTCGTGCACTTCCCCGATCTTGTAGGTCACACCCGTATAGAACAGGATGCGCTCGGTCGACGTCGTCTTTCCGGCGTCGATATGCGCCATGATCCCGATGTTGCGGGTATTCTCGAGTTGGACTTGCCGCGCCATCTCTGTTCCGGCCCTGGCTCCTCGCTCCGTTTACCAGCGGTAATGCGCGAAAGCCTTGTTGGCTTCCGCCATGCGGTGCACGTCTTCCTTCTTTTTCACGGCGCCGCCGCGGCCGTTGGCCGCATCCAGCAGCTCGCCCGCCAGCTTGTCCACCATCGACTTGCCGGCCCGGTCCCGGGCGTAGGAAACCAGCCAGTGGATCGCCAGCGACTGCTTGCGGTATGGATTCACTTCCACCGGCACTTGGTAGTTCGCGCCGCCCACCCGCCGCGTCTTGACCTCGAGAACCGGCTTGCAATTCTCGACGGCCTTCTTGAACAGCTTCAGAGCGTCGTCGTTCGCCGTCTTGGCCAGCTGGTCCATCGCCTCATAGAAAATCGTCTGCGCCGTCGACCGCTTGCCGTCGTACATCATGCTGGAAATAAATTTCTGAACCAGATCGCTGCCGTACACCGGATCGCCCGGCACCTTGCGTCGCAGAACCCATCCCTTGCGTGGCATCTTCTCTGTCTCTCCTGCTTCTCGCTCGGACTGCCCGGCCCCTACTTCTGCGCGGCTTTTGGCCGCTTCGCGCCGTACTTCGAGCGCCCCTGCTTGCGATTTTCAACTCCCGCGGCGTCGAGCGTGCCGCGAATCACGTGATAGCGGACTCCCGGAAGATCCTTCACGCGGCCTCCGCGAACCAGCACGATCGAGTGCTCCTGCAAATTGTGGCCGATCCCGGGAATGTAGGTCGTCACTTCGGCGCTGTTCGTCAAGCGGGCGCGAGCGACCTTGCGCAGCGCGGAGTTGGGCTTCTTCGGCGTTTGCGTGTAGACGCGGACGCACACGCCGCGCTTTTCCGGACATCCCTCGAGCGCCGGAGATTTCGTCTTGGTCCGGATCTGTTCCCGGCCGTTCCGCACCAGCTGTGAAAACGTCGGCACGCTTCTCTCCCTCGAATCGAAAAAATGCGCGGATTCCGCGCTGCGAGCGTGGTTCCATCACGCTCGCACACAAATCTGCGAGTGTATGAACAGAAAGGTCGCCAAACCCGAAGGAACTACCAGGTACTCCGCGCGGACGCTTCACCCCGAGGAGTGAACTGCATCAGCCAAAAGCGGAGAGGCTCACACGGCTTTGCGGGGCTGGCGCCCCATTTCGGCCGCTCTTCCGTTCCCCGTTCCGTCGTTCTTTGTTCCGGGGCAAGGAAGACTTCCCAATCACCACTGGGGCCAAAGGCCCCTGCACAACCGAAAAAGTATAACAAAATCTTCCAAAGTGTCAACCGCATCGCTGTGGATAAATTTACATGCAAACCGGCTGCTGCCGATCCTCAATCGGACCGCGTCGCTCCCCATCCAAATTTAAATCCCTAGAATCCCCAGTTGTTAAGACGTAATTTCAGGCGGGAGCGATGGGTTACGAGCACCTGGCCCTGCAAGACTTAATAGTAAGTAACAGATGTTCAATAACTTACAGCATGCCTCACGAAATGGAACTGCATAGATCTCTCGCGCATACCCAGGGGTCCGCACCCCTCTCCCCCTTCAAAAGAGCCCATGCTGCCAAACACACGCACACCATTCCTGTCCTTTACGCCATTGTCGAACACCTCTACACTCATTAATCCAAATCTATCGTCCCGGAGCGGTAATGAAATTCTTCCCAGCCACGCTTCTCTGCCTTCTTCTCGCGCCGATTTTCCCCGCCGGCGCCCAGCAGCCCCCCTCCACCTCACCACAGAGCTCCGGCGCCTCTTCCTCCGCCACCAAACCGGCTGACTATTCGCAGGAGCCGTTTGTCGTCGAGCTTCTTCAAAACAAGCTCCGCTTCGAAAACGACGGTACGGGCCAGCGAGAACAGATCGTCCGCATTCGTGTGCAGAGCGATGCCGGTGTCCAGCAGTTGGGCGAACTCGTGTTCGGATATGGCGCGGCGAACGAGACGATGGACGTCGGCTACGTTCGCGTCCGCAAACCCGACGGCACGGCCGTCACCGCTGCGCCGGATGCTGTGAAGGACATGACATCCGTGGTCGCTCATGACGCTCCCGTCTATAGCGACTACCGTGAAAAACACATCACCGTTCCCGCTTTGCACGCGGGCGACGTGCTCGAGTACGACATCGTGACGCACATCAACTCCGCGCTCGCGCCCAACGAATTCTGGTATGAGCAGAATTTTGTGAAAGACGCGATTGTCCTCGACGAGCGCCTCGATGTGGACATTCCGAAAGGCCGCGCCGTCACCATCAAGTCCGCACAATTCAGCTTGATCCACGGAAAAGAGCAGCACGCTACGCAACTACAGGTCCCGGGCGGAGATGGAAAGCCGCAAATCACGAGCGATTTTTCTCAAGAGACCTCCGGAGAACGCACCATATTCCATTGGAAGCACGCCAATCTCTCGCGCCCCTCGGACGATGACGATTCCCCCAAGAAAAAAAATAAAGTGAATGAGCAAGCGGAACCGGACGTTCAGATAACCACTTTCAAGAGTTGGGAAGAGATTGCGCAGTGGTACGCATCGCTTGAAAAAGGACGCACCGAGCCGACGCCGGAAATTCGCGCGAAGGTGGCGCAACTGACAGCGGGGAAAACGAACGATATCGACAAAATCGAAGCGCTCTACGATTACGTCGCCACGAACATCCGCTACGTCAGCCTTTCTTTTGGCCTCGGCCGCTACCAGCCACATGATTCCAGCGAAGTCTTCGCCAACCAGTACGGCGATTGCAAGGACAAAAGCACATTGCTCGTCTCGATGCTATCCGCCGCGGGAATTCAGGCTGATTCTGTGCTGATTCCCTTCCAGCGCAAGCTCGATCTCGATGTCCCCTCACCCTCGCAATTCGACCACCTCATCACAGCCGTGCCTGGTGTTCTCCCCGACAAGAATGAACTTCTCTGGATGGACACGACAGCCGAGGTGGCGCCCTTCCGCATGCTGGTGCGCAAGCTGCGCGACAAATCCGCGCTTCTCGTCCCTCCGGATGGCGACGGCAAGATCGTCACCACGCCCGCCGACCCGCCGTTTCTTTCCACACAGCGCGTCGACATCACCGGCGAAATCAGCGATCTCGGCAAGCTAACCGCGAAAGTCCATTACATCTTGCGCGGCGATAATGAATTCGTCCTGCGCGTCGCGTTTCGCCGCACGCCGCGGACGCAGTGGAAACAGCTCGGGCAGACACTCGCCGCTCTCGACGGCATTCGCGGTGAAGTCACCTCCGTCGACCCGAGCGATCCTTCCGCCATTCGCGATCCCTTCGAGTTGACATTCGAATTCAACGAACCAAACTATCTCGACTGGTCGGCCAAGAACGCCAAGATCGCGCTCCCGCTGCTGACCATCGGCCTGCCGCCCGCTGATGAAGACGACCCCGGGCCGATCAAACTCGGTAGCCCTCTTGATGTCGACATGACGCTCCGCCTCACGCTGCCCGCGAATTTCACAGCGCAGCCGCCGGTGGCAATTTCTGTCTCGCGCGACTACGCCGAGTTCAAATCCTCCTATCAATTCGACAATCACGTGCTGACGGCCTCGCGCTCGCTCGATTTCAAAATGCGCGAAATCCCCGCGTCGCGCTTTAGCGACTATTCGGCTTTCGAACGCGCCGTCGCGTCGGACGAAACCCAGCAATTGCTCGTCGAGAATTCCATCACGGGCGCTCCGGCGATTCCCTCCACCGCGAAGCCGGACGAACTCTTCGAGGCCGGCATCGCCGCGCTTGGTTCGGGAAATCCCAACGCAGCGATTCCCTTGCTTAAGCGCGTCGTCGAGCTCGATCCCAATCACAAAGACGCCTGGAATGATTTGGGCCTCGCCTATTTACGGATCGGCGATTTTCCAAATGCCGCCGATGCCTTTCAGAAGCAAATCGCCGCGAACCCCTATGACGAGCATGCCTATGATTACCTCGGCGTCACTCTGCAGCAGGAACAGAAATTCCCCGATGCCGTCGCCGCCTATCGCAAGCAGATCGACATCAATCCACTCGATCCCGTGGCGCACGCCGCCTTGGGCTCTCTTTATGTAACAGAGCACCAATATCCGCTTGCCGTGCCGGAGCTTGAAAAAGCCGTGATTCTTTCGCCCGACAACGCCCAACTCCAGGTCACTCTCGGCCAGGCGTATCTGAACATCGGCGAAAAGGAAAAGGGGCTGGCTTCGTTCGATAGAGGCGTGGGCATGGCGCAGACCCCTGTCGTGTGGAACAACGTCGCCTACGCTCTCGCCGACAAGCAGATGGAGCTCGATAAAGCGCTTCAGTACGCGCAATCTGCAGTGACAACCGTTGCTTCGAGTCTTCGCAATGCCGATCTCTCGCAACTCACCGTCGATCAATTGGCGGCCGTCGAAAGCCTCGGCGCGTATTGGGACACGCTCGGCTGGGTCTATTTCCAGAAAGGCGATCTCGACGCCGCGCAGAAGTACATCAGCGCCGCCTGGCGGCTCAACGGCCACGGGGAAGTTGCCGACCATCTGGCGCAAATCGAAGCCAAGCGCGGAAACAAGGACGCTGCCGAAAAGCTCTACGCGGAAGGCATCGCCGCGCCGAATTCCGTTCCCGAAACGCGCGGGCGCCTGGCCGCCCTGCTGGGAGTGGACGAGAAGGACAAGAAAATCGACAAGCTTGTGGACGCGGCCCGGCAGGATCTCGCCGCATCGAACCAAGTCCCGGTAGGCGCGCTCGTCAATCAAGACGGTTCAGCGGTATTTTTCCTCGCCGTCGCGCCGGGAGCCAACGGCCATGGCCAGGTGGAAGCCGCCAAATTCCGCAGCGGCAGCGACAGTTTTCAGCCTGCCGCCATCTCTTTGCGCGGGATTGATCTCGGTCCCGTGTTTCCAGACGCGACCCCGACAAAGCTGATCCGCAGCGGCACTCTGACCTGCCATGCGGCGTCACATTCCTGTTCGCTCACGCTTGCGAATCCCGAAAATGTTCGCACGGTCAATTAAACCAGGAGCGAACTACACCCGAGCGTTCATCAATCGCCCCAGCCTTCCCTTCACTTCCAGTTTGTCGCTGCGATTGGCGAAGTAGCGCTCGTTCAATTCCTTTGCGCTCACATCCTCGATCGAACTGAATCCGAGTTGCCGGAGCTCGGCGGCCAAAGCGCCAGGCTCAAAAAAAAGACGGAAAGGTTCACCCACTCGCGCCACGCGGCGCGACATCCAATCGAAAACGAACCGCCCGTACCAACTCAGCGCCTCACGCGGCACCCCGTAATCGAATACGACCCCGCTGCTCGCTGGCAGCGAAGCGATGAACGAGAGAGTTGTTCGCATCGCCTCATGCGTAAGATACATCGTTACCCCGAGCCAGGAGAAAAACGCAGCTTTGCCGCTGTCAAATCCAGCTGGGACAAGCCCGTCCGCCAGCGATTGCGTTTCAAAATCGATCGGCGCAAAGGTAAGCGACTCCGGCTCAGCAATTCCGGCCGCCGCAAGCCGCGCGCGCTTCCACGCCTGCGTCGCCGGAAAATCAACCTCGAATACGCGCAGCGCCGAAGCCGCATAAGGATTGCGGTAGGAAAAGGTGTCGAGCCCGGCCCCCAGAATCACATATTGTGAGACGCCTCGCTTCACGGCCCGCGCCAGCTCGTCTTCCGCAAACCGGCTGCGGGCCGCCATAAACGCGCGGCTATATCGCGATGCGAACCCCCGCGATCCGCTTTCGGCCTCCCTGACACGTTTTTCTGCGTCAGGTCCAAGAATCGGCAAAGCAATTGGGTCTTCCAGTACGCGCGGATGGTCGAATATCTGATGCGCGGCCCGGCGCACGGCCACGCGATATGCGGTCGCGCTCGGCTTGCCTTCTTTCATGTGCCTAAGGATGCGTTAAATATTGGCAGGGTTACAATGCAGAATTTGTGCGCTAAATGGAGGCGGTCACTTCAACTCAAGAACTTCTTTTTCTTTTGCCGCGGACAAATCTTCAATCTTTTTCGTTTCCGACTGCGTCACTTTCTCCAGCTCGTCGAGCGATCGCTTCTTTTCGTCTTCGCTGATTTTCTTTTCCTTTTCAAGCTTCTCGATCGCTTCCTTCACGTCGCGCCGGATATTGCGCACCGCCGTGCGGTGATCTTCGAGCACCCTATGGATGTGCTTCACCAGCTCTTTGCGGCGGTCTTCTGTCAGCGGCGGAATCGGCACGCGCACCACTTTGCCGTCGTTGGCCGGATTCAATCCCAGGTCCGACGTGCGAATCGCCTTATCGATCAGGGACACCGCTCCCGGATCCCACGGCGAAATCACGATCATGGAAGGATCTGGAACGGTCAGCGTCCCCAGCTGGTTCAGGGGCATCGGCGTGCCGTGGTAATCGACGCGCACCCCTTCCAGCAGCGACACGTTCGCGCGGCCAGTGCGGACTCCCGCCAGGTCCTTGCGAAAATCCTCTACCGCCTTTTCCATGCGCGTTCTGGCCTGCGCCAGCGCGTCTTTGCTTGTCGCCACGGTTGTCATAAAACGTTCGCCTCCCGCGCCCGCTTCTCAGGCCGCGCTCACCGTCGAGCCCACGCGCTCGCCCAGCACCACGCGCCTGATGTTTCCTGGCCGGTTCATATCGAACACAACGATCGGCATCTTATTGTCCATGCACAGCGAAATCGCCGTCGAATCCATCACCGCCAATCCTTTTTGCAGAACTTCGATGTAGGAAATTTTCTCGAACCGCTTCGCCGTCGGCACTTTCTCGGGATCCGCGTCGTAGACGCCGTCCACGCGCGTCGCTTTCAAGATCACCTGCGCCTTGATTTCCATCGCGCGCAGCGCCGCGGCCGTATCGGTCGAAAAATACGGATTGCCCGTGCCGCAGGCGAAAATCACCACGCGGCCTTTCTCCAGGTGACGCGTCGCCCGCCGCCGGATGAATGGCTCCGCCACTTCCTGCATTTCGATTGCGCTCATCAGCCGCGTGTGGCATCCCGCCTTTTCGAGTGCGTCCTGCAGCGCCAGCCCGTTGATCGCGGTCGCGAGCATTCCCATGTAGTCGCCGGTGACGCGATCGATCGCCAGATCCTTCTGCCGCGCCCCGCGGAAGATGTTTCCGCCGCCGACCATGATCGCCACCTGCACATTCAGGTCGTAGACGCCTTTCAATTCCTGTGCAATGGCCTGAATCGTCGGCGCATGAATGCCGGATTCGAGCGGGCCGGAGAGAGATTCTCCCGAAAGCTTGAGAACAATGCGTTTGTAGACGGCTGGGCCTTGCGAAGAGAGGTTTGAACTTGCCGGCTCGTTGGTCGTCATCGTGGTTCAGCGGGCGCAATTGCCCGCTGGCATTCTATTTGGCTTCCCGCCTTTTCGCACTTCTTTCTTGTGCGACGCTACACCGTCGGCACGGACACAGTTTCCTCGCCGCCCGCCGCAGAGGGCGTCGCCCCGTCCGACTCTCCCACCTTGAAGCGGGAGAAGCGCCGGATCGTGATGTTCTCTCCAATCTTGGCGATCAGTTGGTCGATCATCTCCTTCACCGTGACGCCTTCATCGCGGATGAAGTGCTGCTCGTACAGGCAATTTTCCTCGTAGAATTTCTCCATCTTGCCGTTGACGATCTTCTCGATCACGGCGTCGGGCTTCCCCGTCTGCTTCGCTTGCTCGCGGTAGATATCCCGCTCGCGGTCGAGGATTTCCTGCGTCACTTCCTCGCGCCGCAGAAAACGCGGATCGAGTGCGGCAATGTGCATTGCCACGTCGTGGCACAGCTTCTGGAAATCTTCCGTGCGCGCCACGAAATCGCTCTCGCAATTCACTTCCACCAGCACGCCGATCCGTCCGCCCGCGTGGATGTAACAGCTCACCAGGCCCTCGGTCGTCGCTCGCTGCGCCTTCTTCGCTGCTGCGGCCTGGCCCTTCTTGCGCAGGATATTGATGGCCTGCTCGATATCGCCGTTCGATTCAATCAACGCCTCGCGGCACGCGTTGAATCCCGCGCCGGTGCGCTCGCGTAGCTCCTTCACCAGCTGCGCGGGTACATTGGGCTTTCCTGGTGTAGCCATGGGTCGACTCAATTCCTCGTAAGATGGATTCTTTGCCGCGCCGCCCGGCGGATTCGCCATGGGTTGCGGACGGCGCCGGATTTTCTGCCGGATCGAACGTTACCGGGATGATGCGTCGTCGTTTGCCACGTGCGCCGGGGTTTCGGCTTCCTCGGCCGCGGGCTCGGTCAATTCCACGTCGCCTTCGACGAAATCGCCTTCCTGCTTTTCGTATTCCTCATAGGCGCTGGTGTCAACGTACTCCACGCCATCTTCGGCCACGCCTTCAGCGGCCTTTTCGTCGGCGATCTGCGTCTGCTCGAACGACTCGCGGCCCGAAAGCACCGCGTCGGAAACCTTCGACGTGAACAGGCGGATCGCCCGCAGCGCGTCGTCGTTGCCCGGAATCACCCAGTCCACCAGGTCCGGATCGCAGTTCGTGTCCACGATCGCCACCACGGGGATTCCCATGCGCCGCGCCTCGCGAACGGCGATCACTTCCGCGTTCGGATCGATCACAAACATCGCATCCGGCAGCGTCGCCATACTCTCCACACCCGCAAAGTTCTGTTGCAGGTGCTTCAGCTCGCGATCCAGCCGCGCCGCTTCTTTCTTCGGCAGCGCCGCCATGCGCCCGTCTTCGGTCATGGCTTTCAGCAGCTTCAGCCGCTTGATCGATTTCTGCAGCGTCACCCAGTTCGTCAGCGTGCCGCCCAGCCAGCGGTGATTCACGTAATACATGCCGCAGCGGTTCGCCTCTTCGGCGATCGCTTCCTGCGCCTGGCGCTTCGTTCCCAGAAAGAGCACTGTCTTGCCCTGCCCGGCCAGTTCAGCCACATAGCGCGCGGCTTCGCGGAACATCTTCAATGTCTTTTGCAAATCGATGATGTGAATTCCATTGCGTTCGCCGAAGATGTATTCCTTCATCTTCGGATTCCAGCGGCGGGTCTGGTGGCCGAAATGAACGCCGGCCTCCAGCAACTCTTTCATCGTGATTTCGACTGCCAAATTGCCTCCTTTAAGAAGGGGACGCTTCCAAGCACGCCGGAGCGGCCCAGCGTCCTTTTTTGCCGGTTCCTTGCCGGCCGTGAGATTTGGTCCGGCTCCCTTGCGAGAGCCGGACCATGAAATTCATCTTCAGGCTAGCGCTTGCTGTACTGGAAGCGACGCCGCGCGCCCTTCTGCCCGTACTTCTTGCGTTCTTTCATGCGCGGGTCGCGTGTCAAAAATCCGTTCTTTCGCAGGCTTGGCCGCAGGTCGGGATTGTATATGGCAATCGCGCGCGAGAGCCCCATGCGCACCGCTCCCGCCTGTCCGCCCACGCCGCCGCCCTTCACCGTGGCGCGCACTTCCAATTGATCTTGCGTCTGCGTGAACTTCAGCGGCTCCACCGCCGCTGTGTGCCACGCCACGTTGCGGAAGTATTCGTCCACTGGACGTCCGTTCACCGTAAATGATCCGGAACCCTGCTTGATATACACGCGCGCCACCGCTTCGCGCCGCCGTCCCGTGCCGTAGAACTGCTTCCCCGAGGCGCCCTCGATGGGATTGGATGCTGAACTCAACGTTCCTCCTCGTCAGTAAAGCTCCTCGACCGTCCGGATCCGCCGAAGCGAATTCCCGCGTTCGAACGAGCGGCGCATGCGCGGACTTCTCCGCTCAGCGCGAATCATTGCAAATTCCCCGGGTTACAGCGCAACAGGCTGAGGCTTCTGACCGGCGTGGCGGGCAAGCGCTTCACTTCCGGCATACACTCGCAGCTTCTTGGCGCGGTGCGCGCGCAGCTTGTTTTTGGGCAGCATCCCCAGCACAGCTTCGCGCACGACTTCTTCAGGACGGCGCTGCAACAACACTCGCACGGGCGTCTCTTTCAATCCGCCCGGATATCCACTGTGACGGTGATAGACCTTCTGATCAATCTTGTTTCCCGTCAGGCGGATCTTTTCCGCATTGATCACCACCACGTGGTCACCGCAATCCAGATGGGGAGTAAACGTCGGCTTGTCCTTCCCGATCAGGATCCGCGCCACGCGCGTCGCCAAACGGCCCAGCACCGCGCCGTTCGCGTCCACCACGAACCAGTTCTTTCCTTCGCTCAGTTCTTCGGCCTCTCGGCCCTTCGGCACATACGTCCGCATCTGCTCAGTCACACCTTTCCCCATGTAGACAAACCCTAAGTCTAAAGTACGTCCTTCTTTCTGTCAACGAACTCTCACGTCAGATTTGGCCGGCCGTGATGTGGGCAAACGCGACCCGCCAGCCCCGCGTAGGGCGGCGTCAAAGTAGGCGTCTCTAAATTCTCTTAGCGAAGCCGCGAACTACGTGCCTTCCGACCACGAGGCCAGATAGTGCTCCTGCTCCGGCGTCAGCTTGTCGATCTGGAAGCCCATCGATTCGAGCTTCAGCTTGGCGATTTGCTGGTCCAGATGCTCGGGCACTGCGTACACCTGTGGCTTCAAGTCCTTCGCTTTCTTCAGCAAGTATTCAGCCGAAAGGGCCTGGTTCGCAAAGCTCATATCCATCACGGCCGCCGGATGTCCTTCCGCCGCGGCCAGGTTGATCAGACGCCCGTCGCCGAGCAGGTAGATTCTCCGCCCGTCCTTCATCGCGTATTCGTCCACAAACGGCCGCGCCTCCCGCTTGCCGTTGGAAAGCTTTTCGAGCGCCGGGATGTCGATCTCGACGTTGAAGTGGCCTGAGTTGCTCACCACCGCGCCGTCCTTCATCCTCTCGAAGTGATCGTGTGCGATCACGTTCTTGTTTCCGGTCACTGTGATGAAGATGTCTCCGATTTTCGCCGCTTCGCTCATCGGCATCACGCGGAAACCGTCCATCACCGCCTCGATCGCCTTCGTCGGATTGATCTCGGTGACGATCACATCCGCGCCGTGTCCTTTCGCGCGCATCGCCACGCCGCGCCCGCACCATCCGTAACCCGCCACAACGACTTTCAGTCCTGCCAGAAGTAGGTTCGTCGCGCGAATCACGCCGTCGAGCGTCGATTGCCCCGTGCCGTAGCGGTTGTCGAAGAAATGCTTCGTCAGCGCGTCGTTCACCGCGATGATCGGGAATTTCAGCGTCCCGTCCTTCGCCATGGCCCGCAGGCGGATCACGCCGGTCGTCGTCTCTTCCGTTCCGCCAATCACGCCCTTCAGCAAATCGGTCCGCTTGGTCAGCAGCTGGGTCACCAGGTCCGCGCCGTCGTCCATCGTGATTTGCGGCTTGTGATCCAACGCCGCGGCGATGTGCGCGTAATACGTCGCGTTGTCCTCGCCCTTGATCGAAAACGTCGGAATGTTGTAGTCCTTCACCAGCGACGCCGCCACATCGTCCTGCGTCGACAGCGGATTCGAAGCGCACAGCACCGCGTCCGCGCCTCCGTCCCGCAGCGTGATCATCAAATTCGCCGTTTCGCTCGTCACGTGCAGGCACGCCGAAATTCTTACTCCCTTGAGCGGCTTTTCCTTGATGAATCGCTTGCGGATCAACTGCAGCACGGGCATGTGCTGATTGGCCCATTCGATCCGCCGCTTGCCTTTGTCGGCCAGCGCAATGTCTTTCACATCTCCGTTCAATTTAATGGCAGTTTCCACGGATACACCTCTTTGAATTTGAATGCGGAAATCCCTCGGTCTTTTCTACGAATCTTCTTTTCTGCTTCCTCAGGAGCACCCGCCAAAGGAATCTGCCGAGCGCTTTGCAACAATCGCCTGCAGAACGTTAGGACGAAACGCCAACGGCGCCGCGCACTCCCGCTTCCTTGCGAATCGCCTCCGCCTTGTCCGTCCGCTCCCACGTGAAGCCCGGCCCGCTCCGTCCAAAGTGGCCGTAAGCAGCTGTCGCCAGATAGATAGGCCGGCGCAGGTCCAAAGTTTCGATGATTCCCTTGGGCGTGAGTTTGAAAAACGCGCGAATCAATTCCGTGATCTGCGCATTGGGGATCGTGCCGGTGCCAAACGTCTCCGTCATCACGGACACCGGCTCAGCCACGCCTATGGCATACGCCAATTGCACTTCCACCTTGCGCGCCAGCCCCGCCGCCACGATGTTCTTCGCCACGTACCGCGCCATGTAGCACGCCGAGCGGTCCACCTTCGACGGGTCCTTCCCCGAAAACGCTCCGCCGCCATGCCGGCTGTAGCCACCGTATGTATCGACGATGATTTTCCGCCCCGTCAACCCCGCGTCGCCCATCGGCCCGCCGGTCACAAACCGCCCCGTCGGATTGATGTGGAACTTCGTGTTTTTATCCATCATCTGCGCGGGAATGACGGCCTTGATCACCTTGTTCAGCACCGCGTCGTGCAGGTCCGCGTTGCTCACTTGATCGCTGTGCTGCGTCGAAATCACCACGCAATCCACGCGTACCGGGCGTCCGTCCTTATATTCAATCGTGACTTGGGATTTTCCGTCGGGCCGGAGGAAATCCACGGCGCCGGACTTGCGAACTTCGGAGAGTTTGTGCGTCAGTTGATGCGCCAGTTGGATGGGCATGGGCATCAGTTCGGGAGTTTCATCGCAGGCAAACCCGAACATCAAGCCTTGATCTCCTGCGCCGCCAGTGTCGACGCCCATCGCGATGTCCGGCGACTGCTTCTTGATCGTCGAAATCACGCCGCACGTTTCGGCGTCGAATCCATACTTCGCGCGCGTGTAACCGACCTTGCGAACCACTTCGCGCGCTACATCCGAGAAATCCACATAGGTCGAGGTCGTAATCTCGCCCGCCACCACCACCAGCCCCGTCGTCACCAGCGTTTCGCACGCCACGCGTCCGTTCGGGTCGTCCTTCATCACCGCGTCCAGCACGGCGTCGGAAACCTGGTCGGCAATTTTGTCCGGATGGCCCTCGGTCACCGACTCCGAGGTAAACAGAAACCTTTCTTCAGCGGCTGCCAATTCGTTCTCCTTCTTTTTCGGGATTCGCCGTCACGCGGCACACTGCGAAAACGTCATCAAATTTCGAGTCTTCGACAGTAGCATGGTGCTGCAAAAAGAGTCAATTCAACACGTTGGATGGGGTCGATCAGCACCTGAACGGTCGATTTTGCCACGGGAACGGGGTCTTGCACAGGAAAGCTCTGAGCGCCGGAAGCTCCAACTAAGAATGCGGCTGCCACGCCCAACCGGCCAACACAAGCCTACCTGGCAGTTTTCGCTTGCAGCCCGGAAAGCGTCCAGCGTGCGTTAGGAGGCCGATTAAGAAGCCTGCTTTTGTTGCGGAACGGCTTACTCGTTCTCTCGCCGGTAGAGCAAATATGCCCGGATGAACGAATCAATATCCCCGTCGAGCACCTTCTGCACATCTCCCCGTTCTTCTTTCGTCCGGTGGTCCTTAATCAACTGATATGGCTGCAAGGTGTACGACCGGATCTGGCTCCCGAAGCTGATTTCCGGCTTCGATGCATCCAGCTTCCTCATCTCCTCGCGTCGTTTCTCGATCTCTCGCTCGTACAGTTGTGACTTCAGCAGTTTCATCGCCAGTTCTCGATTTTTGTGCTGGCTCCGCTCGTTTTGGCACTGCACCACGATCCCTGTCGGGATATGCGTGATGCGCACCGCCGTCTCCACCTTGTTGACGTTCTGCCCGCCATGCCCGCCCGCGCGAAACGTGTCCAGCTTGATCTCGTCCGGTTTCACCACGATCTCGATCCGGTCGTCGATTTCCGGAATCACGAATACCGACGCAAACGACGTGTGCCGCCGCGCCGCCTGATCGAATGGCGAAATCCGCACCAGCCGGTGCACGCCACTCTCGCCCGATAGCAACCCGTATGCGTTTTCGCCCTCGACCTGCACCGTCGCCGCTTTGATGCCAGCTTCTTCCCCCGGCGTCGAATCCAGCACCGTTGCGCGAAAGCCCTTCCGCTCCGCCCATCTCAAGTACATCCGCAGCAGCATTTCCGCCCAGTCTTGCGACTCCGTTCCACCGGCTCCGGGCTTCACGGTCAGAATTGCGTTCAGCCGGTCGTTTTCTCCGGCCAGCAGCGTCTTCGTCTCGAGTTCGGAAACGAAGCTATCCGCCGCGTCCAGTTCCTTCGCGGCGTCGCTCAGCAACGATTCCTTCTGCTCGGCGTTCGTCTCTTCCTGTGCCAGATGGAAATACGTCTCGATGTCCGCCGCCTTCGCGCCCAGCGATTTCGCCGCGCTGATGCGCTCCTCCAGCAGTTTGCGCTCCTGCAGGATCGCCTGCGCTTTCGCCTGGTCCTGCCAGAAATTCGGGTCGCTGGTTTTTTCTTCGACGGCAGCTATCTGTTTTTCCGCGTTGGCAACGTCAAAGATAGCTCCGCACGAGTTCGATGCGCTTGCTCAAATCCGCGTAGCGTTGCTGTAGGTCTTCAATTTGCATGGCGCTGTTGTCTTGTCACTCGATTTTGAAGAGATCGCGTATGAAATTCACCTGGCATCCGGCTTCGATCGTCCGTAGGGGCCGGCATGCCGTGCCCGCCTTCTTTGCCAGGCGCGCAACCGCTTCGATACGATTAGTGTAGCGTCAATCGTTGCGTGACGCGAGCGCCCCTCCGAAAAACGCGCTCGCCAGCAAAATCACCGACGCCGCCACGCTCAGCCACGCGATCCAATCCCCAAACCGCACATACAACGAACTATCCGTCCGGAAATCGTACGGCGCATCCAGTTGCCCGCGAATGTCCGTCGGCATCCGCGCCACGATCCGGCCGTACGGATCGAACGACACCGTAAATCCATTATTCGTGTCGCGCAGCAGCCATCGCCGGTTCTCCACCGCCCGCACGCGCACCATCATCAAATGTTGCGCTGGCGCCGCCGAACGCCCGAACCATCCATCGTTCGACAAATTGATCAGCAAGTTCGCTCCGCTCTTCGTGAACTCCCGCACTTCGCTCGGGAAAATCGACTCGTAGCAAATGAACACGCCGAACCGCCCGCCGGGCAATTCCCCCACGCGATACAAAGTCCCCGGCGTGAAGTCCGAAATATCCGCCGTCAGCCGTTTCGCAAACGTCAGGTATTTCCGCAGCGGCACGTATTCGCCAAATGGCACCAGATGAATCTTGTCGTAGGTAAACACGCGCTGCCCCGCGGGATTCAGCAGCACCGCCGAATTCGTCGCAATCCACTTCCCCGTTTCATCGCGCTTCCAATCCACAATCCCCACCAGAAAATCCTGTCCGGAATCCTGCGCGATTCGCACAGCGCGCTGCTGAAACGCCAGGTCCTGTAAACTGAATGGAGCCGGCACTTCCGGCCAGATGATCACTCCCGGCGTCCGCCGCGCCGCGTCCACGCTGATCTCCTCCAGTTGCTGCATTTCCGGCGCGTGAATCTGCAGCCAGTTCGGCGGATACTCTTCCGACTGCGGAAAGTCGGTCTGCACCAAGTGCGCGATGTGGTGCGCCTCCGCGCGCGGCACCAGGTATTTCCCCGATATGCCGATCAAAACAAGCGCTGCGGTTGCGACCAGAAAAACCTGCCACACGCGATTTCGTCCCGCGTAAATCGTGTACGCCAGCAGCGAGCTGTATGCTGCAATCAAAAACGACAGCCCGAAAATTCCCGTCACCGACGCGATTTGCAGCAGCGCCAGGCTGTTCGTTGCCGCGTACCCCGTCAAATTCCAGGGAAAACCGATAATCGGCAAATGCGTCCGGACATATTCGAGCGTCACCCACAAAAACGGCGCTAACGTGCACGCTAGCTCCGGGCTTTTCCGCCACGCCCGCGCCACGCCCCAAGAAAAAATCGTCCAGATGATTCCGCCCGCCAACCCGATTAGCGACACGATGCCCGCCGAACTCCACGGGTCCACATTTCCGTACTGCTGCATCACCGTGTCGATCCACGGCAAACAGATTGGGTAGAACACCAGCCCATGCAGAAATCCGTAAAGCGGCGCCTGACGTGGCGGCGCTCCCGCCGAGGCGAGGATCAGCAGCGCGATCGATATCCACGCCAGCAGCGGCAAATTGTAGTTGGGAAACGAGAGGGCGAGTGTGGCGCCGCTCGCGATGGCCAGCAGCGCCCGCGTGTACCAGGAAAAATTCATTCAGCGCTTGATTATAGCGTTGAAGCCCGCCTTCGCGAGGGCCTGCTTTGCGGCATCCGCCGATTTTTCGTTCGTGTACGGTCCCACCTGCACGCGGTAGAGGCTATCCGAGGTGGGTGTCACCACAAAAGAAGGAAATCTTTTTTGTTGCACGGCGTCGGCCAGCGCCAGCGCGTCGCCTTCGCTCTTCAGCGCCGCCAATTGCAGCACGATCGAACCTTTGGGAATCAGCGGCGAGCGGAATTTCGCCGGCGGCCTGGAAGCCTCCGACACCGGCCTCACCGATGCCGCGGGCTCTTTTCGCGAATTTGTCGCTGGCGGAACGGAAAGAGCGGGCGCGGGCTCCAGGTGGTTATTGTCTTTCTTCGCGAAGTCCCACTCATTCCCTGCCGAAGCCGGCGGATTGTCCGCATCGTCCGCCGCCGGTTTGGGCGTTGGTTCCACCGCCGGTCGCGCGCTTCGCAGCGACTGGTCCTCTGCATGAACTGCGCCGTTGAACTGCGTCCGGCCCATCACGTAACCGAGCGTGAAGAATACGCCGCACAGCAACACCACTCCGAGGAAGAGTCCGACCAGGTGCCGGCTCTCCAGCACGCGCTCACCGCCGCCCCGCCTTCCGCCTCCCGCCATTCTCTTTACTTCTTTCCCCCGAGCGTATTCGCCCACTGCGTGATGATGTCAATCGGCAGTGGAAAGATCACCGTCGTGTTTTTCTCGACGCCTATTTCCACCAGCGTCTGCAAATACCGCAGTTGAATCGAAGCCGGCTCCTTTTCGAGCACGGCGGCAGCTTCGGAAAGGCGCGCGGAAGCCTGAAATTCGCCTTCCGCCGCGATCACTTTCGCGCGCCGCTCGCGCTCGGCCTCTGCCTGCCGCGCGATGGCCCGCTGCATCGACTCCGGAATATCCACCTGCTTCACTTCTACCTTCGTTACCTTGATACCCCAGGGCTCCGTATCCTGGTCAAGGATTACTTGCAGCTTGGAGTTAACTTTTTCGCGCTCGGACAAAATTTCGTCCAGCTCGAACTGCCCCACCACGCTCCGCAGCGTCGTCTGCGCCAGTTGCGACGTCGCGTACAAATAATTTTGCACTTGCGACACCGCCAGGTTTGCCTCCACCACGCGGAAATAGCAAACTGCATTCACCTTCACCGATACGTTGTCCTTCGTAATCACGTCCTGCGGCGGCACGTCCAGCGCCTCAATTCGCAGCGACACGCGGATCAGTTTATCGATCGGCGCAAACACCAGTTGCAGCCCCGCGCCCTTTGGCTCCGGCAGCATCCGCCCGAGGCGCAGTACCACGCCGCGTTCCCATTCCTTCAGCACGTATATGCAGTTGAACAGCCAGATCAAAAAGACGACTACGACGAGCCCGATGAATACTGTAAAACCGTCCATCCGTCCCTCCCGTCAAGCCTATTAGGTTCTTTGTTTGCGGCCTCTCGCTTCACGCTCACGACTTCGATTCCACATGCTCCACTTCCAGAGTCAGCCCCGACACCTTTTTCACCTTCACCTTCTCGCCCTTCGTCAGGATCCTTTCGCGCAGCGGCGCCGCTTTCCACAACTCCCCGTGGACGAAAATCATTGCCGGGCTTCCGTCCGCGCCTCCTGCCTGCACCACTTCTCCCACCTCTCCCACCAATTCTTCCTTTCCCGTCGCCTGCTTCCAGTGGAACGAGTGCATTACGAGCCGCATCAGAAAAATGATAATGATGGCCAGCGGCACCGCCACGCCCAGCGCCACCGGCAGGCTTACTCCCATTCCCGTCATCGGCGAGCGAATCAGAAACAGCGCGCCAAGCACCATCGCAATCACTCCTCCCACTCCGAGCACGCCGTGCGTCGGGAACTTCGCCTCGAGGACAAACAGCACCAGCGCGCATACGATCAGCATCAATCCCGCGAATGAAACCGGCAGAAGCTGCATCGCGTAAAGCGCCAGCAGCAGGCAAATCGCTCCAAACACTCCCGGCGCAAACATCCCCGGATGTGTGAACTCGATGTAAATTCCCAGCACGCCGAGAATCAACAGGACGAAAAACGCGTCCGGCTGCACGATCCGCGAAAGAAACCGTTCGCGTCCCGTCATCTCGACCGTCTGAATCGACGGATTCGGCAGCGAGAGCGTCATCGTGGTCCCGTCGAATCGCGTGATTGTTCGCCCGTTCAGCTCGGCGAGCAGCTTGTCCGTCGAAGGCGCCACGATGTCGATCAGCTTTCCGTCGAGCGCTTCCTTGTCGCTGAACGCTTTCGCATCCGTCACTGCCGTCGCTGCCAGATCCACATTGCGCCCGCGCTTCTCCACATAGCTGCGTAGATACGCCGTCGCATCGTTCATGATTTTCTTTTCGAGCGTCGCATCGATCTGCACCGGCTGCCCGCCGATTTCAAGCAGAGGCGATGCCGCTCCTGTTTCCGTGCCCGGAGACATCGCCGCCACATCCGCCGAAAGCAAAATGAAAAATCCCGCCGAGGCCGCGCGCGACCCGGTCGGCGCAACATAGTTCACCACGGGGACTTTCGACGTCAGAATGGCATGTACGATTTCGCGCATGGCGGTGTCGAGCCCGCCCGGCGTGTCGATTGTAATCAGTACGAGGCTGGCGTTTTCGTCGCTGGCTTGCTGGATGCCCCGCGCAATGTATTCGGCAAGGATCGGCTCGATTTCGCCGTCAATGCGCAGCTCCACCACGTGCGACGTTGAGCCGCTTGCACTTGCCGCGGAAATGTTCGTGTTCGATTGCGACAGCACCGAAGGAACAAATGCAGCCGCCGTCGCCAGTGCGGCGAGCGTCCATCGCAGGAAACGGCCGCGTCGGAATCCCCGCAACTTCATTCTGCCGCTCATTATAGCAGCAGTTTCGCGCGACGCCTGAACCTTTACAGGCGCACTGCAATCTACGTCCCGCGAACCCCACCATCTTGTCGCACTCCCGGATTCAATTGTCATTCCGAGGAGTGTCCAGCGGACACTTCGAGGAATCTGCTGTGATCTTGCCTCTCTAGCCCAACGTCTTTGAGAAAATCTGCGATGCGAGTTTCGAGCAATGCGCCGCTCTTCTCTTCCTACAAGGGCAGAGTGCCGCATCTTTTGCGGAATCCGCAAAGGCGGAGGGAATTATCGGAAGGATGAAGCTACGCCCTAAAACCGCACGCAGGATCTCTAATTCTGCGCCGTCTTCTTGTTTCCTTCATACGACGGCGGCACCACCAGCACTTCCTGCACGCGCGGATCCTTGATCACCTTCGCAAATGCCGAATCGGTCTGTGCCGACAGAAAATCTTTGTACCCGTCATCTCGCGCGAGCTTCAGGTAATGCGCCGCTTCCTCGGCGTTTGCCGACTGGGCGTACGTTTTCGCGACGAGAAAATAAAACAATCCCGGATCCGTCGACGTTCGTTGCTGCAGGATCGATCCCATTCCGCCGTGGTTGCTGAATACGTCCGGATCGATCGCCAGCGCTTCGGTGAACGCATGCATCGCCTCAACATACTCCTTCTTCCCGAAATACGCGTAGCCGAGATTGCTGTAGACCGCGCCCAGGTTGTCGCGCAGCTTCACGGCCTTCAGGTAATAATGAATCGCCTTCCCATAGTTTTTTTTCGAATATTCCACCGTGCCCAGGTTGTTGAGCGGGCTGGCAAACGTCTTGTCTGCTTTTTCCGAGCGCTTGAAATAGTGCTCCGCTGTGTGCAACTCGCCGAGCTGCTCGCATGCCACACCGATTTTGTTCAGCACGCGCGCGTCGGTCTTGTCGTTCGACAGCAAGGATTCGTACGATTTGACGGCGCCTTCATAGTCTTTTTCCGCCATCAGGATATCGGCGTGCAGCTCCACCATTTGTTCGTGCGTCAGAACAGCGGGCTTGCCGGCTTCAGGCGTCGACTGCAGCGGGGAGTTTTCTTGCTGCGCTGCGGCAGGGTAAATCGCAAAGAACAACAGGGGAACCGCCAAGAGGGCTCTGGCATTCATAGCCCATCTCCTCGATTGCGTCGCGCCACCACCACGCGCGCAATCTCTCACCAAGCCCGCGGCTAAGGCTTGGATCCATCCGCAGGCTTTTTACTGCCCCCAAAGATACCAAAAATACGGTCAAGTAAACCTTTTTTCTTTTCCGGGTCTTGCCCGGCTTGCGACTGCGCCGTCGCCGAGCCCGGCCCGCCCGCACCTGGTCCCTTCGGGTGCGGAGCATTCGGATTTGGCGTTGCCGCCGCCGAACCCGCGCCTGCCGCCGGCGGCGGCACGTTCGCTGCGGTAGAGCGCCCGAGCAAATGCGAGAGCCAATTCGCCGGCGACGATCCCGAAGCCTGCTCTTCGCCGCAATACAGCGTCGGCTCCGTCCCGGCGATGAAATACTCCTCGGTGGTCTGCGTGCACTGCGGCGACCCAAGCTGGCCGGTCGCCGGATCGATTGCTTCCTGAATCACTCCCGGCGGCGGCGTAAAATCCTGGGTGTTGCGGTACGCCGGCAATTCCACCGCGCGCTTCATAAAATCCGCCCAGATCGGCGCCGCTGCCTGGCTTCCCGCCAGGTCCAGATCCCGGTTGTCGTCGAATCCCACCCAAACGACGCAGAGAAGATTGGACGTAAATCCGGCGAACCATCCGTCGCGCGAGGTTCCCGTCTTTCCCGCCGCAGGCGCCGTAAATCCCATCGCCCGCACCGTCGCGCCCGTTCCTTCGTTGATTACGTCCTCCATGATGCTCGTCGTCAGGAACGCAACGCGCGGATCGAGAACAGGGCGCGTCTTCGGCTGGTTCGCCTCATCCACCGTTCCATCCGTGCCGACAACGCTGCGGATGAACAACGGCTCCGAACGGTTTCCATCGTTTGCGAAAATCGTGTATCCCGCGGCGACGTCGATGGGAGTCATCTCATACGCGCCCAGCGCCATCGCCGGGGTCGCCATGATGTTGTTCCCCAGCCCCATTTGCCGCGCCAAATCCACCACGCGCTGGTAGCCCACCATTTCCGCCACTTTCACCGTCGCCACATTCAGCGAATGGACCAGCGCGTCATGCACGGTCACCGTTCCGTAAAATTCCTCTCCGTAATTGTTCGGTGTGTATTCTTTGCCGTCGAAATCGAATGTCGTCGGCACATCGTCCACGGTCGTCGTCGGCGTCACGATCGGCTGCACTCCGTCCACTGCGCTGTCGAACGCCGCCGCATAGACAAACGGTTTGAACGCCGATCCCGGTTGGCGATGCGCCAGCGCGTGATTCAACTGGCTCTCCCCATAATTTCTTCCGCCGACCAGAGCGCGGATTTCTCCCGTCTGCGGATCCATCGCCACCAGCGCCACCTGCACCTTCGGCGCCGCCTGGCCTTCCTTCTTCCACAGCGCGTAGCGCCGCGCCAGCAGCTTGTCCACTCCCTCGACGCCCGTCTCCACCGCCTCCGACGCCGCCCGCTGCAAATCCGTATCGAGCGTCGTATACACGCGGAAGCTCTGCGTCTCGATATCATTCTCCGAGAATTTTTCGAGCAGGTGGTCCTTCACCATGTCGACGAAGTACGGCGCTGAGCCTGTTTCCACACCGCCATTCGTGAATTTCAGCTTCATTTTTTTCGCGGCGTCCGCTTGGTCTTGTGTGACGTAACCGTCTTCGACCATCTGTCCCAGCACGCGGTCGCGCGCGTCTGCCGCGCGCTCGGGATGATTTTCTGAGCTCGAATAACGGTTTGGTGCGCGGATGATCGCCGCCAGAAATGCGCATTCACCCAGATTCAGTTCGCGCACGTCTTTGCCGAAATAGGCGTCCGCGGCCTCGCCGAATCCCCGAATCGCGAAGCTTCCGCGGTTTCCCAGGTACACTTCGTTGGCGTACAGCTCGAAAATTTGTGGTTTCGAAAATCGCTGGTCGATTTCGATCGCCATCAGGATTTCCTTCACCTTGCGCCGCCATTCGCGCCTCGTCGTGAAGAAAAAGCTGCGCGCCACCTGCATGTCGATCGTGCTCGCGCCCTGCGCTTTCTGCCCGCGCAGCACGTCGTAAAACGCCGCGCCCACCACGCGCACTATGTCCACCGCCCCGTGATCGTAGAAACGTTTGTCTTCGGCCGCGAGCACCGCGTTCACCATATTTTTCGGCAGATCGTCGAAGTGCACGATGCGCCGTTTCTCGCGCGAGCTGTCGAAAAGGTTCGTGATCAGCTCCGGCTCGATCTCCGCCGAATTCAGGTCCGCTCCGCCCTTCAGCGGGCTGATCCTCGCGATTGAATTCGCCGCAAAATCCACGCGGATTGCGTTGGTTCCATTGAAGTAGGAATTCGCCGAAGGCGTGATCTCTACGCGCAGCCCGTTCACCTGGAATTCTCCTGGCGATCCCTGCGCGCTGTTTTCCTGATAGCCCGCGCGCATCAGCCGGTCCGTCAAATCCTTCGGGCGCATCTCTTCGCCCACGAAAATCCGTCCGGGCATGGAATAGACGCGCGATGTATTCTGGAAAATCTGGCCGGTCAGGCGGTCGTCGATCATCCGGCCGAATTGAATGTAGTAGTAGGTGAAGACGCAGGCGGCAGCGAGAAGGAGTCCCAGAGCCAGCCCCAGCAACGCCATGCCGGCGCGGGAAGTCCAGAAGCCCCGGGCGATTCGAATCCTCAAACTTTGCCTCGCCTTCGTACGTGGAGGGGAAAATTCACAAGCAGAATGCCGCGGCTGGCGGGCGCGGCGCTTTCAGGCCGGTCGAAGTCCTCCACTCTCTTTGAATTCTAACTCAAATCGTATGGTTGTCCGCGGTGGGATGAAATTGCATGTCGAATTTGTAGACGATCAGATCAATGGGAACCGAATAGTTCACGGAAATCGTCACGGCTCCGCCCTGGCCGGTCACGACGACGGCGTCTTCGGTTGCCGGAATTCCCAATTCCTGGATTTTTTTCCAGATATCGTCCTGAACATCCTGCGCAGATTTCCGGTTCACGATTGCAAACCGAGCTTCCGTTCCCATCGCATCTTGCAACTGGTAATTCGCAATATATGGCGGAAAGATCTTGAAGGCGACGAAGACCATGCTGCCCAGAAAAAAAAGTGTGAACAGCAGATTCAGCTTCGCCCCGCCATGCTGGGTTTCGCGGGCGCAACGCATCGTATGATTTCCCCTGCCAAAAATTAGAACAGGAAAATCGTAGCACCCCACGGCGAGTCTGGTGCATCTGCTCCATCGCTCTGTTCGCGATGAGTAACGGCGTCGGGAGCGGGCAAGGGGTTGGCATCAATAGGCGCGGGAGAAAATCGCCTTTTCGCGCGACGCCCGCGCGCAGAAGATGCAGTTCCCTTCTCCGCCGGGCTGTTCCAGAGGAATGCAGCGCATCGTCGCTTTCGTTTCCGCCTTGATTTTTTCCTCGCAGTCGGCGCTGCCGCACCACCAGGAAAACGCAAATCCCTTTTCGACGGCTAGCTTGAATTCGGCGTAATCGGCCGGCTCGGCCGTGTTGGCTTTGCGAAATGCCAGCGCGCGGTCGAACAGCGCCTTCTGAATCTCTTCGAGCGATTTTTTCACTGCTTCGGCGATCCCCTGCTGCGGCACGAACGACTTTCCTTCCTTGCCGGGCTTGTCGCGCCGCGCGAGAACGACCGAGCCTTTCGCCACGTCCTTCGGCCCTAGCTCCATGCGCAGAGGCACGCCGCGCATCTCCCAATCGTTGAATTTGAAGCCGGGGCTCAAGCCGTCGCGCTCGTCCATCTTCACGCGCACGCCTGCTTCCACCAGCCCGGCGCGCAATTTTCGCGCTGCTTCCATCACCGAATTTTTCTCGTCGTCCGTTTTGTAAATCGGCACGATGACAAGCTGATGGGGCGCCAGGCGCGGCGGCAAAATCAGCCCCTGATCGTCGCCGTGTACCATGATAATAGCGCCGACGAAGCGCGTCGAAAGCCCCCACGAAGTGGTCCAGCAGTATTGCAGCACGCCGGTGCTGTCGAGATAGCGAATCTCGAAGGCCTTCGCAAAATTCTGTCCCAGGTTGTGGGACGTTCCGGCTTGCAGCGCCTTGCCGTCGCCCATC